>QCFU01000005.1 GCA_003278305.1 Prochlorococcus sp. AG-363-M21
ATCAAATCACAGTAAAAGAACAAGACACTATATTTATAGATGACTATATCTCAAGAATGACTATTAATCTTATAAATGAATTACTTAAGATTGACGGAGTTGTAATAATAGGTCATAGAACAAATAGACTTCCTCATCATATTTCCTTAATAGTTTTCTTATAAGTTTCAGAGTCTATGATTTGCTGGCAAACACCAGGACATTTTCCTATATCATAATTTAGACAAGTTCTATTTTTATATAATGGACGTGGCCTTTGTCTTAGTGGGAATATTTTCTTGATTAGCATAAGTGTTTCTCGAAGAAGTCCTACATCTACATAAGGCCCATAATATTTATCCTTTTCAATACGCTGTCTCCTTTTACGTGTGACAAATATTCGTGGATAGTCCTCACTCCATGTGATACATAAATAGGGATACTTTTTATCATCTTTTAATAACACATTAAAATACGGTTGATGACTTTTTATTAAATTCGACTCTAGAGATAGCGCTTCTGATTCTGTATCTGTAATTATTACTTCTATATCATAAATTTGCATTACCATAAGAGCTATTCTAGGACTATGGTTTTTGTTATCTCGAAAATAACTCCTAATCCTGCTTCTAAGATTTTTTGATTTACCTACATAGAGTAATTTGTTTTCATTATCCTTATATAAATAACAACCAGGTGTTCTAGGTATTAAGTTTAGAGTGTTAGTTAGCCTATCCTGATCTGAAAAAATGGGTTTATCTATAATCGAATCTTTCAAAATAAGTTACCCCCCATAAGACCATCCTGTTGAATCGAGATTTAATGCATCGCCATCTTTATTTAAGTGTGCAAATTTAACTTCGCCAACAAAAACAGTATGATCACCATGTTCTATATCTCCAACAAGCTCACATTCAACTCCCCCAATAGAATCTTCTAGTATTGGAAGACCCATTTTTCCTAATCTGAATGTTGTAGCCTCAAAACGTCCGCCTAAACCCTCTTGGGGCTTAAAAAAGACTGCTGCTAAATCTTTTTGATCTGACCTCAAAACATTCAAAGAAAACTTTTTGGTTCTCTTTATCATTCCGTGACTAGATCCTTCAGACCTTACTGCCATAACAATAAGAGGTGGGACAAAGGATCCTTGGGTAACCCAGCTTGCTGTAAAACCATTGATTTGATCGTTTTCACGAACAGCGCAAATAAATAACCCATGAGGAATTTTCCTTAGAAGAATTTTTTTGGCTTCAAGATCAAGAGTCATAACAATTTATTCAATAGATCAATCTTAGTTAACCTAACAATAAATTTGCTTAGAATATTAAAATGAAAGCACTATATCCAGGAAGTTTTGATCCATTGACATTAGGCCACCTTGATCTGATCAAGAGGGCTAATGATCTATTTGGAGAAATAGTTATTGCTGTACTGGAAAACCCTTCAAAGAAAGCTACGTTTACTCTCGAACGTAGAATAGAACAAATAAAACATGCAACTAGAGAGTTATCAGGAATAAAAGTTCTAAGCTTTAAAGGATTAACTGTAGAATTTGCAGAGCAACAAAACGTTGATTTGATACTTAGAGGATTAAGAGCTATGAGTGATTTTGAATATGAACTACAAATAGCTCATACCAATAGATCATTAAATAACAAATTTGAAACTGTATTCCTTGCAACTGATACTCACCATAGTTTTCTTAGTAGTTCTTTAGTTAAAGAAGTAGCGAGTTTCGGTGGGAATGTTTCACATATGGTACCTTCAAAAGTAGCTGAAGAC
This sequence comes from Prochlorococcus sp. AG-363-M21, assembly GCA_003278305.1. Lineage (GTDB taxonomy): Bacteria > Cyanobacteriota > Cyanobacteriia > PCC-6307 > Cyanobiaceae > AG-363-N16. The sequence continues at coordinate 1,762 of QCFU01000005.1, forward strand.
TTGGTTAACCTGAACATGATTTGATCTTGTTAAATGCAATCACTGCTATAGACATTTTTTATTATTTGATCTGATATCGAATTAGGGTAAGCAATACCATTGCTAATAATACTAATAATATAGACACGATCATCTTTTAGAAGATAACCAGAAATTGATTTAATACCACTTAGTGTGCCTGTCTTAGCCAAAAGTTTACCATTAAGAAAAGAAGTTTGATTACTATTTGTTAAAGTACCTCGTAAACCATAAAGTGAAAAAGAAGATAAATAATAATTACTAAATTTATGATGCTTCATATAAAACAACAAATTAGCAATGTAATTAGAAGTTAACCTATTAGACCTTGACAATCCACTTCCATCCTTAATTAAGATTCTGTCCTTCGGTAGAGGTAAAGTACCTAACCAACTATAAATGCTGTTAGAAGATTCAGTAAAGCTCCACTTATCACTAGTTCTTTTTAATAATATTTCAGAAGTGAAATTATGACTTTCTGAGTTAGCTAGGCTAAGAAGAGAATAAAAGGGGGCTGAATTGTAAATAAATATTGGATAGTTTAAGATATTTTTTTCAAAGTCTGATGACTTACGAATCTGTATATTAATTGAATTATTTTTTCTATTTAAATTAGAATATAATATAGATTTAAAAAAAAGAATAGGTTCACTCAATGCATATTGACTAGAGTTACTTTGTACTGCCAAACGACTAATTGGAGCTCCATAAGTTTCTGTCCTATCAATAATTGGCCAAGAACTATGCCACCAATTATCTCGCGATTCCTCGTAAAGGTAAACATTAACAGTCGATAAATTTCTATTTCTTGAATGAGATAAAATCTTATTAGATAATAATTTTATGGTTTTAGGACTGAGGTCGGGATCACCTTCGCCTAAAATATGATAAGACCCATTGATGAAATATAATTTAGTTTTTAATGTAAAGTTTGGACCCAATCTATCAAGTGCATATGCAGTGGTTAATATTTTCTGATTAGATGCTGGTATTCTTGAAATTTTTCCATTTATATCAGAAATAGTTTTCCCAGAATCGTTAAGTACAGTAATGCTCCATTTATTAGAGTTTGGAGAAATAATATCTGAAATTTTATTTTGCAAAGAATAGCATATATTAATTTTTTCTCGATAAGGAGATATAATAGTAATTATACGCCTATAAGTATCAATAATATGATAATTGTTTACTAATTTATTGAAAAATATAATTAATAAGACAATAGATATGACTTTTTTTTTCATTAGGCTAAGTATTCACTAATCAACAGATCATCAGGCTTTCGATCAAATGAAACAAGGAATCTATAACCATCCTGGCTCTCAGAATACAGTTGCCATTTATGGTCATAGGTATACATAATAGCTCCTTTATAGAGAGGTTGTAAATAATATGCAGTGGTCCATTGCTTGATAAAATTAGATCGTCTATCTCTTGCTACAAGACCAATACCTACTGCTGTATCTTCAAGTTTTCCATTAAACATAATAATTCTATTGTTTTTGTATTTAGTACAAAGTTCTACAAATAAATCATAATCATAGGGTTGAGGATTTACTGCTAATAAAATTTTATCAGAAGAAATTAATTCTGTATTTTCTACTAATTCCTTAAATGTACTAATATAATTGCTGATTTCTGGGTGGTCTCTCTTATGTAATGCTGAAGATCCAAAATCTGGGAATGCAAGTAAACATTCCATATTGCTTCTGACAAAATGTTTAAAAGTTCTTATTACAACTCCTTCTATCTTTAATCCTTCAAACTTAAGATTAATGGAAAAATATTGTTCTTTCTTATTGTTCAAACAGTTAAGTGTTGATTCGAAAAGTTGTAGCTCGGATTGACGTAAATCTGAGGGTAGCTCTTTATTCATGCTCACAATTGGTTCTTGAATATGCAATAGTCTTTTTTATTATAAATAGAATTTGTTCAAAATCAGATTCCTTAATCCAATTGCCTAAACTTAATCTAATAACAGACTGTCTATATTTTTTTGAAATACCTATAGCCTTAAGAACTGAGCTATCGTGTTCATCTTTTGCTGTGCATGCTGTACCAGTACTTGCGGAAATGCCATTATTAGAAAGAAGCCTTATAAAGCTTCTAGAGGAAATAGGTCTGTCGTTAATATCAGTTATGGTAAAGGAAATGTGATGAGGAAGTCTTTTAGTTCTATGACCTATTAATTCAACTCCGTCAATCTTAAGTAATTCATTAATAAGATTATTAGTCATTCGTGAGATATAGTCATCTATAAATATAGTGTCATGTTCTTTTACTGTGATTTGATTATCTAGATATTCAAAAGCTTTCTTCATACCAGATATAAGTGGTGCAGACTGTGTGCCATTCTTGAAGGAATATATTGAAAGTTTATATAAGTTATCTGTAGTCCTTTCAGTACTGTACTTTTGGTTACAGATTAACATTCCAACTCCTACAGGTCCCCTAAATTTATGAGCGGATAGAGAAATAAAGTCATAATCTAATTTGCTGAGATCAACTATTCCTTGAGAAAAAACCTGAGTTGCGTCTATATGTACCATGATATTTCTTTCCCTACATAATTTAGTTATATATTTAATTGGTTGAACTGACCCTATTTCACTTTGACCCCAAATCAATGAAACAAACTTAGTATCATTCCTTAAATATTTATCAATATTTTCGAGCCTTATAATTCCTGTCTTATCTACTTCCCAATAATCAATATTCCATTTATCAGAATTAAAAGTCTTTAACGCATTATATACGCACGGATGCTCTACAGTAGTTACGACAATTCTTCCTGAAGAAAAAATACTAGACACTTCTCTAAATAGCAAGTCTATAGAGTTAGTCGCTCCTGATGTAAATATGATTTGTTCGCTTTGAATATTTAGCTTAGATGCTATATATTTTCTACTTTTTTCTACAATATATGATGACTGTATTCCGTGATTATGAATACTTGAAGAATTAGCCCAAAAATTGTTATTAACAGTTACTAATTCCGTGACAACTGATTCATAAGGGGGACTTGTTGCGCAAGCATCTAAATATAAATCACTAATAGGTTTATGATTCATAATCATACAAGAAATTTCCCACTAAAAACATATTGAGCCTCTCCAGTCATAAATATATTGCCTTCTCTATTTGGCCAATATATCTCTAAGGTGCCTCCAGGTAAATTGACATTAGCTCTATTGTCAGATCTATCTAAAAGTGAACTGATAGCAAGGCATGCACAAGCTCCTGTGCCACAGGCCAGTGTGGGTCCACATCCTCTTTCCCAAACAAGAACATTCAACTGATTCCGATTATTAATGGTAACGAAATGAACATTAGTTTTTAATGGGAAATAATGATAATTCTCAATAAGTTCTCCCCATTCCTTTAGTTTTACAGTTTCTAAACTATTCACATAAATGACAGCATGAGGATTTCCCATGCCTATAGAAAAAACCTTAAGTCTAATATCATTAATATTAATTTCTCCTGAAGCTATTCCATCTTTATCTAATGGCAAGGATACAGGTATTTCTTGTGGACTAATAACAGGGGTCCCCATATTAACCTTAATAAGAAAGTTCTCTTCAACACTGGCCTCTATCTTTCCAGCTTTTGTTTCGACTAAATATTTATCCTTTTTGCTAACAATATCATTGTCTAAAATAAACTTGATAACACATCTAATTCCGTTACCACACATTTCAGCTTCAGATCCGTCTGAATTCAGTATTTTAATGCTGAAATCTAATATATTGGATGGTAAGACTAATATTATGCCATCAGAACCAATGCCATAGTTTCTATGACACAAGGATGTAACCTTATCAATAGTAAATTTATTTAAATCTAAAGAATGTGAATTGGTTATAGCATCAATTAATATAAAGTCATTGCCAATTCCTTGATATTTTTGAAAGTTAACACTTTTCATTTTTTTTTGAAACAACAACAAAAGTATAGAAATTCAAGTCAATCTGTTATAGATGAATGCAGAGAGACCTATCAAGCATGTATTTTATATGTGATCAGGTCTACTAAGCATAAATTTAAAATAAACTGAAAAACGAATCCATTATGAAAAATCATTATAATAATTCTGCTAAAAACTATATACCTCAGGAAATAGAAAAGAAATGGCAAGCCAATTGGAATAATAACAACCAATATATAGCTAGTGAAAACGCAGAAGCAGATAAAAGCTTCTATGCACTTTCCATGTTCCCCTACCCATCAGGAAATTTACATATGGGGCATGTAAGAAATTATGTAATAACCGATGTAATTGCGCGATTTCACAAAATGCGAGGTTATCAAGTTTTACATCCAATGGGATGGGATGCTTTTGGCTTGCCAGCGGAAAACGCAGCTATAGAAAGAGGGATACAACCAGATATATGGACTAATTCAAATATCTCTGAAATGAAAAACCAATTAGAGAGACTAGGGTTATCTATTGACTGGAGTCGTGAACTGAACACCTCAGATCCAGATTATTTCAAATGGACTCAATATATATTTTTAGAATTATTTAACTCTGGACTTGCTTATCAAAAATTAGCCACTGTAAATTGGGATCCACATGACCAAACAGTTTTAGCAAATGAACAGGTAGATGCAGAAGGTTATTCCTGGAGATCAGGTGTAAAGGTAGAAAAAAAACAATTAAAACAATGGTTCTTAAAAATTACAGATTATGCAGATAGATTACTTGAAGATTTGTCTTTGTTGAAAGGTTGGCCAGAAAGAGTCAAAACAATGCAATCAAATTGGATCGGTAGATCAGTTGGATCAGAAATTACTTTTAAAATAGATTCGTTACAAGATCTTTCTATAACTATATTTACAACACGTCCAGATACTGTTCTTGGGATCACTTATATAGCATTATCTCCTGAGAATCCATTGATAGAAAATATAATAGAAGAGAAATACTTAACAGAATTCAATAAATTTAAAGCAACTTTAAAAAATCTCAGCGATATAGAAAGAGACTCCGACAATAGGGACAAAAAAGGGCTCTATCTTGGTTTTAATGTTATTCATCCAATTAGTAAAGAATTGATACCTGTATGGGTATCAGATTATGTTTTAGATGGTTATGGTACAGGGGCTGTTATGGGAGTACCTGCTCATGACAATAGGGACTATGAATTTGCAAAAAAATATAAGCTACCAATAAAATATGTTATTAATAAAAATATAAACCCTCAAGTAGAAGATATAGATTCTCCTTTTACAGAGGAGGGTTATATTATCAACTCAGGTGATTATAATGGCTTAAGTTCAACACACTTTAGAGATCTCATTGTTGAAGAGGGAAATAAACAAGGATGGTGTGAAAACAAAACAACATACAGATTGAGAGATTGGCTAGTTTCTAGACAAAGATATTGGGGCTGTCCAATTCCAATAGTACATTGTCAAGAATGTGGAGTTGTTCCTGTTAACAAGGATAACTTACCAATAACTCTTCCAAAAGATATAAAATTATCTGGCAAGGGTACCTCGCCACTTGAAATTCATAAGACCTGGAAACACACAACATGTCCCAAATGCAATAAACCTGCGATTCGTGAAACAGATACAATGGATACTTTTATGTGCTCCTCATGGTATTTCCTTAAGTTTGTTACTAAAAAAGGAAAATCTAACCCTTTTTTAAAAGATACTATTAACAAATGGCTACCAGTCAATCAATATGTTGGGGGGATAGAGCATGCAATTCTTCATCTTTTATATTCAAGGTTTATTACTAAGGCACTTAAAGATAGGGGCTTATTTGATATTGATGAGCCCTTTCAAAAACTTTTAACTCAGGGTATGGTACAAGCAATTACATTTAAAAATAAACGAACAAATAAATACATATCAACTCATGAAATTGATAATATAGATAATCCCGTTGATCCTAAAAGTGGAGACCCTCTAGACGTTTTTTATGAAAAAATGTCTAAATCTAAATATAATGGAGTTGATCCTTCAACAGTAATCAATAAATATGGAGCAGATACAGCAAGGATGTTTATACTATTTAAGGCACCTCCAGAAAAAGATCTAGAATGGGATGATGCAGATGTAGAAGGGCAATTTAGATTCCTAAATAGACTTTGGAGGCTCTTCTCAAATAATCATATAAAAGAAAGTTTAAGAAAAAGTACTAATAAATATACAAATAATAACCAACTTACTGATAAAGAGAAGATTGTAAGACGGTCGACTAATATAGCAATTCAGAATATATCTAATGACATACAAAAACGTAATCAATTTAACACAGCGATTTCAGAATTAATGAAGCTGACCAATACCCTAAATGAGCATTTGTCTAAATGTAGCCCAGATATAATAAAAGAATCATTATCTATCTTAGTAAAACTCATAGCACCTTTTGCACCACATCTAGCAGAAGAATTTTGGAATCAAATAGGAGGTAAAGGAAGTATTCATAATGAAAAATGGCCAAACTTAGATGAACAAGCACTATCAACTGAAACTTATAAGATGATTATTCAAATAAATGGCAAGGTAAGAGATTCTATAAATATAGATAAAAAGCATAATGATGATGAAATTAAATCATTATGTCTAAAAACTGATGTTGTTAAAAAGTGGTTAGGTGGAGCTGAAATCAAAAGAATAATATTGGTTAAAGGAAAATTAATTAATATAGTATTTTAACTTTATTTATTTCTCATTATAGATAAAGATTTTGGGTCAGACCAATCGCCATTAATAGTATATTTGTCTAAATCAACGGCCATACTCCTAAGTATAATATATATAGATTCAGGTGTAGAATTCTTGATCTTAGAATGTAATTCATTGATAGTATATTCTATACCTGTGCTAAGTGAGCGTTGAATTTGTAACTGAACATTTATTATGTCTGAAGCTGCTATTTTCCCAGCCTCTACTCCTGGTTGATCGTAAGCATTAATATCTACGAGCTCAGCGTATAAGCCTACAGCCCTTTCAAATAATGCTATCAATGCTCCTAAAGAATGTAGATCTAATTGTTTAATAGTGATACTTAAATTCTGGCGTTTGTTTTGACTCAAGGCCAATCGTGTGCCTTGATAAAAACCAGATAAGTATTCGCTAGGAGAGCTGTCATCTAATGTTGGAAGATTATTTGGATTATTTAAAACCTCTATAAAAGTTACAAAGAAATTATCTATACCATCCCTTAATTGTTGTACATAGGCATGTTGGTCAGTTGAACCTTTGTTTCCATAAACTGCAAGTCCTTGATTAACCTCATTGCCTTTTCTGTCATTCTTTTTACCTAATGATTCCATTATTAACTGTTGTAAGTATTTGCTAAATACTTCTAATGAATCGCAATAAGGTAGAACAACCATATCCTTATATCCTTTTCCATCCCCTGACAAGTACCAAGCTAAGGCCAATAATGCTGCTGGATTTGATGATATATTTTTAACTCTAGTAATTTTGTCCATTGATGAGGCTCCTTCTAAAAATTCTCTATTATCAAAACCCATCAATGTGATTGGTAATAATCCAACAGCACTTGTAATACTTGTTCTACCTCCCACCCAATCTGGAAGGTCAAAAATCCTTAACCAATTCTCTTCATAAGCCAGCTTGTATAACTTACTTTGCTTCATAGTAATTGCTACAGCTTGACTTTTCCACTCCTTACCTGATGACTCTACAAAAAATCTAACTTGGTCCATACATATCTTAGGTTCAGGAGTTCCACCTGACTTACTAACAACTACAAACAAGGTTGTTGAGAGGTTGTCTTTTAATTTATCAATTTTGTTTCTAATTCCTTCAGGATCTACATTGTCAAAGAAATGGAAATTTAAGCCCCTATTAGAATTCTGCATAGAGTTTGTCAATAAAATTGGGCCCAAACCGCTTCCTCCTATGCCTATCCAGACAATATCTGTAAATTTCTGGTTATCTTGCGTTAGCAAGTTTCCATTTAGAATTGATTGACCGAATAATTCAATATCATTGATTTGACTTGAAATAGATTTACAAATTAGTTCGTTTGGGGCAAGCTTTGGGTTCCTTAACCAATAATGACCAACCATTCGTTCTTCGTCTTTGTTAGCTATACCTCCATCTTCTAATTCCTCCATAGATTCAAAAGCTTTACTAAAACGAGAGTTAAGCTTCTGAAAGTCCGAATTTTTAATATTCATTCTACTAACATCTAGCCATATACCTAGTTCCTCGCTATACCATAGAAGCTCACAGAAGCGGTCCCATTGCTGGTTGTTATTATCAGGTGGGTAATCTGGGAGTTGCATATCAAGAGGATTCTAAAATTCAATCTAGTCAATAATCACAGTATGAAGGCAAACAAGCTAAAGTTTTTGAATAATCATTAAAACAAATTAATTCTTTGGTTTCATAATCATTATTGACAATTTGCTTTTTTAAGGTTTTGCTGAACGATATAAATACTATTTTTCGGATGTGTGAGAATAACAATTTAATATCACCACATAACCTTGAGATACCAACTTTCGTTCCAAGGCTTCGCCTTGGAGTCCTAGCTTCTGGAAAAGGCAGCAATTTAAAAGCTTTAATTAGATTAACTAAATCAGAATTAGAAGCCGACATCAAATGTTTGATTGTCAATAATGCACAAGCAGGTGCAATAGATATAGCTAAGAAGAACAATATAGATTGTTCTATACTTAATCATAATAATTACAAGTCAAGAGAAGAATTAGATGAGGATATAATCAATATATTTTTAAAATATAATATAGAAATTATTGTAATGGCTGGTTGGATGAGAATAGTGACACCAGTTCTCATCAATAAGTTTAAAAATAGAATAATAAATATTCACCCATCTTTGTTGCCTAGCTTTAAAGGGGCAAATGCAGTATCTAAGACGTTGGAACATAAAGTTAAAATAACAGGTTGTACAGCTCATATCGTAGAAGAAGAGATAGATAGTGGCGAAATTCTTATTCAGGCTGCACTAAGAGTAAACGAAAATGATAATGAACAAAGTCTCTTAAAACGAATTCAATTAATTGAACATCAGATTTTATACAAAGGCATTGCTATAGCAGGAAGTAGATTAAGAATCAATTATTAAGGATAATAGGTTAATAATGGTAATCCTAATTCATGATTAAGTCCCGCCATTAAATTAAGATTCTGAATTGCTTGACCTGATTGTCCCTTTATTAAGTTATCAATTACTGAAAGTATAATTAATCTTCCATTCCGTTTATCTACTTGAATGGAGATTAATATCTTATTTGTATATCTGACCCATTTGGTCGAGGGATAAATTCCAACAGGTAAAATTTCAATTGTGCTTTTGTCTCTATAGACTGCTTCTATAACAGTTCGACAATCTTCAGCTGTTAAACCAGGATCTCTCAAACGGCAATAAGTAGTAGAAAGCAATCCTCTTACCATGGGTACCAAATGAGGAGTGAATTGAATTTGAATTTTTTGTCCTGAAATAAATTCAAGTTGTTGCTCTATTTCAGATGTATGCCTGTGACCGATGACACCATATGGTGATATGGCCTCTGAACATTCTGCTAAGAGCAAATGTTCTTTAGGATTCCGACCTCCTCCAGATGTACCAGATTTTGCATCTATAATAATTCCCTCATTTTCTACCAATCCTTGCTTAACAAAAGGCATAAGAGGTAGCAAACCTGCTGTTGGGAAACAGCCAGGGCATGCGACTAATTTTGCATTGGTAATTTCTTGTTGATTCCATTCAGGAATTCCATATATAGCTTCTGCACAAAGAGTATTATCTGTTCTATTTAGTTTCTGTGCCTCCAGGGAATAAAATTCTGACCATTGCTCTAGTGATCTATATCTATAGTCAGCTGAAAGATCAACAATCCGTAAACCTCTTTTTAAAAGCTCAGGTGTTAGTGAAGATGATAGACCATTTGGCAAACATAAAAGTGCAAAGTCTGCTTTTTCAGCTATTAAATCAGGATCAGGGGCTTGAATTATTTGATTATCATTTAATTGCAAAAAGGGTGCTAGCTCATTCCAGTTTTTACTCGCAGTTTTATAACCACCCAAAAAAGTAACCTCAAATTGGGGATGCTCATTTAAAAGTCTTAGACATTGAATACCTCCATACCCAGAAGCCCCTATGATCGCAACTCGATTTGCATTATTGTTTCTTAAGTACATTAGAGTGATAATTAAGATTCCTTTTAAAAAATGAAATCTCTTAGAATAGTATTACTTCAATTATGACTTTGTTTACATAAAACATCACTAGCTAGGTGAAAAATTTGGAATTTGATGAATCAAGTAAAATAATCTTTGATGAAATAGCAGATGCATTAGCTGCTATTAGAAATGGAGAGTGCGTTGTAGTTGTTGACGATGAGAGTAGAGAGAACGAAGGGGATCTAATTTGTGCGGCACAATTTGCCACGCCTCAACAGATCAACTTTATGGCAACAGAAGCAAGAGGATTGATTTGCCTTGCTATGGACGGTGAGAGATTGGATGAGTTAGACCTGCCGTTAATGGTTGACAGGAATACAGATTCCAATCAAACGGCTTTTACTATAAGCATTGATGCAGGACCTGAATATGGAGTTACTACTGGCATATCAGCTGACGACAGAGCTAGGACCATCCAAGTTGCTATTAACAGATCAACAAAACCGTCTTCTCTAAGACGGCCAGGTCACATATTCCCATTGAGAGCAAAGAAAGGAGGTGTTCTTAAAAGAGCTGGCCATACTGAGGCGGCTGTAGATTTGGCTCAATTAGCAGGATTAGGTCCATCTGGAGTTATATGTGAAATTCAAAATGATGATGGTTCAATGGCCAGGTTACCTCAGTTACAAAGTTACGCTGATACGTGGAATTTAAAGATAATAAGTATTGCTGATCTCATTAGATATAGATTAGAAAATGAAAGATTTGTCTATAGAAAAGCTATAACTAAACTACCAAGTATATTTGGAGATTTTGAAGCAATTGGTTATATAAATGAACTTGATGGTACAGAACACGTAGCGCTAGTAAAAGGAGATGTTGGTAAATTAGTTGAGCCGGTTCTTGTAAGGATGCATTCAGAATGTTTAACAGGAGATGCATTTGGTTCCCTGAGATGTGATTGTCGCCCCCAATTAGAAGCTGCACTATCAAGAATTTCTGAGGAAGGTCAAGGAATAGTTGTTTATTTAAGACAAGAAGGTAGAGGAATAGGCTTAGTAAACAAACTGAAAGCTTATAGTTTGCAAGATGGAGGTCTTGATACAGTAGAAGCAAATGAAAAACTAGGTTTTCCAGCTGATTTAAGAAATTATGGTGTAGGAGCACAAATACTTACTGACTTAGGCGTTCATAGTCTCAAGTTATTGACAAATAATCCTAGAAAGATTGCAGGCTTAAGTGGTTATGGTATTAAAGTTGAACAAAGAGTTCCTCTAGTTATATGTCCATCTAATTACAATGAAAAATACCTATCAATTAAACAATCAAAATTAGGTCATTATATAAATTATGAGAAAGGTATTACCTCACCAGCGCCGGAAAAGTCAGTTTTCTTCTTCTGGAATGGTGTATCAAGTTCTAAAGAGTTAAGCCAAAAGAAGAAAGAAGTCGAAAAATATGCTCTAGACAATCAAATCAAACTCTATGAAGAAAGCACTCCTAGACTAATTGCATTACTTGAAAGACCTAAATTATTATGGCTATCAAATAACATATCTAGAAAGGATCTATCGAATAAACAAGAAGACATATATAACTTTATTAGTAATATCTCTAAGATTGATGGAACAACAAGAGTTGGTGTTTTTATATCAGATAATATAAATCTTGCGTTTCACCCAACAAACAGCCTAAAAATTATTTCTTTAAATTTCAAAAACCTAGAAGATAAGAATGAAACACTAAATCAAATATTATCAAGTGAACTCTCGTATGTTATTACATGGATTAATTCATTGAATCTAGAAGAGTAGATATTTTTTTACTCCAACCTTCTATCCAAATCTCATCTGACTTTGTAAAGCAGCGTTCAGACCAACCTCCTATCAGTAGTACACCTTGATCATTTAAAGGGGATATAACTATTGAAGGCAAATCTTTAATAACAGTATCAAATTCCTCTTTCCCCGGATAAAATTTAGTATTAACTAAAGAGATTAAATTACCAGTTCGCATAGATTGAAGACAAATCTTTTTTGGTAGGAACTCTTCCTCTGAAATAATGCCTCTTTTAAAAATAACCTGTTTATTCCAGTAGATCAATAATGTTGCGGCTGCAGAAGCTGTAAGTATCATTTTACTACCCCAAGCCAGTTCTAACTTTATTTCCTCTGATAAATTTTCTTGTATAAAAATTCCTTCCTTACCATTTAAGTTTGTTCTTGTTGGTAGAGTTGGGTCGATATCAGCCCAAAATAGGGTAATAAGTATCAATAAGACTGACGATGCAGCAGCTAAAACCTCAGCTCGCTGAAAACTAGGTACAATAAAATTAGATGTATAAGAATTAATGATTGTTAGGCAAAGTAAGATTATACCTGATATCATTATAATTAATCGTGTCATATCTATCTGGTTAATGGATGATTAAAGTATATAATAAATTATTTCCTTTATTTGGTTGTTTTTTATTAATTCCTTAATCGATATAGACAAATATCCTATTTAGTGCAATGATTATAATAATTGACTTTAAGAAATTGACTAAAAAGGACTTAATTACAGCAATCTTTTCCTTAATCTTTATTCTCATTCTTGGGTTTTCTAATCCTTTATATGCCATGGAAAATAATTTGATTAATAATAATACGATTAAACATGTAACTTTATTTTCTGAACTAGGTTACGAAGCAAAAGAAAAAACATCTTTAGATAATCCTGTTGTTGATCCTAATTTCAATGTAATGAGAAACAATGATATGAATCAATTTCAAGCATTGATACTTGTAGCAGGAATACTTATCGTAGCTGTAATAGCCCCACTTGTAACTTGGTGGTATTTCTCTAAATAAGAAATACTCTTTTGGAAAACTTAGTTAATAAAAACCTAATCCTAGTTTCTGGAGCAGTAAGAAGTGGCAAAAGTAAATTTGCCGAAAATTTATTCAGAGACTCAGTTCATGTTACATATATAGCTACATTCTTAAATTTAAGTAGTGATAAGTCATGGTCAGAAAGAATAAAAAAACATAAAAGCAGAAGACCAGATTCTTGGGCTTTAGTTGAAAATTTTTCTGACCTTAATCATGAGATTAATTTATTGTCAAATAACTCAGATATAATCATTGACTCGCTAGGAGGCATTGTATATAGCTATTTAGATATGAAAGATGGAGAATGGCAGATATTTAGCAATGATTTCATTAAAACTCTAACGCACTTTGATGGACGCATTGTATTAGTAATAGAAGAAGTAGGCTGGTCTATATCCTCTTCTAGCAAAGAAAGCAACTTGTTTGTTGATAGGATGGGAGAATTATCATATGACCTTAATAAAATATCTTCTAATAGCTATTTATTAATACATGGAAAAGCTCTAAACTTAAATATACTTACAGAGCCTAATGAATAAAACTCCTGCTACTAGTCAACTTAGGCTTGCTTTATATGAACCAAGAATTCCACAAAATACCGGAAATATTGCTAGAACATGTGCGGCTTTTCAAATTAGCCTTGATTTAATCGAACCTCTTGGTTTTACCATAAACGATAAATATTTAAAAAGAGCTGGTTTAGATTACTGGAAATATCTAGACCAAACTATTCATTCAAGCTTTAATACATTCAAAGAAACAGTTAATCAATCGCGATTAATTGGCTTTAGCAAGAATGGAACATATAATCTTCAAGATATTTCCTTCCTAGGAAATGACATATTACTTTTCGGAAGAGAGGATATTGGTTTGCCATCTAATGTAAGAAATATATGTGATCTGATGGTCAAAATCCCAATGCCAGGAATAGCAGATGAAAATGGATCAAATGGTGTTAGGAGTCTAAATCTCTCTGTTGCATGTGGAATAGCTGCTTATGCAGCTATTAACCATTAATATATTAATACAAATTATATGCAAACAATAACTAAACTAAATATACCTTTTAAATATTAAGCAGGAGGTAATATTATACAATAAAAGTTCAACTAAATTTTTATTTCAGTATGAATATTTGTTTTGTGGAGGTCTTTAGTTTATTATGACTAGCATGTCAGTGTAGCTCAGCTGGTTAGAGCACAGCATTCATAACGCTGAGGTCGAGAGTTCAAGTCTCTCCACTGACACTAATTAGTTAGGTGCCTTCAAATACCTTTAATCATTAATTAATAACCTCTAAGCTTGAGAGTAAATCTAGGATCTACTATAATGAAGTTTTCAATTTATGTTTATAATATAACTAGTAAATCTAAATCTAAGATTTTTCGCCTTTTCGTTAATAGCAACTTACTTCTATATAGTATCAATATTGCTATAAAGATTTTTTATAGGCTTATCTTTATCAATTGAATCGCTCATTATTGTAGTACTAGATTCTTTTTCGGTCCCTAACTTTTCAGTTATTTTGTTAGAATTAATCTCTTTAGATTCTTTTGATCTATTTATAGGATAGGCTTTTAATTCTGTTAACAATTGAGAAAGCAATCTATAATGGGAAACACTGCTGTATTTTTTAAATATAGAGATATCCCATAATGACTTTTTCATGGTTGTAAAATAAACTCACTTTGAGTTATATTATATTATAATCATATCCTATTAATTCAGTTGAGTCATCTGTCTCACGATAGTTGCTTTGACTTAACCATTAATAATTCTCTCTATTCCAAATCTACTCCAAATCTTAAGAGAAATGTCTTTAAACAGTTGTATTCGCGTTGGTCAACAAGCTCCTGATTTTACTGCAACAGCTGTTGTAGATCAGGAGTTTAAGGAAATCACCCTTTCAGATTACAAAGGGAAGTGGGTTGTTTTGTTTTTCTATCCACTAGATTTCACCTTTGTATGCCCTACAGAAATAACAGCTTTTAGTGATCGTTACTCTGACTTTTCTTCAAAAAACACAGAGATTCTTGGTGTTTCTGTAGATAGTAAGCACTGTCATTTGGCCTGGATCCAAACACCAAGGAATCAAGGTGGAATTGGTGACATAAATTATCCCTTGATATCAGATCTCAAAAGGGAGATATGCCCAGCCTATAATGTACTTAATGATGACGGTGAAGCAGACAGAGGTCTATTCTTAATTAACCCAGAAGGGGTGATTATGCATTCCACAGTAAATAAAGCACCAGTTGGTAGAAATGTAGATGAAACATTACGGATTCTTCAAGGTTATCAATACGTAGCCTCTAACCCAGATGAAGTATGTCCTGCTAACTGGACACCAGGTGATAAAACTATGCTTGAAGATCCAAAAGGAAGTAAAGACTACTTTGCAAGTTTATAAAAGTAGGTTTGTTTGATCACTTGAAACATGAAGACCTAATAAAAAGAAGATCATTGGCAAAGCAGATGGTAGAAATAGATATAATGATTTAAGCTCAAATAGGTAAGTTATATTTACATACCAATCAGATATAAAGTTATATTTTTGAAAATAACTAAATATTGAGTAAAATAGAGTTGCTATAACTAGCAGCATTGTAATGCCTAGCAAAAAACTTATATTTGGTGAGTTTTCTACATTGAATAATATTTTCGATTGGTAATGATATAAAGAAAATGCACGTAAATAAGAAAAAAATGCATAAAAAGAAAAGGTATAGAAATAAATCCGTAGTATCCTCTTTGAAAAAATTATGAAAGTACCTAATAAAAACATAAATAAGTGATATTGGTCTTTCCCAGTAAATAAGTTCATATCAAATCTCTCATTCGCTATAATTTGGAGTGGATTAAAAATGAGGTAATTAAAAAAGTCAAATGACAGGCTATTAAATATATAAAATATTAAAACTAAAAGAAAAATAAACAACGAGAATAATGATCCTTTGATTTTTATTTTTGATTTATCTAAGACTAATAGTTGCTGATTTCTTTTATCCCAAGTTATATTCCATTTATAAATAGAGAATATGAAATAGGATGTCAAAAGAGTGGATAAAATCATAAAGATTATTGTATATGAATTAGAAAATTGGAAATCGTTTATTGAGTAACTAATTATTCCATTGAATGTTATACCTAATAAATAGGCTATTACATATTTTAAAATATTAATAAAAACATTAACGCAATAGTTATACATTTAGAATAAATAAAAGCTGATTCATACTTTTGAATAAGGTAATTTGCTAAGTTTATAAAAACGTTCTGAATCCATTGTCTCCTCTTCAATTAATATATCTACCAACTTATCCATCATTTCTGAAAAAGGAGTTAAAATATCTATAGATTCTTGTAAGGAATTCTTCAAAAGCCTAATAACTTCCTTATCTATATTTTTATTAGTGTTTTCTGCAATTGAATTTTTATTCGAAATAAGTCTTTGACCTAATGAAACTTGAGAATCAGAATCTTCAATTGAAATAAATGATATATCACCAAAACCATACCTGGTAATCATTTCTCTGGCCAATGAAGTCATCCTAGAGAGTTGACTAGCTGCTATCTGCGTTACCTCATCTTCACCAAATACAATCATTTCTGCTGCCCTTCCTGCAAGTCCACGAATTAGTGTATATTTCAGGTATTTTTTTGTATATAAAGCATTATCTAAAAATTCTTCTTCTGGTAAAAATCTGATGTTCCCTCCTAAATCTGATGATCTTGGTAGTATTGATATTTTATCAAGTTTTTCTTGAGTAGGTAAATGTGCCCCTACAATAGCTTTGCCAATTTCATGATAAGCAATAATCTTCTTATGATCAGAATACTTCCTGGGATTAGTCATTAATCCCAACGTTAACCTATCAAATGATTGATCTAGTTCCTCATCACTAATTTTAGTCTTGTTATTTCTAGCTGTTAATATTGCTGCTTCATTTAGTAAGTTATTTAAATCAGCTCCAGAAAAACCTGGTGTTCTTATAGCCCAATTATTTAGAGATACTTCTGGAGAAAGTGGTTTACTTCTTGCATGAACATTTAATATATCCAACCTCCCCTTTCGATCTGGAAGATTTATATTGACAGTTCTATCAAATCTACCAGGTCTTATTAATGCATTATCTAAAATGTCTGCCCTATTAGTGGCAGCAAGAATTACAACACCAGAGTTATCCGCAAAACCATCTATTTCTGTCAGCAATTGATTCAATGTTTGCTCCCTTTCATCATTACCTCCACCAATACCAGATCCTCTTTGGCGCCCAATTGCATCTATTTCATCAATAAATATAATTGATGGCGATTTCAGTTTTGCTTCTTTAAATAAACTCCTTACTCTACTAGCACCGACACCTATAAAAAGTTCAACAAATTCAGAAGCAGCCAAAGAGAAAAAGGGTACATTAGCCTCTCCAGCAATTGCCTTTGCTAGCAATGTTTTACCTGTTCCTGGGGGTCCCACTAGTAAAAAGCCTTTAGGTATTCTGGCTCCAATTTTTTCAAAAGCTTCTGGTTCCTTTAAAAAGGAAACAATCTCCTTAATTTCATCAAGAGCTTCATTTACTCCTGCTACATCTTCAAATCTTGTTTGGAGATTAATTGAATCACTAACCTGATTTTGTTTAGCCAAAAAGCCCATAGATCTATTTGCTACATCTAATGTCTTTCGTAAAATAAATAGTAATAAAAGAATAAATATGACTATAAAGCCAAGATTTCCTATTAGAGAAGCTCTTGCTTGTTCACTTTTTAAATAATTAACTGTTAATTGAGTACCAGTCTCTTGGGATAGACGTAATATAGTTTGATCATTTGGAAATATCGGAACAGTATCTTTAGTCCTATCCTTATAAAGCACCTTAACCTCTCTACGGGTTGGTACAAGTTCTAATGATTCAACATTTCCATTGGAAATATCATTTAATAGATTGCTATAGCTTGGCATATATACGGATTATTTCTGAATATATTATGTATAAATCATATTACTACTAAATGAAAAATTCGCACTATGCTTGTTGTTATCTTGTCTAATCATAAATACTAATACCATTACAAAGGAGAATTTGATTTGACTTATGGGGTATTTACAAAGGAATATAGAGAAATAAAGTCTATTTTTAAGAGATGGCAGTACCAAAGAAGAAAACCTCAAAGGGTAAGAGGAATCAAAGACATGCTGTATGGAAAGCTAAGGCTGGCGTTGCAGCTCAAAAGGCTCTCTCTCTTGGTAAATCCGTATTAACCGGGAGAGCCCAAGGATTTGTATACCCAATGGATGAATCAGAGGAAAGTGAGGGATAGTCATCGTTAAGATCCAAGCTTGAAGGCCTCAAGGACAATTCCATATGTGACGCCTATCCTGAAATTATCTAGTGAAATCCAAAACAAAGTTGTTGATTTAGTATTTATAGATTTTCTAATTCGAACTAAGATTTCAATAAAAACAACTATAAAGAATACTATAAACACCCTATAAACGACTTTCTGTAGTAAATACGATAAAAGAAAGCTAGAAATAAAAAAACCAAGCATTAAACTTAAAATTGAAATTGAGCGTTGTTTCCAACTTCCTAAAAAAGGATATAAAATGGTCTTGGCTAGATTTGATAAAACTCTTGAATAATTTGTTTTTTGTAGTGGCATATTTATTGATTTAAAATTTGTGATAAAGTCTTAGCTTCAATATAATTAGAATCTAAGACGCCTAATAAAACATTAGATGGATTAGTTTTACATCCTAAATGATCTACCACCAAATCAGCTTTATCATAAGAATTATCGTAGTTCAATAACCAAGGTGACATTGTGATAATGCATTTCAGATTTGCAGACTTTGCTGATTCTAGACCATTAATAGAATCCTCGATAACGATAGAGTTCTCAAAATGAGAACCACTTTTTTTTAATGCTAATAAATAGGCTTCAGGATCTGGCTTGAGGGATGAAACGTCATTAGATGTTATGTATCCTGAAAATATCGCTTTATAATTATCAATAGAGAGCTTGATGAAGGGTAATACAGAATTAATATCACTAGTTGTTACTATCCATTGATTAACACCGAGTTGATATAATTCTTGTAAAAGACGGTTAACCCCAGGCCTTAGTTTTAGTGAGTTAGTATATAAGGTCTCATTATAATATTGCTGTTTAAGTAAATGAATTTGTTGAATTTGTGTACTGCTAATATTATATCCATGATCATCAGAATAGAATTTAATGCGATTTCTACCTCCAGATATCTGCAACAAATCAATGTAACTAGAAACATCCCAATTCCAGTTTAATTTGAGGTGATCAAATGCCTTATTGAAAGCTAATCTATGACATTGTAATTCTGTATCAGCTAAAGTACCATCTAAATCCCAGAAAACAGATTTAAGTTTTATCATATTGGATCATTTCTGGGTTGATTTGATTATAATAATAGATTATCAAGAGAATTGCGTTGAAAGTCAAAGAATCTACTTGGCAAGTTCCAGAAATAATTGATTTAGACTTTCCAAAAAAGACAATACCTAGAGAAATCCTTGAAATAATGTATAGACGTGGATTTAGGAATAATAAAGAGATAGAGGAATTTTTATATCCTAGCAAGCCACCTGATCCACTAAAACATTTTCCAGATTTAAATAAAGCTATAGATAGAATACTTTTATCATATAAAGAAAAGAAAAAGATAGCAATTTGTGGAGATTATGATGCTGATGGTATGACAAGTACTGCTTTGCTTTTTGATATTTTAAAACAAATTAATGCCAATGTTATAGCAATAATCCCTTCAAGAGAAGATGATGGCTACGGACTAAATAAAAATATAGTAGAAGATCTAATTCGTAAAGGTGTTGATCTGATAGTTACTGTTGACAATGGAGTATCGGCAATTGAGGCATTAGATTATTCTCATAATAAAAAATTGGACGTAATAATTACAGATCATCATGTTATAAAAGAGAAACTTGAGAATGTATATGCATTAATCCATCCATCCACTACCCCGAAAGATTCTCCATATAAGTTTCTAGCAGGGGTTGGCCTAGCCTATATAGTTGCAATTCAGATTGCGAGAAAGGTAAATGATTATAATAGCCTTAGACTTTCAAATGATCTGCTATGTATAGGTACAGTAGCAGATATGGCATTACTTAAAGGGGCGAATAGATATTGGTTAAAGAATTTTATACCAGAGATATCTAATACAGTCTCAATAGGGTTAAGGAGATTGCTTAATAAAGCTAATGTAAGACACAAAAACATAAGATCAGAAGATATAAGTTTCAAGATTGCCCCGAGAATTAATTCTGTAGGAAGGATAGATGATCCAAATTTAGTTTTAGAATTCTTTTTAGAGAATGATAAAGAAAAAGCTTATATATTGGCCGATAGATGTGAATCTATAAACAAGCAAAGACGTCATATATGTAACAAGTCTGTAGAAGAGGCTTTTTTAATGTTAGACAAAGCAAATCAAGCAGATGAACCATTTATATTATTATCAAATCTAAACTGGCATCATGGAATAATAGGACTAATCGCTTCTAGAGTTAAGGAGAAATACAGCAAACCAGTAGCAATATTATCAAAAGATACTGAAGGCTTTTATAGAGGGTCAATAAGATCAGATAGTAGTTTTAATGTAATTAAGGCATTAGAATATTCCTCAAAGTACTTAGAGAAATTTGGTGGTCATCAATGTGCAGGTGGCTTTACGGTAAAGTCACCAAATATAGAATTACTAAAGAGTAAGCTAATAGATTATTCAAAAAAATATGATGAAGATGGAAATCAAATCAAGATAAAACCAGAGGTCTATATTAATTTCAACGACATAGACGAAAACCTTTTAAAATTCTTACACCATATGGAACCTTTTGGTAATGGAAATCCCAAACCTATTTTTTGGACAAGAGAATGTGAGGTAATAGAAAAGAAATATTCTTTTTCCGGACAATTATCACTACAACTTGTTCAGAATGGTTGTTTACAAAGAGGAGTCCAATGGTCAACAAATAAGGATATCGATATTAGGTTATCAAGTAAGATTGATATTGCTTACAATATAGATTTTAAAACAGTTTCCAACCAAAAAAGAATTGAATTAAACATTTTGGGTATAAAAAAAACTTGTAGTAAAGAGCTCCTAAAGATAGGAGATAGGGAATATTTATGCTATTTCAAAGAATCAAATATATTATGCATTGAAAATAATAAAGGTAATAAGATTTACTATGACATAAACAAATCTATCATTATTAATGATAATGAATTGCTTCAAGAAAATATTTATATAAAAAAACTAATTTATTTGGCAAAATCAACTCTAGGAGTACTTAATTAATTACTCAAGCCCCTCTTCTATAAAAAATCAAAGCAATAATTGCAGGCCCAGACAATGCTACTGCAACGAGTGGAAGTAAATTTCCCATGAGAATGAAGTGATTTTTTAAATATTTATCATAATAAGCCATTAGCTGGTCTAATATGACTTTGATTAAAATTGTTGTAATCGATTATTAATTCTGATATGAGTGCCTTTGATAAATTCCATTCATGAAACACAAGTCCTCAACTTGGGTTTGTATATCCCAATGTGGTGCATGTTGTCGATTAGCACCAGAAGAGAGATTGGAAGCATTAGAACAATTATCAGAAGAGCAACAAAAGGAGTATCTCTCTCTCGTTGCTTCTGATGGTTGGTGTAAATTTTATAATAAATCAACAAAAGAATGCTTAATATACACTAAGCGACCAGATTTCTGTAAAGTAAAGAATCTTTCAAAAATATTTAAATGTGAACATAAAAACAATGACATATTGGCTATTGACTTTTGTATACAAAACATAAAATCTATTTATAGTGGAAGGAGCAGTGTCTTAAAACGATATAAAAAAGCAATAAAATGTTTAGCCTCAAAGAATTAATCAAGAAATGGATTTAAAGAAAGATGTAAAAGTCACTAATGATGCAGAAAGCTTTGTTGGTACTTACATTACGGCATTTATAACTGTGTTTTTAGCAGAACTCGGTGATAAGACACAAATTGCCACTTTATTATTATCTGCAGAATCAGGTAATCCAAGTTTAGTATTTATTGGGGCTGCGTTGGCACTGATAACCTCAAGTCTTATTGGCGTAGCCTTGGGTTCTTGGTTGTCTGAAAAACTTCCAGAAAATCTACTTAACAACATAGCTGGAATTACCATGTTAGCTATTGGCAGTTTCTTAATACTAGAGATAATTGGCTCTGGAAACTACATTCAGAGATTAATATGAAAATCATAGACCCTCTAATAATTTCAACCTTCACAACTGTATTTCTTGCAGAATTAGGTGACAAGACTCAAATAGCAACGGTAGCAATGAGTGCAAAGAGCAAAAGACCTCTTGCTGTTCTTGCAGGCTCATCAACAGCCCTCATACTTGCTTGTTTTATAGGTGCTATTGCTGGTGGCTCAATTTCAAAAATAGTTCCAGGAATCTTTATAAAAGGTCTAGCTGCTATAGGATTCATCTACTTAGGCACAATGCTATTAAAACCAGACAAAAACAATAGAAATGAGTCCCAATCTTCTAATTAAATTGATTCATTAATAGAGATTTGTTATTGCTTAAGATCACATAAAAAAATTGTTATTAATACTTTTAGTTATAGGATAGTTGTAGAAACCTGCAGAAATCATGTTTTCGGTAGCCAAAATCCTTGAACTTCTGCCTGAGAAAGGAAGTTTAGAAATAAAAAAACTCGAAAAGATGCTTAGGATAACAAAAAAAATAGAACGAAATCACTTAGGTATAGCCGTTTCTGCACTAACTAAACTAGGAGTATTGGAACTAGAAAACGAAGAAAGTATTAGAAGTTATAGTTCTGAAAAATTTATAAAAGCCAAAATTCGATGTAGTAGTAAGGGTTATTGCTTTGCAGTAAGGGAAGATGGACAAGAAGACATCTATATACGCGAGCAATTCTTAAATCATGCATGGCATGGAGATAGAGTATTGGTGAAAATTGAAAAAGAAGCCTTAAGAAGAAAGTCACCAGAAGGATCCGTTGTATGTATTCTGGAAAGGAATCGGAATAAAGTCTTAGCTAACCTAGTTAATAAAAATGAGGATATTTCAGCTGTACCAATAGATGAAAGGATTTTATCGGTAATAGACATACCAAATAAAGATAGTCGTTTCACTATAGATAATGAAAATATA
Organism: Prochlorococcus sp. AG-363-M21; assembly: GCA_003278305.1. Taxonomy (GTDB): domain Bacteria; phylum Cyanobacteriota; class Cyanobacteriia; order PCC-6307; family Cyanobiaceae; genus AG-363-N16. Next base: position 25,015 of record QCFU01000005.1, read on the forward strand.
GTAGAAGTGGCAATACAGAAATACCCAATAGCTCAATTTAATGCTGTTGGGAAAGTAATAAGGAAGTTAAGTTTAAATGAAGGATGCAAAGGAGATGTTGAGATTGTTAAAAGTAAATTTTGTATTGATGATAATACTCAAACTCCCAAGATATCATTAAAAAAACCTAATGAGAAATATAGAAGAGACTTAACAGCACAAGATGTATGCTTATTCAATAGCTGGCAAAGTAAAGAACATCCTTCTTTATTAGGTATTTACTGTGAACCATTTAAAGGAGGTATAAAAGCATGGATACATATCCCTACAGTATCAGAAAGAATCGTCAAAGGTAGTAAATTAGATGATTGGATTAAGTCAAGAGTAGATTCAAAATGCTTGGGAGATAAATGGATAAATTTATTAAGTGACTCATTATTAAAAGAAGCGAGCTTTCAGATAAATAAAGACAGTGATTCTATAACACTACTAATAAATATAGATAAAAGTGGTGAAATATATGACTGGGAGTTTTTCTTAAGTAAAATCTCGCCAAAGTTAGTCATAGATGATAATATATTAGAACTAATAACAAATAGAAATCCAAAGTCGAGAACATTACCTGTAAAACTGAAACCTATAAAAGATCTTATCAATATAATTGATCTTGTTCTCTATCTCACAGACATTCTAAATTCCAAACATAAAGAGAATGGACTTTTAGAATTTATCAGTAAAGAAAACGAACTAGAAAATCTATATGATCATCAAACAAATATACCTGGCAGAGACTTCCATTCATGGAAACCAAGGTATAATAAACAAATTGCTAATTCAATTGTAGATACTTTAACGATAACTGCTAACAAGATTTTATTTAAACATTTAACAGATCTTAAGATTGAAATGTTATATTTGTCCTCAAAACCGATAGATCAATTGCAGTACAATGAGGTTATCAAATCAGCTATTGCATTAAACGCAAAAATAGAATTAGACCAGGATGGATTTATATCACTCCCACACTTTATCAAATCTATAGTTAATAATCCAAATCAAAGAGTGATCGAAAAACTTTTGAAGAATATAATTCCAGAGCAAAGATATAATATTTACAATTTTTCACAGCAAGAAGTAGAGCCAGATAAAACCAACTATATAAACGATATTTATCAGGCGCCTTGGGCTTCACCTACCATTAATTATGGAGATATTCTCAATCAATTTCTTTTAATTGAATTAATAAATAAATCAAAGACTAAAACTTCTAGTAAAATTGAAACATTAAATAGTCAGGTTCAAAAGTCCATTAATAACAAATCGAGTAATTCCAGTATAGAAAGTATAGCTTTCTCTATTAGGGAGATTACAAATGAAAATGTAATTAGTTTTTTAAATACAGAACGTGCAAGATCAAATTCTTTTAATGAAGGTCTTATTTCAATAATAGAAGCAAGAGCCATAGATAAAATTATCAATCACATTGTTGAAGGAACAATCACTGGAGTTCAAAGTTATGGTCTTTTTGTAGAAATAAATTCGTTTGAATCAGAAGGGTTAGTTCACGTTAGTACATTAACTGATGATTGGTATGAATATAGGTCAAGGCAAAACATGTTGATTGGTCGAAAAAACAAAAAGACCTATCAACTAGGAGATAAAATTAAAATAAAAGTTATAAGTGTTGACTTTATTAAAAATCAAATAGATCTAGAGGTGGCAGAAGATATTAAAGAATTGCCTGTCACTAAAAAAGAAAAAGGTTAATAAAAAATATGTCTTCTATAGTTCTTGGAGTTACTGGTGCATCTGCTCAACAACTTGCAGAGCGTTCATTAAAATTACTTTTAGAAAATAATAATGTTGTTCACCTTATTTTAAGTAAAGGTGCTTATAATGTTTGGTTAGCAGAAAATGATATAAAGATACCTATTGATACAGAGAAACAAATTAAATTTTGGAGAGATCGATTCAGGACAGATAAAGGAACTCTAATCTGCCATAGGTGGAATGACGTTTCTGCATCAATTGCAAGCGGAAGTTTCAAGACAAAAGCAATGGTTATAGTACCCTGCACTATGGGCAAAATTGGCAGAATATCTAATGGTATTGCCGAAGATCTAATAGAGAGGTGTGCAGATGTTCATCTTAAAGAAAATAGAAGGCTAATTATATCTCCCAGAGAAAGTCCATTTAATCTAATCCATTTAAGGAATATGACTCAATTATGTGAAGCTGGAGCACAGATTATTCCATGCATTCCATCATGGTATTCAAATCCACAATCATTAGATGAAATGATTGATTTTATGATTGTTAGACTTTTTGACTCTTTAGATTATGAACTAAAAGATATAAATAGATGGCAATAATCATGAATAACAAAATAAAAGCTTTATTAATACCTTCTTTAATTCCATTGATAATAGTAGTCACTCTAGGATTTATTAATTTAGACAAAAAAATAAAGGTTAAATTCTTAATTTGGGAATCTCAAACGATTTCGCTAGGCACTTCTATCACAATATCTGCTATTTCAGGATTTATTATAGGCTCTATACCTTCATTAATACTTCAAACATCACAAATAAGAACTCGCAGAAAAGTCATATCTCAAGTGCAAAATAATCAGACAGCTCATTCAGAAAGTTTCCTTAATAATGACTACCAAGAAGTCTCTTTACAAGATGATAATCCATCAACAATTTATTTTGAAAGAGATGTAAGAGATCCAACACCAACAATTTCTGTCCCATTTAAGGTTTTAAAAAAATCGCAGCAATATACTCCTAATAACAATCTTAATGATCAAAATCAAACAACTTCTAGTTCAATTAATAGCTATCAAAATGAAGAATATTACAGTGAAAGAGTATCTGAAACTCCTGAAAATCTTGATTGGCTAGATACTCCAGATGAAAACTGGTAACGAAATATTTGATCACTTAATATGTTTAATTATATTATAGAAAAGATTTGATTATTACCTTGGAAAATACTAACAATTTAAAAGCCCCATTAGGCGGTTCTAAAAAATCTAATGAAATTGTCGATCAAAATGAATCTACAGTAATAGAAAAGCCTAAAAAACCAGAGGAAAAGGCATTTCAAGATTTTATTAACCAAGATTTGATTCCATCTATAAAGACCTCTCTTCACAAGTTTGAGATACAACCCAAGAACCTTGTTTTAAAACACGATATCAGACCAGTCATAGGTGGCAAGTGTTGGATGATTTATGGAGAGTTGAGCGAGTATAGAAAGTTTTGGCTCTGTTTTTCATCTGAAGAGATAACGTCTCAAAAGCATTTTGCTATCTCAGAAGGCACCTCTGAACCCAGTCTTTTGGAATCATTTCTTATTGATGAGAAAAAAATGACTTTGGCCCTTCTTAGATCAAGATTACTGCAACGGTTAAATGGTCAAAAATGGCTGGGCAAGAACTAAACTTTTATCCTGAATAAACTTCTAAAATACTTTTTTAGACCAGGAATATATAATTTTAAGCTATTTTCATGAAGTTTTTCCAAAAAGCTCATCAAAACCAATTAATATCTACGTCTGTATAGAGCTAGATAAGTAATGACTGCCTCAGCAACAAAGATTCCATCCACTCTAGGCAGGAATGAACTCCCACCACACTTAGATGAAAACCTTCTAACGCCAAGGTTTTACACAACAGAATTTGATAAAGCATCTAAAACAGATCTAGATATCGCTCGTAAAGACTTTGAGGCGATGTTTAAAGAGATGGAGGCTGATTATAATCTCAAGCATTTCGATAGAAAAGCTTCTTTAGAAAGACTAAAAGAGCTCTCACCAGAAGACAAGTCAGTTTATGAAAGTTATTTAGTACGTTCTGTTGTTTCCGAATTCTCAGGTTTTCTCTTATTTAAAGAAATATCTAATAGGTTTAAAAAAGCAAATCGACCAGAGCTTGGTCAATTTTTCCAGTTCCTAGCTAGAGATGAGGCCAGACACGCTGGTTTTCTTGGTAGAGCATTAAAAGCAGAAGGAATAAATATTGATCTTCCAAACTTACCTAAGAAAAGAGCTGCTACTTTTTTCCCACTAAGCTGGGTACTTTATTCGTTATATTTATCTGAAAAGATTGGATATTGGAGGTATATTCTTATAAATAGACATTTAAAAAGCAATCCTGACAAAGCTTGTGCTCCACTTTTCGATTTCTTTGAACCCTGGTGCCAAGATGAGAACAGACATGGTGATTGCATTAATTTAATGATGAGATGTTGGCCAGGAATGACTAAGGGTTTTAGAGGTAAAATACTTAGCAGGTTTTTTCTCTGGACTGTTTTCCTTACTCATACTTTGACTGTTTGCGAGAGAGGTGACTTTTACCAGTTACTAGGTATTGATCCTGTACTCTTTGACGAAGAAGTCATAGCCCAAACAAATAACACTTCTCGAAATGCCTTCCCATGGGTTTATAACCTTGACGATGGAAAGTTTCTTGATCTCAGAATAAAAATCTTAAATTCATTTAAAGACTGGAGAGAAGGAAAAGGAATAAGCAAACCAGTCAAATTTACTAAATTTGTTTTCTTAATGCTTAAGCAATTTGCATTACCTATGGAAAAAACTAATGCTGTTAGATATGGTTAAATTAATTTTTTATGTATAAAATATATAAAGGAAAATTGATTAGATACTAGATTTCAAAAGGATTACCTCTTTCTTTTTTTAAATCATTTAAGAATCTACCAAACTGAATTTGATAAACCTCATCTTCATTTTGTGTCTCAACTTCAACATTTGCAGTTGCTTTAGCAATACATAAAAGAGCATATCCATCTTCTTGCATTTGCTTAGACAAACCAATTCCATCATTTTGATCTAACTTTCCAGCAATTATTCGTACAGCACAAGATGTACAACATCCATTTCTACAAAGAAATGGTAATTTCTCTTTTTTAGACTCAAAGTATTGAAGAATGTTCTCTCCGTCTGGCACGTCTAAAGTAATCGTTCTATTTTGCTGTCGGTAATGAATAGTAACTTTATGAATCAAAGTCATTTATTGATAAATTTAATTCTCATTATGCACACTTATATCTCTTACAAAAGGTACTGGAGGTAGTTCCATTGCATATTGACGTAATTCGTCAATATCCATGGTCAATGGCTTTAGCTCACCTCCAAATCTGAGTCTTAACCAATTAATAGAAGTAAGTTCTTTGGCTATTACAGCTTCGCAAGAAGAATCGGCTATGCCAAATTTAACAACCAACTCTGGACATAGATACCAGAAAGGAACATCTTGTCCCTTTCTGCTTCTACGTTCTGCAATAGTTTCCCTTAGTTGGCCATTGCCAGTCAATTGCCCTTGAGGAGCTATTAAGGCATAAAGATCTTGAGTCATCTCCGTCGTTCTTAATTGATTAGTAAATTGTAAATCCTAACTGAATATGATCTATCAAAAACCTAAAAAACAAAACTGGATAAATAATACTATTATTAGAAGTTACTAATTAGCTGTACTACCATTTCGATTACCAAGTCCAATTACCTTGGAAATGATTACTTAAGTAATAATTTCAAGAATAATCTAGAATCCCTATTAGCATTTGGAATGAATGCTGGTGCAGACCTAGTAGAAATTTTCATAGAAAAAGCAGACAATATTGGTGTTTTAGCAGAACAAGACATAATCACTAGCATCAATCCATCATTTGGCAAAGGAGTAGGAATAAGAGTGTTTTCTGGCCCAAAGGATGGTTTTGTTTCTACAAATGATTTATCAGAGGCAGGTTTAAGACATGCTTTAGAGCAAGCTTTAGGGATGCTAGATCTGAAACCCATAAATAATAATCGAACAAGCTTTAATGGTCTGAGTGCAATAACTGATTACGGAGCTTCCAAGTCAGAGATATATAAAAAGTGTCCTAATCTGGACGAGTCTACAGGGAAGATTTTAGAAGGGACAAGTTTAATAAGTCAAAAGGGAAAGAAAATCCAAGTTCGAAGGGGGACATATTCAAGAACAACTCAAGAAGTAATAGTTGCTTCAAGTGATGGCACTTTTGCACGAGATATTCGCTTATATCAATCAATTGGTTTAAATGCACTGGCATTAGATAAAGAATATCGATCAAGTGTTGGCAGGAGATATGGTTCGACTAGTAGCCCAAATCAATTATTTGAGTGGAATATAGACAAGTCAGTAGATGAAATAGTTGAAAGTGCAAATAAAATGCTTTACGCAAAATATGTTGAAGCTGGTCAAATGCCAGCAGTTTTAGCTAATAAATTCGGAGGAGTAATTTTTCATGAAGCCTGTGGTCATTTATTAGAAACCACACAACTGGAGAGGGGAACATCGCCATTTAAAGACAAAATAAACCAAAAAATAGCTCATACGGCAGTAACAGCTATTGATGAAGGGATTACAGAAAATGCCTTTGGAACTCTCTCGATGGATGATGAAGGAATGCCTCCACAAGAAACTGTTCTTATTGAGAATGGTATTCTTAAGACATTTTTAAGTGATAGAGCAGGTGAATTAAGAACTGGTTATAAAAGGACCGGAAGTGGAAGGAGACAAAGTTATGCATTTCCTGCAGCTAGTCGCATGAGAAACACATATATAGATAAAGGAATATATACACCAAATCAACTAATAGAAAGTATAGATAAAGGTATTTATTGTAAATCAATGGGAGGAGGAAGTGTTGGGGCAACAGGTCAGTTCAACTTTTCAGTAGAAGAAGCATATCTGATTGAACAAGGAAAGTTAACAACTCCATTAAAAGGTGCCACTCTAATAGGAGAAGCCAAGGACATTCTTCCCAAAATATCAATGTGTGCAAATGATCTGGATTTAGCAGCAGGATATTGCGGTTCTATTAGTGGGAATATAAATGTCACCGTTGGTCAACCTCATATAAAAGTTGATTCAATTACTATAGGTGGAAGATAATGGAAAATTTAAATAAAAAGAAATTCAAGTCAGTGCTAAGTGAAGACAATATAAGAAATAGAATAAATAAATTAGCTAAAATACAAAATATAAACAAATGGGATCTAGGTGCATCTTCCAGTAATGATGTATCAGCGCAAGTATATAAAGGTGAAGCAAAACAGCTTAAAGCATCTCAAAGAAGCTCTATTACTATAAGAGTTTGGAATAAAGATAATCTAATTGGAATAACAAGCACATCTGATTTATCCGATGCAGGGCTTAACAGAGCATTAGAATCAGCAAATCAAGCAAGTAAATATGCTAATAAAGAAGAAACTCCAGAATTTTCATCTCTTTCTAAGTCAAAAGTTAGTGAGATGAATCGACCAATAAAAGAATTACAAGGGATAAAATTTTTATATACTAAATTAATAGAAGCAGAGAAAGAATTATTAAATAAGCATGCCTCAATAATTGATGTTCCATATAATGGTTTTAGTGAAGTCGAATATGAAAGATTATATATAAATAGTGAAGGTGCATATAGATATCTAAATAATACCCATTCATCCTTATATCTTTATGCAAAAGCACAAGAGATTAATCGAAAACCAAGAAGTTCTGGATCAATTAAGTTAGCATATGGAAGTTCGGACATTGACATTCAAAGCTGTATAGATGAAGCAGCCATAAAAACAACAAAACATCTAGATTACCAACCCATAAAAACTGATAAATATCTTGTATGTATGATGCCAGAAGCATTCCTAGATCTAATAGAAGCCTTTAGTAATATATTTAATGCAAGATCTATACTTGATGGGGTAAGTCTTTCAAATAAAGATTCAATAGGCAACATAATATCATCGCCACTTTTAACTATTAATGACAATGGCCTACACAAATCCAATATAGGTGCATTTGCATTTGATGGAGAAGGTACACCTACCAAAGATCTTTGCATAATAAGAGATGGAATACTAGAAAGTTTTTTGCATTCAGAAGCTACTGCGAGGAAGTTTGGTGTATTACCAACAGGTCACGCGGGTTTAGGAGCAAAAGGTTCAGTTTCACCAGAATGGCTAGTTGTAAAAAGGTCCGAGAATAGCAGCTCAAATTATGAGCACCTTAATCACAAAGAATACAAAGGAAACTATGTCCTAATTGAAAATCTAAATGCATTGCATGCAGGTGTAAAAGCTAGTCAAGGATCATTTTCTCTACCATTTGATGGTTGGCTAGTTGAAAATGGTGAATTAATTTCAATCGAATCAGCTACTGTTGCTGGAGATATAAAAGATTTACTTAAAAATATAATCAATATTGAGAAGGAGCAAATCATTACCCATAGTGGAATAAGTCCATATATATGGATAGAATCGTTATCCATTACAGGTGAAGAGTGAAAATAATTTTTTGGGGAACACCATTATTTGCCAGAAAAATATTAGATAGCATTGTTGAGTCTAATTATGATGTAATTGCTGTAGTTACTCAACCTGATAAAAAAAGGGAAAGAGGTGCAAAGTTAATTTATTCACCAGTAAAACAAAGAGCCTCTGAATTAAATATTCCAGTATTTACTCCTAAAAATATTAAAACTGAAATTGAAATCCAAAAAAAAATACTGGATCTTAAAGCAGATATATTTATAGTTGTAGCATTTGGACAAATACTACCGAAGAATCTGATTAATAGTCCAAGACTTGGAAGCTGGAATATTCATGCTTCTCTTCTTCCTAGATGGAGAGGAGCTGCCCCGATTCAATGGACTCTTATAAATAATGATAGTGAGACGGGAGTAGGAATAATGAAGATGGAGGAAGGATTAGATACAGGTTCTGTTTTGCTAGAAGAGAAATTAAGCATAGAGCTCACAGACAATAAGCTAATATTAGAAAATAAGCTTTGCATAGTCTCAACAAAATTGATTATCAATGCTTTACAAATAATTGGAACTGAAAATAAAAACTATGAGGAATCAAATAACTCAGAAATGCTTGTAAAACAAAAAGATCTAGATAGAGAATTAAGTTATGCAAGGATGATTACAAAGTCTGATTTTATAATTGATTGGAATGAGGAAATAATGAATGTTCATAAGAAAATAATGGGGCTTTACCCAAATGCATATACATATATAGAAAACAAAAGACTAAAGATTATTGATTGTGTTCCCTTGATAAAGGAGGCAATTGATATAATAGATCCTACTTTTTATAAATATTTGAATTGCTCCAAAGAAACGCATTTTAAACCTGGCAAGATTATTGAAATTATAAATAATAAGGGTTTTATTGTTAAAACAAAGGACTACTTTATTTTAATTAAAAAAAGCCAATTAGAAGGAAAGAATATCGAATCAGGTGAGATCAGTCTTCAACAAGCAAAAGCAACGGTTGGCCATCTACTAGGAAGCCAGGGAAATACATAAATCCTTATTCTGATCTTTTGGAAAAGCCCCAGAATAAAAGAGAAAAGATAGAGGCAAAGAAAAGATAGTCTGGTAAATCTAGATTTGGTAATAAGCATTGCAAAAGTAATTTTAGAGCTACTAATGCAACAGCAATGTATCCAGCTGATTCTAGATTAGTAAATACCTCCAACCATCTGATAAATAAATCTGCTGTAAATCTAAGAGCTATCACACCAACCAATGTACCTGTAACAACTAAAAGTATTTGATCACTAATTGCCACAGCGGTAGTTACACTGTCTATGGAAAAGGCTAAATCTGTAATTGCTAATAAAGTAATTACAGAAAGCAGTGAAGAAGATTGACTATTTGAATTGATTGAATAATCTATGGACTTACTCTTATTTTTATCAAGATAGAACTTAAACACTAAAACGAACAGGTAAAAAGAGGCAATTAATTTAAATAACGGATATTTAATTATAAGATTGGCTCCTAAAAGTAATAATAATCTAAGTATCAAGGATATTGAGACACCAAAGTTAAGTGCCTGTCTTTGAAGCGCAATGTTGTTAAGCTTGCGAGAGATTGAAGCTAATGCAACTGCATTGTCTGCTGATAATATTAATTCTAAAATAATTAATATTGGAAGAACTTGTGCTATCTCTATCCATCGATCAATACCGTCCAGAATTGGAGTTAAAGATTGTACTGACGCTGAATCCATATTGAATAATACTAACTAACTAATTTGCTGTAAGCTGGAACCGCTATACATAGGGTTTAGAAGAGAACTCGTAAATCAGTGAACATGCTTATTCTTTCGGATCTATTATATACAGATAATCTAAGAATAATAGTCAAAGCCACAGGCTGGAGGGAAGGGGTAGAGATTGGCAATGCTTTAGCTGAAGGCAAAACGGCAGAAGAAGCAGAAGACAAGGCTATAAGGCGGCTTAAAGACCGTTTTAGGAAAGAAACTAATTCAATTGAGAATCTATCAATTATTAAAGAACAGGCTATCGAAACTGATATTAGCTCTGAAAATAAAAACAGGAATCAAAATAGTATTAATAATATTGATTTAGAAAATTTAAAAACTAAAAAAACAGAAGCCCCGTCAGATTGGAGTCAAGATCTAAATAGATATGAGTTAGAAATAAAACGCTTAGGTTTTAACAAGGCGGAAGAAAATTTATTAATTAAAGAATTAATAGGTTATAATAGTAGAAATATGATCATAGATTATGATGACTTACTTTTGATGATTAAAATAATAAAAACAACGAAAGATAATAAATCTGTAATTCAAATAAAAGAATTTTATAGTAAAGACAACCTTATAAAGGAAACAAACCATATTTTAAGTGAGCTGAAATGGAATACTGAAAAGGCACGTAAAGTTGTATATGATTTTTATAAGGTAAAAAGTCGAAATAAGCTAAGTCAAAAACAGCTTATTGAATTCTACTTTTTCCTATTACAAAAAGCTGCCTAGCCATAATGCCACTCAAGTCACTCGTAAACCATATTGTTGGTTCAACTCTTACTAAAGATTTATTATCAAGAATAGAAAGAAAAGACAGACTACTTTTAAAAGGTGGTTCAAGGACTGCAAGATCATTATTAATGGCTTCAATTATTGAAAAAGAATGTAAACCTATGCTTCTAATAGTTCCTACTTTGGAAGAAGCTACCAGGTGGCAACCTCTTATTAATAATATGAGTAATTATAAAGCCTTGATTTATCCGACAACTGAAATATCACCTTATGATGAAATAGACGAACCATTAGAAATTATTAGAGGAAAGCTCCAAGTAATAAGTGAGCTTAATATTATCAGTGATTCAAATATAGTAATTATAACAACAGATAGAGCCCTTCAACCACATCTACCACCAAAGGAGTATATAGAGTCGAAATGTTTACACATCAAAAAAGGAGATACTCTAGATATAGAAATTCTAGCCAATAAATTAGCTGAGCTTGGATATCAAAAAACAAACAACACAGATCAAGAAGGTTATTGGAGCAGAAGAGGCGATATCATAGATATATTTACAGTAAGCAATGATCTACCTATAAGAATTGAACTATATGGAGACCAAGTAGATAAAATTAAAGAATATGATCCAATCTCTCAAAGATCATTAGACGAGATTACTCAATTAAATATAACTCCTATTAGTTTCAATCACTTAATCAAGGAAAGACTCACCCACAATAGAGATCAGATTAAAGATAAAAGACTAAAAGAAGAAGTTGATAAATCCTTTTCAAAAAATGAGATGCCAAAAAATATCAGATGTTTTAAAAGTATTGCATGGAAAAACCTTAGCAACATAGCTGATTATCTATCTAAGGATACTTATGTTGTATTTTCTGAAAGATCTCAGTGTATTCAACATACTAAGAAATGGTATGAAAATGCAGAGATAAATTACAAAGAATTAAAAGAAAAATATCCATTTAATAAAGAGAGAGTACATTATGATGCTAACTTGATGTTACAAACAATATCAGGATTCAAAGGCTTTGATATAACACAATTTGACAGTATAGAGGGGAATTCTAATGAATTTAATATATCTTCTAAAAATATCAATAGTTATCCAAACCAATTTGGAAAATTAAGCGAAGATATAAACAACTTCATAAAGGAAAAGTATTCAATATGGATTTTATCAGCTCAACCAAGTAGAGTGGTAGCATTATTAGAAGAGCATGATTGTTTTGCAAAGTTTGTCGCAAACATAGCAGACCTTAGATCTATCAAGATACTAATAGATCAAAAAGTACCTGTAGCTATCAAATCTATAGGCATAGGAGAAATAGAAGGTCTAAACTTAGCACCATGGAAAATCGCGTTATTTACAGATAAAGAATTCTTTGGTCAACAGTTACTTAGCTATAGTGGATATATAAGAAGAAAAGGTAGGTCTGCAAGTAAAACCTTTGATCCCAATAAATTACTTCCTGGAGATTATGTTGTTCATAGAAATCATGGGATTGGTAGATTTAAAAAAATAGAAAAATTAGTTTTTAATAATCAAAGTAGAGATTATATATTAGTAGAGTATTCAGATGGCACATTAAGAGTAGCTGCTGATCAATTAAATTCATTATCACGTTTTCGATCAACAGGAGGAAAAAATCCCAAGATTAATAAGATGGGCGGCAAATCTTGGCTAAGTATTAAAGAACGCGCAAGGAAGGCAATTAACAAAGTTGCTATAGATTTAGTAAAACTTTATGCAGAACGGGAAAATACTAAAGGTATTTCCTTTCCCAAAGATGGCCCTTGGCAGAGGGAACTTGAAGATTCATTCCAATATGATCCAACACCAGATCAATCAAAGGCTTTTTTAGATGTCAAAAATGATATGGAAAATATAAAGCCAATGGATAGACTTATTTGTGGTGATGTTGGATATGGCAAAACTGAAGTAGCAATCAGATCAATATTCAAGGCTATAACTTCAGGCAAGCAAGTAGCTTTATTAGCACCAACAACAGTTTTGTCTCAACAACACTGGCGGACTATCTCAGATAGATTTGCCCCGTATCCCATTAAGATTGCCCTACTAAATAGATTTAAAACTAATAAAGAAAAGAACAAAATAGTAGAAGACTTAACTAATGGGAAAATAGATGCTGTTATTGGAACACATCAGATTTTATCCAAAAAGGTAAATTTTAAAAACTTAGGACTGTTAGTAATTGATGAAGAACAAAGATTTGGAGTTGCACAAAAAGAAAAAATAAAACAATTAAAAAAGAATGTGGATGTACTCACATTAACTGCAACTCCTATTCCACGAACCTTATACATGAGTTTGTCAGGAGTCAGGAAAATCAGTCTTATAACAACACCTCCCCCTTTAAGAAGAGCCATAAAAACACACTTAATACCCAAAGATAATGAGGTAATAAAAAGTGCTATCAGTCAGGAACTAGATAGAGGGGGACAAATATTTTATGTAGTGCCTCGGATTGAAGGAATTGAAGAAGTGGCCAAAAATATAAAAACAATTTTCCCAAATATTAATCTATTAATAGCTCATGGCCAAATGGTTGAAGGAGACCTGGAAAGTACTATGGTCGCCTTTAATGCTGGAGAGGCTGACTTAATGATATGCACAACAATTATAGAAAGTGGCTTAGATATTCCTAGGGTTAATACAATACTAGTTGAAGATGCCCATAATTTCGGTTTATCTCAACTTTATCAATTAAGAGGCAGAGTAGGAAGAAGTGGCGTTCAAGCTCATGCTTGGCTTTTTTACCCAAAAGAATCTATCATCAATGAAAAAGCAACTGAAAGATTAAAAGCAATACAAGAATTTAGCGAGCTAGGAAGTGGATATCAATTAGCAATGAGAGATATGGAAATAAGAGGAGTAGGTAATTTAATTGGTACTCAACAGAGCGGACAAATAGAAGCTATTGGATTTGATTTGTATATGGAAATATTGCAAGAAGCAATTGGAGAAATTCAAGGGCAAGAGATACCAATAGTAGAAGATACTAAAATTGATTTACCAATTACAGCATTTATACCAAGTCAATGGATAGAAAACAATGAAGAAAAAATAGCTGCTTACAAAGCAGCTACAGAATGTGATTCAGAAGATAAGCTTAAAGAGTTAACAATCACATGGAATGATAAGTACGGCAAAATCCCCAAAGCAGTTGAGACGTTAATTGAATTAATTGAGTTAAAGATAAAAGCCAAGAAATGTGGATTTAATCGAATAAAGAAAATCTCAGAAAATATTATTTTAGAAACAAGCATGAAAGAAAGTGCCTTTCTTGGCTTAAGGAAGAGTATTCCAAGTCACTTACATACAAGATTTATATACAAAAAGCTTGGAACTCATTCAGAAATTATTATCAGAGGATTAGGTATATTACAGGTTGAAAAGCAATTAGAAACTCTAAATGAATGGTTTAGCAAAATGGAAAATCAGATTCCAGAAATGAATAATCTAAAGTTAGAAAACATAATAAGATAAGAGAATTAAAGATGAAGTAGTACTTCTAATTATCTAAAAGAGAACTTAATTTCTTCCTAAAATCTCCTTTTTGCATTCCTCCCTTTATCTCTCCTAGAATCTCAAATTCTCCTTCAGGGTTATTTACTAAAAGATATGTTGGCCAGCCCATACCTTCTTTGCCTGGATATTGCTTTAATAATATTTTTCTATATTTGCGATAAGAATTGGTGTCCTGAAGCATTACATTAATAAACTCACAACCAAGTTCTTGAACAACATTCGAATCATAGTGGCTCATCCTATGACAAGTTCCACAATCCTCAGAACTAAACTTTATAATAGTTAAAGTCATCATAACAAATAATCTAGTTTATAGTATATGACTAAAGCATATGTATCAAGTAATTATTTAATAATAATATATTTAATCATTTAAAAGCTTATTAAAAATACCTATTGTTGATCCTGAGATCAACAGAGACATTAAACCAAAAGGAATGTAGAGTGAAGTTTTATCTTCAAGGCTAAGCTGCTGAAGTATATCAAAAAGGGCATCGATTGAAGATAGTAAAAGTATTATTAGAGCAATGCTAGATATTATCAAATAAAATGAATATGGGATATATCTGTTATATAAAAACCTTTTAATCTTATTCAATGAATAGAAAATATTGATTATATTTACTATCAAAGACATTCCTAAAGGGATCCAAAGCAAAGAAAGGTCTAAGTAAAGAGAAAAAAAATTATAAAAAGAAAGGGTAATAGATAAACAAGAGATTATATATGAATAATAATTATTTGACAAAAGGTAGTTAATATTTCTATGACCTTAAGTCAAGCATTTAAAGAATTGAAAATCTCGAAAGAAAACTTAAGGTTTAAGTTGAAAATCAGTTAAATATTCTAGGTAGGTCTTTTACGAATCTTTTTAGTCTTAGTTCTGCTTATAAAATATAATCTAGCAAATCGAAGAATAGAACCACTTATCAAAATAAAGCCAAGTATAATTAAAAAGATAACTATTAAAGCTCCACCGATTTTAGATATTGCATCTGCTAATTGCAATATGCCTTGTGAAAATTCGAACCAAGTTTCATCTAGAAATCTCTGTAATACGAACTCACCAGGTAATGTGTATAAGAATATAAATAAGTTTAGTCCTAAGATAAGCATTAATAATGCTTCAATAAATAATCTTTTCTGACTTTTCTTAGCTTTTAAAGACTTTCCTCTAAAAATGAACTGAGAATTATCTTGCTTTCGTTTATTGTTGAGAGTCAAGTTCATCAAGCCTTTTTTGCTTATGAATCTCTATTTTATATAAGATCATGCTATTTGTCATATAAATAGACATGATAAAGACTCAAAATTATTTTTTGATTTCTGTTTTCTCCTCCATAATCAAACTATCCGGTGTATCGATTGGTACAAATAAAAATATAATGGCTATGCCTAGTGATGTAATACATCCAAGCAAAGGGAAGAAAAAACCTCTTGCTATTTTTGAATTTAGCTTAAGATCTCCTCTTTTTAAAGGTCTATCCTTTGGGAGCTTCCAATCAACAAGAACCCTTGGGTCATTTCGTAATTGATCAAAGCATTTTGTAAGATCAACCAAATCAGCATCATCAAGAATTATTTTTAAAGGCTTAACCCCTTCCCTTGTACTTCTTAAAAAGACCTGATGCCTATCATTAATTGGAGTTATGGAGACCAAACTATTAGACAAACCAAAAGTTTTCTGAACTCCGGAAATATAGTGACGCGCATATTGAGAAATTGTGCTGACAAAAACTTCTAAATGTTCTTTCTTACCTTCCAACTGGGGGAAACCTATTAAATTAATTTTCCATGAAAGTATTATTCCAAGCTTTTCTTGGTCATGTTCTAACGATAGATCTGGCAAGCCTTCTACTTCTAATCTTGCTATACCATGATCATAGCGAAATATATTTTTCATAAAACAGGATCAAACAAACTTGCTTTTAACCTTTGCCTGCCTCCTTCCCCAGAAGCCAGAGCGAGAGTCAATAGTAAATCTCTCGCAAGCCTTGATTTTTCCATAAGTAGGTATTGTTTAACAAGGTTTCTTCTAGTATTAAACCTTTCTATCATTAATTCATTTAATCTAGATTCAAAAGATTGCCAACGTTCGATTGTTAGATTCTCTGGTTCTCTTGAAGATAAGAGTAATCTGATCTTAGGGTAAAAATAATCCGCCATATAAGACAGAAGCGCGATCAAAGCCTCTAAAGAATTATTAGAAAATGAACCAATTTTGAAAGCCTTTCTCATAGGGTTATTACACCTAAACTTCCAAAACACAACCCTGTTAGGGAAATATGACTCTAAGCCAAGTGTATTAATAGCAAAAATTATTGCTTGAGATGCATTGGTGTCCAATGACTCAATGGCTAAAAGAAGTAAATCTAGTTTCTGAAAAGCTCTCTTATTTATAAAATGTCTAGGCTGAAAAAAATTTTCAAAAGAAGGTTGACCCGTTTCGAAATGGGTTAAATCATTAGAGTTCGAGATAGAAGCTTGAATCATAGATATTATAATGACATGTAAAAGTAAAAATTCAATTACTTGGAGTATGAGTTATTAAACTGGTTTTTTAAAGAAGATTAATGATCTTATCAAGAATGAGCTTAATTTATATGTAGCAAGATTGACTTAGATCAATATTAGTTGGTATCTAGCCAATGAAGAAATTCCTGATAATCACTAAGCGTTATAAGGCCATATGTCAGTAAAACTATAGACAAAGGAGCATTCTCTTGAATTGATTGCTTGATTCCCAATTCAAGAGCGTTATCACTTAAAGCAAAAGTTTTCTTTAAATACTCACAAATTTCTGCAGAAGGATAAGGTTGACTATGACTTGTGAGAACCAAAACAAATATTAGAGCTAGTATCTAAATATTAGCTTTAAATCCAGAAATACCATCCGTCATTAATAAAAGAATAAACCTTCGGAATAATTTGTTGCTTAACAGAAGTGCAAATAACAGTCGTCTGAATAATAAAAGTATGGAATTTTTTGAAGAGAAAATACGTACTAATGAATCTGTCAAAATAGACGTTATGAATATATCTAACCTTCTATTAGATTCAAAAATAGCAGGAAGGTCTAAATTTTTCCTGGGACTTAGTTTATTAAAGAGCTCATATAGTTCCTTGACATCACGTATGCTTAAATTAAGGCCTTGTCCACCTACTGGATGTAATGAATGTATAGATTCCCCAAAAAGAGTTTTGCTTAAAACATGAAATCTGAAAGAAAACAAAAAATCAATGTCACATAATTTTGGCTGATCAATTAAGCAGTCTGGTTGAATATCAAATGGCATTGCTACTGCCAACTGATCCAAAAAGAAAGATGGTGTCATACTAATACGATCCAAGCAAATATCTTTAGGCGCGCTCCAAACAACCTGATATAAATCATTGCGAACTGGAAGAATCGCTAAGGGTCCGTCTTTTCTAAACACTTCATAAGCCGTTTTTGGGGTTGTGAATCTTGCTAAGATTTTAAATGTTAGACAAGCCTGGTTATACCTAAATGAGAAGGAAGGTATTTTTAAATAATTTCTAGATTGTGAAAATTTACCATCAGAGGCGAATGTAAAATCATATTTGTCAGAATCTAATATAGAGGTTGATTGTTGATAAAATAATATATTAGGATTTTCGATTATTTGTCTCATTATAATTTTCATTAATAATCTATGTTCAATAATCCAACCTATTGAAGAAGACTCACAGTTATCTTTCGTAAGATCGTTGATATCAAAGGTTATACTTCTATCTATAGATTTATCATGTACAACTAGAGAGTCGAAAGAACAAGATAGTTTTTCAACTTCATTCCAAAGTCCAATAGACTGAAATACTTTCCTAGACGATTGAGTAATAGCATAAGTTCGGTCTATATTAATCAATTCATCTAAAGAAAGTGGGTCAAAGAGATCAATTTTATTAGATAGCCTTGATAAGGCAATAGCAAGAATAGAAGAACTAGGTCCCGCTCCTATAACTTTAATTTTAGAGTTATTTAACATGCTGGGTAAAAGTATATTTAGCTAGTAAAAGACTTAGTTTTTTAATCTATAAAAACATAATTCTTGAAAAGCTGGTCTTAACAAGAATGGATATACTCCTACCCAAAGTTTCTCGCGTGGCAACCAAGCATCACTAGTTGTTATGATCGAGCTAAAATTCTGATTATTGCTAAATACTAAACATCTTATAATTGCTCCTTGTCTTATAATTTGATGTTTGTTTTCCAAAGGGAACCTTAATTTTGCTATAAAGCCATCTTCATCTCCAATTTCCAGGAAGAGCCAAGTCCTTCTATTCTCAACAAGTTCTAATTGACCCAATTTATTTGCTTGTTCATGCCTGTTCTCAATCTTTTCTTTTGTATATAGATCTATAACTTCACCTTCAAATAATGCTGCTATATTATATTTTCTTAACTCTGCATTTTTGCGACTTGCTTCTAATATTGGGCCCCAGAGTATATATAATAAAAGGGTAATACCTAAAATTAACCAAAAAAAATAGAATTGAGTTGAAAATTGACTTTGACTAATTAACAATGTTATTACACCTCCGATAGAAGAGATTATTATCCTTTGAAGAATTTTTCTAGGATCTCCTGAAGCAGCATTAAATTGATTTCCAGTTGCAACTGCAGGGATCAATTTCTCAAGTTCTCCTGGTTTTAGTTGAATTAACATAATCTTATTTTCTAAAGAAGTTGCTCTAAGCCATAAATCAATCCAGGTAATTCCCTTACCTCTTTTACAGCAAGCTTAACTCCTGGCATATAAGCAGATCTATCAATTGTGTTGTGAGACAAAGTATATGTTTCTCCAGAAGCACCAAATACAACCTCTTGATTAGCAACTATTCCAGGTAATCTCACAGAGTGAAGTCTTAACCCACTTGATCTTAATCCACCACGAGATCCTTTGATAGATTCAGTTTCATCAACTAATCTATTATTGAAAGAACTTTTACTTTCTTCTATTAATTCTGCTGTTTTTATACAAGTTCCACTTGGTGCATCAGCTTTAAAATTATGATGACTCTCAATAAGTTCTACATGATCGTAAAATTTTGCGGCCATAGCTGCTGCTTTTTGCAAAAGAATTACACCAACAGAAAAATTAGGAATAATGGCTCCACCAATTGATGCTTTATATGAAAATTCAATTAATTCCTTAATCTGTGAAGGTTCCAAACCTGTAGTTCCAATAACTGGATGAACCCCATAAGCTATCGCTGCTCTTGTATGTTCATAAACTACTGAAGGATGAGTAAAATCTATAAGTACAGGTGAATTTAGCTTTGTAGAATTTCTGTATTTTTGACTCGTAACACATAAAGAGCCCTCCAGATCTGAGGTGATCGCTATATCTAAAGCATCCAAACCAATTACCAAACCTATATCATTTCCTTGGAATTCAGCACTTGTATCAATAGCGGCAACAAGTTCCATATCTGTTGAAGAAGTAATTGTACGTACTACTTCTTGACCCATTTTCCCTAGAGCCCCACAAACAAGGACGGGAATTTTGGTGTCATCAGCTTGGCTCATTTAAAAAAAACTTTTTTTAATCATATAAATTTTTCAATTAGATGTAACAGCAATAAGATAAAAGCCACAGATATGTCACTTATAAAAGTAGGCTTGGTCAAAATACTTAGGAGATCAAATGTTTACCCAGGTTCGCTCAGCAAGCCGCAGAGTTAAGCCTGAAGGTGAACACAATCACAGTCTCATAATAAAAGCGGTATATCTAGTACTCGAACCTCAATACCAAAATGCTCTTTCAGAAGCAGCTAAATCATTAAATTCTCAAGATGGTTCAGTAGGTATCGAATTAAGTGGTTACCTTATAGAAGAGCTTAGAAACGAAAAAAATTACTCAGATTTCAAGGAAGACATTGAAAAAGCAGATATTTTTATTGGCTCTCTCATTTTTATAGAGGACCTAGCTCAAAAAGTTGTTGATGCAGTAGAGCCACATAAAGAAAGACTTAAAGCATCAGTAGTTTTCCCCTCAATGCCCGAAGTGATGAGGCTCAATAAGTTGGGTTCATTTTCAATGGCTCAATTAGGTCAGAGTAAGAGCCTGATAGGGGACTTCATGAAAAAGAGAAAAGAAGCAGGAGGAGCTGGTTTTCAAGACTCAATGCTTAAATTACTTAATACCCTCCCTTCAATTCTCAAATTTCTGCCAGTAGAAAAAGCTCAAGATGCAAGAAATTTTATTCTAAGTTTTCAATACTGGCTTGGAGGTACACCTGAGAACCTCAAAAACTTATTTCTCCTATTAGCAGATAAATATGTAATAGCACAAAGTGATAATTCCAACAAACTTGATATTCAAGTACAAGACCCAGAAGTTTTTCCAGATTTAGGCATATGGCATCCAACTGCTCCCAGAATGTTTGAAGATGTTAAAGAATATCTAAACTGGACTGCATCAAGAAAAGATCTTTCAAAAGAATCTAAAAAAGAAGGTCCTGTAATAGGCCTCGTTCTTCAAAGAAGTCATATAGTTACTGGTGATGATGCACATTATGTTGCTGTAATTCAAGAGCTGGAATTCAGAGGAGCAACAGTTATACCTGTTTTCTGTGGAGGACTTGATTTTTCAAAACCTGTAAAAACCTTCTTTTATGACCCAATAAATAATCAAGAACCAATTGTTGATGGAGTCGTATCTTTGACTGGTTTTGCTTTAGTTGGTGGTCCAGCAAGACAAGATCATCCCAAAGCTATAGAAGCACTTAAAAGTTTAAACAGACCTTATATGGTTGCTCTCCCTCTAGTTTTTCAAACAACCCAAGAATGGGAAGGCAGTGATCTTGGTCTACACCCTGTTCAAGTGGCCCTGCAAATTGCAATTCCAGAATTAGATGGAGCAATCGAACCAATTGTTCTATCAGGAAGAGATGATGCAACAGGCAAAGCTCATACTCTTCAAGACCGCGTTGATTCAATAGCCAGTAGAGCCATTAAGTGGTCTTCTCTACGAATTAAACCTAGATCAGAAAAAAAACTAGCTATTACTGTTTTTAGTTTTCCTCCAGATAAGGGAAATGTTGGAACTGCTGCTTACTTGAATGTATTTGGCTCCATTCATAGAGTTTTAGAAGAGATGAAAGAAAAAGGATATTCAATAAAAGATTTACCTAAAGATCCCAAAACTTTAATGGAAAAGCTTATAAGTGACCCAGAAGCTCTTAAAGGATCACCGGAGTTAACAATTGCTCATAAGATGAGTACTGATGAATATGAACGTTTAACTCCTTACTCATCAAGACTTGAAGAAAATTGGGGTAAACCCCCTGGGAATTTAAATAGTGACGGCCAAAATCTACTGATATATGGATGTCATTTTGGAAATGTTTTTATAGGAGTGCAGCCTACCTTTGGTTACGAAGGTGATCCGATGAGATTACTCTATTCCAAAAGCGCAAGTCCTCATCATGGTTTTGCTGCTTACTATACCTACATAGAAAAAGTATGGGGAGCAGATGCAGTACTGCATTTTGGAACACATGGTTCTCTTGAGTTTATGCCTGGGAAACAAATGGGAATGAGTGAAACTTGCTATCCAGATTCGTTAATAGGAGCATTACCTAATCTTTATTACTACGCTGCAAATAACCCTTCGGAAGCCACAATTGCAAAAAGACGTGGATACGCATCAACAATCAGTTACTTAACACCTCCTGCAGAGAATGCTGGACTTTATAAAGGACTAAAAGAACTTAGTGAGCTAGTTGGTTCATACCAACAATTAAGAGAAAGTAGCAGAGGAATTCAAATAGTAAATGCAATTATTGAGACTGCTAAAAAATGTAATTTAGATAAAGATGTTGACTTGCCTGATTCAGACGCATCAACGATAGAATTAGAAAATAGAGATGCAATTGTTGGGAGTGTATATGGACAATTAATGGAAATAGAGAGCAGATTACTTCCATGTGGTTTACATACTATTGGCATGCCTCCAACTGCTGAAGAGGCAGTTGCAACGCTTGTAAGCATTGCATCACTTGAAAGAGAACAAGAAGGTTTAAGATCTCTTCCTGGCTTACTTGCAGAATCTGTTAACAGAACAATTGATGATATTTATAAGGGCAACAATGAGGGAATCCTAAAAGATGTTGAGCTTAACAAACAAATAACAGAAACTTCAAGAGAAGCTGTAACAGCTTTGGTTAAATCACTTACTGGTAATGATGGAAGAGTTAATCTTAAAGAGAATTTATGGACATTATTTATAAATTTCCTAAAGAGGGTAGGAATAAAAATTTCATCTCCTTGGAAAGCAAAATGTTCTCAGAATGGTTTCAGTAATATCAGTGAAAGTGATTTAGACAATTTGTTCCAATATTTACGTTTTTGCCTAGATCAGATATGTGCTGACAAAGAAATGGATAGTTTATTAAGTGCATTAGATGGTAATTATGTATTGCCAGGTCCTGGAGGAGATCCAATAAGAAATCCAGGTGTTCTCCCTAGTGGTAAAAACATACATGCACTTGACCCACAATCAATTCCTACAGTTGCAGCAGTGGCTGCAGCAAAAGGTGTTGTTGACAAACTAATAGAGAAACAAAAAGAAGAACAAGGTCAATGGCCTGAAACGATTGCATGTGTACTTTGGGGTACAGATAATATAAAAACTTATGGAGAATCCTTAGCTCAAATACTTTGGTTTGTAGGGGTCAAACCTAAACCTGATTCCGTTGGTAGAGTTAATAAATTGGAGCTAATACCTTTGAATGAACTTGGCAGACCCAGAATAGATGTTGTTGTAAATTGCTCAGGTGTCTTCAGAGATCTTTTTATTAATCAAATGGCTCTGATTGATCAAGCTGTAAAGATGGCTGCAGAAGCAGACGAGCCTCTGGAACAGAATTTTGTAAGGAAACATTCATTAAAACAATCAAAAGAAGAAGGCATAGATATTAGAGAAGCTTCATGTAGAGTTTTCTCTAATTCTAGTGGTAGTTATAGCTCAAACGTAAATTTGGCTGTAGAAAATTCAACCTGGGAAGAAGAAAATGAACTCCAGGAAATGTATTTATCAAGAAAAACCTTTGCATTCAATGCTGATAACCCAGGAGAAATGAATCAAAACAGGAAAGTATTTGAATCTGTAATGAAGACAGCAGATGTAACATTTCAAAATCTAGACTCATCAGAAATATCCCTCACTGATGTAAGTCATTATTTTGATTCAGATCCAACAAATCTAATTAAGAATCTTAGAGATGACGGCAAAGCTCCTAATAGTTATATAGCTGATACAACCACTGCAAATGCTCAAGTCAGATCATTAAGTGAAACTATAAGGCTAGATTCAAGAACAAAATTACTTAACCCCAAGTGGTATGAAGGGATGCTCAAGTCAGGATACGAAGGTGTTAGAGAGGTTTCAAATAGGCTGAACTATACATTGGGATGGAGTGCAACTAGTGGTCAAGTCGATAATTTTGTTTATGAAGAGTCAAACGAAACTTTTATAAATGATCCAGAAATGAGAAAGCGTTTAATGGAGTTAAATCCTCATAGTTTCAGAAGGATTGTAGGTACCTTACTTGAAGTTAATGGAAGAGGTTATTGGGATACTTCTGAAGAGAACATTCAACAGTTAAAAGATCTTTACCAAGAAGTTGAGGATAAAATTGAAGGTGTTGATACAGAATAACAAGTAACATTCACCAAATTTGAGATGACATAGATATCACTTGTGAGATTTCATAAACATCATGAACCCTAACCATATCAACTTTGGCATCTATACATCTACAAACAACTGCTGAAGTTCCATAAATTCTTTTATTTGGATTTTCTTCATTTAAAACATGCCCTATAAACCTTTTTCTTGAAGGTCCTAAAAGAACTGGAAATTGTTCCGATGTAAATTTCTCGAGATTTCGAAGAATTGTTAGATTATGTTCATTATTTTTAGCGAACCCTAAACCTGGGTCCCAAATTATTTGATTAGGTTGCACACCATTAGAGATCGCATTATCAGTAAGTTTCAATAATTCCTGAAAAACTTCATTTACTACATCTTTATATACAGCAAGACTATTCATTGTTTTACTATTACCTCTACTATGTGTAATTACATAATCACAACCTGCGTCTGCTATAAGTTTAGCCATATCCTTATCGTACCTACCTCCGCTAATATCATTAATCAAATTGGCTCCATGCTCTAAAGATCTTTTAGCTACTTTAGAATGAAATGTATCAATTGAAATAATAGAATTTGGCAAGCCAGATCTAATTTTTTTTAAACAAGGTAGTAGCCTCATAACCTCTATATCCTCAGATATATAATCAGCTCCAGGTCTAGTACTTTGAGCGCCTAGGTCAAGAATATTAGCACCATCATTAATACAGCTAATTGCTCTTCTTAAAGAACTCTCAGGATCTAAATATAATCCACCGTCACTGAATGAATCAGGGGTTATATTAATAATCCCCATTATTAATAATTTATTTTCAAGCATACATAAATCGATAGGGGATTTATTGGTAATTAGATATTCTTGCAAAGCTTAAAGGGTCTAGAGAAGCTCCTCCTACTAGAACTCCATCTATATCAGACATAGACATTATTTCATCTATATTTCCTGGCTTTACAGAACCTCCATATTGAATAACTAGATTTGAGGAACCGACCCATTGGCGTATTAGACCACAAATTCTATTTGCCTCGGCTGCATCGCAGGTCTTACCTGTACCTATAGCCCAAATTGGTTCATAAGCAATAACAAGATTTTCTGTATCAGTCTTTTCTAAACCTTGATCGACCTGCCTCTTAATAACTCTTTCGGCTTCTCCTCTTTCTCGTTGTTCAAAAGTCTCACCTACACACACTATGGGAGTAAGACCGTTGGATTGTGCTGAACGAGCTCTTAAATTAATTTGTTGATCACTTTCACTGAAGTACTTCCTAGGCTCACTATGGCCAACAATGGCGTAACAGACATTATGCTCCAAAAGCATCTCTGGAGAGATCTCAGCCGTAAAGGCCCCACTATTCTCCCAGTGCACATTTTGACTTGATAAATTAACTTGAAGGCCCTTAAGCAATTCTGACAACGTAGAAATAGCAGTAAAAGGTGGCGCAATAACCAATTCTCGACCTTCAGGAACATCCTTTACTAAAGGCAAAAATGAATCCATATATTCCATGGCTTGACGACAAGTCATGTGCATCTTCCAATTACCTGCAATTACCGTTTTACTCACTCGAAAAATTTGATCTCAAGTACCTAACTTAGAACCTCAAGTGTCGCTAACAGAAAAGATGTACTGAATATTGCCAAAACATACTAAATCCCCATGAAATAATTTTCTTCCTCGTCTAGTCTCTACTTGATTGTTTACGGTAATCAAACCTTCCCCTATAAGGTTTTTAGCCTGTCCACCAGTTTCAACAATGCCCTTCCATTTAAGGAATTGGTCTAATTTCATTGAAGATGCCTTGTAACTAAAATTGTTAGATTAAAGCAATGATTACATCAACTCAAAATAGTTTCCTTAGATTCATCCCAAAGTTAGCTCCTCATAGAAGGGAGTTGATTTGGGGAGGAATCTGCATGTTTGTTTACGTATCATGCTGGCCAATCCTAGCTGCTCTGGCAGGCAAATTAATTCCAGCAATTGGAGCAGGAGATGTACCAATAGTACTTAAAACAATTGGTAAGGCCTTAATAGTATTCCTGGTACAAAAATCTGCGCAATTTGGTCAAGATATACTTTTTGCAAATCCAGCCTTAAAAATAAGTCAAAATTTAAGAGAGGACATTTTTAAGCGTCTACAAAAAGTTGAAATCCAATCGATAGAAAAGCTTTCCTCAGGTGATATTGCATACAGATTCACAGAAGATGCAGACAGAGTTGGGGAAGTTATTTATAAAACAATTCAAGATACTACGCCGTCTTTACTTCAATTAATAGTAGTTATTGGTTATATGTTTTACATTGACTACAAACTTTCTGTGGCAACCATATTACTAGCTCCATTAATTTCTATATTGATAGGTAAATTTGGAGAAAAAGTTCTTCAAAGTGCAGAAAGGAGTCAAAAACAAGTTAGCAATTTAGCTGGTCTTCTTGGTGAAGGAATACAGGCGTTGCCAATTATAAGAGCCTTTGGAGTAGAAAGATGGTTTCAAAATAGATTTAATGAGCAAGTTACTCTTCATAGAAATGCAAGGTTTAAATCACTTAAGCTCCTGGCTCTTCAACACCCAGTAATAGGTTTTATTGAAGCCTCAGGAATACTAATAGTCTTGGGAATTGGAGCTCTTAGAATCCAAACAAATGGAATAGATAGTCAAGATTTTAGTAGTTTTTTTGCTGCATTATTGATGCTAATTGACCCTATTAGTCATCTAACTACTAATTTCAATGAGTTGCAGCAAGGACAAGCTTCTCTTAAAAGATTAATTGAAATCGAAAATGCACCTATAGAAATTCATAATGATAAAGAACATCTAGCACTTGATAGCTTAAAGGGAAATATAGAGTTTAGAAGTGTGTGTTTTTCTTATAACGGTATAGACCAAGTAATAAATAACCTAGATCTTAATATAAAAGTAGGAGAGGTTGTTGCGCTGGTTGGGCCTTCCGGCGCAGGAAAAAGTACTATATTTTCATTATTATTAAAGTTCGCATCTCCTCAACTAGGAAATATCATAATTAATAATAAGTCACTTTCTGATATAAGAATAAAAGATATTAGGAGTCAAATTGCAATTGTTCCTCAAAATTCCAATATATTGTCTGGAACGATATCAGAAGCTATTAGTTTTGGAAGAAGAACTACCAAAGAAGAGATATTAATTGCATCTAAAAAAGCTAATGCCCATGAATTTATAACTAAATTAAGCCATGGATATGAAACTTTTATTGAAGAGAGGGGAACGAACCTATCTGGGGGACAATTGCAAAGAATATCTATTGCAAGAGCATTACTTGGTAACCCATCAATACTATTACTTGATGAAGCAACAAGTGCTTTAGATGCCGAATCTGAAAGTGCGGTTCAGATGGGACTTAAACAAGCAATGAAAGATAGAACTGTACTTATTATTGCTCACAGGCTATCAACCATTCAAGAAGCAGATAAAATAGCTTATATAGAAAAAGGAAGAATCTGTGAGTTAGGGAATCATGAAGAATTAATCAATATGAAAGGAAAGTATAAAAATCTCTGCGAAAAACAACTTATAAGAGATCTATAAAATAAAAGTATATAAATCAACTACAAATTACAGAATACATTATATTATTAATTATATAATTAAACATTATTTATCCGAAAATGGTAGACCAATCATCAAATTCACAAGAACCTATCCTGACCTTTGAAGGTAAACGCTATGATTTAAAAAACCTTCCAAAAGATATAAAAGAACTAGTCAAAGGAATGCAGGTTGCTGACACGCAATTAAGGATGCATGAAGATACTCTAAAAGTTCTTGCTATAGGACGTCAAACTATGGCTACTCAATTAAACGAAAAACTTAAGGGAATCAAGCCTATTTAAAATTATATTGAGAGTAAAAGCACTCAATATAATTTAATATATATCCTGTAAAGCAGTTATTGTAATTTCTTGACTCTGAAGTGATTTTATTGCTTCAACAGCTGCTCTTGCTCCTGCAAGTGTGGTAAGAGTTGGAACAGAGTAATCAAGAGCAGCTCGTCTTAAATATTTATCATCAAAAACAGCTTGCCTTCCAATTGGAGTATTAATAATCAACTGAATTTGTCCTGATCTAATTAAATCTTCAATATTTGGACGACCTTCATGTACCTTTAACACTTCTTTGACCTGGATGCCCTCGTTTAATAAATATCTTGCAGTTCCTTTTGTGGCAATAAGATGAAACCCGAGTTCAATAAGTTCTCTTGCTACATCTATTAAGGATTGCTTATCTCTATCATGAGTAGATAAAAAAACTATACCTGAAGTAGGTAATTCTTCTCCAGCCGCTAACTCTGATTTCGCATAAGCCATTCCAAAAGTACTAGCTGATCCCATAACCTCTCCAGTTGATCTCATTTCAGGGCCAAGAACACTATCAGAACCAGGGAAACGTCTAAAGGGCATAACTGCTTCTTTAATAGCTTGCAGAGGTAAATCAGGTTCTTTGTTTATGCCAAGCTGAGGGAGGGTTTTGCCAGCCATAAGACTTGAAGCAACTTTAGCCAAAGGCATACCAGTTGCTTTAGAAACAAAAGGTACTGTTCTAGAAGCTCTAGGGTTTGCTTCTAAAATGAAAACCTTTTCTTCTCCAATTGATTCTCTTTGGACGGCAAATTGCAAATTAATTAAACCAACAACATTTAAATTTACGGCAAGTGATTTAGTCCAACTAGTTATCGTTTCTAAAGCAGTTTTAGAAAGTGAGATAGCAGGTAAACAACATGCTGAATCGCCTGAGTGAATACCAGCTGGCTCTATATGCTCCATTAAACCTGCAATTATTACGTTTCCTTTTGAATCGCATAATGCATCTACATCAACTTCTATTGCATTTTGAAGATATTGATCAATTAAAATTGGATGTTCTGGTTCTACCTTTACAGCTTGAGTAATATATCTAGATAATTCATTATCATCATAAACAATCTCCATAGCTCTACCTCCCAAGACATAAGAAGGTCTTACTACTAATGGATAAGATATAAGTTCTGCGATAGCTTTAGCTTGTTTATAGTTCCTTGCTATACCATTACTGGGTTGACGAATATTTAATTTATTCAGTAAAGAATCGAATTGCTCTCTATCTTCAGCCCTATCAATAGATATGGGAGAAGTTCCTAAAATCTTTGTTTGAGTTTCTAGGCCTTCACTAGTCTTCAGCCATTCTAACAAAGGTATAGCTAATTTAAGGGGTGTTTGACCACCAAATTGAACAATAAGACCATACGGCTTTTCAAATTCAATTATATTTAAGACATCTTCTAATGTAAGTGGCTCAAAATAAAGAATATCGCTTGTATCATAATCAGTGGAAACAGTTTCAGGATTGCTATTAATCATTATTGTAGTAAATCCTTCTTCCTGAAACTGGTAAGAAGCATGACAACAGCAATAGTCAAACTCTATTCCCTGACCAATTCTATTAGGTCCCCCGCCAAGTATTAAAACTTTTTTATTTGGATTATGTTGTTGTTCTGATAGTGCTTCAATTTCGTCTAAAGAACCATCTTGTTTAATTTGTTTAATAGGGCTTTCATATGTTGAGTAATAATATGGTGTTGTTGAAGCAAACTCTGCTGAACATGTATCAACAGTTTTAAAAGTAGGAATAACCTTTAATTTTTTCCTTAGATTCCTTACTACAAGTTCTGAAGTATCTAAGATAATTGCAATTTGCTTATCAGAAAATCCAATTTTCTTTAGATCTAACATTGAAGATCTATCTATATCATTTATAGATTTGTAATTTGAAAGCATCTTCTCTGAAAGATATATATTTCTCAACTTTGAGATAAACCACAAATCAATCTTGGATTTTTCTGCAATATCATTATCTGATCTACCTTCTATCATTGCTATTCTTATAGCCATTATTCTATCTGGAGAAGGAGTACGTAATAAGCGATCAATTTCTGATGAATTAAAGGGTATGTGGGCAAAACCACCCGTCCAACCTGATAAACCAATTTCTAATGATCTAAGAGCCTTTTGGAATGATTCTTCAAAACATCTTCCAATTGCCATTGCCTCTCCAACTGACTTCATGGAAGTATTTAATATTGCTGGACTTCCTCCAAACTTTTCAAATGCAAATCTAGGGACTTTAGTTACTACATAATCAATTGTGGGTTCAAAACAAGCAGGTGTTTTACCAGTAATTTCATTAATAATTTCATCTAATGTATAACCAACTGCTAATAGTGCAGCGATTTTAGCTATCGGGAATCCAGTTGCCTTACTAGCCAGAGCTGAAGATCTACTTACTCTAGGATTCATTTCTATTACAATTACTTCTCCATCTTCTGGGTTAATTGCAAATTGAATATTGCTTCCACCTGTTGCAACACCAATTTCCCGAATGATCTTTATAGATTGATCTCTTAATCGTTGATATTCGCGATCGGTAAGAGTTTGAGCTGGCGCAACTGTAATGGAATCTCCAGTATGTACTCCCATTGGATCAAGATTTTCTATGCTACAAACAATTACGACGTTGTCAGATATATCTCTCATCACTTCTAATTCAAACTCCTTCCAACCAATCAAAGACTGTTCTATAAGTATTTGAGAAACTGGGCTTGAATCTAAACCCTGATTACATAGAGATAAAAATTCCTCTTGGTTATAAGCAATTCCACCACCACTACCTCCCAATGTAAATGCTGGTCTAATGATTCTTGGAAACGAAGCTATTTGAGAACCAACTTTTATAGCTTCATCAATACTGCAAGCAATGCCCGAAGGACAAACATTTACGCCAATTTTTTCCATTGACTTTTTAAAAAGCAACCGATCTTCTGCTTTGCGTATTGACTTCAAATCAGCCCCAATCAATTCAATATTAAATTGATCTAATACCCCATTATCTGCCAGATCTACAGCAATATTTAAGGCTGTTTGGCCTCCCATAGTTGGCAAAAGGGCCTGTGGTTTTTCTATTTCAATAATTTTCTTGATAACTTGCCAAGTCAATGGCTCTATATAAGTCCGATCTGCCATTTGCGGATCGGTCATTATTGACGCAGGATTTGAATTAACAAGGATTACTTCAAATCCCTCATCTTTTAAAGCTTTACAAGCTTGAGTACCGGAATAATCGAATTCACAAGCCTGGCCAATAACGATCGGTCCAGAACCTAGAATGAGAATGCGACGTATATCTTTACGCCGTGGCATTGGTTTTAATAATTTCGCTTAATTAAGGTAGCGTCTCAAAAAAATGACATAGTCAGATTATTGAGTTGCTACTAACAGATAAATACTAGCTAAGTTGATTGAATTGGGAACCAGAAACCATGAGTGAACTACAGCGCCTTAAAGGGCTGCTGCCCCCAGAGAACCAAAGTTGGGTATTTGTAGAGGCAGCAGCCGCTATAGACCCGCCTCTGATAATGCTTGAAGAAATAGGGAGGGATGAGGTTGAAATTCAAATAGACCTTGAGCAATGGGACTATTTGGCTATTGACCATAGGAACCTTCTTTTCTGGCATGAAGTTGGTCGTATACAGAACGACACAATTCCAAGAGATGGATGGGAAATGGCAGCTTTAGCAATAGGCCTCGGAGGTGCTATTGGTGAGCTTTGGGTTCAGGATGGTCTTTTATTGCTTATGGCTTTAGGATTATCTGGATTTGCAGGTTATCGTCTTTACCTGAAAAACAATTCTGAGAAGCGCTTGCAAGATGCAATTTTTGCCGACGAAAGAGCTATTGACTTGGCTTGCAGGTTTGGTTACAGCGTTCCTAATGCTTATAAGAGTTTAGGAGGGGCCTTAAAAGAATTAATTGAAAAAACAAGAAAAAAGAAGCAAAGAGGGTTTTATGAAGATAGACTTGAAGCTCTTAGAAAAAGTGCGGAAAAAGCAAGAGCTGAGATGTCAGAACAACAAGGAATAAGTGACTCTATATCAAGTGAAAATGTTTATGGATAGCAATGAACTTATTCACCTTGCCGCAAAAGCATGTGAAGACAAAAAAGCAATTAATATTAACTTGATAGATATCAATAAAGTATCTTCTATAGCTGACTGGATATTAGTAAGTGAGGGACTTTCTGATGTTCAAGTAAGAGCAATTATCAAGTCTGTTGAAGATAGCTTAAAGGAGAAAGCTAACCTATTACCAATTCGAAAAGAAGGCATTAATGAAGGCAAATGGGCTTTACTAGATTATGGAGATATAATAATAAATATTTTTCAAACAAAAGAAAGAGAGTTTTATGAATTAGAATCATTTTGGAGCAATGGGAAATTCTATAAATATTAACAATTAGTATAATATTCTAATGACAGACGAATCATCACCTGTTCCATTTGAACAAAGGCCTGTTCAAGAGTTTATTGAAATATCTAATTCATGGTTTTTCAAATGGCCATTAAATAAGTTGAATGTATTCTTTACAAAGTTAATAATTTGTTGGCTGGTAGGAACTTTAATTTTCCTTACAATTGCTACTGGAAGTTATTACTTGATGAGTCATAAGAACGAGTTATTCTTTACTAGCCTAATATATAGCCTATCTTTCCCATTAATTATACTTATAAGGCAATACCTTGGATGGGAATATATCTATAAAAGACTAAATAATAATATTATAGAGTACGAAGAAACTGATTGGCATGATGGTCAAAGATGGAAGAAGCCATTAAATATGCAAAAAAAAGATCAGCTTATTGCAACTTTCGAGGTAATGCCAACAATAATACTCTTAAAGAAAACATTATACTTTATAGTAATATTATTTAGTTCATGCCTAGCCTTATATTTGCTAGCAAAGAATAATCAATTTATTTTATTATGAATATAACAAGAAAATATACTCCTAATGGGTTTGAAAATTCAAAAAAATCACCAATAAAAGTTTATCTCAAGAGAGCTTCTAGTGTTGAATCAATTCATAGAGTACATGCTGTTGTCTCAGACAAAAAAGGCAGGGTGTTAATGAAAGCAGGAAATCCAGATTATGAAACATTTATAAGATCAGCATTAAAACCTTTTCAAGCAATACCATTTTTGAGCAGCGGTGCAGCAGAAAAAATCTCATGTGGTGAAAAAGGAATTGCAATAGCATGTGCTTCTCATTCAGGAACTACTGAACACGCAAGAGAATCCTTTAAAATTTTATGGAACTCAAATATTGATATAGATAAATTGCAATGCCCATTACCTCAAGGGAAATCCAGCAAGTTAGAACATAATTGCTCTGGGAAACATGCTGCATTTTTATCAACATGTAAAAAAATGAATTGGTCAATAGAAAATTATCTAAAGGGCGATCACCCACTTCAGAAAGAAATTTTTAGATTGATAGGTGATTTTTTAAACCTTCCTTCAGAAGAATTGTTTGCAGTTAGAGACGATTGCGGAGCTCCTACTCTTAAATTAAAACTATCTCAAATGGCCTTTTTATATGCAAACCTTAGCAGCTCTGACAATGCTGAGCTTGAACAAATATGTAGAGCTATGACTTCTCATCCAAATTTAATATCTGGTGAAGGCAGGTTTGATACAGAGATCATCTCAAGGGCTCATGGTCAACTTATTAGCAAAAGCGGAGCCGAAGGTATTCAGTGTCTTAGCAGAATCGGAGAAGGTATTGGCGTAGCCATAAAAGTAGAGGATGGATCGAAACGAGCCAAACAAGCAGTAGCACTAGATTTAATAAAACAACTTGAGTGGATGACTCCAATAGCATTGCAAGAGCTTGAAGAAAAAGTTCTTATGGTTTCTCCAGGAGTAGAGTTAGAAGTTAATGGAAAATTGGATTTTCAAGAAAATTAGGATTACAACTTACTAATAGCCTATATTCGGTTGTATGCTGTAGATGTCAACGCGGGGTAGAGCAGTCTGGTAGCTCGTCGGGCTCATAACCCGAAGGTCGGAAGTTCAAATCTTCTCCCCGCCACCAATCAAGAACCGCCTCACAGGGCGGTTTTTTTGTGTCTATAACTAGGATTTGAAGGATTTGACTAGTCATACAGGTTAAACGAACGATAACGCTCTGTAACGAACTTTATTGACTTCAAGGACACTTTCAAGGACACTAGGTTTACAGACTAGAACATTATGGCAAGAGTCCGTATCAAAGCTATTACTTGGGAGACGACTGTCCTTGAGTTGCAGCAGGAAGAAATGCGTCATATGATCAGAAGAAGGAAGAATAAAAGTCCGTATATAAGACTGAAAGACACGAAGACAGGATCTGAGGCATCTTTAAAACCTTTAACTTGGGAAGTAACTGAAGATATAACTCAAGCAGCAAACATATCTCGTTTAATTGGAGACTACCCATTCCCTACGAATAAAGAAGTTGAAGAACTTATACAGAAGTTACAGAAAGGAGAAAGTCTAGATTCTAGTGGAGCAATATATAACTGGGATGAAGTATTGGAGATATTAGATGATCATTTAGCAAGCACAATGAAAGCATCGTCTGCTAAGAATGTTAGATCCGATATTAGAAATTTATATAAGCAAGGCACTCCATTCATTTGGCAAAAAGTTAAGGCGTGGGTATTTCAAAAGGATGTAAGTTCTAGACCGTTTAGAAATAGATTAGATGCTCTTGAGCAACTTCGACTCGCAATATCTAATAAGTTTGGTGATGAACCAGAGTGGTTGATGCGTAAAGAATTAGTGACCCTAAGAGACCAACATAAATCAAGTTCATCAAAATCCACTCGTTATCAACCAGGTGCTGACATCTCAGGAGTGCGTGCAATTCCAACAATAGAAGAAGCAGAAAAATATTTAGACCATATAGGTGAAGATTATCCTCTAGAGCAATGGTGCCTAGCAATGCAGATGTGTTATGGATTGAGAAATCACGAACTACATCATTGTTCACCAATAACTAAACTCGATTTAGAGACAGGTATGGCAGCAGGATGGTTATATATACCAGGAACTTGGAGGACTAAATCTAAATTTGAACATTGGACTTTTCCTCTTGTTCCAAGTTGGATAGAGCGATACAAATTATCAGAGAATTTTGAAACAATGCAATTCTCATTAACTAAAAGAGCAAAACCTAAAATAGTCTCAGCATTAAATATGAAAGAACCTTGGGATCCTAGTAATGACAATGATTTAGGAGTTTGCATTAACAACGACTACCTCGGATCTTTTATTACAAAAAGGTTAAGGGATGTCCTGCCAGCATGGAAAGCAGGAATACCAGATGCACGAGGTCAAAGTAAAAAAGCAGGTAAAAGAATAGACATAAAACCTTATGATCTTAGGCACACTTGGGCAGTAAGAGTATCAACTGCTCCAGAGTGGAATCATGTAGATGAAAATGTTGCTGCATCGGCGATGGGTCACGACTTGGCAACTCACAGAAAACATTACCAAAAATGGATTTCTATAGATGAAACAAGAAAAACTTTAATGAAAAAAGTTCAATTACCTAGCCTTTGATTTAAATGAATAGAATTAGTCCTTGGGTAAAAACATCAGAAGCAACTGCTTACTTGAAGGTTTGTCGTCAGACACTAAGTAATAACCTTAAAAGATTAAATTATGGTTATCATTATTTTCGAAAAAATCCTGCTAATAGATCAAGTGCAATCATTTGGCATTTAGAAAGACTTGAGAAATTCTTCTGTACTCCTATTACACCAAGAACTAAGAAATAGTATCAACAGTCTTCTTCTTATAAGCAACTGGTGTACAAAAGAACTTTTCTAAATTAACAATGTTCCATACAATCTTACTGTGCTTATTTCCAGGAATTTTTCTGTAGAAATGTACGCCATAAGAAAATCGATCCATATTTCTGCTTAGTGCCATTCTAGATATTCTTAAGTAATCGAGAACTTCAGAAGTTGTTCTCCAAGGTGATTCAGCAATAGTTGTCATGGGTGAATTAAATAAGGTTTGCGTTAATGAGGGTGTAAATGTCTGGATTGTTCGAAGTCATCTTCTGCGAGTTGCTCCTGCGCCAATTTCAATATTTCTTGGCGGTGTGGATGTGATTCAATCTGTGCAATTAATTGCTTAAGACGGGTTGAATACGTCTTGCTATTCATACAAGTCATTGAGTTCTTTTTCTGGTAATAAATGGTGAACGGTGTCTGAGTCAGCGACAGTTATTTCGTAATCGCCTCTATTCAGCAGACGGATAAGTTTGTTTCGAGCAGCACCTTCTCTTTGATAAGCAAATTCTTTAGTCTTCTTCGTCCGGAGATCAGTAACTCTTATCAGACAAGCAATGGAACTTGGTAGTTCCCAACCTGCAATCTTCCAAGATGCGAATTGTTCATAAGTCATGGACTCGAACATTTCAGGAGGTGCATCTGCAATTGCCGACCAATTATTAGGAAGGTAAGGACGGCGGGATTTCTTCTTCTTCTTCATTTAGTCGGATGATGTTAAGAATTGTGGAATCATGGGTTTTATATTTAGGGATTATTTCTTTTTCGATTTCTTCAATTACGTCTTCAAAGTCCCCTGTTGCAAGGACACTGCGTTCTGGAAAATTGCATAGGGAGACCCTATAGATGAATTGCTTGTTCATCGTTAATTAATAATTAAGAGAAGTAAGTAGTGCTAGTTAAGAAATTTCTTATAGGACAGACTAATGCCACTAATAGCGTTGGCAACTTGTTTTTAACACCATTGATGGTGGGAAAAATATCAGTTCTGAACCAGGTTCTAGTTAGGTATTGTTTACGTTTTCGTTTTCACTTCTCTTATATTTAGAATCTTTCATCTCTAATTTACGCATCTCACTTATTAGTGAATTTGCTTGGACAGCATGAATATCATCAGGAAAAGTTACAGTGACACCTGCTTCAATTACTGAACCTTCAAGTGGAACACCTTTGGATCTTCTAAGTTCTTTTTGGAATAGGGCAACATATTTCATAACTGCTCTGTTAAAGGCATTTTCTTTTACATGCCGACTCAAATATTCAGGTCCAGGAGATTTTTCATTATGGATCTGATAAATATCAACTTTTGGAGCAACTCCTATTTGACTGGCATCAATACCAAATCGTTCCCAATATCTTGCTAAAAGAGAAATTGCTTCTCTCTCTATTTTCATCCCATAGATTTCGGGACGTGTTCTGATTTTGTCCGTATAAGGTATAGGTTCAAAATCTTCTGCACTAAATTGCAGTAATCCATTTTTCATGGATAAAATTTCTTCAGTCATTGCTGATAGATAGATAAATTTGAGATATTTATCCGTATCAGGTATCTACGAACCGTAGTTGCAAATACGATGTACCGATATTGTAAATATAGCACCAATACAACTTTTTAGTGTACGGTTAACAAACCATCACACTGCGCTCTAGATAGTGTGCAATGTTCAAAGTCATGAAGTCATGTAGTAAATGTGGTGTGAGGAGGGATAGTGAGTCCCTACGCCAGCACCCAAATTTCTAGGTGCTGGGATAGAGATTCAAGTTAAACAAGCAAGTGCAAAGAAGAAAAAAGTAATTCCCCATAAGATTGGGACTTGTTCTTGTGCATCTAAGTTTGTTTGGTATCCATCAAGCAGTTGCTGCTTGGTGTTTTTTAAAGTTAGTTTTTTCATAAGAAAGGAGGTAACAACAGAGGGATGAATCCCTCGTTCAGTTGATGCGACTCTCTTATTTATGAATGAACTGAAAGAGAGAATCGTTAAATAGTTTCTGGGTCACCGCCTTCTTCTATGTAGTCGTAAATTATTCCGTAAATAGAAGTCAAACTTGAATCTGTTTCTGAGACTTGTTCACATTCTTCATCAGGTTCTCCGTTTATCTCTGTCTCAATCTGTTTTTCTAGACTGACCCGATAATCATTAGGGTCATATCCAGTTCTACAAATTAGAAGTCTTACTCCTTCTTCAATATCAGTTTCGATAATTAAATCAGGATCATTGTCCAATTGTTCCTTTGCTTTCTTAGCAAGTTCGTCTAAATCGTAAGTTGGTTCAGTCATAAAGGAATAGTAGGTGGATTACTTGTATTTCTCTATAGATTTCTCCCATTCTTGAAAAGTTGAACTGCAATCTGGTGGTTCAGGATCTTTATATCCTTTCATCTTCTTCCACTTGTTATGTAATGCTTGCATCATCCAACTTTGTGCCAGGGATCGAGGTCCATTTTCAAGTAGGTCTAATTCGTAGCGACTACTGGTATAACCTCTATATTCTTCCCTCCAGTTGGAGTCATTGTATTGGTCTTGCATTTCCGCATCTATTTGCAGTTGGGTACTGTGCTTCGAATATTTTGTTTGCATAAAATTGCGTGTCAGCATCAACGCAGGTCTTGTGATATTTAGTACCTGTTGATGGCAGTCGAAAAGTTATTTCCCAGGTTTTCATAGATCGTCTTCACTCCTAAATCCTATAAATACTGGATGTCTTGGAACACCTGTATCTGCAACACCATGTTCCATGTACTTGAATTTGATGATCTTATTCAAATAAGAATCACGATTTTTCCATATTTCTATTCGTTGTGAATCATCTAAACCACTCCCAACACAAAACTCAGTGCCAATTTCTGTTCGAACTACAAAAGAACCCAAAGTCCCTGTTGGAACTAGACCTACTTTAGAAGTTGAGCGTTCAGAATGTCCAAAAGCATCTTTGCTAACTTCATTGAAATTGGTGTAACGCTCTTTAAATGCAACGATTGTTGCCTCAGAATCTAGGAAGTTTTTAAGTTTTAAAAGGATGTTTTCGCGAGTGGTGGACCTGCCAAATTTATAAAGACCAATAGGATCACGAAGCATTAGTCCTTCATAACCTTCACTTAATCTTCTAATCATTAACTGGTCCACCTCCTTTTGGTTAAAAACCATTGTTGGACGTAGAACTTCAACACAAGGAAGATTAAAAGGTTCCAAAGAATAGAGTTGTTTCATCCTTTCGGTGTACACTTTCATCTCAGAATTAGGATCGACGAAATCAAATAGCCATGCCTTAAATTGTGGCTCACCTTTGATACGCATGATGGCACCACACTCTTGAAATGAGGTGCCAACTGTTAATTCGCCGTCAATTCCATCAGGCAAATTTGCTGATAATAATTCTTGAATGTACCTGTTCTTAATAGGTTTAAAGCTACGACTTACCGCCGTTCCATTGATCATTAGGAAACGGATGCCATCGATCTTAGGCGTTGCTGCGTAAGGGAATCGAGCTTTGTTAGGATCATACTTCGCTGCAAGTAGTGGCTGTTCTATTTGCATATCATCTTCCTCTGAACAACTTTATTTAGACATATGACCTTCTCATGTCGTGCACATCTAGACTTGGCATAACGACGTGCTTCCTTAATGTCTTTTGCATAAACCCAATCGTTACCTGTGACACCACCTCCTCCGTGATAACCCCAGGTGAAAAGATGAACTGTATTTAAATCAAGGTTATTCATAGTAAAGACTCCAATGAAGATTTAGTGCAGAAAACGTCGTCTGCTTTTAAAACTCGGTTAACCCAACGACCAAGACTTATGTCTGGTGTGTTTAAAAGACGTAAGCATTCAAGAGTTGGAACATTTGAATACTTATATATGTCATCTGATCCTTTAACTCTTACTTGGGCAGTTTGCAGTACAGGATTAACTGTAACTGCAGAAACCCAGGCAGAGTAACGGTCAGCGACAAGGGTGTTGTAGGTCATAAGTAGATGGATAAGGATGAATATTGTGCCTCTGTTCAAAGTCATTAGGTATATATACCTACTACTTCACGTAGAGGCAAACGCTAGTTATATCAAGGTTTATACGGCAGTCTGTTCAGTACGAGTGAAAGGTTTAATAGTGTTAGTGGAATCAAGATCCTGGACCTTCTTGTTACGTGCTGCTTCTGCTGCTGCTTTGTTTCTGAGATGAGCAACGAATCGTGGATCAGCAGCAGGATCAAATTCAACCCAATCTGTTTGGGTGCTTCTTCCTAACTGATAATCTCTCTGACGTTTTGCTCTTGCTCTCTGCTCTTCGTAGTTACGACGTGCTTTTTCGGAATGAATCAAGGTTAAAAAATAGGTTAAATGGATGCTCACTTGGTCCATTAAGTGGTGATGGTATCGACTTCATCACAGGACTGGTGAGTTTGCGAATAACCCCAGTGCTTCCTATCCAGTGCGGATGTTTTCGTAGAAGTACTCTCTTTTTGCTGCTGGGTTATTCAAGTGAGTTGGACCAATTAATTGCTTCCTGTAACGTCAAGGGCGCGAGTGTCTGAAATTTTTCCATTAATCAGACAACAATTAATCATTTCCAACCATCGTTCTCCACCTACACCTGTAGGCAGTAGTGGAGATGTTCTC
This sequence comes from Prochlorococcus sp. AG-363-M21, assembly GCA_003278305.1. Taxonomy (GTDB): domain Bacteria; phylum Cyanobacteriota; class Cyanobacteriia; order PCC-6307; family Cyanobiaceae; genus AG-363-N16. Next base: position 65,373 of record QCFU01000005.1, read on the forward strand.
TAGATCGGCAGTTGTACACAGTTTCGGTTGTCCTCATCCTCAGTACTCTGTTGCCACCACGCAACCCGCCAGCTGAGATTCCGCTACCTACTCGTCAGGTTGATTGTTCTGCATCTAGTGCAGAGACCGCCTCGACGTCTCACCAATCGCCGGTGAGTCCTCTCGGATTCAGTAGTTTCAAGTCCAAAAGCAAGATTCAGATAGTAACTGTCTCAGGAGTCTGAGCAAGTGTCCTCGTCAAGCTGTGTTCGATAGTCGATGTTCGATGAATGTTGATCAACGTAGAAACGGTAGTAGATACAGTTGTCTCCGTTGAATAAGCGTATTATGGCATGATATTGGGATAATGTAAACCACTCAGTTTCTAGTTTCCACGTAGAACTGTTGGTATGACTAGCTAAATTAATTATCAATAAATGTTAAGAGAATTGCTCAGTTGGAGTCTAAATTGAATTTTTGAGTGATCAAGGCATTTTGAGCAGTCATTCTGTATACAAACTATTTGAACTAGTTTTAGAAGAGAATTAGTACGTTGCTACTACTCATTTCTGTCTCTTTTTAAGACTAAATACCCTAGTTTTCTCCCTATATACATCCATGATCAAAAGTTGTTTAGGCAGGTCCAGAACCTTTCTTCCTGTATTAGAGGGTGGTCGCTTCTTCCCTGTATACATCCATGATCAAAACTCCTCCATCAAGATTGGATCGCATACAGATCCCCACACCTTCAACCACGCTCTCAATTGCGGAAATTGTTGAGAAAATCCTAATGAAATCCTAGTGTTCGGGTTGTTGACCCGACATTATGACCTTGAAAAGCTAGTTATAGCTTGAATTTCTATTTTTACTGTACTCCATTTACCTGGTTTAGGTAGAAATTATCCTTTTTATAGAACGAAAAACTCCTCAGAAAAAGAAGGGAGACCCCCTATGGGTCGTTTCGCGCGCCCTGCCTATCACGTATTGACTTCTCAAATTTCTGTCATTTTTTAAGGAGGCGATGGATACGCTGCTGACCTAATTCCCAAAGGATTTTCAATTAGGTGCTCGACTTACTCCATCACCATTATTAGGTTATAAGTTTCACTGTCTTATGCCATTTTTATCTATAGTTGAAACCTATTTAATTAGTAAGCATGGGCAAAGGTAAGACCTACAGAATCACTGTTATAGAGACAGGCGGAGAGTTTACTGGTGGAACTATTACCGATAAAGAAACTGTAGAAGTAGTAAAAAAGAAAATAGAAGACGGAGAGATGTCATCAATGTTTGATTTCGGTGAAGGTGACTACTTCGACGCCTGCAGTTTCAATGACTTCTTTGGTATATACGGACCACATGTCCCTGGTTGCAAGGTTCGCATCGAAGAGTCCAATGATGAAGACTTTGAGGAAACCTACGAAGGACCAATTGAAGAAACAGACATTAGAACTTTCATGTCCTCCAATCCCTACCCTGACAAGATCACTAAGGACGAACTCCGCATCTACACCCATAAATACGAAAAAAGAATCCACACTGAGTTCACCATTACACCTCCTGAAGGAGAGGAATTAGACCTAAAAGATATTTATCTTGGCGGTATGAATATGGATGAAACCATGTTTACTGATGATGAAATTCTTGAACATATCCTCTACATACCCAAGAAAGACCTTGATCCATACCTAGAGGAGTACTCTGAACAACCTCTGGAGGATGATGAAGATAGGCAAGAACTAATGGAGGAGTTAATCGGTGAAATCTTTAGTGAAGCACCTGAACTTGCTAAAAAGATAACTGGCAAGCACTCCATCTACGAGGACAACTCTGAAGGCAAAGGTGAATGGGAGAATGATTATGTCAAGATTGTCGACTCAACTGATGAGATATTGTTTGAAGGTGGTGCTTACTAGACCTGATCTAATTTAGTCCACTTCTTAAGGACTTTCTGTGCTTTCTGTCTAGAAATACAGGACTGTGCCTTAAGGTTTAACTTTACTTTCTTCTTATTCTTCTTATTCACTAAGTTAGGGATAGTTTTAATGCTTCTGCTAAATACCGATAACTAGTTGCTACATATACTTGTCCTATCACTACTGCAATTGTTGCTATAGACCAGAAGACATAGTACCAGTGGGATTTAATCTGTTTAGGTTGAGTGGGTAGAGTCATAGTATTGATATACGTAATATACGTATTACACGTATACAGTCGTTGGGGTTGGAGAAAGAGATAGTAGTAATCAATGTGCCTAGTTCGCTTCGCTCACACGGCAGAGATGAGTTTAAGGAGGAAGATTTGTCTTATTCAAACTTCTTCCTCACTTAATAGGGGAGGGTCCACCCTTCCCTTCCCCTGTATAGATAGCTGGTTGGGTTAAACCCAGGTGGAGACTGACTTTTGGTCTTCGTTTAATCTTGCCTTTTGTCTTTGTTCTAAATCCATCCCAAATACCAAATGATTAGCAGATGCAGTTGGATTGTCTAAGAAATCTTCCAGCATTGAGTTCCACTCATCACGCTTCCTTAGTTTAATCTGTTCAGCTGCAGAGATAGATAGACAGTCAGTAAAGTATTGGACACCTTGTGCTAGACAATCAAGTCTATCGTCATGTTTAACTGCACCTTTTTCTCTACACATTCTCGACAACTGATAGAACAACATATATAGGAGTCGTTCTTCAGGTGCTGCGTCTTTATTAGAAGAGTAATCCCACTCTATAACCGACCTATCAACCACCAGTCGATGCTGATTAAGGACAGGTTCAAGAGAATCAATAATACGGTCTTCTTTCCGAACATTTGCTCTTACCTCTTCTATTTCTATTCCTTGGTTGGTCTGTTGCAGGTGCTTTTTAAAGAGTTCTGAGACGATACCGTCTCCAAAGTTTGTCTCTATAACAAGCTTTGTTACCCCATACTTTTTACATCCTCTAAGTATGTCTAATAAGGTGTTGTCTGAGTAGCCATCTCTATAAGCTCTCATCTCATGGAGATAGAGAAAGCCATTCTTATGGGAGATATAAGCAGCTGCAGTTTCATCACTTCCACGACCACTAGGATCGACTGAGCAGATCGTTTCTTGGTATGGAGTCCATTCACCTTGGATCTGCATTGGTTGGTAGAAATAGTCTCCTGGTAGTCCTACAGTTGGAAGTTCTTTTAGGACATTCCGTGGATCAGAACACCAGACAATAGAGTCTGGACCTTCCTTAGGATTTACTGAGGTAACTATTAAATCTGCCATCTTTAATGGGAACTTCTCAGCATCACTGAGACTTGTGTCTAGTTGGAATTGGAGCATGTAGTTGCTCCTTCCCATTGCTGCTTCTCTTTCTAGAAGTTCATCATCATCAAACCTATCTGGGTCTGTAGGTTCCCATTCTTCTGCACCTGCTTCAATGTCTTCAACTATCTGTGGTGCAAGGAGTCCTTCGTATTGAGAGAGTTTATTTCGTTTGGGGTATCGTGCTGTCCAAACAAAGGGACGATACGAGCGCTCTGCCAACTTACGATAAACAGTAAACACAGTCTGAGGAGTCCCAAGATAACAAATACGAGAATCGTCTTTCGGCGTAAGGATGGATTCTGCTTCTGTACAAAGTTGAAGTAGTTTTTCACGCATTAACTCCGTCATGGAGTTTCCAGGAACCTCGATGTCGTCCAAAATCATTAAATCTGCGCGACTTCCGGTTAGCTGACCAGTTATGCCCACCGACTTTACGCTTGGTGCTTGGTGTGGTGAACAGTTTACGTCGAAGCTGATGCGACTCCAGCGAGAGTCGTCTGATTTCGGTTGTAGATGTTTTAACCATGCAGTTTCAATAATTAGTTTTTGTAAGAAGATGCTCATGTTGTCTGCACGTTCTTTAGATGCAGAAATGATCATGATTTTCTTTTCTGGATCTTTGAACAATGTCCACAAAACAAAAGCACCTGTAATCCACGACTTTCCTACTCCTCGAAAAGCTTGTATTTGCAATCGTTTTGGACCGTGTTGTAAGTAGTCAGCTATCGCATACTGTGCTCTGGTTGGACTTGGTAAGTCGAGTTGTTCCCACAGTGCTTGTAGAAATAATTTGAAGTCGTCTTGCAGAGCAGTTATTACGTTGCTCATGCTGAACCTCTAGATTTAAATTTTTCGGGGTAATCACCTAAACCTTGTTTACGTACTTTTTCTTTAACGTATGTGTCTAACTGTTCAGCTAAAATACTTAATCCTAAAGTACGTACTCCACCAGCAAGACTCCTAGGTTTTAAAAGAGACCTCAGTCCTGTACGAATATTTTTTGGTCTAATCAAAGATGATTTAGGTATTGATGGTGCTTTTACTCCACCTTTTAATTTCTTATTGATCTCATGAAACAACCGACCTCTTTCTTTTATTTGGAGTTGAAGGTTTCGAGTTTCATTAGTTTTATGGAATTTATATAGGTTGTCGTAATACGCCTTTGCCATCTTTTGCGAATCAGAAAAATGTTTACCTCTATAATTGCCTTGCTGGAAGTTAATTGAATCGTCAAGTGACCGGAATTGTTTTAACTGCTGCTCTAGAGTTATGGGTTTGAGTTTGCCTGTGATCCGCTTCCACTCTGGAGAATCTTTTGCAATCTTCAAAAGTTTACGCATATTCATCTTTTCAAAATTACGAGCAGACTTGCTCATCTTTTGAAGTCTTGGTTCTTTCGGTTTTCCAGTTAAGTAGTCAGGAACCCAATGTCTCATGTGCCCTATTTTCATCCTTGCTTGCTGAGACTTCTTAATAAGTCTCCTTCTTGCTGCGTCTGCTTCATTCTGGGGGACACCTTCCAATATTGCCTTAAACATATTGAGACTAGGTTTAAGACTTAATCGATTGGTCCTGACAATCTTGTTTGCTGCGTTATCAATCATCTAACCAACCTTTTATGTAGTACGTCTAGACTTCTTTTTCCTTATTACTTTTGCTTGCTTTCTTGGAGTAGTAGGTACATCCTTAGGAGAAGGTAATGGTTTCCAGTTCTTTGGTCTTGTCCAAACCCTATAAGGACTACTTACACTATTATCGTTAACACTATTAGTCATTGCTATTTAGAAATACTTGTTAAATCACCTGTAGTTGGCGTTATTTGTTCGGTAGATATATTGAGACCTAACGACTCCCAAAAGCCTTCAGGAATGCGTAGAGAGGTCTCTCCGTGGACGTATGTGAGTTGCCATACACCGTCCTCTCGAAGCTTTGGACTTATACCCATTGAATAGGTACCATCTGCTCTTACATAAGGAGAGCGAACGGACTTAATATCTATTGGTGCTGACTTACTATTGAGCTTGTTGTATACGATTAAATCTACTGGTCCTGCAGGAGCTACATTTCTGAAAACTTCTACACCGTGAGACAAAAAATATTGACAGGCAAATAGTTCACCAGCTGCACCAGTGTGCGCTGTTGAAATCATTAATTATTTAGGCGGAATATCTTGAGCGTTTACCGCTACCGTTAAAGGATTTATTGATGTAGTCAGGTTGAACTGTCCAACCACCAGATTTTGTACGTGAAGCATTCATGTGAGATCCTTTTCTGATCTTCAACTTCTTTCGCATCTTGTTGTCTTCTGATCTCTTTTTTGTATTAGCAGGAGTAGAAGAGTATTTAGTTGCTGTTTTAATAGCATTTGCTTTTTGAGTAGGTGACGCTTGGGTTCTATACCAGCGTCCTGATCTACTTTTTAATGAACTAACTGGTCTTAATTTAGGACCGGACTTTTCCATATAACCTCCGCTGGACAAGTTCTGGATTGACCTTTGGCATTACTTTTGCAAGTTTCTCTAGTGGACTACCGTCATAGGCAACTCCACTGATGTCGTTAGTCTTTAACCAATCACATGCTGCTTTTAAATCTTGAGTGGATGCTTCGCCACCTTTGACTCTCTTTAGAAATTCAGTAGTAACGAGATTATGTAATTCATTAAATTGGTCTTCAGTGGCTTTGTTCATTACACATTTACAGAATTAGGACCTTTGTTTTTAATTTGCTTACGTCTGATTTTCTTCTGACGAGGTGTTAAACCTTTGAATGGATCTTCTCTTCCTTGTATATGTGGTGCGTAGTACCCACCTGGTGGATGACGTGTGATTTTGCTCATGTCTCGTTTACAGAGTTGACTGTACCTGTCCTTTTTTTCTTTCTCTTAGCTTGAAGTTGTCTAACTGGAGTGACAATGTCAGCTTCGTAACTACGAATCCAATCGATTTCTCTTTGTGTCATTGGTCGAGCAAAGCCTGGTCGTTTTTTAGTTTTGATTCTTTTATCAGCCATTAGTCTTTCAATCCTGGGAATAAGTTTTTCTTGATCAGCAGTACTGCTTGATCGTCGATAGTGTTATCAGTTGATTTCGCATATGCTTCTAATAGAGATATGACGAGTTCTTTTACAGCATTAGATGTAAGGAATGCCATAAGGATGGGTTTGATAATAATCATTTAAAATAATCCGAATTTTTTGGGTTTTTTGGGATAAATCTGAGATATAGGAACTACGTCGTGACATAAGACATATAACTTCGACTTAGGGTGAATCATGAATCCCTTCTGCTGAAGTTCTGCACATTTGAGAGCACGAACCAGCTCATAATCCAACCTGTATTTTTCCTCTACTCTCTTCGCTATACGCTTACATTGTCTTAATGACTCACGATCTAGTGGAATCATAAAATTCAGTTGTAGACCCCAATTCTGGTTAATGACATATGCCTCAGGATCTACAGGTTCAGAATCGTTACCCATATAGAACGGAGACACAGTAAGAGTGCTGCCATTACAACTCATCGAAGGTGCATAGTGTTGACGACTAGGAGCACCATTGTTATTGAATTGAACGCTTTGATTTGTATTGTTAGACGTTGCTGCTGCTACAGGATTAGAAGTATTTTGTGTTCCTTCTTCTGCTAAAGCGGGTGTTCCTACTATTGCGAGAAGACAGAGAGCGACGTTGTAGTAGCGTTGGTGGTTATGGTTCTGTCTATATCGATGGTCTCTATGATTCCTGCTGTTCTTTCTGTTATTTCTAGTTGAAATGGTTGAGATGTATCTGTTACGGAAAATGTTGTAGATGTTCCATTTACTTCGGCGCTCGGAGTTATGTTCGTTCCTGACCATGAGGAATAATCTCCGCCATATACTTCATGTTGTATGTCCTCTACAATAGTTTGAGTGGTTGTGGTAGTTGACTGCATCGAGCCTTGTGTGAACTGAGGCGTAATTGTGTTTGCTCTAGCTATTGTGGGTGTGAACAGTGCTAAGAGTAATAGCCATTTTTTCATTCTTCTTTCTTTTTAGCCATAGGACAATTTAGGGTTCCATTACCCTTATCTTTTGAGTTACCAGTTGACAAACCAAAGGTTGCAAGTGCTCCTGTAAATACAGACGCTACAAACGTAATATCTGAATTACCTGCTTTCTTAATCATTGGTATATCGACGTAATTCAAAGTGATTATGAATCCAGACCAAACAACTACGCCAAGTCTGACGAAAGTTCCAAGGATCTGGATTTGGTGTTCTTGATCCTCAGCAGCTTCTTTTAATTTGCCAAGGAGTCCTTTCTTTTCTTCCGTTTTTCCTTCCATTTGTTGACTTGTGTTTGTAGTTGCTTTTGAACTTTCTTCTTAATCTGTTCAAAGAAAGGTTGTGCAAACGTTGTTACTGCAACTGCAGATACCGCTGCATAAGTAGCAGCCATCACTACCTCTGTTGTAGGTAGAGGCATATCAAAGTTGATAACGGGAATATTTACAGAGGGTGGTTCTGCTTGTTCTGTTTTTACTTCTTCTTTCTCTACACCATCAGGAGCTTTTAGATTACTCGGAGGTACAACTAAAGGTTTAAAAGTTGGTATGTCTGCAGTAGGGATAGTTAGTGTTGGTCTAGGTAATATCTGTGTATCAGGTAAGGATATATGAGGAAGAATGGGTGGTTCTCCTAAGGTTGACATTTACTTTGGATACGCCTTTCTAATCACTGCGTGATCTAACCTCATCCTGCTATCTCCGTGAAAGTTAGAGTTGAAACAGTAGTAAATGAATTATTAACATCTGAGTCTGATGATGATCCATAGTTTAAAGCCAAATTCTGAGCAGATGTATGTCCATTCCATAGCTTTACGCCATAAGTAATAGCACTTGTAGAACTTGGAGAATGTAAATATTGAAGTTGTATCGGACCACCTAAGTACCCCGTCGGCATATGTGCATGCAGTCGAGTCCTATTACTTCCCCTAGCGTCGCCTGTAGCAGCATCGATGGTACTACCGTCAGCAGTTATTACAGCACCAACACCCCAACCGCCTCCAACAGGGTTTTCAACATGAAGACTGCCCTGTATCAAGACTTTATTTGATGTTGAACTACAAGTGAATGACTGAGTAAGTCCACTTACTACTGCACTAAACCCACCTTCTGCAACGCTCGATTCGCTCCATGTATCAGTCTTAATAACTTGTGCTACTTGAAGGACCTTACCTACTCCAGACCAAGTTCCAGTTAGCGTTCCACCAGCATTTGTTGTTTCTAGTTTTTTACTGTTGTCATAATAAAGAGCAACACCTGCATTAGCAGTACAAACAATTGCACTCTCAGAACTATTAGTTCTTATATTTAGGTCTCCTGTGACAACGTTCAAATAACCATGAGATCCAGTGTGGTAGAACCTCATGTCTCTACCAGTACCAAGACTTAATTGAACATCATCGTTTAGTTTTAACGTATCATCACTTTCATCCCAGACCATATCCATACCAGCATTCGTACCGTTATCAAAGGTTACGTCACCAGTAAACGTACCACCAGCAAGAGGCATCTTGGTTGCATCACTTGCGCTTGCCCAAGTAAGTTTATCTGTACTGTCTTTATATTGAAGGAAGTTACCGTCGGTTGCTGAGTTACTTACATCTAGTTTTACTTCTGCAATAGAGTCATCAGCTAATTTAGAACCTGCTATTGCTGCGTCTGATTTTACATCAGCATTGACGATAGAACCATCTTTCATTCCATCGCTGCTTATTTGTGTTAATGCCATAGTTTACGCCTCCTTATAGATTTCTACGACTGCATTGATAGTCACTGCTACATCATCTGGAGCCTTGTCACCAAATCCAACATTAGATTCTCCTCTATCAGCGTAATATTCAATTCTATATTCAGTAGATCCACTAGGAGTTACTCTTGCAAATCCCTGTGCGTGACAAGTCGAATAAATACTTTTAGGAGTCATACCATATTGGCTTACCGCACTATTTGTTACGTCATAAAGTCTAGTGCTAGTTAATTCAGAATTGATAAAAATATTGTGCCATTTAATGAAATAACTACCTGCTGCTAAAGTAAATTTATTACTTGAAATACTGACTATACTGTCAGGATCAGCTATTTCTGTATTTAAAGCGTAAGTTGCCCAAGAGTTAGCTGTAGGCGTTCCACCTTGTGTACCTGCTGATAACTGATTACATATGATTGCATAACTAGAAAATAAACCACCAAGACCTCCACCAGTCGCCGTCACAGTTCCAGTTACCGTAATGCCTGCTGAGGTAGTCTCAATTTTCTTGGCATTATCATGGTATAACTCAACTGCACCATCTGGTATAGCCTGAATCATCTTTTCAGTACCAGACACTTTACTCAGAATTATGTTTCCATTCTGAGTGCCTATATAGTTATTCGTCGCATCATGCGATATTTGTAAGTCAGCACCATCACCAAATGTAGCCTTAACGTTATCATCAAACTCTAATGCTTTATCTGACATATCCCATGTCAAATCATCCCCAGCATGGGTAGCGTTATCAAAGACAACATCACCAGTTATGGTTCCACCTGCTAAGACATTGGTATTTGTATTAGTTGTATAACTAGGTACTGCCCATTCCATACCATTACTGGTGTATTTAAGGAATTTATCTGTACCAGAGGGTGCATTATGAATATCTAACTTCCCTTCCGCAATTGTATCGTTGGCAATCTTGTCGTTGTTAACAGCAAGGTTTTGAATAGTTGCTGTTGATACTGTGTTATTAGACGGAGTACCTACGCTTACTGATGCTCCGATGGTGACGATGAAGAAATCGCTGCCAGAAGCAGGAGCACTACTGAGAATAATATCATTGCCAGTAATAGCAAATCCTTCGCTTGGGACTGAAGTTCCAGCGTTAGGTTTCTGAACGACTCCATTGATGGAGACGAGTAGTTGTTGAGCAGAAGTTGGTGGGTTACTAAGAGTAAATTGGTTCGCTGATCCATTGAAGGTTGCACTGCCACCTGTACCTGGTGAACCTGAAGAACTAGACAGAGTATTGATATAAAAACTTCCAGTACTTGCTACTTCACCCCATGCTGATCCGTCATAGACCATCATCTTGTTTGTAGAAGTATCAAAGTAAAGATCACCCTCATCGTTATTCGATCCAGGTGCTGAACTTGCTATACGATACCTTTCATTGAAGTCGTTTATATCATCTGAAAGTTGAATGACATCAGTCTCTTTCGCTAATATTTTGTGATAGACATAGCGATGAACGTTTGGTGAACCGCTAGTACTATTATTCTTATCTGATGATACCTGTATACCTACATCGTCAGCGATGGTTCCATTTAATGATGTAGGAAATCCAGTTATTCTTACGTTATTGCCAGTACCTGCTCCATTAGTAATAGTTATTTCCTGAGAGGAGACAGTAAAACCTGAACCAACATCAGCAACACTAACCACAACTCCTTGTTCTGGTTGTGTACTTGCAAAATTAGTTGGACCCGCTATTGCTTTAAAACCACCTAATGCTGTAATAGCACCAGTAACATGATCTGCTACTGCTTTGGATGTGGGTATCGCAGTATTGCTATTCGTAGTAAGAGATGTTTCGCCAACTGTTTTACCATCAAGCTGATTAATTTCAGTAGTAGTAGAGGTAAGAGCAGTACTGCTAGCAAGGATAGACGCAGTACCTGACTGCATACCAGCAAGCGTTGTGAGATCTGAGTCGAGAGGCTGTGATGTTGCTGCAATATATGCTTTTGTTGATTGTTGTGATGGTGGTTTAGTCGCACTATCAGAAGCAAAATTATCCTCATCTAATAGATCAGATGATATGGAATAGTTATTTGCACTGGTTGCTATACCATTTAATTTTGTATGATCTGCATCGGTAAAGACATTAGAATCTGTAGCAGCTTCAACCGCTGCCCTAATCTCAGCATTAGTTTGATCTGCTGTAGCACCATCCTCTACGTTGATCATGGTACGAAGAGCAGAGGGAGCTATCTCTTCTATATCACCTGCTCCTGAAGAGTCTCTTCCTAAAACCCTGTCAGTAGTTGATACATTTTGAATTTTTGCATAAGTGACTGCTCCATCTTTTAAATTAGTTGTCTTGAAGACTTGTCCCTGTGCTTCTTGCAAACTATATAAAGCTTGATCCTCATTGTTATTAAGATCAGCAGCTCTAATTGAAGAACCTGCAGCAAATACTGCTTTAGCTGTATCGACGTCAGTCTCTCTATAGATGTGTATATCTACTCCAGTACCTGGAGCTGTATTGAATCTAACGGTAGTGGAGTTGGGAAGTGTATATGCAGTTGTAGCAACAGCATCAAGAGTGACCTTGATGTCTGCTGTTTTTAAGTATGGAAATGTGAAGGAGTAATCGGTGGTGGAATTATTACCCGTATAAAAATGTTCAGTTGTAGCCATCCGCTATTTATGTAAGTTTTCATTTACCAGAGGGAGGATTTATGATCTCATCTAGTTCTTGTTCGGTAAGAATATTTTTTGTTTTAGTTGCTTCTCTTGTCTGAAGTTGCTCTGTCTTTATTTGTTTCTGCTCTCCATATAGTCGTTGTATTTCTGGAAGGTGTCGTATAGATGCCCATGCCTTCTTACGTGCAGTCGTAAAAGCATTATGTATTAAGTCGTTATGAAGATATGATTGCATTGGATCAAGATAATCCTTACCCTTGTTCAGATCCTTATTCATTCTTATGACTGACTTTTGAACATCTTTCCTTTTTGATAGATCGTTTAGTATTTGTTCTAAACTTCTACCTTTACTATCTCTATAGTTTCCAATTGCTTCTTGGAATTTGCTTCTAATATATGCTTCTTTAACTAAAGATATAGGATCAGCATCAGGCGAAGAATTAACAGCAAGTCTTAAGTCATAGTTACTATTCCATAGGAGTGTTCTACCAGAACTAGGCGTTAGTCGTAAATTTACAGGACTGCCAAAGTTCCAAAACTTTTCTGCTATATTCCAATCCCTGATTCGATCACCTGTGAGCATGTCATATTTAATTGCAAGCGGATCAGGTGTTAAATATTCAGAAGTTAGATTCCTATTGCGAACCGTTTGGAATATATCATCATCGATTTCTCGCATGACAGGATTTAGGAATTTACCTATTGAATTTCTTAATGCTCCTAATGGTGGTGTGTTTGTTGCCAAGTCTGCTGCTGCTCTACGCCATTCTTTTGGTTCAAGAGTTAGCAACTTCATTAATTGGTTTAGACCTTGCAAGTACGACTTATTTGTAATTCCATAACCAATACCAAACGATATGGTCTGCAATTTTTCTTCAGTCCAATGTGGTCCCATCAACTTACTGTTGTCTACAACATCTGAGATAGCAGAGAGAATGAGGTTGAACGGTTCTAATGAATCGGTTCCAACTTGAATTGGACCTAAGGTCAACATGTTTCGTTCCCATCCAGTATCAATCCATGATTGGCGAAGGTTTCCATCAACTGGACCATTACCAGTCAACTCATTTGCCATCTTTTTATTGATCGCCTGTAAAACGACTGCATGACCCATGATCTGCCTACCAATAATTAGATTCTTTGCTTGTGCTAAATCATCTGCATTTGTAATTCCATATCTTGCAACATCATCTAAATTGTCTGCAGTAGCAAGAAGAATATCTCTAGATTCATTTATCAATGCTCCAACGATAGGCGTATTCTTTACTGACATTTTTAAACCATTAATACCTGTTCTAGCGAACAAGAAAAAGGGTTTTGCCCAAGGAGTGGTATTAAAGATACCTTCTACTTTCTTTGACAATCCTTGAAGTTCTGAAGTTAATGTGACTTCCTTGAACTGACTATCTAAATAACTATCAGCAGAAATATCGATATTACCATCGGCATCAAGGTATCTGTTGTAGTGAACTTCTTCTGCTTTCTTTAAAAGTTCAGGAGTGATTTCTTTATGTACTCCACCTTCAACTTCATCTAAAACAGTACGGAGTGCAAGTTCTTTTGAACGTGCTTTTGCCATGATGAACCTAAACGTATCGTCAGTTGCAGCAAGCGTTCTAGATGACCATGTGAAGAGTCTGTTGCGATTTACACCTCTAACGACATTTGCAATGTTGTAAGCAATTACATCATTCCATTTGCCTTCCATTTCTACCCATCGACCAATCAACTCCCATTCATCGGTCTGTTGTGGAAGTTCGTTAAATCTAGTTTTGATCGTTGCAACATCTAATGAAAAGTTGGATTCCATGTTTC
>QCFU01000006.1 GCA_003278305.1 Prochlorococcus sp. AG-363-M21
ACCCTAGTTATCAGGGTCAGTTGGTTACATTCACTTATCCTGAATTAGGTAATACAGGTGTTAATCCTGATGATCAAGAAGCAGATAAACCATATGCAAAAGGTGTAATAGCAAGACAAATTACTCATAAACCAAGCAATTGGCGCTTGTCAGACACTCTTGATAATTGGCTTAAACAAGAAAAAGTAGTTGGAATTTATGATTTAGACACTAGAGCTTTAGTGAGGCATTTAAGAGAATTTGGAACAATGAATGCTGCTATTTGTGGTGATGGGGAGTTTTCGCCATCACAACTATTGCAAAAATTAAGAGATTTCCCTTCTATGGCAGGACTTGATTTGGCTAGTCAGGTCTCAACTCATAAAGCATATAAATGGAATATGCCTACATCAGTTGCTTTTGATAAAAGGCTTAAATCAAGTAGATCAAAACCTTTTAAAGTTTTGGCTATTGATTTTGGTATTAAAAGATCAATATTAAATAGATTGGTTGCTTATGGATGCGAGGTTGAGGTGTTGCCTTTAACTGTTGATTTTCAAGAAATTTTAGATTTATCTCCAGATGGAGTTTTTCTTTCAAATGGACCAGGTGACCCAGCAGCAGTGATAAAAGGAATCTCATTGGCTGATCGTTTAATCAATGAGACGGAGATACCTTTGTTTGGAATATGTTTAGGGCATCAGATTCTTGGATTAGCACTAGGTGGAAAAACTTTTAAGCTTGCTTATGGTCACAGAGGCTTGAATCATCCGTGTGGGGAAACTGGCAAGATAGAAATTACAAGTCAGAACCATGGGTTTGCTTTGGATGCATCATCTTTGGATCCTGAAAAGGTTGCAATAACACATTTGAATCTTAATGACGGGACTGTTGCAGGAATTGCAATGCTTAACAGATCTGTATTTGGTATTCAATATCACCCAGAAGCCAGTCCTGGCCCGCACGATGCAGATCATCATTTTTCGCGTTTTGTTGAACTAATGTCAGAACGGCGTTGAAAAATTGTTGAGTTGCTTTTTGATAACTACAATTTCTGGAAGGAGTTCAAGAGGATTAAACCCATAACAGATTCCCAGCGATTGACTGTTTCTCTCCGTGGAGGGTTTGAGCGGCGTAAAGGCTGTCTAATCTTTTCTTTTACGGGACAATTAGATGCTTATTCAGAGAAGCAGTTTACAAACTTTGTAAACGATGCATTTAGTGCAAATCAATTGCCTATGGTCATTGACCTTACAAAAATTGATTTTATCGATTCATCTGGTTTGGGTGCAATGGTGCATTCAGCAAAACAATGCAAAAAGTCAAAACGATCTTTTGTCGTTGTTGGTAACCCTCGTGTTTCCCAGATAATAAAATCTGTAAGGCTTGAAGATTTTCTTCATTTGGTTTCAGATCTTGATACTGCACTAAATAAACTTGCAGCTTGACAGATTGGATTCGCCAGCTAAACCCTTCTCAATGCCCTGAAGATTTAACTCCTTTACAATTGGCTTGGTTAGGAGATGCTGTTTGGGAAATGCATCAAAGGCTAAAATTATGTAAAAGCCGATCTAGGTTAAAAGATATGCATTTATCTGTAGTATCTATGGTCAAGGCAGAAGCTCAAGCAAATGCTTTGATTCAATTGGAGCATGAATTGACTGATATGGAAAAGGATATGGTTAAGCGAGGACGCAATCGAGTAGGAAGAGGATCTCGTAAACTGGATGCTTCTATCTATGCAAAGGCTACGGGTTTTGAAGCACTTGTTGGATGGTTATTTCTGAAAGATCCAAAAAGGCTTTCTCAAATTTTGGAATTATTAGACACTACACTTAATGAATAATAAATTGGAAAAATGAGATATAGAGATCCGAAAAATGATACTTCCTCACGTTCTTCCTACTCCAGGAATGGACGAGGCAAGAGTGATAAGTCAAAATTTTCTGGGAATAGAAAGCAAAACGAATTACCAAAACAAAGGAGACCATTTCAAGAATCAAAGAGGAGTAAGCATTCTGAAAACTTCAATGATCATATTGGTGCTGATAACTCCAGAAGGTCCCTTAGATTTCAAAGAGCTAATAATCAAGAAGTAAATAGTGATCGGTCTCAAAGGAAAATTTATTCAGAAAACTCAAAGCATTCACTTAGGAGGTATAACTCAAGATTTGAAAATAAAGGAACAATTACATATGAAGGTAAGTCAGCTGAAAAAAATTCATCCCAAGAAAAAAATAGAGTAAGGAACGATGATTTTGCATATGGTAAGAAGGATCAAAATAGTCAAGCTAGTCCACAAGATATTTTTTGGGGAAGACACGCTACATATGCAATTCTTGAATCAGGAAGGCCTTTGCATAGAATTTGGTGCACAACAGAAATAAGAACTTCTAATAAATTTCTTCAATTGCTAAGAGATGCAAAGGCAGTAGGTGTTCTGGTTGAAGAAGTCTCTTGGGCAAGATTAGGACATCTTACAAACGGAGGGGTTCATCAAGGAATTGCTCTTCAAACTGCAGCATCAGAAACTTTTGATTTAAAAGTTTTAATTAATGGATGCAATTCCTTAAGTGAAAATCCTTTATTACTTGCTTTAGATGGGATTACTGATCCTCATAATTTGGGAGCGATTGTTCGATCAGCTGAAGCATTAGGCGCTCATGGATTGATTCTTCCTCAAAGAAGAAGTGCAGGGCTAACGGGTTCTGTGGCAAAAGTTGCTGCAGGTGCATTAGAGCATTTGCCAGTGGCAAGAGTTGTCAATTTGAATAGAGCTTTAGAGCATTTAAAGAAAGTAGGGTATAGAATTATTGGTCTTGCAGAGGAAGGTACTGAAACAATAAATCAATTATTTTTAGATGGACCTTTGGTTGTTGTTATAGGCTCTGAAGGAAAAGGTTTATCTGTATTAACAAGAAGAAATTGTGATCAATTAATACGTATTCCATTAAGAGGAGTGACTTCTAACTTGAATGCATCTGTAGCTTCTTCAATTTTCTTGTATGAAGTAGCACGTAAAGGATGGATGAATGGAATTTCAGGGAATGATCCATCTCCTAAATTATCTCGACTTAAATTATCAAAGGTTTTGGAAACTTAAACCAAAATAGTTTTTATAAGTCAGTTGATATTTACTAATTAACTTTTTTACTTGCTTTCTCAACCAAGTCAACATATTTATTTTTCTTGGCCTAAATCTTTAATAAAGAAAATAAGTGTTTTTTCTTTATTTATTACTAACATAAATTAAAGATTAATTTTTCCTTATGGATCCACTTAAAGCTTTTCGCAATATGTTCAATCGATTGGGCTTTGCTTGGTGGGTAAAAATTCAAACTGACGATCCAATCGTAACTTATTGGTTTGGTCCTTTTTTGACTAAGAAAAGCTTGGATGGGGCTTTATCAGTTTTTCTTGAAGACCTAACTCTAGAGGGTTCAAAACCTTTAGATCACAGTATTACTCGTTCAAGAAGATCAGAGCCTTTAACTATTTAATCTTTTTGTGACATATAAACTGATAGCGTCTTAATAAATATCCCAACTAATAATGGCGATCGCTGAATGGCGCCAGAAGCTAATCAAAGGAGAGGTGTCTTCTTTAGAATTAGTTGATGAGCACTTCAAAAGAATTAAAAAAGTAGATGATAAGCTTCATGCTTTTTTGTTTGTTAATGAAGAACACGCTCGCGCCAAAGCTTTGGAGCTAGATAATGCAAGAAGTTCTGGTGTGGAGTTGCCTCCATTAGCAGGAATTCCTGTAGCGATAAAAGATAATCTTTGTACAAAAGGCATAAAAACAACTTGTTCTAGCAAGATGCTAGAAAACTTTGTCTCACCTTATGAGTCCACAGTTACAGATAGACTTTGGAAGGCAGGTGCTCTATTGGTTGGTAAAACAAATTTAGATGAGTTTGCAATGGGAAGTTCTACAGAAACTTCTGCATTTGGAGCAACATTAAATCCATGGAAAAGTAATAGAGTCCCAGGCGGAAGTTCTGGAGGAAGCGCTGCGGCAGTGGCGGCTGGACTTTGTATTGCTTCATTAGGCTCTGATACAGGTGGTTCGATTAGGCAACCTGCTTCTTTCTGTGGCGTGGTTGGATTAAAACCAACCTATGGCCGTGTAAGTAGATGGGGGTTAGTGGCTTTTGCAAGTTCATTGGATCAAGTTGGTCCTTTTACTTCTAATGTTTCTGATGCAGCAGAACTTTTGCAGGTAATTGCTGGCCAAGATCCCAAAGACTCAACTTGCCTAGACCACTCTGTCCCAGACTTTTCAGAGTTTATTTCTCATCCCATCAAAGGCACTCGCATTGGATTAATTAAGGAGTGCTTTGACCAGAAAGGACTTTCAAAAGAAGTTAAAGAGTCTGTACTTAAGGCCGCTAAGCAATTGGAATCTTTAGGAGCAGAAATCTCTGAAGTCTCTTGCCCGCGTTTTAATGATGGAATAGCTACTTATTATGTTATTGCTCCTTCAGAAGCTTCTGCAAATTTAGCTAGATACGATGGAGTTAAATATGGAGCTCGCTTTCAAGAAAAAGATAGTTTGTCCGAGATGACGGCTTTGACCAGAGCCAAAGGCTTTGGCAATGAAGTTCAACGACGCATTTTGATTGGCACCTATGCTCTTTCTGCTGGCTATGTAGATGCTTATTATAAAAAAGCTCAACAAGTTAGAACGCTCATTTGTAGAGATTTTCAGAAAGCTTTTGAACAAGTTGATTTTCTTCTAACACCTACTTCGCCTACAACAGCTTTTGAATCAGGGGCTCATGAGAATGACCCTCTAGCAATGTATCTTTCTGACTTATTAACAATTCCTGCGAACTTGGCTGGGCTGCCTGCAATATCTGTGCCTTGTGGATTTGATGGGTTGGGTCTTCCAATAGGATGTCAACTAATTGGAAATGTTTTAGAAGAACCACGTTTACTCCAAGTTGCATATCAATATGAGCAAGAAGCGCAAATTATGAGCATGCAACCAAAAGGAGATTTCGTACCAAGTTGATTTTTGCACCATATATTGTGTTTTGTTTTATAAATGACCCTTTATATTGAGTATTCCCATAGAATTGATAGATGGGATTTGTTCCGTTACATAATCACAGTGATTACAGCCTGTTAGATGGCGCTAGCCAGCTTCCTTTGATGGTGAAAAGAGCTAAGGAGCTTGGTTTCCCTGCTATAGCACTTACTGATCATGGGGTGATGTATGGAGCGATAGAGCTTTTGAAGTTATGTAATGGATCTGGAATAAAGCCAATTATTGGTAATGAAATGTATATTATTAATGGCTCTATTAATGATCCACAACCAAAGAAAGAGCGTAGATATCATTTGGTTGTTCTTGCTAAAAATGAGATTGGATATAGAAATCTTGTCAAACTAACTTCTATAAGTCATCTTCAAGGAATGAGGGGCAGGGGGATATTTTCAAGAGCATGCATTGACAAGCAATTGCTGAAAAAGTATAGAGAAGGTTTGATTTTGTCTACTGCATGTTTGGGTGGTGAGATTCCTCAAGCTATCTTACGTGGAAGATTTGATGTCGCAAGAGAGATTGCATGTTGGTACAAGGATATATTTGATGATGATTTTTACTTAGAAATTCAAGATCATGGGTCAATTGAAGATAGAATTGTTAATGTCGAGATTGTAAAAATTGCGCAAGAACTAGATATTAAGTTGATAGCTACTAATGATGCACATTATTTAACTAAAGATGATGTAGAGGCTCATGATGCATTGCTTTGTGTTTTAACTGGAAAGCTAATAAGTGAGCAGAAGAGACTTAGATATACAGGTACAGAATATTTAAAGTCAGAAGAAGATATGAAGAATCTCTATGTGGACCATTTACCTAGAGATGTTGTTTATGAAGCAATATCTAACACAGAAAAAGTTGCAGAAAAAGTAGGAGAATATAATATCTTAGGTAGTTATAAGATGCCAGATTTCCCATTGCCAACAGGAGTAAATCCTACTGCATATCTTAAGAAAATTGCACACCAAGGCTTATTAGAGAAACTTGATTTAAAGACATCAAGTGATATTGATAAATCTTATTTAGAACGATTAGATAATGAAATAAATATTATTAATCAAATGGGATTTCCTAATTACTTTTTGGTGGTTTGGGACTATATAAAATTTGCAAGGGAAAGTGGAATAGCAGTTGGACCAGGTAGAGGTTCTGCTGCAGGTTCATTAGTGGCATTTGCATTAGGCATTACAAATATCGACCCTGTAGAAAATGGACTTTTGTTTGAACGTTTCTTAAACCCTGAACGTAAATCTATGCCAGATATAGATACAGACTTTTGTATAGAAAGAAGGGGTGAAGTTATAGATTATGTTACTAAGAGATATGGTCAGGAAAAAGTTGCTCAAATAATTACTTTCAACAGAATGACATCTAAGGCTGTTCTTAAGGATGTTGCTCGAGTTTTGGATATACCTTATGGAGATGCAGATCGACTCGCAAAGTTGATTCCAGTTGTAAGAGGAAAACCAGCTAAATTGTCAAAAATGATATCTAAAGATTCTCCTAATAGTGACTTTAGGGATAAGTATCAAAAAGATTCTTTGGTTAAGAAGTGGGTTGATATGGCGATAAGAATTGAAGGTACAAATAAAACGTTTGGTGTTCATGCGGCAGGTGTGGTTATAGCTGCAGAAGCTTTAGATGATTTAGTTCCTTTGCAAAGAAATAATGATGGTCAGATTATTACTCAATATTTCATGGAAGATATTGAATCTCTTGGGTTGTTAAAAATGGATTTCCTAGGCCTTAGAAATTTAACAATGATAGAGAAAACTGTTGATTTAGTCGAAGAATCCATGGGACTTAAAATAGAGTTAGACAGATTATCAATGGATGATAGTAAAACATTTGATCTTTTATCCAGGGGGGACTTAGAAGGTATTTTTCAACTTGAATCTAGTGGGATGAGACAGATAGTTAGAGATCTAAAGCCTTCATCATTGGAGGATATTTCTTCAATTCTTGCACTTTACAGGCCTGGTCCTTTAGATGCTGGACTTATACCCAAGTTCATTAATAGGAAACATGGTAGAGAGCAAATTGATTTTCCTCATTCCTCTTTGGTTCCAATCTTAGGAGAAACATATGGGATCATGATTTATCAAGAACAGATTATGAAGATTGCTCAGGATCTGGCTGGATACTCTCTTGGCCAAGCGGATTTATTGAGAAGAGCTATGGGTAAGAAAAAAGTTTCAGAAATGCATAAGCATCGCAATTTATTTGTAGAGGGTGCAAATAAAAAGGGCGTTAATTCAAAGACTGCAAATGATTTGTTTGACCAAATGGTTCTTTTTGCTGAATATTGCTTTAACAAAAGTCATTCAACAGCTTATGGAGCGGTTACTTATCAAACAGCGTATTTGAAAGCTCACTATCCAGTAGCTTATATGGCTGCTTTGTTGACTGTTAATGCTGGCTCTAGTGACAAGGTTCAACGCTATATAGCAAATTGCAATTCAATGGGAATAGAAGTTATTCCTCCTAACGTAAATTCTTCAGGCATTGATTTTACTCCTAGTAAAGATCGTATTTTATTTGGATTGTCTGCAGTTAAAAATCTTGGTGATAGTGCCATAAAACAATTAATTGTTTCTCGTGAAAAAGATGGTCCTTTCTTGTCTTTAGCTGATCTCTGTGACCGAATCCCGGCTAATTCACTTAATAGACGAGGGCTTGAATCTTTGATTCACTGTGGTGCATTGGACTCATTGCATGAAAATGCAAATAGGGCGCAATTAATAGCTGATCTCGAGTTAATAATTGAATGGGCTGCTGCTCGAGCTCGTGATCGATTAAGCGGGCAAGGTAATTTATTTGATATGTCAGATTCGGTGCAAAATGCTAGGGCTGATCAACAAATCACTTCTGCCCCAAAGGCCTCTTCTGTAGAGGATTATCCACCTACCCAAAAACTCAGATTAGAAAAAGAGTTGTTAGGATTTTATTTGTCTGATCATCCGCTTAAACAACTTTCTGAAGACGTTAGACTTATTGCTCCTATTGGCCTGACTAGTTTGGAGGAACAAAAAGATAAAGCAAAGATAAGTGTTATAGCAATGATTAATGATATTAGGCAAGTTACAACTCGAAAGGGTGATCGTATGGCAATACTTAAAATCGAGGACCTTACAGGGGGATGTGAGGCAGTTGTGTTTCCAAAAAGTTATCAGAGATTATCAGATCATTTGATGACAGAAACACGTCTTTTGTTCTGGGGATCAGTAGATCGAAGGGATGAGAATGTTCAATTAATAGTTGATGATTGTAGATTAATTGATGAAATGAGATTTGTTATTGTAGATCTTTTGCCAGAACAGATTGATAATATTGATTATCAATATCGCCTAAGAGAGTGTTTGTATAGTAATAGGCCTGAAAGGGAAGATGTTGGTGTAAAAGTTCCTGTTGTAGCTGCTATTAGAGTCGGTAAAGATATTAAATATGTTCGTTTAGGTCATCAATTTTGCGTTAAGAACCCTGAGAAGGTAGTTGAGTCATTGAAAAGTATTTCTTTTAATGCCAGCTGCAGTAGCAGTCTTGTTAATTAGTTTTTTTTGTTGAGTCTTGTGGCGGTCCGATTGTTTTAAATGCACTTTTCATCCTCTGAATATTGGGACGTATGTTTTCAAGGCCTATAAAACTTCCTGGCTCTTTTTCCCAACTTGCTGAAAGTATGCCAAAACTTAAACCTATTAGCCCAATGAGAAAACATATTGCTGAAGTAGCAAGGGTTATTGCAGGAGGTACATCTATTATATCTTTGGTGATGAGTATATAGCTAAGAATAAATACACCCATTCCACTTGCAGTTGGCAAGCCTGTTGTAAATGCAATTCTCCTTATCATTCTATTCGCAACTTCCTTAGGAATAAAGGCATCTCTTCTGCTTTTCTTTTTGCTTGATTTAATTTTATTGGGTTTTTGCTGTGTTGGAAGAGGTGTAAGTTTTAAATCCTTTAACTTTTTATTGTCAGTCATTTACCCTTTTTGTTAGTTATTTTACTTCACTATCCTCTGATATTTAACTTGCCAATCAAGTCACTGTAACGTTTTTGACTTTTGCCTTTCACGTAATTAAGGAGTCTTTTCCTTTGTCCAATCATTTTTAGTAGCCCTTGCCTTGAGGAGAAATCATGTGTGTTCTTCTGAAGGTGATCGCTTAATTTCGCAATTCTTTTACTTAACATTGCAACCTGAATTTCTGCAGAACCAGTGTCAGTACCGTGGTTCTGATGAGTGTTGATAAGTTCTTGCTTTTCTTTAGTATTGAGCGTCATGTTTTTTGAGTTGAATGAATTAGAAGGTCTCTTTGTTATTAGGCCCCTAATCTAACCTCTATAGTCCACTTCTAGCTAGTTTCTTGACTTAACAACATTAGGGCTTCTTTGAGAAGGGTTTGAAAATCAGCATTCTTTTGGAGCTTAATTTTAGGAGCTTTTGAAAGAGTGTTAAAAGCTTCTTGGATCTCAGATCCTTCATATTTCAGATTTTGTAATGCGCTTCTCACTTCATTTGATATCTCCTCATCAAAAAAAGTTGCTTTTATATTTGACTTTTGAGAGTTAAGTCCATTTTTTTCAACTAATTCATTAAGCTTACTCTTTAGTTCAAGAATTATCCTTTCTCCAGTTTTTTTACCTATCCCTGGAGATTTAGTTAGTTCTATAATTTCTTCATTTATAATTGCAGAAATTAAATTAACTGAATTATTATTTTCTAAAAGAGATATTGCAATTTGAGATCCTATACCACTTACACCTATTAATTTTCTAAATAAATCCCTTTCTAACTTATTAATAAATCCATAGAGAATATTTCCATCATCTCTAGTGATTTGATGAATCCAAAGAATTAACTTTGTTTGATATTTAATACTTTCTAATTCTTTTTTTAACAAAGTCACTTCATAACCAATTCCACAGCAATTAATTAGTATTCCTACACGATTGCCTTGCTCCCAAAGTTCTATTTTTTCTCCAGAGAGCCAACTGATCATGGATTGGTTATTTACTGAATTTTAAAGAAATTTATCTAACCCCCATCAAGTTGACAACCAATCATTGCGCCAGCAGCACCTCCTGCAGGAACTGCCCACCATCTGTCTTTGCCTCTAGTGCCTGACATTGTTAAACCTGCACCTAATAAACCTCCGATAATTGTCCCTTCTTTACAGTCGTTTTGATCAACCTTCGCATTTGGTAGAGGTGGTATGTCTGCATATTCTGGTCCAAGAGTAGTGGTTTTAGTAGTTGTTCTGGTTGTAGTTTTTGTCCTAATTGATTCACAAGGGACTTCCACAATCTCTGTCCAGGACTTGACATATCCTGGTGATAGACGATTGCCAGGAACGTATTCCTCTTTATATTCATTACGCGTACAGGTCCTTACCCTTGAGTAGCCCCGTTGATATTCATCTCCTATTGCGAAAGAACCTAAGCTTAGGGAGAAAATTAGAACAAATAAAAATTTCATATTTTAAGGGTTTTATTTAGCTTCTTTTTAAATCTAATTCTCCTTTCGCGCTTAGGCTAATTAATGTTGCTGCAAGTACACATAATGACCCTAAGAATATATAAGGGGTTAATGGTTCTGAGAAAAGTATGACACCCCAAATAGTGCTAAAAATCACTTGTGAGTAATTGATAGAACTAGCATGACCTGCTGGCAAGAAGCTTAGTCCTTTGGTTATATAAATTTGTCCTAATTGTGTAAATAGACCAATACCTAAAAGCCATAACCACTCAATTCCATTAGGAATAACAAAGTTATTAGTTAAAAAGGGTAGGCTTGTTGGTATTGAAACTAAAGGGAAATAATAGATAATAACTAGCTTGTGCTCACTTTGAGACAATTTTCTAACAAGAACATAAGCAATAGCGGTTAATATTGCTCCAGTCAAAGCAATACAAATAGCAAATAATGGAATTGCCAGAGCCTTGCCATTAAAATTTGCTGGAATTACAACGAGCCTAATTCCAATCCAACCAAGGATGACAGATAAAAGGATTCTTTTTCTTAACTTCTCGTTTAAGAATAGGAATGCAAAAAGAGCTGTAAATGTTGGATAAGTGTATTGAATTATTGTTGCAGTAGATAATGGTAAAAAAGCTAGTGATTGGAAGATACAAAACAAAGCCCCTGTACCAAGCAAACCTCGAATGAATAATAATTTTCTATTTTTCCCCCATGGTGATATACCTGCTTTTCTAAGCATAAACCTTGTTATGACAAGACTGACGATTGCTCTTACTACGATTAATTCTGCTATTGGAATCCGGCCTTCAAGTTTCTTTACGCAAACGGTCATTAGGCTAAAGGCAAAAGCACTAGCGATTAGGCTTAAAACTCCATGAAGTTCTTTTTCATGGTTGTAACTCCTTAAGCTTAAAATCATATTTTTGACCTACCCTCAGGGGTAAAAATTAATTAGTTTGTTGGATGCTTATACCATTTCATTTTTTCAAAACCAACTACTCTATTTCTTTCAGCATGACTTGCGACAATAGTTAAATGGGCAATCCTCGTATTCATCCACGCACAATTGATGCCGTTAAGGAGAGAGCTGACATAGTTGATGTGGTTGGAGAGCATGTTGTTTTAAAGAAAAAAGGTAAGGAGTTTGTAGGAATCTGTCCTTTCCATGATGACAGCAGGCCTTCAATGACTGTTTCTCCTGCTAAACAATTTTATTATTGTTTTTCTTGTGGGGCAGGTGGAAATTCTATTAAGTTCCTAATGGAATTTCAACGTCAGAATTTTGCTGACGTTGTTCTTGGCCTAGCAAGGAAGTATCAGCTTCCCGTGGAAACAGTTGAAGGCCCTCAGCAGGAAAGGTTAAAAGAACAACTATCTCGTAGAGATCGATTGTATAAAGTGCTTTCTCTAGCAAAAGGGTGGTTTGCTGATCAATTGAAATCACCCAAAGGCACAGTAGCTTTAAACTATCTTATTCATACAAGAGGTTATACACAAAGCACTATAGAAGAGTTTGAATTAGGATTTGCCCCGGAAGGTTGGGATGAGATTCTTAAATATCTTTCTCATGTAGAGAATATATCTTTGGACCTGCTTGAGGAGGCAGGACTAATTATTTCTCGAAAAGGCGGTCAAGGTTTTTATGATCGCTTTCGCAATCGAATTATTATTCCAATTAAAGACCTCCAAGGTAGAGTGATAGGTTTTGGAGGACGTACATTAGATGGTTCTGATCCTAAATATTTAAATTCTCCTGAAACAGATGTTTTTCAGAAAGGGAAGCATCTGTTTGGCTTAGATAAAGCATCTACAGCAATTCGCAAGAGTGATAGAGCTGTTGTTGTAGAAGGTTATTTTGATGTTATTGCTTTGCATGCGGCTGGAATAATTAACTCTGTAGCATCATTAGGTACGGCACTTAGCAATAATCAAATCACACAACTATGTAGATGTAGTGATAGTAAAAGAATAATTCTAAATTTTGACGCTGATAAGGCAGGCATTCGTGCAGCTACGAGAGCTATAAGTGAAGTAGAACATCTTGCTATGCAAGGTCAGGTAGAGTTGAGAGTCTTGCAACTACCCTTAGGTAAAGATCCAGATGAATATCTTAAAACTAACTCAGCTTCTTCTTACAAAGCGCTTTTAGATCAATCCCCTCTTTGGGTTGATTGGCAAATTGACCAAGTTTTTCAAGATCTTGATATCAGTAAGGCAGATCATTTTCAGCTTGCAGTTAGTGGATTAGTTCAATTACTAGGTAAATTACCTCAATCAGCATTAAGAACTCATTATTTACAAAAAGCTTCTGAGCGTTTAAGTGGTGGACAGGCTCGTTTGGCGTTGCAATTAGAGAATGACTTGCGGAATCAAGTAAGAGGTCAGCGTTGGCATGGTCGATCAGAACGATTAAAGAAACCTGGTGAGGTCACTTTGCGTGAGCGTAGTGAAGCAGATGTTTTGAGGCTTTATCTTCATTGTGCAGATCATAGAGGCGCTATTCGACAAGAATTAAGAAAAAGAGATTTAGAGGATTTTGTATTGCATCATCACAGACTCCTTTGGGCTGCTATTACTGAGTTGGAGGAGAGTAATGTAGGTGATTCATTCCTTGAGTCTATTTGTAGAGGAGAGTCTTCAAGTGATGTGTTGTCTCATATGGATTTACCTCGACTACTTCTTGACAAGTTAGTTATAGATAATGATACTTCTCTTTCTTCTCATTTAAGTTCTTTGTTGGAGCCTGGTGAGGTCCAAATGGCTGCAATGTCAATGCCTATCCTTCAATTGCGTGGGGCACTTGCAGTTCTGGAAAGGCAAAAGGCTCTAAAACGTTGTACTCATTTAATCGAAGCTTGGAGTGGCCAGAGGTTAGAGACCTTAGAAACCTGCATCGCAGCACTGATTGAGCAGGAGCAGGAAAACCCTGAGCAATCATTTGCGATGGAGGAACAGATTGAGCGTATGTTTGAAGAATTAAACACAGATGCTTTGGCTTTTCAAAAGCTGTATTACAGCGAACGGAAACATATTTTATTTTTAGATCAGCAACGCTGTGCAATATCTAATGATAAAGAGACTCTTTCGGCCTGATAACTGCCTTTTGAGATTAGAAGCAATATTTTTTTAACTCAGAGATTATTTTTTTGGGTTGATCTTCTATTAAATATGCTTCGTACTCTTTCTCCTTTTGACCTGTAAGTCGATACGAGCCTTGAAAGGCTTCAAGTTTTTGTTCGCTAAGCTTTAATGATTTATTTTTTTGTAAACCAAGTAAATTACCATTGTTGCATTGCTGCGCTATATGAACGGCTTCATGTCTCAGAGCTCGCCTTATCATTAAACCAGTTTTGAAATTATCTTCTGGGTTGGTTCTAAAGGGGTGATAACCTCCATATTCTTTAGCATTTTTAGTACATATAACTACTTTTTTTTGCTCATTCTTTAGAAAACCGAAGAATTTTTTCCCAATAAGGCACAATGGAGTGTTTTCTTCTACGGTGTAATTAGCTTTATTGATTAGGTTGAGAATCTCTTTCTCGTTTGAGTTTAGAAATAAAAGGAATTCCATTTGATTTGAAGCTTTGTTTATGATTTGATCATTGACTTGCCTTTCTTATTTCGTAAGGTGATCCGTTTTTAGATTTTTCAGGCTGTTAAGAGCATCTGATTTTTTGGGAAGCATTCATAATAATCTGAATCTTTAAAGATCATGATATTACTATAGGAATGTCTGTTAATCGTGTTGTTGCGCTAGGACTCAAGTATTTTCGTCGCATTGACCATGTTGGACTTGTCCCATATGCAGTCCACCTGACAGTATTACTTCCATACCGCTGATTTAAATTATCAATTGTTTGCATTAAAACTTTTCTTTGTATTGTTGATTGAGAATTATATGTTTCAAATAGATGCAATTGGAGGTACTTATCTTCTTGAAGGTCTTGCATTATTACACCTGCTTTTATAAGTGGAAGGTTTTGTTTGAAAATCTCTGGTGTTAGCGCAAGAGACGCATTTAATAGGATCGAAGTATCATTGCTATGTGGCTTGAGTCGTTTGCTTGCAGATTTACTATAGAAGGTAGCTTTATGTAAGCTAGTACGTGTAAAGATGGTAATAATGCCAGCAACTTGATTTTGTTTACGTAGCTTTTCACTTGCACGTACAGCGTAGCTTGATATGGCTTGCCGTAGCTCATCCATAGTAGTGATTGGCTTGTTAAAGCTTCTGCTAACACATGTTTCTTTTTTCGCTTTGTTGTACTTTGCGAAAGGGATGCATCTCACGCCTTTTAATTCATTTTGTAGTCGGATACCTGTAATACCAAGCTTTGCTTTTAGTTCATGACTAGGAGCATCACGTAGTTGGAGCGCATTGTTTATGCCTCTTAGGCGGCACCATTGAGCCATTTTGTGACCAATACCCCAGACATTTTCTACTGCTATTGATTCAAGCCAATCTTCTTGGTGTTTACTTATTTCTAAATCAAATATCCCTGCAGTATCGGCAACTTTTTTTGCTAGATAATTGGCAAGCTTGGCCTGAGTTTTTGTTGCCCCTATTCCTATAGCAATTGGGAGGCTAAGGTTTTGGTAAATGTGTGTACGTAGTTCCTTTGCCCATGGGTGCAGATTGCAATTCATAGGACGCTTTATATTGACAAATGCTTCGTCAATTGAATATATCTCTAGCTCTTCACAATAGTTTTTTATGAGATTCATAAACCGCTCACTCATGTCACCATAAAGTGCGTAGTTTGAGCTGCGTATTTTTACCCCATATTGTTTTAGCTTTGTCCGAACTTTAAAGAAAGGTGCTCCCATTGGAATACCAAAAGCCTTGGCTTCCGCATTTCGAGAAATGATACACCCATCGTTATTAGATAAGACTACAAGGGGCTGATCGACGAGTGAAGGGTCAATAGATTGCTCGCATGCGGCATAAAAATTATTGCCATCAATCAGTGCTATTGTCATTGCTCATAATGATTTTATTGTATTGTTAAGGCTATGAATAGAATATATGGCTACACCCCAAATATAGGCATCTGCATAATTGTTTAAATTTATTGGTGGATATCTAGGATTCTCTGCTTTTAAATAAGCCATTCCTTGGTAGTAAGTTAGCTTTTTTAAAGTAAAGGCTCCATCTAGAATTGCTACGACTATGCAACCGGGTTGTGCATTCAGACTGCGATCTACAATTAATAAATCACCATCTTGAATTCCTGCTTTCACCATTGAATCACCCTTTACTCTTAAGAAGAATGTACTTGACGGATGCGGAATAAGGTGTTCGTTGAGATCAATTCCTGTGTCAATATAGTCATCAGCCGGCGATGGGAATCCTGCAGGTATTGATTCACTTGCTAATGGCAGGATGATTTTAGAAGGGTTGCTGGCGAAAGGACATGGAAGATTCAAGTTATACATATCAACTTAATTGAGCAGTACTAATGTACCACTATAGGCGGGTGGTGCTCGTCTGTATGGTTCTCTTGTAATTATTTAAGCTTATTAGTTTCGGTGATAAGGGCTTCCTTGAAGAATAGAGTTTGCTCGATAGAGTTGTTCTACAAGTAAAAGGCGAGCAATTTCATGGGGGAAAGTTAAGGGCGAAAGGCTCATGGAAGTATATGCTATGCGCTTTATTTCAGGGCTTAAGCCATCTGCTCCACCAATCACAAAGGCAATGCGATGTGAATTTAGATTTTGGAGTTGTTTGGCGAGGGATATAGATGTCAATTGTAGGCCTTCTTCGCAAAGGGTTATAAGTAGCTCTTTGCTTTGAATGTTTTTTTTGATTAATTCAGACTCTTGAGAAGCATTGCTATCACGCAATTCTGTAATGGTAATACCAGGAATTCTTTTCAGATAAAGCTTGATACCTTCCTCTATCCATGGTTTTCTAATTTTACCAATTGCTATTATCCTCAAGCGAGATGCATTCAGCATAGAGATTAGTTATTGTTTTCCCCATCTTCTTCTTCAAGGAGAAGCATTTTGAAGGTAGTGTAAAGCTCAGATGAGGGGGACATTGAGTTTGGCGTAGGACAAGAAGTATTTAGATCTGGTTCATTGTTTTGCTCTAAGAAAGGAGGCTTATTGTTTTGTTGATTTTCTTCAAGCTCCTTAAGCCGTTTAATTAAATGTGTAGGAACTCCCCCATCGGGACTCGCTTGCATGAGCTCTTTAAACAATTGCTGAGGGTTCTCTTCAGTTTCTATTGGATGGAGGTTTTGTTTTCGAGAGTTGGTTTGTTGGTTTTGAATATTAGATACATTTGAGGGGGCTACAAGCCTTTGGTTCAGTTCTTGCAATCTTTTAACGTTCTCAGCATCGAGGGCCATGGCTAAATAGTGATTTCTTTAGGTTATCGGATTAGACTAATTAACGAAAAGGATAATTTTTTAATGATTGAATTTATTAATAGATTAACTTTTGATTGTTCTTTGAACATTAGTTAAAGGATGGTTGTATTAAGGCAAAAGACTAGAAAACGTTTTGGGCAGCATTGGTTAACAGATAGAAGTGTTTTAAACAAAATTATTGAGGCAGCAGATTTAAGGGTAAATGATCGCATTTTGGAAATAGGTCCTGGTTGTGGTGCTTTGACTGAATATCTGGTTGAATCGAAAGCTAATCTTATTCATGCAATAGAGTTAGATAGAGATTTGGTTGATGGATTAAGAAAACGTTTTTTTGATCAAAAAAATTTTTCATTGCAAGAAGGGGATTTTCTTTCTGTTGAGGTCAAGCCTTCTGATGGCATGCCTTTAAACAAAGTTGTTGCAAATATTCCATATAACATTACAAGTCCACTGTTAGAGAAATTGCTAGGCAATCTTGGCAAGAGGCCTGAGAAATCTTATGAAAGGTTGGTACTTCTTATGCAAAAAGAGGTTGCAGATAGGATCATTGCATTGCCGGGACAAAAGAATTTTAGCGCTATGAGCGTGAGGCTCCAACTGATTGCAAGCGCAAAAGGCATATGTGACGTTCCTCCTAAATGCTTTAAACCATCGCCAAAAGTCAATTCAAAAGTAGTTGTTATAGAACCATTGCCATTTAAGGATAGACATGATTCCCTGATCGAGAAAAGAGTTAACTTCTTGTTGAAAATGGCTTTCTCAGCTCGGCGCAAGAAATTAAGGAATACATTAAGAGGAGTTAAGCCTTTGTCTGATTTGGAGAGGTTAACTGAGAGATTAGGCATTAATCTTGATCAAAGGCCTCAAGAATTGTCTCCAATCATGTGGGTACAGCTAGCTAAGTTGTTGAAATGATTGCTTGCTTATGAATCAACTAATAAATTGTTCAGGGGATACCTTAAGGATTAAAGCCCCCGCAAAGATTAACTTACATTTGGAAATCCTCGGAATGCGTTCGGATGGTTTCCATGAATTGGCAATGGTTATGCAAAGTATTGATCTTTCGGATTTTATTGAAATAAAGGGAATCAGTACTTCAGAGCTAATTATTAGCTCTAATCATTCAGGCTTAAGTCTTGGCGATGATAATTTAATCATGAAAGCTGCAAAACTAATTCGTACTAGTTCAGGACGAACTGACTTAGGTGCGTCTATACATTTAATTAAAAATATTCCTATTGGGGCTGGGCTGGCTGGTGGTTCTACAGATGCAGCTGCAACATTGGTAGGTCTTAACAAATTGTGGAAACTTAATTATTCATTGCAAGACTTAGAAAGTATGTCTGCGCAACTTGGCTCTGATGTGCCATTTTGTATTTCAGGAGGCACTCAGTTGTGTTTTGGTAGGGGCGAGAATCTTGAGAAAGTTGATGGCGCCAGCGCCAGAGATGTTATGGCAATTGTTTTAGTTAAAGATCCATTGGTAGAGGTTTCGACTCCATGGGCTTATGCAACATATAAGAAAGTCAATTCAAGTAAGTATATTAATGATGAAGGTGACTTTCATGTCAGAAGACAATTGCTTAGAAACTCTAATTGGCTAAATCCACTAAATGTATTGAGCCCTCCACCATTGAGGAATGATTTGCAAGAAGTGGTTGCTCCTATTACTCCTGCAGTGAAAAATTCATTAAAATTTCTTTCTTCTTTGAGTGGTGCAGTTTCTCTTGCTATGAGTGGATCTGGGCCTAGTTGCTTTGCTATTTTCCCAAGTTTGGATGCTGCAACATCGGCTTTAGAGAATAAAAAAGCTGAATTAAAAAAATATGGGTTAGATGGGTGGTGCTGCACTTTTAATATGAAAGGCGCTGATTGTGTTTAATTAAAAGGTTATTCTTGGCAGCTAGACTATGAAAATTGATAGTGATATCAATATGGATGACAAGGAGAAAAAAGATTCCTCTAGCAAGAAAGGCCCTTTAAGCTTTCTTTCTGGAGCTTTGACAAGTCTTTTGCTTGGATGGCTTTCTTTGCTTTTAAGTGAAAAGGTTGTGATTTATTTCAGTACACATGCAAAGCAATATTCTTCTGAATTTGCCCAAAGTATAGCCTCAGGCTTTAAAACTTTGATAATAGGGATTTCTTTCTTGGCGACTTTTACCTTTCTTTTTATAGGAATTGGATTGACAGTTGTATTTCTAAGGAGCTTACTTCCTGCAAAGAAACTGGAAGTTGATTAGTCTTTAATGTAATGAATTTTTTGACTAGCTAAAAGAGGTTGAATCATGACTCTTCATGATCTTGGATTACTAGTGCTTTTATTAAGTCCTGGCATGTTACTCTCAGTTTTGATTCTTTCTACTTTTGCTGAAGGCGGTTAATTGAGCGCTAAATGTAATAGCTTGATTTAAATAAGAGATTTGCTCTTTACTTCTCAATTTAAAAATCGTGACAGGAACACTTCTTTTTAATGCACTTCGGGAAGCTATTGATGAGGAAATGGCTAGAGACCCGCATGTATGCGTAATGGGTGAGGATGTAGGTCAATATGGTGGTTCATATAAAGTCACTAAAGACTTATATGAGAAGTATGGTGAGTTGAGAGTTTTAGATACTCCAATAGCAGAAAATAGTTTTACGGGCATGGCGGTAGGTGCTGCTATGACAGGTCTGAGGCCAATAATTGAAGGAATGAATATGGGTTTTTTGCTTTTAGCTTTTAATCAAATTTCAAACAATATGGGTATGTTGCGATATACCAGTGGAGGTAACTATACAATCCCTACTGTTGTAAGAGGCCCTGGAGGTGTTGGCCGTCA
Source organism: Prochlorococcus sp. AG-363-M21 (assembly GCA_003278305.1). GTDB lineage: Bacteria > Cyanobacteriota > Cyanobacteriia > PCC-6307 > Cyanobiaceae > AG-363-N16. Next base: position 19,702 of record QCFU01000006.1, read on the forward strand.
GCTTGGGGCAGAACATAGTCAAAGACTAGAAGCTTATTTTCATGCAGTTCCTGGGATAAAGATAGTTGCTTGCAGTACCCCCACAAATGCAAAGGGGTTAATGAAAGCAGCTATTAGAGATGAAAACCCTGTGCTGTTTTTCGAACATGTTCTTCTTTATAATTTGAGTGAAGAGTTACCTAAGGGAGAATATATTTGCGCGCTTGACCAGGCAGACTTAATAAAAGAAGGAAAAGATATAACTATCTTGACTTATTCTAGGATGAGACATCATTGCTTAAAAGCAATTGAGCAATTAGATAAGAAAGGTATTGATGCTGAATTGATTGACTTGATAAGCCTTAAACCTTTTGATATAGAAACTATTTCTAGATCTATTAAAAAAACTCATAGAGTCATCATTGTAGAAGAGTGTATGAAAACAGGTGGAATCGGAGCTGAGTTAATTGCCTTGATAAATGAAAATTGTTTTGATGACCTTGACTCTCGACCTGTAAGACTTTCTAGCCAAGATATTCCAACTCCATACAATGGCCAGCTTGAGAACTTAACTATTATTCAACCTCATCAGATTGTTGAAACAGCTGAGAAGATGATTTCTAAGGAAATTTAATTATGGCTATGGCTCGTCAACAAGGATGGCTTGCGTTGATACTAGCTTTGATAATTGCTTCTTTATCTGTTTGCATAAATTTGCCTTTTCAGTTGGGCTTGGACCTACGTGGAGGCAGTCAACTTTCACTTGAGGTCCAAGCTGTAGATGATATAAAGAAAATCAGTGCTGAACAAGTTGAAGCTGTTAAGGCTGTTTTAGACAGAAGAGTAAATAGCCTTGGGGTTTCCGAATCGACTTTGCAAACCATAGGGACAAACCAACTTATTTTAGAATTGCCTGGAGAACAAGATCCTGAAAATGCAGCCAGGCTATTAGGTAAGACAGCATTGTTGGAATTTAGGACACAGAGAGCTGGTACAAAGGATTTAATGAAAACTCTTCAGGCCTTAAGGCTTCAGGTAAGAAATTCTCTGCAAACAAATCAGATTGATGGAAATGATGTTTTGGCAGGGCCTAAGTCTCAAGCTCAGCAGGAACAATTAAAGCAATTGAAGTCAGCTATGAATTTAAGTGAAATCAAAGGCAGTAATCGAGAGCAATTAGAACAAATTAGTAAGAAAATAAATCAACAAATTGTAAGTCTTTTTGAACCTTCGGAGTTGACTGGAAAAGACTTAGTAACTGCTGGTAGACGTCAAGAGCAAAATCTCTCTAGTTGGGAGGTTACATTGACTTTTAACCAGTCGGGTGCGGAGAAATTTGCTGACTTAACTAAATCAATTGCAGGGAAAGATCAGTTCTTAGGAATAATACTTGATGGCGAATCAATAAGCGAGGCCAGTGTTGGCGAGCAATTTAAGGTTGCTGGCATTACAGGTGGTGCAGCAACAATAAGTGGGAATTTTTCCTCTGATTCGGCTAGAGAGTTAGAAGTTCAACTTAGGGGTGGAGCGCTACCTTTGCCTGTCAAGGTTATTCAAGTGAAAACAATTGGTCCAACTCTTGGAGTAGAAAATATTCGCAGAAGCTTAATTGCAGCTCTTTCTGGACTGATAATGGTTGCTTTTTTTATGGTTTTTCTTTATCGATTACCAGGTTTTGTGGCTGTTATTGCACTTAGTGCATATGCATTATTTAATATCTCTATTTATGCTCTTATACCTGTCACTCTTACGCTTCCTGGGATCGCAGGATTTATTTTGAGTATAGGTATGGCTGTTGATGCAAATGTTTTAATCTTTGAGCGGTTAAAAGATGAATTGCGAAATGGTAATACATTGATTCGATCTATAGATAATGGCTTTGCACAAGCATTCTCATCAATTATTGATGGGCACACAACAACACTAATTAGTTGCTTTTGTCTTTTCTATTTAGGGACAGGGTTTGTTAAGGGCTTTGCTGCAACTCTTGGAATTGGTGTGGTAATAAGCTTATTTACAGCTCTTTCTTGTACAAGAGTATTACTTAGGTTTTTAATGAGTTATAAAATACTAAGAAAGCCTGAAAACTTTTTACCATTAAAGCAATTGACAATTCCATCCTCTTAATAGGCTGTAGTGAGCATTCCTTCAATGATTTCTAAATCTAATAAACTTATTAATTTATATCGTTATAGATATACGATCTGGCTTATTTCTGGTTTTGCAATTGTTCTTTCTTTAACAGGTTTAATAACTTCTTGGTTGAACCCATCTATAGGTTATCCATTACGTCTTGGCCTGGATTTTACAGGAGGAACTCAGATTAAAGTTGAAAGAGTATGTTTGCAAGATTGTAGTGCAATTGATTCATCTGCAATAACAGGTTCTTTGATAAAGCTTTCTTCTTCAAAGAAAGGACCTTTCGAAGGGGTTAACTTGTCTTCTGCCAAGATTCAGACCCTTGATAACTATCAGACATTGCTTGTAAGGCTCCCTTTCTTGTCTACAACGCAATCTAAAGAGGTTATAAAAGCTGTTGAACTTTTAGCAGGGCCCTTTGATTCAGAGAAGCAATCAATAGATACTATTGGACCTTCCTTAGGTGCAAGATTACTTAGAACAAGCTTGATATCCCTTTTGGCGGCTTTTGCTGGAATAGCAATATATATTGCTTATAGGTTTGATAAAAGATTTTCACTTCTAGCAATAGTTGCTTTATTGCATGACTTGATAATAGTTTGTGGAATCTTTGCTTGGCTTGGGTTGATTATAAACTTAGAAATAAATAGTCTATTCGCAGTCGCTTTGTTGACAATAGCAGGTTATTCAGTAAATGATACTGTAGTTATTTTTGATCGAATTCGTGAAATTAATAATTTAGAAACTTCTTTAACTATTAGTCAGCAAATTGATTTAGCAGTAGCTGCTACTTTATCAAGAACCCTTTACACAAGTGGCAGTACATTATTACCTTTGATTGCTTTAATCGCCTTTGGTGGAAGTACTCTTTATTGGTTTTCAATTGCTTTAGCTATAGGAGTAGTTGTTGGAAGTTGGTCAAGCATAGCGTTGTCACCCTCACTTCTTTCTATAAAGAAAAATGTTTAATACGCATTAACTGATTTATATGTTAAAGCATTCTTAAAGTGAAAAAGTTTTTATTCTTTGCTAAATATCCTTTTAAGAAAATAATTGCCTTGGTTATTATCTCTTTAGTTGCTTGGTATTTGCGTCATGAGATTAGATTGTTATTAGATTACTTTACGTGGACTTCACTTTCTTTTGCTTTTAATAAGAACCCTATTGCTTTTTTCTCTTTAATAATAGCAGTTTTCTTATTTAGGAAAAAATAGTTTTTCTTATTGATTTATTGATTGATTTTATTATATTAATAATCTCTTAAATAGGGATTTGATTTTTTATCTAGAATATCATGGATTATAACCTCTTTAATTAATATTTTTAATATGACAGTTAAAGGTAATGATAATAATAAACCTATAGGTCCAAAAATTACTGTAAATATAAATTGTGATGTGAGAGTGATTGCAGGTAATAGTTTCACTTGGTATTGCATGATTGATGGAGTGATTAAATAGCTTTCTATATTTTGAATTATTATATATAGTCCTAATACAGCAATAGATTTCCAGGGAGCATCTAATAATGCTACTGACATAGGGAAGATTGTACTAATTGTAGGACCTATATTAGGAATAATATTTAGAATTCCTGCTAGAAGTGCATTAGCAAAGACTAATTTGATTCCAAGTGCATATAAGCAAATGCCAGCTAATATTGCAACAAAAGAAGAACTAATTAGTACGCCAACCATCCAACTGCTAAGAGCTTCTCCGCATTTGTAAATAATATCTCTTGCTCTTCTTCTGTAAAAAGAAGGCACTAATAATATGAAGCTCTCTTTATAAGCATTTGGGTTTACTGAAATCATTAAACTTATAGAGAAAACAAATATAACTTGAACAATTCCTAGCCCTAGATTACCAGCAATATTTAAAATTCTATTAAGACTATCAGTGATTCCATTTGCCAAAGAAACACCATCAGGCAATATTTCAATGGTGTTTTGAAAAAGATTCTGTCTTAAAATATCTTTGCCATCTTGACCATATAGGAATTCAGATAAATTATTAATATATTTATCACTGATTGCTACAAGTGCTTTTGCGGAATTAGGCAATTGAATTATAAGTTCTTGTAATTCTTTCGTGAACTGTGGAATAACTATTATTAGAGAAAGTATGAGAATTAATAAAACACTTATTAGTGCAATTATTAGGGCAAATCCTCTTGGAATACTTAGAGTAGTTTTTATTTTTCTTGTAAATGTACAAAGTGCAACTGCTAGTATTATTCCTGCAAAAATTATTATAAATACATTCTTTAAAGTCCAAGCAATAAAAAGTGATGCAATAAGAGCAGTAAGACTTAGCCAGTTAGAAAATTTCAACGCTTTTATGTTTGGGAATATCCAAGACCATTTAATTCAGCATATCGCTTGGCAAACCTCATAAATCTTTCAAACTCATCTTCTGATTTCCACGTAAATGTTGCTTCAATAGCACTGGGAGCACCGTTTAAGAACCTTGCTTTTACATCTCTAGTTTTCAATTCCCCTTCATTGTCAATCATTGTCATCCCTGTTATTTCTCCCATGCTTTCAGCAACTAATGCCTGGGGTTGTTCGAAGGTGAAATTTGCTTGTCCTGTATTTCCATCCCGACTTCTTGTAAGGCGTATTTCTGGGACTACAGGTTCATCAATCCCGTCCAGGAATTGGATAGTTGCTTTGTTAATGGGTTTGTTCATATGTTCTTGTTTTTTTTATGTTAACTAGATGATATTGAATAATGAGGTAAAAATGTGACCTTCATTGGATTTCAGTGGCCTGGATAAATTTTTCGATTGCCTGATCACCATAAATACCTGAAAGGTCTATCTCTTTTTTATTGTCTATCTTTGATAGAGAATACTCATAGCACTTATCGTAATATTCAAGCATAATCAAGCAGGCCTGCTCCCAGTTATGTTGTTCTATAGCCTGTAAAGCTTTTGATGTCCTTTGAGGGCCTAGTCTTTTTCTGATTCTTATAGTGGCTTCTCTTAGGTCCTCTTCTTTATATTTCCCATATTCTTTAACTAGAGAGCTAACTCTTTCTTGAGAATTTTTGATAATTTCTATTAAAGGTGCTTTATTCATTTGAGAAAAAAAGCTTTTTGGTATTCTGCATTGCCCTAAGGCGATGCTTTCATCTTCAAGCCAAATTTCAGTGATAGATTTCTCCTCAAACTGATTTAATTTTTCTGCAAGTATATTTTCAAAATTTTCTGAAGTTGGTTGCTTTTCTAATTCAATCCCTCCAAAACTGCTCCCCCTGTGATTGGCAAGACCTTCTAGATTGATGGTTGATATGCCTTTTTTCTCTAAATCTAAAAGTAGAGAGGTTTTCCCTGTTCCAGTTTTGCCTCCAATAATTCTTAAAGGCCATTGCTTCTCAAATTGATTAAGCGACCATCTTCTATAGCTTTTATAACCATCTTTAAGAATAATTGTTTTAATACCTAAAAGATTGGCAAGCCAGCCCATGCTGGATGAACGTAGCCCTCCTCTCCAACAATAAATCTTTAAGCTTGATCCATTTGATTCAAAACATTTAGTTTCTAAGAGCTTTTTTAATATAGGCAGCTTGGGCTTTATAAGGTAAATACCTAAATGAATAGCTTTTCTCCTACCTTCTTTTTTGTAAGATGTACCAATTAAAGACCTTTCTTGGTCATTAAACAAAGGTATGTTAGTCGCTCCAGGCCAATGACCTTTTTGGAATTCACCTGGACTACGAACATCTATCAATGGTCCTTTTGTATTGCGGAAACACTGCAATGAAAAAGATCTTGGAATTACAATGCCTGACATAGTAGGTCAAAGCTGACTTATAAAGACAGGTTGCGAGTTATGCCTCTAGACACATCTGATTCAACCAACCTCACCATTCAAGAACTAATTGAGCAATTTTCAAGAGGCTCATTAAGACAACGTCGTAGGTTGATTAAATCTATTGAAACAAGATCTAATGAATTATTGGACCTTGGCCCGTCATTATTAGATGATTTTGATCGAGAAGGCGATAATTGGTCCGTAGGATGGATTTTGCAAGTCTGCCAAAAGAAAGAACCATCGTTTCTTTTTGAAATGCTCGCCAATAAACAAAAAGGTTGGTTTTTGGCTCCCTCTAAGAAAGGAATTGATTACCAACCATTGCAAAAGGCTCTTTTAGAGCAAGATTATGAAGAAGCCGATCGTCTAACTAGTAAATTCTTGCGAGAGCTAGCTGGCCAAGAAGCAGTAGATCGCGGTTATGTATATTTTAGTGAAGTTGAATTGATGGAAGAAGTTGATTTAACGACTATAGACCGGCTTTGGAATGCATATTCGCAAGGAAGATTTTCTTTTTCAGTTCAGGGTCGAATTCTTGATTCATTAAATGGAAAATATGAAAAACTTTGGCCAAGAATTGGATGGAAAACAAATGGAGTTTGGACTAGATATCCAACATCATTTACGTGGTCACTCGAAGCTCCGGAGGGTCATATGCCATTGATTAATCAGCTTAGGGGCGTAAGGCTTTTTGATGCATTGTTAAATCACCCGGCTTTGTTATCAAGAAGACAAACAAAGACTTAAATCCTAAATAAAGTTAAATTAAAAGAATAGTTGGATTCTTAACTCAATCCAATTAGGGTTATATCTAGTAACGCTATTTTTTTTAAAGATTGCTTTCTTTTAATTGGTCTCGTGAGATCATCCACATGGGAAGAATTTAATCTTCCTTGCACTCTAAAATTATCTCCACTTGTCAAATTACTTTTGACATCAGTTGAATTTAGTAGTGAAAAATTAGATCTTATTCAATTGGGCTTGCATGAGGCTTTAGTGAATGCAGTTCTACACGGTAATGCGAGTGATCACAATAAGGCTATAAGAGTTCGAAGAATAACCACTCCAAATTGGCTTGTTTGGCAAATTCAAGATCAAGGAACTGGAATTCCTTTGATAGAAAGAAATGCTTCTTTGCCTTTTGAGTTGGATGCAGAGAATGGACGGGGATTGTTTTTAATTCATGAATGCTTTGATGATGTGCGATGGAGTACCAAAGGGAACCGTATTCAACTCGCTTCAAGAAGGGCTTAAGTTTAATGTGATGGACAACCAGGGTCTTTGACTTCATTTTTGACCCATTTCAAGGATTGTTCAATAAGTGATATAACATCTTCTTTTTTGCCTTTATTAATTATTTGAGCCAGTGCAGAAGTTAGTAGCTCTGCCGCCCTTCTGTCTGAGTTGGTTTTTAATTGATGCCAGTTTCTATTATTCAAGCTTATTTTTAAATAAAGCTTTTTAATTATTTCATTAGTGCCTAATGGCCAATCATGATTGGAAGCTTTCATATTAGTTTTTGGTAAACAATGTATCAATTGCGTGAACAATATTTTTTATCGTAGTTGATTTTTTATCATTATCAATTACTTCTCCAAGGAGGGTTTTTCTTATTCCTATACTAGCAGGTGTAAGATGATTTCCTTCTAACTCCAAAATACTAGATTCATCAAACTTTCTTGACTGGAGTGATCGAAGTAAAAGCATACTTTGATCAATGCTGTCATTCTTGAATTTAATTAATAAGTTTTTTGGTTGTAGGTATTTATATGAAATAAGTTTCATTGTTTCTGAAGGACTAGGACTAAACTCACTAACCACATTTAACTTTCTCTTTACTTTACTAATCATTGGGATGGATTTATTTACATTGAAATTATTAAAACTTAAAGCAACTAGAGACTTACTATTTCTTCCTAGGTCTGGAGAAAGTAAATGGAGCTTGCATCCAAGGCTATGGCCAACTCTTATAGATGGAGGAGCTTCAGAAATTCTTGAAAATAGTATATCCTTGCATTCTCGAAAACTTTTCCAAGCTTGAACTGCTTGAAATTGATGATCAAAACTTGGGATATACCTCCATGCATGTATCGCCAGATTCTTTTTAAATAGGCCTTCAATTAATCGTTTGTAACTGATATGTGGTGCCGAAGCAAGATAACTTCCACCTATTATTTCTATAATGCCTTTGGGCTTTGCTGGCCACATACACCAAGTTCCTTCAATAAGCTTCCATTTGCTCATTAGGGCTTTTAACTAAGAATTGGATTATAGAAATTGTTTCATCATATGGAATAAAGGTTAAAAAATCTTATGAAGCTTTGCTTTTTAATTAGAAGTAATTGAAGAACATTCGTTTTCTTTGATGCAACAGGAATTCCAGTTTTTGAATAAAGCTTCTGAGAATCAAAATGATTCTGTCCCAGAGAACTTGTTGATTTTAGATACAGAAACTACAGGCTTAAATCCTAAGCAAGATCAGTGCATAGAAGTTGGTGCAGTACTTTTTAATGTCAAATTTAAAACTCCTCTCTCTCAGCTTTCATTTTTACTTCCAGTATCAGAAAATCAGGCAGAATCAATTAATAAAATTCCTGCAGAAATAACTAAAATAGACCAACCTTACCTATATGCATTGGATTATTTTAAATGTTTAATTGATCGAGCTGATGCATTGTTTGCGCATAATGCTGAGTTCGATAGGCAGTGGTTTGGGACAGATTTACTTCCAGGAATATCTAAGCCATGGATATGTTCTATGGAAGACATGAAATGGCCATCTCATTTGAATTTAAAGAGCAGGCCTTCAGTAAGTAGTTTGGCTCTGGCTTATGGAATACCTGTTTGGACTGCACATAGAGCTTTGACTGATTGTATTTATCTAGTTGAAGTACTTAAGCGATGTGAAGATTTGGAGCAAATGCTTTCAAAAGCTCTAGAGCCAAGAAGATTAATGCGCGCACAAGTCTCATATGAAGACAGGCACTTAGCAAAGAATGCTGGTTTTAGGTGGAATGATCCCGTGCGAGGAGCTTGGACTCGTCGTTTGAGTAATCAAGAGGTTTTAGATCTTGATTTTCCAGTTTCTCCTATTGATGCACAAGACAGCTAATAACTTATTTTGCCTTCTAGGCTTTAGAAATTTTTCTTGAGACCTTTTGCAAATATTTCAACGAGTTAAAGCCTAAATGTAAAATTTTTGCCAGGCTATAGATATGAAGAGTTTTCACTTTAGATTTGGCAACAGACCTCAAAGCTTATTAAAGCGGAGAAAGCTAAAAGCACCCTTGCGTCATTGGCAAAAAGCAAGAAGCTGGGCACGCTTGATTAAAGAAGCTGAGAGCCTGTGGCGCGTTGATGAGAAAGAAATTAAAAGACTAGGCGCAATTGAATTAGGTCAGTTATTGAAAGAGGTTCCTCCATCTTGTAGGAGAAGAGTTAATTTATGGTTGATTAAATATTCTGTTGCTACAAGATTTGGCAGAGAATAACTAGTAATTACCCCATAAGATAATAGTTCTATTTTGAAAAACGATTTTAATAACTTTGGGTTAACAAATATATTTGGAAGAATTAGAATGAAAAAATATTTTTGACACTATTTTAATATATATAGAGTTTGCAGATAAAATTCTAATAATTGTTGTTTTCGTTTCTTGACTCTTTTATTGATTTCCAATTTTTTTCAGGCTTTGTTATGCTTTTCTTATAAACTGTTACTGTAAAACAGAACAGATTTTTTATTACATTACTTTTTATTTTAAAGAAAAATTTAACTCTCTATAGATACTGCTTTGTCAAACTTTAAAACACTACGAGGAATGAATGATCTCTTGCCTGATCAAGTTAAGAATTGGCAAGCAGTAGAAAAACTTGTGCGTGAAAATTTTTCAAGAGCCGGGTTGAATGAAATTCGAACTCCATTGCTAGAAGCTACAGATTTGTTCTCTAGAGGTATTGGAGAGTCGACTGATGTTGTGGGCAAAGAAATGTATACCTTTACAGACAGGGGGGATAGATCTTGCACTCTTAGACCCGAGGGAACAGCTTCTGTAGTAAGAGCTCTTATTCAGCATGGACTTTTAACACAGGGCTCTCAAAGAATTTGGTATAGCGGACCAATGTTTCGTTATGAAAGACCGCAGGCTGGAAGGCAAAGGCAGTTTCATCAAATAGGTGCGGAATTTTTTGGACTTGCTTCTGAAAGAGATGACGCTGAAATAATCTCTATTGCATGGGACTTGTTAAAAGATCTTGGGTTGCAAGGTTTAAATTTAGAGATAAATACTCTGGGAACATTCGATGATAGAAAGAGATACAGGGACTTATTAATATCTTGGCTGGAAAAACGCTTTGATTTATTAGACAACGATTCTCAGAACAGAATACATAAGAACCCTTTAAGGATTCTAGATACTAAAGACCCAAACACTAGAAAGCTTTTAGAGGAAGCCCCTTGCTTGAATGAATCTTTAAGCGATGAAACTAAGATAAGATTTCTAAGTCTCCAAAAAATTCTAGAAGGTTTAAAAATTCCTTTTTCCTTAAATAATCAACTGGTTCGAGGACTTGATTATTATTGCCATACTGCTTTTGAAATTAAAACTGAAAAGCTAGGAGCGCAAGCTACTGTTTGTGGAGGTGGGCGTTATGACGGCCTTGTTCAACAACTTGGAGGACCCTCTGTTGCTTCTGTTGGTTGGGCAATAGGTATGGAAAGATTAATGATGCTTCTTGACGATCGTCATTTACCTCAATTTGATTTTGATGTTTATTGTGTTAATCGAGGTGTCGATGCTGAGGTGGAAGCTCTTTCTTTGACAAGAGAACTTAGGGCAGCAAACCTAAGTGTTGAATTAGACAGTTCAGGCGCTTCATTTGCTAAGCAATTTAAAAGAGCAAATCGTTCTAATGCTAGATGGGCAGTTGTAATAGGCGATGAAGAGTTCAATTCTAGAGAAGTTCGTATTAAACGACTTATCTCAAATTCGAAAGATGAACATAATCATGAGATAATTATTAAAAGATCTGAGATACAGAAACTAATTGATACTCTAAGATCTTAAATCCCAATTATTTAAAATATTTAAGCAATGAGATTATTACTCACAATAATAGTAGTTTTGATTAGCTTTCTTTATTTTTTAAAAAGGTCGAAAAAGCAAAAGCTTAAATTGAATTATCCAGCAAAAATTTTAAACATCAAGCAGTGGATGCTTATTTCTTCAGCTGAAAGAAAAGAGATTGATAATCAAATAAGAATTCAGACAATGAAAAGAAAGAAGAATTTATTAAAGCAGATCAGGAGTGAATACTTAAGTTATCTTAAATCAAAAAATATGCGCTAAAAATGTCATCTCAAAGCAGTTGGCCCCCAAGTATGTCTTGGACAGCTTTAGCACCTTATAAAGGTGAATCTCATTTTGTGGCCATCACTTATGGTATTAAGGCTGGAAAAAGATTTGTCAATTTGGTCTCTGTTTTATATGGCGATATTTTTTTAAGCATTACCTTTGATGAATTGAATGATCTCACCAAATGGAAACCAGGATGGATTGAAATAGCCAATGAATCTACTAGGACTAACTTTTTAAAAACAAAAGATCTTTCTTTGATTTCCTCGGAGGATTCAGGATTACCCTTACCTCTTAGTCTGAAAGGTTTCAGGTCTTGGTAAATCAAACTAAAATGTACTGTATTTTTACCTAATTATTAGTCTAAGCACTTAACTTTTTAATTCTTATGCGTTACCAAGGGTTTAATCTTTCTTACTAGTAATGACAGAATCTCAATGGTTTTCTGAAAAAGAGGCTAGTAATAGACTAGGTATTAGCGTAGCAACATTAAAACTTTGGAGAGAAGTAGGATATTTAAAGCCAGGCACGCATTGGAGAAGTGCTCCTAATGATGAATCTTTACCTTGGAAGCCAAACGTCATTTACCATTTGAGATGGTGCAAAGAAGGGATTGAGTATTGGAAAAATAAAGATGCTGCACTTTCCCATCATATTGCAGCTTAAATATTTTATGAATTTCCTTTTTAAATCAATTAATTAGAGTTTCACCTCTACAAGCATTTATTGAAGATTTTAGAACAGGGTATAAACGAGTCATTTTGCCGTAGGCTTTTGATCCTCTATAAGATTTAGCTTGCTTTCTGTAGAACTCTTCTGTTGCCATTGTCATTCTCTTTTTCTCAAAGGCACCTTGCAATTTTTCCATAATCTTATTAATAAGTCATATACTCTCTATTAGTTAATAAAATCATCTAGTACTCTTTTCTTTATATTTATTAAATAATTCGAGTTGATTGTCAGAAGATTAGAATAAACTGATTGCTAAGTATGCTTGGCCCAAAGATTTATTTCCTTAATAATTTGATTGCAATTAAGAAGAAAGCTTTGAATGAATTTTCTCGGCCTTGCGAATAAGTTTCCTAGCTACTTTTCTGTCTTTGCATTCTTGGGCCTTTACGGAAAGCTTTAGTAGCTTTTGATGTTGTTTGGACATTGCCATAGGAGGGGCTTATAAAAGGTTGTAGTCATTTGCTTTGGCTAACTTTAACATAAATTCTTACAAATAGTGAATTATTTTTTAAAGAGAGCTCTATTTGGGGACGGCTATTTTGAAGAGCGTTTTTCTTAAGAATTCTATCTCTATATTTGCTGAAGAATCTTATGCTGCCAGTGATTTAACTTATTAGCTGATGATATTGTCTGGAAGTTCTGGCAGGAATTTTTTGAAATAGAAGATGAAGAACCAAAGGATTACAACATTTCCAAGCATAGCCAAAGCAAATCTTAAACGCATATCTTTAATAAGAGGGAGAATAAATTCCCAGAGTTTTAGAAACATTACCTTTGATTTTTTATGATTATTAATACATTCTAATTCATGTTATGAACTATCCAACTAAAAGAAGATTTTTGAAAAGCTTTCTAAGTCTTGTTTGTTGAGATCAAAGGCATCTACTTGATTTGCCAGGGTATCCTCGCTCGCGACCACCGCTCAATCGAATAGGTAATTACCCCTAGTCTTATTTGTTCTTTTGCTGTCCAAGAGCTTACACAATGTAAAAGGTCTCTTATTAATTTGCTTTAAGCTCCTTTTTTTAGTTAGGGTCTCAGCGATTTGAAATATTGCACTTTAATGCAGACATATGGAAATTCAGACGTCACCTACGGGTGGTGGGCTGGAAATTCTGGGGTAACCAACCGCTCAGGAAAATTTATAGCTGCTCATGCAGCTCATACTGGGTTGATAGCTTTTTGGGCTGGTGCCTTCACCTTATTTGAGTTGGCTCGTTTTGATCCAACAGTACCTATGGGGCATCAACCTCTCATAGCACTTCCTCATTTGGCTACTTTGGGGATTGGTTTTGATGAGACTGGGGCTTTCGTTGGAGGAAGCGCAGTAGTTTCTGTTGCCATCGTCCATCTTATTGCTTCTATGGTTTATGGCGCTGGAGGACTGCTTCATTCACTATTTTTTACTGGTGATATGCAGGAGTCAGAAGTTGCCCAAGCCAGGAAATTTAAATTGGAATGGGATAACCCAGATAATCAAACCTTTATTTTGGGCCATCATCTAATTTTCTTAGGTGTTGCAAATATCCAATTTGTTGAATGGGCCAGAATCCATGGCATATATGACTCTGCTATTGGAGCTGTACGTCAAGTTGAATACAACTTAAACCTAGGTTCAATTTGGAATCATCAGTTTGATTTTCTTTCAATAAGTAATTTGGAAGATGTTATGGGAGGTCACGCTTTCTTAGCATTCTTGATGATTACTGGTGGTGCTTTTCATATTGCAACCAAGCAGGTTGGAGAGTACACAAAGTTCAAGGGATCTGGACTGCTTTCTGCAGAAGCAATTCTTTCTTGGTCTTTGGCAGGTATTGGCTGGATGGCTATAGTTGCAGCTTTCTGGTGTGCAACTAATACCACTGTTTATCCAGTTGAATATTTTGGAGAAGTACTACAACTTAAATTTGGTATATCACCTTATTGGGTAGATACTGTTGAGCTCTCTAACGGTGCTCATACTTCTCGCGCATGGTTGACTAATGTTCATTATTATCTTGGATTCTTCTATATCCAGGGACATTTATGGCATGCCTTGCGTGCAATGGGCTTCGACTTTAAACGTGTAGCCTCAGCTGTAAGTAATGTTGGCTCTGCAACTGTTACCTTAAACGACTAAAAACTAGTTACCATTTCTAGCATTAGGTTGTTTTGGAGTTCTCTTTAAATAGAAAATTCAAAAAAAGCCTCACTTTTTGTGAGGCTTTTTTTTAAGCTTAAATCTTGAATTTGATTTAAATAGTTTTTATATAAGTTTTCTACGAAAATATGTATTTTAAATTTCAAAATCTCATTGAGTATATTTATTTTTCTCAAGCCCCTTATTTATATATATCCATAGGACTACTTATTCTTTTTGGACTGTTATTGAGTATAGGGAGAAGATTTGAATCGGCTCTAGTATTAGAGAGGTTAGGTATACCAATAGCTCTCTTATTAGGAACAATAGCTTTGCTTATAGGTCCATTTGGGTTGATAACACTTTTGCCCGAAGGTGTAACCAATATATGGAGAAGCTTACCTACTCCATTGCTTACTTTGGTATTTGCTTCATTAATGCTTGGCAAGCCTCTCCCAAAGGTTAATGAGATATTGGAACCTGTAACTAACCAGGCATTGTTAGGCTTATTACTTGGATTTGGTCAATATCTGGTTGGGGGCCTGGCCGTTTTATTTATATTAATTCCTTTATTGGATGTCAATCCTTTAATGGGTTGCCTAATAGAAGTTGGGTTCGAGGGTGGGCATGGAGCTGCGTCAGTGATGGGAGAAAGTTTTCAAAGGATTGGTTATTCAAATGGATTGGATCTTGGTTTAGCAATGGCAACAATAGGCTTGCTTTCATCGACAATAGTTGGAAGCTTGTTAGTAATAGTAGGACGTATTTTTGGATGGGTAATCCCTTCTGAAAGTAATATCAAAAATTATCAAGTTGAAGGACAGCCTTTATCTACTTCTAAGCAACTTGAGGTGTTATTTATTAATTTAGCTCTGTTAGGTTTTGCTGTGATCATTGGAGTTTTCTTACTTGAAATTATTCGAATTGTTGGAACTTTTTTTGGAGGTAATATTCAAGAAGTAACTTCTTTGCTGCCAGTATTCCCTTTTGCTTTAATTGGCTCGTTGATGGTCAGATATTTTTTAGAGATTTTTAATCAAACTGATTTGGTTGCTGAAATTCTTCAAAGAGAAATTGGAATCCTTTCTACAGATCTTCTTATCGTAACTGCAATGGCAGGTCTTGACCTACCACTTTTAGTAAGAGATTGGCTGCCTATTGCTGTGTTGTCAATCGTAGGATTGTCTTGGAACCTTTTAGGAATGTTTTTGTTTGGCAAGATTTGTTTTCAAGATAAATGGTTTGTCCGATCAATTGTTGAATTTGGGAATGCTACAGGAGTTGCGGCAACAGGATTGTTGCTTCTTCGCCTTAGTGATCCTACTGACAAGACTAATACCTTGCCAATATTCTCTATCAAGCAATTGTGCTTACAACCTTTTCTCTCAGGAGGCTTTATAACTGTTATTGCTCCATTAGTAATAACTAATATTGGTTTAATAGGTTGGACTGAACTCTCTGGTTTGTTGACCATATTGTTTCTTATAATTGCAGTCTTGTTAAGAAAAAGGTCTTTATTTAACCCTCTAAGTGTTAACTAAAAAATAAACAATTAATATATAAAGAATTATTCACCAATATTCTTTTGTTTGGCAATGAATTCAAGAGTCAACAAAGAAGTGCCAGCACAGGAATCCAGAGAAAAATGGTTTAGGAGTCATCTCCTTGGAAGGGAAATAGAGCTCAAGGAGCTTTATGAATTGCCTCAACAAGAACTTGATTTATTAATGGCAGAAACTGCAGAGTTGAGAAGTGATATTGGAAATAGAGAAAGAAATATTGGCAAATTTTGTACTGCTGGATATTTTCTGGAACTTTCTAGGATTATTGATAAAAGAAGATTGGAAAGTTAATATTTTAGTCTCTAAGGATAAATTAGATCTTGGCTTGCTTCAGTCCAAGGACTATACTTCCTCATTAAGACTTGAAAAACATCATTTTTGATATAACTATCTAACCAACAATCTAAATCTTCTAAGCTTTTGTCATTTTCAAATTCTAGAGGATTTATATTTTTATATTGCCTAACAAAAGGCCATATGCACCAATCTGCAATAGTTTCTTCTTTGCCTAATAACGAGCCTTGGTTAGATGATTCATTTTGCTTAGACTTTTTGATATTATTATTCCATATTATTAGAATTTCTCTTGCTTTTTCTTGATGGTATTTGTTTGATTCTATGCAAAATCTATTTGGGTACTTGTATCTATCTAAGTGATATTTGAAATCTTGATCATTTTGTTTTATAAGATTGTAAATTTCAGAAGAAAATTTTTTTAATGAAATAATATTTTCTGATGTATAGTTTTTACTTTCTAATGCCCATTTAATAATATCAATGCTTTCATCAATAATCTCACCTTGTGATGTTATAAGAATGGGCACAGTCCCTTTTGGAGAGTATTTATAAAGAGATGAGGGCTTATTCTTTAGGTCTACTTCTCTTAGAACTACTTTTATATTGCAGGAAAGAATTGCCCATCTAGCCCTCATAGCATATGGACACCTTCTAAAAGAATAAAGAATTGGTTTTTTTATATTAGTATGCATCCTTATTTAATTAGTTATAGATGTTTTATGCAATAAGTTCAAATTAAAAGATCTTTAGATGATTTGATTGCTCATATATCTTAATTATATGCGATTTGATTTATATTTCCATAGTAGAATTATTTTGATAGATTAAGTTTATGAAAGCTTTAGTATACCTTTTTGAAAAAAAAGGTATTTATAAAATTGGTCATTCTAAAGATATTAAGAGTACTATCAAGCAAATTAAGCCCGATAAGGTTATTGCGAGTTTAGAAGTAGATCAGCCAGAAAACTTTGAGGCTCGTCTTTTCAGAAGGTATAGAAAATCGAGGCTTACAGGCTCTGACTATTTTAAATTAGATAAAGAGCAAGTTGTAGATTGCATCAAACAATTAGGAGATAAAAGCCAGATCCCTAAAAATATTGATAAAGAGTTTTCAATAGCCTTCACAGCTAGTGTCCTTTTCTTTATCCCAAGCTTTTTTATTTTGAGCTGGATTCATTTAGGAATGATAAAAAGTATGGCAATAGCTTTTGCATTATCTTCATTGTCCTTCTGGACTCTATTTTTTGCAGGCAGTTTTGGCGGATACTATTCTAGTGACTTGCCTTTATTCTCAGCTTGGCAAAATAGAACCAAAGCAGTACTATTTGCTTCAGGGCTTACAGGTTTAGCTATATCAATACTCACTCTAGGATTAAAGTACTAATAATAAATATCAGGCTAATTAATAACTATCATTAAAAATCTATTGAAATTCAATTATTTCCTTATATAACTCTAGAAATACTAGACTCCTATGAGCCTTAATAATTACCTCAGATTTCTTGAGCCTATACAAGATCAATTATCTGGATTTTATTCGGTCGCAACTTTAATAATAGGGTTTATTATTGTGCTTTGGTTTTTAAATTTCTTGTTTAGTTTGATATATAGAATATATTCCCTTGGCAAATCATTAGGGTCTATTTATAGAAACTATATACATAGATATATTCGAAGTTTTTTCATTTATTCTATTAAATTAATCCCAAGGAAAAAACCAGCATTAAGATGATTCTCTATTTCTCTAAATTGCAATTTAAAGAAATATCAAAAGGTATGCAGCTGTTTGGAAGTTTTAAAATACTAGAGATTATAGAAGAAATATCTTCAGGCTGAGTCATAAGACTTTTGTCTATACTTTTTACTTCATTAGCCATATCTGTATTTACCCAACTTGGTGAAATTGTTGTAACTCTAATCCCTTTATCCCAGCCTTCATTCCTTATTGTTTGACATAAGCCCATTAAAGCAAATTTACTTGAAGTATATCCCGCAAGTGTACCTTTAGATCTCTTCCCACTCATGGATATTAGAGTAATGATTCTTGAATTGCTTTTTCTAGATAGGTATGGCCATGCTGCTCTTGTAAGCAACCATGGACCCATTACATTTACCTTCCACAACTCATCAATATTTTTTTCTTCACCTTCATTAAAGTTCAGCTCTGTTTTGTGAAATACTCCTGCACAGTTTATAAGTGTATCAATATCACCGAACCTTTTAATTGTTTTCTCCACCCAATTTAAAGGGTCATTCTTTTCTTTTGCATCATATTTATTCACAATAACTAAATCCTTATACTCTCCTTCTGGATCAAGGTTTGTATTAGTTAAACTTTGAATATTCCGAACACCAAGACTTAATTGATGACCTTCAAATAGCAATTTCTCTGCAATTGATCTGCCAATTCCCCTGTTTGCTCCACTAATAAGTATCGTTCTCAATTTATTAGATACTTGGGCTTAAGAATTTTATAAGCAATTTAAACTCTCGTCCTTTCATTTCAAATAAACCCCATTTAACATTCAATGGTGCTTTTTGAAACATTGTCCACATTGCTTTTACAAGTTGACTCAGGCTTAGAGAGTTGGTCAGAAATCCATACCATTGTTCTTTTGAAAGGTCAAAGAAACTCAAAAAGAATGATCTAAGCTGTTCTTCTTTAAATCGCATGAGTTTTTCCAGCCCAAAATGATAAAGAGCCTGTTTCCTTCTTAATTCTTTTGGCCAAAGTGCTTTCCAACCTTCTTTTGCAATATCTAAAGGTGACTTATTTATATCTTTCATTGCAAAGGCTATTGCTTTGGCAACGCTTGGAGCCCGTCTAAGCAAACTGCCTACTAAATATCCTGATGCCGGATGCACCATTCCGGCAGAACCTCCAAAACCCAAAATAGCCTGATTTAAGTCAGGTATAGGAATATTCATTGGCAGGAAAAGGCCATGTTCTTCATGTTCAATATGCGTGATTTTTATCCCTCTATGTTCTAATCTTTTCTCAAGTCTGTTTTTTAGTACCTCTAGCTTAAGGGGGGGCGATAGCCCAAGAGATGTTTCTTCTAAAAAAAATAAATCATTACCCATATCCATTGCATATAAAAAAGTTGGAGGTTCTTCCTTTTCTGATTGACTTAGATGATCACATCTGTAATCCATTAAAATGAATTGATTTTTATCTATTGGCGGTGAACTAAACTTACCTACAATCCCATAACAAGTTTGGACAGCTATATCTCCCTCTTTTGGTACTTTTAAAAACGCAGGTTCATAACCAGTTGCATCTACTATTAACCTTGCTTTTATAACGTCTCCCTTCGTTGTTGTAACACTACTAATAGAATCATTTATATCTAATTTTGAAGCTGTTCCTCTATACCATTCAACTGAGCCATCATCACATTGTTTAAGCCAATATTCTTGTAATTTTTTCTTATCGAACAAACCATAGTCTAGAGAATGTTTGGTAGGGAGATTTTTTTGGGAGGATTTGTTCTTAGAGCCTTCACCAAAAAAACTCACAGTATCTACCCATCTATGCTTAAGAAGGCTCTGAAGACCAAGTGAATCTACTTCTTCTCCCCAAATCCCATAGGTATATGGCCAAATCTCTCGGGGCTCATTACTTGAGAGTATTCCCACATGAACTTTTTCATTACAAAGCGCAGCAGCAATTGCCAATGCACCTGGGCCAGCTCCTAGCACTAATGTATCTACATTAGTGCTCATAGGTACACCTTGATATTATTTGACTTGATGTTGAATTCTTTTTATATCGCATTTCATTCTCTATTTTCACTTCTAAGAGCCTCCAGATTCTCTTAAGACAATAGCCTTTTTGGACCTTCCCCAATGACTAAAATAACTTTTAGTTACCAGTTGTATATATTTCTTTATTAGGAATAAATAATTTCTAATTTATAATCATCAAGACTTGTTGATTATTTAATCAAAGAAATAAGTATATAATTCTATTTTAGTTAAATGCTAACCCTTCCTTTTTTCGGCTCTTATGGAAGCTAATAATAGTACCATTCTTATAACTGGAGCAACATCTGGTATTGGGTATGAGGCGGTTTTGAAATTATTAAGAGCTGGAAGTAATTTAATAATCCTATGCAGGAATCAAGAGAGAAAAAAACAAACCATTAATAAATTAAGAGAAAGTTTAACAAATTTTGAATTAATAAAACGGAATTTGTATCTACCAATAGTAGATTTAGGTGATCTAAAGACTGTTGAACTTTTTGTTAATCAATTATTATTGGAAGCTAAACCTTTAGATAGAATCATATTAAATGCTGGCCTGCAATATACAGGTAGTAAAAATATTAAATGGTCTAAGCAAAATATTGAGCTAACATTTGCAGTTAATCATTTGAGTCATTTTTACCTTGCTAATAAATTGTTGGAATTACTTGTTTTGTCACCTGACCCCAGAGTCATTGTGACTTCATCAGAAGTTCATAATATAAAGTCCTCTGGTGGAAGAGTAGGAGCATTGGCAGGGCTTGGAAACTTAGAAGGGTTGAAACAAGGGATAGGGTTTAAAATGATTGATGGTAAATCAATTTTTAACGCAGATAAAGCGTATAAAGATAGTAAATTATGCAATATTCTTTTCTCAAGAGAACTTTCTAGAAGGTTAACTATATCAAATACAAATATTCCTGTAATCGCTTGGGCTCCAGGCCTAGTTATACCTAGATCACGAGATGGTTTTTTTAGATATAGTAGAAAGTATAATGAGTTGGGTCAAATAATTTTTAGTTTTATAGCAAGAGATCTTTTAAGAATTACTGAAACTCCTGAGAATGCAGGGAGTATATTGGCTGATATTGCAATATCCAGTACCTATAATAAAAAAGGTTTTATCTATTTAAGCAATCAATTAGGAGTATTTTCAAATCATAAACTTGAAATGATTAAAACTAGTGATGAGGCCAATGATCAACAAAAAGCAAATATACTATGGGAACTTAGCAATAACTTGATTGAAGAAATCCTTAGAAATTAGGAAATATTGATCAATTAAGATGTAATGAAATCTTTCTGTTGTGATAAATTTATTGTCTGAGTTGGGAATGCAAAATCAATCTTCTCTTCCTCAAAGACCCTCATTATCTCTAGGTTTATCTTTTGTTGTGCTCCCATAGCCAATAAATAATTATTATTAGGAATATAATATACAAGTTCAAAATCTAAGCTGCTATTCCCGAATTTTATAAAGTGACATCTATCAAAATTAGCATTGTCTGTTTCTTCTACAATTGCCTTTATAAGATCAGGTATTTTTTTCATCTTTTCATATGGCGTGTCATATACAACACCCAAGTTATGAACTAATCTTCTTTTTTCCATTTCTGCATAGTTAGATATCACCCCATTTGTCAAATTGCTGTTGCTCATAACTATAATTTCACCGTTGATACTCCTTAATCTTGTAGATCTAACTCCGACTCTTTCTACTTTTGCCCAAATTCCATTGATATGGATAAACTGACCGTCTTGAAATGGTTTGTCTAAAAGTATTGTTATGTATTCGAAGAATTCTTGAACAGGTTCTTTCAGTGCTAGACCTGCGCCTATCCCACCTGCACTTAGAATTGCCCAGATGGCTGCCATTTGGACCCCAACGTTTTGCAAATAAAAGACTATGCCTATCGTCCAGATGCTTGCTCCAATCATTGGACTTAATGATCGGAGCATTGTTCTAACAGCTGGATCATCAAGTTTCTGCGACCAGCTCTTTACTAATCTGATGGATACTCTATTTAGAACTCGAACTACAAGTATAAGGATAATTAGTTTCGCTAAAATATTAAATGCAGTGTTGAGATAACCTTTGATTTCAAGTGCTTGCCAAGCTATTGAGCAACTAATTACAAGCCCTAGAGGCCTAATGTTTTCAGTAATTATCTTTACTATGTAATCATCAGTTTCACTAGTCGTTTTTGTTACTATTTTTCTAAGATATTTTTTAGATAACCTTGCTAACGATATTGTTGCAATTAAGCAAATTACAAATAACCCAGAAGTTAGTATAGCTTTGAGGTAAATTTCTCTCATTACGAATGTTAATCTAAATTTAGTTTTACTGTAAATTTATATTTATGCTAGATGTTTAAGTTGAATGTTACTCTTTCTTAGCGAAATTTACTTTGGCTAATAAATGTTCTTTTTAGCAATTTCATTTTGAATGCCTAAGGCTTTGACCTTTTTATTATGGCACTAATCTCTTTAAAGCAAGTGTTAGTTGATGTCTTACACAATTCAAAAATAACAGTTTCTGTTGTAGTAAGAGTTACTCCTTCATTTCCAAGTCTCTTAATAGCCACTTCGTGGTCTTTAGTATGGCGGCTTCCAGTTGCATCAACTAAAAGGTGAATATTAAAGCCATAGTCAATAAGGTCAAGACAGCTTTGAAGAATACAAACATGCGTTTCAATACCACAGATAATTAATTTATTTACGCTATCTTTTTTTAAGTTTTTTAATAGTTGTCTGGATTCAATGCAGCTAAAGCTTCTTTTACTATATGTATTAAATATAGAGCCAAGATCTATAGTTTTACCTAGCTTCTCAGGATATTGCTCTGTAGCATAAATATTTTTATCTAGGATTTTAAAGACTTCCACTATCTTTCTAATATTCCATCTGATTGTATCTGAGTCTATTGTCTTAGAAAGAATCTTCTCTTGTAAATCAATAATCAATAGACCAGTAGTTTCCTTTTTTCTCAGTGAAGTTGAAATGCCCTTGATGACCTTGTTTGTTTGCTTGAAAAAGACCTGAAATGGACTTAATAGTACTTTTGAGAAAGTATTCATCTTTATTCAGTTAATATCACTGAGGATTATATTATTACTATTATTCTTTTATAAAGCGCATATCAACTTCATCCCTTTACTTTAGGGATTTCTACCTATCAACTAAATGTTTTCATCTCTCTCATTAGCTATTATTATTGAGAAATGGAATTGTATTTTGCTTACCGTTGAATAACCGATATTCCAATTTGCCTTCACCACTTGAGCTTGAGTTGCATCAGGATGGAAGACGTCTTACTCCACAGAGGCAAAAAGTTCTTGATTTATTCCAAACAATTGGTAGCGGAAATCATTTAAGTGCCGAAGAGGTTCATGGTCACTTGGTTCAATCAAAATCAAAGGTTTCTCTTGCAACGATATATAGAACTTTACGACTACTTGTAAGAATGGGTTTTTTGCATGAACTTGAGTTGAATGAAGGTGGCCATAGATTTGAGTTGTTAAGCCATGATCATCCAGATCACCATCATTTGGTTTGTCTTAATTGTGGAAGAACAGAAGAATTTGAAAGTGAGGAAGTTGTTTTAGTAGGCAAGAAGGCTGCAGAAAGTGAGGGATTTAAATTAATAGAGTCAACTTTAAATGTAAGAGGAATCTGTCCAGATTGTATGTAGATATAAAAGAGCTTTTGGATTTTAACTAAGAGCTCCTCCACAACTTGACCCGCTACCAGCTGTACATCCAAAACAATGATCATCAACTGTGATTTCTTTGTTTTTAAGATTAATTTTTTTGGATATAAGTTCTTTAAGTGTACGTGGCGTCAGATGATCATTAATTCTTAATTGTTGATTGAAATCACAGTCAAATAGATTTCCTTGCCAGTCTACACTTATGGTATTAGTACACATTACTAGTGAAAGATTAGACTCATTATGGGTTTCTTTTAATAGATTCATATAGCTTTTAAGTTTGTTTTCTTTTTGTAATTGATCAGAGAATCTGTTTATTGGCATATTAGCTAAAACTAATAAATTGTTGAACTTTATTCCGTATTCTTTGTACAAATGATTCCTATAAGCTATTTCTAATTCTTTTTGAGAAGGTGGCAAAACAGGCCCTTGTGGATTGTATACAAGATCAATGTAAAGCTCAGTCCCTATTTCAGCATACCCAGCCTTATTTAATTCGATTAATGCTTGGATGCTTTTTTTGAAAACTCCTTTTCCTCTTTGCAGGTCTACGTTTTCTTCTAAGTAGCATGGAAGAGATGCTACTATTTTAACTTTGTTTTGGGACAGGAAATTAATCAGATGTTCATATCCAGTTTCTTTTAAAATTGTAAGGTTACATCTATCAATTATTTCTATTTTTAGTTTCTTAGCATTAGTAACTAAATATTCAAAATCTTCGTGCATTTCTGGCGCGCCTCCAGTTATATCTAGAACATTAAAGTTATATATTGAGATTGCTTCTAGAATATTTTTAATTGTTTCTTTGGTCATCATCTCTGTTCTCGCTGGCCCTGCGTTCACATGGCAATGCCCACAAGCCTGATTGCATTTGTACCCAAGATTTACTTGAAGAACTTCAGGATTATTTCTATATATCCTTGGGAATGAAGTATCTCTCAATATTATTAGTTAATTATTAATTATTATAGCTTAAAAGCTTCTTAACAGGAATTGAGTGATTTTTTTAATTTCTTAAGGACTCCAAGGCTTTGATGAAATTTATGTACTCTTTATGTCCTCCAGGTAATGTTAAATCAAATTTTAAATTGTCTTCTTTGTCTGAGATCCCTTCAAGGTTTCCATTCTTCAGGCTTGGTCTATCAACTTCTCCATCACTACTATCTACGAAAATAATTCTATTATCTTTATTATAAGCTTTTCCTAATTGCTGTATTAGGGTTAAAAATCCCCTGTCACTCCCTCCCCTAAGCCACTTCCCTTCTCCCTTAATGATTTGAGATGTGACGGTGTCACCTACTCCTACAATTAAAGGCATATCACTTTTATTTATATGATCTAGACAGTAGGCAATTAATTCGTCCATTGACTTTGGTGCTAGCTTGACATTAAAACCAGGTCCAAAGGGAGCGAAGCCTTTTTTTGACTCAATATATTTATTGATTAGTACTAGTAAACCTGCTTCTTTCAATGATCCGTTAATTATTAATTGAATATCTGTTGTTCCAACATCATTTGGTTTGGCTTTCTTAATTATCTCTCTATCACCATTTGCTCCAAGATTTGGAGATTTGTGAAGGTAAAATGAACCCCTAAGATTTGATTTATTTGATAATTTAATAATCTCTTGCATTATATTTTCCATCATTATCTGTAATTCTATCTTTAAACTTACATTATTACCTGTAATTAGAAAAAGACTATTTAAATTAATTGTAGGAGAGAAGCGTGTATCACATATTGCTAGCTTGGCTTGTTCGTGGATTTCTTTTTCTGTAAGCATTGGCAAAACTTTAGGGATTTCTTTAACCAACAAATCCTCCATCTTTTTAGGTACTTTCGTCAGGAACAAAAGTTCCGCTTCTGTTATTCCAGGTAATGAAATATTCCCATATCTGTCTTGATATTCAACTCCACATGCTGCTAATCCTGGCAGGTACAAACCTCTCTCTTTTGCAATTTCCGTATTATTAAGTGCTCTTTCTACTATTCTATTAACACCTCTAAATCCTTCGTGCTCACCACAAGTTAGAACAAAAAATGAATCTTTTAGATTGAAAACACATTCAAGATAGTCTTGCCTAATTGTTCTACACATAGGATCTTTTACTAGTGGTATGCATACACCATCAATGTCTTGAATAATAAGAAGGTCTCTTTCTTTTGCAATTTCTTTTAAGAAGTTGTCTTTGTTAGCACTTTTAAGCATTTCTATAAGTGATTTTTATTTAATTGGTAGTCTACTATTATATATATTTTTAGTACTCTTAGAAATGTTTTGATTACTTAAATATCTAGCATGAAATTTTAATAGAGTAATGATGCTAACCTAGCTATAATATTTTATAAGGTTTATTCTTTATAGCCAAGTATTTTTGAATAACCACTGATGGAAAACAGGTTTTTTTCTACTTCTTGTGATCAAAGATCAATTGCATTAAGGATTGAGCAATTAGAAAATGGCAGAGTAGGTTTTTTTAGTGTAGGTCTTTACCCTGCCTCTTTGGCTTATAACTGTGCGATGCAAACAAATGGTGATAATCTTTTGCTTGCTCCTAGGCCTGGCAGAGATCTTTTTGGAGCATTTGACTCAACTTCTTTGAAGGAAATGAAAACTGAATATATAGAAAGGGTTAATAAAATGGCTTTTAATAATAAACATTCTGGATATAATAGCCTTGCTGATCTTTTATTGAATTGCGAACTGGTCATATTAAGTTCAAATAGTAATTATATAGAAAAAGATTTAAATGAGGCTTGTAGGCTTAGAAAAGAACTTAATAGACAAAATGTCGTATTAGGATGTTTGGTTGGATCTTTTTGTCACAGTAGTGATAAAAATAGGTCATATGTTTTGTGTCAGAAAGAACCAAATCTTGCTTTTTTCTCTGGTTTCCATAGACATGGTTCGTTAAGAAATGAATCTGATAGCTTTACTGCAAACTTTTGCCATCCTGACGCATTGACAGCCTTGCTAGGTACTAGATTATTAAACAAAATCTCACCTAACATACAAGTCACCGCAGGTGTTCATAATATTGAAGCTCAATATATAAAAGCGACGAAAAATATATCCTCAATATTTGCAGGTTTTGCGCATCACTTCCATAGAGATAATACGGGTATTTTGCCAACACTTTTGACCTTGCTTTTAGAGCAATGTTTAAGTCAGGCAGCTACAGTTTCAATGCAAAGACCAGATCGAAAAAAATTATATAGTGAACAGTTGATCCCCATAACAGAGCTTGGCTATGGAGTGCAACGTATAGAAGCTGCATTGGTAAGTGATGGAGATTTTCATCAAGTAAGGGACCACACTTTCTCTCAATTAACAGCAATTGTTGCAGACTTAAAAGGTAGTATGATGCAACCTCAGATTGGAAATCCTACAAGGAATTTCCAGGTCGGCTCTGTTTTTTCTGAAAAAATTTCGTCCTATAAACGCTGTCCTGATTCATTGGAAGAACTCATTCAATGGTGTGAAGAGTCAGGCTTAAAGAGAGGGGGGCTAGAAGGATTAAACTCTTTAAAGTATTGGCCAGAAATAATGAAGATGTATTCAATACCTTTACAGGATTCATCGATGATAAATCTTATTTATGTTAGCATCTTTGGTAGTCCACAGGCAAAGACTATTGCTTATAAAATATTAACTAATAGTAGAGAGTTAACTTCTTACTGTATAACATCCGTTAAGCATCCTAATGGTGCAACTTTTGGAAAACTACTTTCAAGAGTATCAGATAAAAAGTTTTTAGAATATTTAGCTAAATTTATTAAAACTAAAAATAACAAATTTCTATCAACTCAAGAAATAGATACCTATAAGGAAAACATTGATAGTAGCAGTAGTTCCGTTATCCTTAAAATCATAAAAGAAATTCTAGGTTGATAATACCTTTTGATATTATGGTAAATATATTTTTCTAATCTTTTGACAAGCCAATTACAACTCACCCAAAATTATATACAAAGTATAGCAAAACATTTTGTCCCTGACAAAACAATTTCTGAAATCAATCAAATAAATTCAGGTAACATTAATTTAACCTACTTAGTTTCTCTTGGTGCTGGATCTGATATTTTCTCAATGATACTTCAGCAGGTAAACTCTAGTATTTTCGAGGATATAGATGGGTTGAATTCTAATGCGATAAATTTAGAAAACCATCTAAAGTATATAAAAGAAATTAATTGTGTAGATCCTATTCTCAGAATACCAAAATTATTAAATAATGATATATCGCATTCTAGGTATTTACAAAAAGATGGAAATATATGGAGGGCATATGAATATATTGATGGTAAGTGTTTTGGCTCTGGATCTATTTCAAATAATAATTTATTTAATTTAGGTAAGGGCTTGGCCTTGTTTCATTCCTCTTTTAAGGATATGTCATCATTAAAAATTAAAGCTACTAAGCCAGACCTGCACAACTTAATGAATTATTTATCTCTTTATGATCATAAGGTTAAGAATATTCACTCTAAGGATGTTAAATATTTACCATATTCCAGTCGTCTTGACAGACTATTTAATATTGTTCGCCATAACAGAGATTTGTTTATGCCTTTAATTATATCATTAAATAATAATAACCATTTTAAAACTGTTATTCATGGAGATCCGAAAATCTCAAATTTTATATTTGATAAATCTCAAAATGATGTTATAGCCTTAATAGATTTAGATACAATTAGTTATGACTATATTCTTTTTGACATAGCAGATTGCTTACGCTCTGCATGTAACAAGTTAGGTGAGGAATCACAAAATATAAATGATATTAATTTTGATCTCAAAGCTTTTGAATTAATAATAAAAGGTTACTTAACTCTTTCTTCAGGGCTCTTTGCAGAAGTAGATTGTGAGTTTTTTGTGGAATCACTAGCCCTTATACCCTTCGAGCTTGGGCTCAGGTTCCTAATCGATTATTTAGATGGTGACATCTATTTTAAAACTTCATACCCTCTAAATAATTTATACAGAGCAGAAGTCCAATTCCAGCTTTTTCAAGACATCATCTGTAAACAAGCTGAAATGCTAAATATTTTTCAAAAGTCTTTCAGTCAGTTTTGATTTATTTAAAGTAAAATGAAAATTAAATTTCAGAACTACACAGATTTAATTTTACTACTTATTCTCAAGAAGGAATAAATTATTTATTAAGTGGCAAAGGAATTAACCCATCGAGGATTTGAACTAAAAGAACTTGGATGGTCTAAAAGTGACGTCAGCAGGTATATAGACCTCTGGGACTACAGACAGCGATGGGGAGCTATAAATCTTGAAAGAGAAGACCGACTTTTCTTGAGGAAAGCAGAAATAGCCTTGCCAACTATAAAACCTGGAAAAGCTTCTGTAACCAAACCAATTACAGAAAAATCTTATTTTAAGAGAATAGTTTATTTCCTAGACGTAATGAATTCTTTTGAGAATAGCATCTCTATCCCTGATGGTTCGAGAGGTTTATGGCCAGTCCTGTTAGAGGAAGAAATTAGGGCTTTAGAATATTATCAACCTGTTTTAGGGTTGCCAGATGCTATAAAGGCAAAGGCTTTCATGCCTTTTAGGGAAGGAATTGTTGAGATATCTATGAAAAAGTTTAAGGAACAAATACAAGTCTTCGATTTTGACTTTTCTTCCTTATTAAGTTCTACTGACGAGAAATGTGATAAAAACTGGAAAGCTCTTAGAGATACTTCTTTTCAAGACGATAATTTATACCCAGTCATGAAAAAAGAAAATATTTTTGAATACCGAAAAGAAGTTAGGGGGAAAACAGTTTCTATTGTTAAAGATACTTTGCCTTCGTTATCAGAGACAGATAAACCAGAACCTTCTGATGATTGGATCCCAGAATCTAATTCTTGAGCTAGAAAGGGTATAGATAATCTAGAAATTCTTGGCATCTCATCACTTTGAAACTCTCCAGCTTCATGCAGGTCAGGTAGCTGATTCTGTTACCAATTCGCGAGCAGTTCCTATTTATCAGACAAGTTCATATCTTTTTAATGATGCCGAACATGGCGCAAATCTATTTGGATTAAAAGAATTTGGAAATATTTATACCCGTTTAATGAATCCCACCACAGATGTTTTTGAGAAACGAATAGCCGCACTCGAAGGTGGAGTTGCAGCGCTAGCTACCGCCTCTGGTCAATCTGCTCAGTTCTTGGCTATTACCAATTTTATGCAAGCTGGAGATAATTTCGTTTCTACTTCTTTTCTTTATGGAGGTACTTACAATCAGTTCAAAGTACAATTTCCACGACTTGGAATCAAAGTTAAATTTGCTGAAGGAGATGATCTCGATAGTTTTGCAGCTCAAATAGATGAGAAAACTAAGGCTATATATATAGAGTCAATGGGGAACCCCAGATTTAATATTCCTGATTTTGCTGGACTTTCTGCCTTGGCGAAAGAAAAGAATATTCCTTTAATTGTTGATAATACGCTGGGTGGGGCAGGAGCGTTAATTAGGCCTTTGGATCATGGAGCAGATGTAGTTGTTCAAAGTGCTACTAAATGGATAGGTGGACATGGAACTAGTTTGGGTGGCGTAATTGTTGATGGAGGCACTTTTGATTGGGGTAATGGGAAATTCCCTTTAATGAGTACTCCTAGTGATGCTTATCACGGATTAGTTCATTGGGAAGCTTTTGGGTTCGGTAGTGAAATTTGTTCAATGCTTGGAGTACCATCTGACAGGAACATAGCCTTTGCCTTGAGAGCTCGTCTTGAATGTTTGCGAGATTGGGGCCCAGCTATTAGTCCTTTTAATTCCTTTTTATTGCTCCAAGGTCTTGAAACTTTAAGTTTAAGAATTGAGAGACATTGCTCTAATGCGATGGCTTTAGCGAACTGGCTTAATGCACATCCAAAAGTTGCAAGTGTTAGTTATCCAGGACTGAGGTCAGACCAATATCATAAAAGAGCAAAGCAATATCTAACAGGAAGAGGCATGGGTTGTATGTTGATGTTTTCTTTAAAAGGTGGATTTGACGATGCAGTTGCTTTTATTGATTCATTAAAGCTTGCAAGTCACTTGGCAAATGTAGGTGATGCAAAGACTTTAGTGATACATCCAGCCTCGACTACCCATCAACAACTTTCTCCAGATGAACAAGAATCTGCTGGAGTTACTCCAACCATGGTGAGAGTTTCTGTTGGTATTGAGCATATTGATGATATAAAAGAAGACTTTGATCAAGCATTACGTCAAGTCACCTGATTGATTGTATTCAATATGGCTCTAATACTCCCACGTAGTTATCACAAGATTTCTTCTGTGGAGAAGAATCATATCTCTTGGATTGAACCTGATTTAGCCGAAAGACAAGATATTAGACCCTTAAAAATAGGCATATTAAACATTATGCCACTAGGTAAACAATATGAATTTAATCTTTTGCACCCTTTAGGTCTATCGCCTCTTCAAATCGAGCCAATATGGATACGCCTAAAGTCTCATAGTTATAAAACATGGGACTTATCTCATTTGGATAATCTTTATGTTGAATGGGAAGAAGCTATGTATCCCAACCCATTAGATGGATTGATTATAACGGGAGCTCCAGTTGAAAATTTGCTATTTGAAGATGTTACTTATTGGAGTGAATTAGTACATATAATTAATGAGGCCAGGGATCGTTGTGCAAGTACTTTAGGACTTTGTTGGGCAGGATTTGCTCTTGCTTATCTTGCTGGAGTCAAAAAAACAGTTTTTACAAAAAAACTTTTTGGGGTATACCCTCTGAAAAGCCTTGTTCCAGCTCATTCCATAATGGGTACTCAAGACGACACTTTTACTTGCCCACAAAGTCGACATGCTGGCCTCCCTGATGATGAAATGGAAGAAGCACAAAGAAAAGGTAAATTAAGATTACTTGCTTATGGAAATAAGGTTGGGTATTCGATATTTGAGACTATGGATCAGAAACAACTAATGCATTTGGGACATCCAGAATATAATGTTGCAAGATTAATTTCTGAGATGGAAAGGGATAAGGAAAGAGGAGATGTCCCTCCTCCAGAAAATTTTAATTCTTTTGCACCTAAGACATCATGGCGTTCACACCGAAACCTGCTTTTTCAGCAATGGCTTTGGTTTTGCTATCAAAGAGTTAGCTTATCTAACTAATGCTAATAGTACACAATAACCTATTACTTTGTAGAAAATGGTAGACATCCCATGGACGCTTTTACCTTCTTGGCTTGATTCGTCTAAGGCACTTAAGTGGAAAAATCAAATAATTAATAATGTTAAATGGGAACAACCCATTGTTAAGGTCTATGCAAAAGAATATTTGGTACCTCGATTAACTGTTTTTATTGCAAATAAAAATACTAAATATATGTATAGTGGTTTTGAACACATAGGGGAAGGCTGGCCAGAATGGCTTTTGCCGTTATTAGAGGAGGTTAGAGAATCAACTAATACAGACTTTAATGGTTGTCTAATCAATTTCTATAGAGATGGTAAAGATAAAATGGGATGGCATGCAGATAATGAAAAAGAATTGGACTCTGAGAAATCTATAGCTTCTTTATCTCTAGGAGCATCCAGAGATTTTATTTTAAAGAATAAATTAAATAATATAAAGAAATCTATTTCGCTTGAGAATGGTGACCTGTTGATTATGCATCCAATTTGCCAAACAAACTGGGTTCATTGTGTGCCTTTAAGAAAAAAGCTTAATGAGACTAGAGTTAATTTGACTTTTCGCTGTTATAAATGATCATTTATAACTCTTTAGATTTCTGAATCTTCGGGATTGACTTCTTCTAAAGCTTTGGCTTTGGCTTTAGCTTCGGCTTCGGCTTTTGCTTTAGCTTCGGCTTCAGCTTTTGCATCAGCTTTTGCTTTTGCATCAGCTTTGGCTTTTGCTTCTGTTGCGGCTTTTACAGATTGATATCTTCCTGCACTTTTTCTATCGAAGAATCCTAATACGGTTACAAGAAGTGGTACGTGAGCAATTCCACCTGCAACCACTAACGCCTCGTTGTAGGCCATATCTTCATTAAGAAACTATTTAAATTATACATAAAACATTTCACGACGAATTTTATGTTTATAAATTGTTTTGTTGAGTATTTGAGCGTCTATTTTCTTTCTTAATTAAGAAAAATCATTTAACAACTAATGCAAAGATCCTTGACCACCTAGTCGATCGAAGAGATTTAGACTTTCTTCATTTAGGCCTACTACATTAACATCTGAACCTCCTATCGAGAGTTTCCTAATTATTTGCTCGAGAGCATTCACGCCACTTTGATCCCATATATGAGCTTTAGACATATCAATTGTTATTTTCTTAGAATGCTTGTGCGTATCAAATCCTTGAATGAAGTAAATTTTGCTGACAAAAAATAATTGTCCAGTAACATCATAAATCAACTCTTCATCACTAACTGCCCTTGAATCTACTTTGATTACTTTTGCTACTTTGCGGCTAAATAATATTCCTGCTAGGGCTACTCCTGCAATTACTCCTAAGGCTAGATTATGTGGAGTAGTTAACATTGTCACTGAAAATGTCATTAGCATTACAGCGGTATCACTTTTAGGGATTTTCTTAATATTTTTAAGACCATTTATGTCAGCTGTACTTATAGCAATTGATATCATTACAGCAACTAATGCAGCCATAGGAATTAGTTTTAACCAAGGCTTGCAAAGTAGAACTATTATTATTAAGGATATTCCAGAAGAGAAAGTTGATAACCTTGTTCTGCCTCCATTTTCAGTATTCATAACCGATTGACCTACAAGAGCACAACCTGCCATTCCTCCAAATAAGGATGAGATAATATTTGATATACCTTGACCTCTAGCCTCTTTATTTTTATTTGAATTTGTATCTGTTATATCATCTAATATATCCTGAGTTAGGAATGTTTCCATTAATCCAACAAGCGATATTGCTAAAGCTGTTGGAAGAATAGTTCCAAATGTCTGCAAATTAAATGGTATTTTTCCACTTTCAATTGCGCCAAATGGTATCGAAAGTCTTGGCAAACTTTCTGGGAGACCTCCTCCACCTTGTGCTAAATCATTAACTGTAGGTATATTAGGATAAAAATTAATAGAGATAATTGTAAGAATTATAATTGCTATTAATTGTGAAGGAATTAATTTTGTTAATCTAGGCAATCCATATATAATAATTAAACCTAAAATTATTAATAACCACACTACTGGTACTTGCAATCCAATAGGTAAGATCTGATCATTATGGCTTGAGCTTAATTTTTCTCCAAAATGAAGGTTTAACCCCATTTGAGGAAGTTGAGCTTGAAATATTAATAAAGCAAGAGCATTCACAAAACCACTTAATACAGCCGTAGGAACGAAACGCATTTGATAGGCTAAACGTAAGTAACCCCATAAGATCTGAAAGACTCCAGTCAATAAACCCGCGGCTATTAAATAAGAGAGGCCTATTTGACTAGCAGTTACATCAGAAAAGCCAAGCTCTCTACCTTGAGCCACGCCAGTTGCAACAACACCTGTCATTAGTAATGCAGTTGAACCAGTTGCAGAGGTGATCATGCCTTTTCGCCCTCCTACAAGAGCAATTGTTATTGATAAACAAAAGGCACCGTAAAGACCAACTTGGGGAGATACTCCAGCTATTCCAGAAAAAGCAATTGCTTCAGGAATCATTGCAAATGCAACTACCAGACCAGATAAAATGTCCTTTCTTGGACTTGAAAACCAATCTTGAATAGCTGCAGAAGATGATTTATTTGGCATTCCAAAAAGTTATCTTTCCAGAGAGTATCCTATAAACCAGGCAATATTCCTTTAGGGTCACAACTTGATTTTAATTCTCTTAATTTCTTTAGCCAATCATTAAAGGCGTAATCTTTTGCTTTAGCATTCCAAGGTAAATGGTTATGAAGCTGCGCTAAATGTATGCCAGGACATAATGGATTTAATGTATCCCATACTCTTTCTATCCATTGCAAACTCAACTGTCTTTGCTTGTTATTTCCAGCTGTCCAAGTCCCAGTAATCCATGGTTTCCAAATTGCATTTCGGTGAACAAAAGAGGTGATTCCTTTATGAACTGATGTAGATTGACCTCCTAATTGTTGAGAGGCTATATAGCACCCTTCGTCAGGCCTTTGTTTAATTAAAATTTCTAGTTCTTTTAATATTGTATATGATTCTTTCCCCCAATTAGGGCCAAGAAGTCCAACTACTTCAGAATATTTATTCTCCTTAGTTTCTTTCGGCTTAGATATAGGGGGTAAATCACTCAAACCGTTTATAACATAAGTAATTGAATGATTAGATTGTGGTAGTTTACTTATTAAAGTTTCAATCATTCCTAGATCATAATCATATTCAATCTCAAATATTCCAAATGCTTTAATCTTTTCTTCCCAAGACCAACAAAGACTTGCATTATTAGGCCAACTTTCTGCTTCGAGAATAACCTGAAATAATTGATCTAATTCTAATATAGATTCCCAAATATATATTTTCTTCTTCTCTTGTGTTTTCAGTTTTATACTTTTAACAATAGCCAGAAAAGGAGCAGCACCAGTAAGACCTCTCCATTTTATCTTTTCGCTTTCTGTTGATTCTGCATGAGGCTTTGTTACGCTAAATTCATCACCATTACCCCATATACCTTTAATTTGAGTAATATTATCTATTGCTAGACCATACTTCCTGCTTAGTGGGCTTACACCCCCCGTTAATACATACCCAACTCCTGTAAGTCCAGATAGACCAATAGGAAAACTTCTACCTCTTTGAGAAAGGTAATCTATTAAAGACTTCATTTTTACACCACTCTCTATTTCTACTTCATTTCGTATAGAATCAAAAGAGATATTCGTATAGTTTTTGCTTAGATCTAATGTCCAATGACCATTGGCCGCGCATCTACTTGTAGTGCCTCCAGAAGAAACCATTAAAGGTTTTGGATCTAGTTTATTTTCCTTTATAAGCTGTATCAGCTCTGAATTGATTTCTTCATATATACCAGCTAAATAATATCCTTTGGACTGTGTGTTGGGAACTAGTATTTGAGAAATGCGTTTATTCATAAATCTTATTTATAAATTTAACTGTAATGTCAAATTAGGTTTTTAGCTGTAATCACGATATCTTTTTTATAAGTGAAATTGTCTTTTGGAATCTTCCAATTTAAGCGAATTGGATCCCTCCATTGGGATTCTAATTATTGGTCATGGGAGTAGAAATCGTTTGGCCATTGCAGAGTTTGCTGAACTTGCTGCATTGCTAAGAGAGGCATTCCCCAAAAACCCCGTTGAATATGGATACCTTGAATTTGCGACTCCTATCATTTCAACCGCTTTAGACCGCTTAAAAAAACAATCGGTCAAGAGAGTATTAGCAATTCCAGCAATGTTGTTTGCAGCTGGTCATGCAAAAAATGATATACCAGCCTTGCTCAACGCTTATTCAAAGAAAAATGATTTAGAAATAATTTATGGAAGAGAGCTGGGAATCAATAATCTAATGATCACTGCAGCAGGTGAAAGGATTAAAGAGGTAATAGCTAAAGAAGATAGTTATCCCATCGCAAAAACACTTTTGGTTGTTGTTGGGAGAGGATCCTCAGACCCAGATGCCAATTCAAATGTAGCTAAAATAACAAGGATGTTAGTTGAGGGGATGGGTTTTGGTTGGGGGGAAACAGCTTATTCAGGAGTCACCTTCCCATTGGTTAAGCCTGCTTTAAAACAAGTTATTAAATTAGGCTTTAAAAGAATAGTTGTTTTTCCATACTTTTTATTTTCAGGTGTTTTAGTTAGCCGTATTAGAAAACAAACCCAAGAGATTGCTTCTCAATTTCCAAATGTTGAATTTCTAGAAGCAAAGTATTTATGTACTCACCCTCTTGTTATAGAAACAATTATAGAAAGAATTGGTGAGGCCTTAGAGGGAAAAAATAATATGAATTGCTCTCTTTGCAAATATAGATCTAATCTCCTTGGATTTGAAAAAGAAGTTGGTTTGCCACAAAAAAGCAATCATCATCATGTAGAAGGATTGGCTGAAAGTTGCAATCTTTGCGAAGAAGAGTGTACTAGTGCATGTGAGTTCATAGATGAGAACAAAGATGAGAACAAAGATCATCATCATCATCATGAAAAGATTCCTTATCCTCAAGCAAACCACCCATTTGGACCTGTCACGCTTCGCAATTCAAGTTAAGAGTAAATATAAAAATAATAGGTATAAATTCCTGCCTCAAGAGTCTCTTTCTTGCGTGTGTCGCAATGGACTCGTTGCAGATAAGAAGAGCTTATCGATTTGTTGGGATAGATTTCCCCAGCACTTTTCCACAGGTGAAAGGAAGTTTTCCACGTCCCGAAACTCTTGATTTCAGCTGATTACTTGGATCATGTTTTTTTCTGTTAGTTGTGAAAGAAAATTTCAAAGTAAGTGATCATCTTAATTATTTTTTTGCTTTTTTTTATTTGATTTTCTTCAGTCTTTGAGAGTCATTGTACTGGAATGAGTCTCGCTTTATCTCAAATATTTGATATAGATTTTTTTAATCTTTGACTCTTGCCAGATCTTTGTAGATCCTAAATATCAGGAATAATTTTTTGTTACGCGATTAATGGATTTAACTCAGATTCAAACTCTTCAAGAACCTTCGTCCAAGCCTTTAAACAATGTTGAAATTCAAGAAAGCATTAGCCTTGAGGCTGAAATACCAGAAGCTCTATATAACGGTATGAAAAAATTTATATATAGCAATCCCAATTGGGATCAGTACAAAGTAATGAGTTCAGCTTTAGCTAATTTTTTATTTCAGAATGGATGTAGCGACAGAGCGGTTTCTGAGAGATATTTAGACGATCTTTTTAACCTTTAAGATCATCAATTCCCTGAAGGCATGCTCTTCTAGTGATTGCCATCATCGTTAGTGTTGGACTTTGCCAAGAAGAAGTCGTCCAGCACGCTCCATCAACAACTAGTACATTTTTGCATTGCCATAATCTGTTATATCTGTCTAAGACACTTTCTTCTTGAATGTTACCCATAGGAGCTCCTCCTACTTCGTGGATGTAATAGCCTGGAGGGGGTGCTTCTTCTTTTAATGCAATTGATTGATTTATAATCTGCTGAAGACAAGGAATATTAATTAGTTCATTCATAGGAGAAATTTCCCCTCCAGAGATTTGTATACATTTTTCAATAGTTTGATTCATATCTTTAACCATTCTTTTTTCATTTGTATTCCACTTAAAATTTATGTGAGGGATTGGTATTCCCCACTTATCTGATTTTTCGGAAAGAGTAACTTTATTGTCCTTATAAGGTAGTACTTCTCCATGACCAATTAAAAAACCTATATCAGAATATTTCTTTTTCTTTATGAACTCAGGTAGCTCAAATCTACCTATAGCACCCCAAATTCCATACCCTCTAATAAAGTCTTTGTCTTTTTCTACTTTTAATTGGTTTCCAAATGGAATGAAGAAACTACCTGCCCCAGATAGCTTATTTTGTGCATAGTTTATATCTTCACTTTTACTATTAGTTGGATATGAGAAGAATCTACAAGTAGAGACATGATCCATTAGATTACATCCAATGCTATTCGATGGGTCTATTAATCCTTTACTTTGCTTGGCTTCTTCTGAATTAAGTAAGATTTTTAATGTTTGTATAGTAGACGCGCAAAGGATTATTAGCTTACTTTCGATTTTTTTTCTATTCCCAGTCTTCTGGTCAATGGCAATGATTCCTTTTGCTTTGTCTTGAGATTGATTAAGTATTAATTTTTCTACAATATGTAATGGCAACAAGTCTACATTGCCAGTTTTAATTGCCATTTTTAATGTACTTCCTTGACTACTAAATTTTGGGAACCCCTTGCCTATATGTGGGCCAAAGCCCCTTGAATGAATTACTGGATAATTAAGCTTTTGGGTAACTGTTTTTGCAAACATCTTTTCGCTATTTGTAAATGGGAAAGGTTCCAAATAATTACCATCTGGTAATTGTTCTAATCCATCTCTCATTCCATATGTTTCTAATAAATTTTCAACAGATTCATAGTGATCTTTGAGATCTTCATAATTGATAGGCCAACACTTTCCATAACCATCAGTTTTTGCAGCTTTAAAGTCTAGATTAGAGAGGCGAAGAGTAATGCCTCCCCAGGTATGGCTTCTTCCCCCTACTTGTTTCCCTTGTGTCCACAAGAAAGGTAATCCTTCAGGGACTGTATAAGGGTTATCTTTTTCATTGACATATAAAGAAGGATTGGCTTTCCAAAAACCAGGATGTTGAGCTTGAATTCTATTTCTACCACTTATTATCCCTGTTAATCTCCTGTATGTATTTAAAGGTTCTGAGCCAATTACTTGACTTTCATTTAGTTGAGGCCCTGCTTCTATAACTAATACTCTTAGTCCTGATTTGGCTAGTGTAAGTGCAGCAACCCCCCCAGTCGCACCAGAGCCAACTACAATTGCTTCATATTGATTTTTGAGCACAGCAAAGCAAAGTCTATTTTTATTAAATCTATAATTATCTTGGTATTTCTTACAATTAAAAAGAAATTATTTAAAAAGAGTAAATTTAATTAGCTTGTACAAAGACTATTAGTAGTTAGTGATGGATAGTTAAGTTGAATTAGCTTCTAGCAACCCAGGATGGTGCACCAGTAAACCAATCACCTAAATCTTCTTGATTAGGATTATAAAATGAATTTGGTTCAGTGGAACATAGATCAAGATCGTTTAAAAACATATCTATTGAATCAGAGTTTTGCTCACATTGTTGTATTCGACGAGACCTCCTTAGCCAAGAGTTTATAGTTTGATCTTTATCAGCTAATTGATTTATATAAAGTCTTTCCTGAAATGTGACTTGATTACCATGAGCAAGTCTTGAAAGGATTTCTTTTATTCGAATTCTAGAAGAAGGTGAAAGCATTTTTTCTATGACAATACCAATTTATTTCTAGCTAGATTTTTGTGCTACTAGCAATTTGAAGTAAAATTTTGAAAGACTTCTATAGCTTTTAGTATAATGTTTATATATTTTTAATATTCTTTAGAAACTAAGTGTCAAAATGCATCACTCAAAAGAAAAAAAATTTCTGAAAAACTTCCTTAATTATACCTTTTCTATAATAGCAGTTTCTCTAAGCTTACTTCTTGCCTTTCCAGTATGGGCATCTGCAGATTATGGTAAACAAACTCTAATTGGTGCAGATTTTTCTAATACAGATTTAAAAGGAGCGACCTTTTATTTAACCAACCTCCAAGATGCAGATTTATCTGGTAGTGATTTAGAAGGAGCTAGTTTCTTTGATGCTAAGCTTAAAAATACTAATTTAAGTAATACAAATTTAAAAGAAGCTACATTAGAC
Organism: Prochlorococcus sp. AG-363-M21; assembly: GCA_003278305.1. Classification (GTDB taxonomy): domain Bacteria; phylum Cyanobacteriota; class Cyanobacteriia; order PCC-6307; family Cyanobiaceae; genus AG-363-N16. The sequence goes on from QCFU01000006.1 coordinate 59,543, forward strand.
TCAGCTATAATTGATGGTGCAAATTTAAATAATGCTTACTTAGAGGATGCATTTGCTTTTAATACACTTTTCAAGAATGTAAGTATAATAGGTAGTGATTTTACTAATGTCATTTTAGGCACTAGAGAGACCGACTATCTTTGCTCTATTGCTGAAGGTATAAATACTATTAGCAATAAATCCACTAAAGATACACTCGGCTGCAAATAATTTCTTAGCAAATATTCTATATATTAATAAGTTTTTTTATATAATCTTCCTAGTGATCCAACTGGCCACCCTAATAGTCGTAGATGTTTTATCAACGTTGAAGAAAAATTATAGTTAAATTGATTTCTATTAAGTGTATGACCCAGCTCTTTCAATGTAATAGATAAAAGTTTAAATTCTCTTTCCGAACCATGCCTTTTTTCAATAAGCTTATAATCACCAAGCATATAATTAATAATATTAGGATTACTGCTATATCCAATTTTTATTTTTTTATCACGATCTCTAAAGTATGTATAGATCAAGCCTAAATTTCTTAACGTGTTGTTTTGAATAAATAATTCTATCGATGTATTAGTATCTATTATTGGTTGAATTAAACAATCTTCAATCTCATCGTATTTTTTAAAAGATTTATTCATTTAATTAGAGAATTTAGATTCATACATTTCCCAGGCGCTGCTTGCTTCTGCAAGCGCAATTCGTTTTTCACAAGCAATGTCATATCTTTCAATTGCAATAGAAGGGATAGATCCTGTACTTTTCATTGCTCTCAATCCAGTTTCGAGACATTGCAATGCGATGCTTGAGAGGTCTCTGCCTTCCGCTGCTGCCCATGCTTTCATTAAATAATTCAAGCTTGAAGGAACTGACACCTGAAGCTTGTATGTATTAGGTGTGTTAAGTGATAAATCGTCGAGGCTGTTTTCTTTAGATGTTATTTCGTGCTTGATGGCCCTTCTTAAATTTTTGAGCTCTTCATCCAACTCAGGAAGATTCTTGTTTCCAGAACGTTCATCTAGAGAATAGATTTCTTTCTCATGCTTTGAAATAGATTCAATCGCCCATAAAGATAATTCATCCGAGAGCGAAGTCCTCTTAATCCAATCGTTTCTTGCTTGGCCCCAGCTACGTTGCATACCTTGTTCCTAGTAAAGATATTATAATAGAATCTCTACAGATTGTCTACAAACTCTATTTAGATTCTATATGGATTCTGTAGCCTATCCGTAATCCCTTTGTTTTTGTTGTTTGGGGTTGATGTTTTTTAGAGTTAGCTTTTGCTTTTTCTGCGTGATTTTATAAGGCTATTTTAAAAAATGGATTTACTCATCTTTTTGATTTTCAAGAGCTAGCAAGTTGATTTTGCTTCAAATTCATTCCAATAAAAGGGTTTCTAACCCCAAAAAAATTAATATGCTTGAAAGCACTCTTTGCGCCTCGCGACTTCGTTATATTTCCTTTATATTTCAATGGATTTATCTTTAAGGTTCTTGAAGAAGATGAGTTTGTCTTTGAGTCTTACAAAAGAAAAACCAGTAGTTGCAGTCACTATGGCTAATGGTTTGCAAGGTCGCTCTGTTATTCGCCATTTATCCAAATCTGGAAAGTTTCATATAAGAGCTTTAACTAGAAACCCTTTTAGCAGTAAATCCAAGGATTTACTGAATTATCCAAACGTAGAAATTGTTGGTGCCGATTTATTAAATATAGAAAGTTTAGAAAAGGCCTTTCAAGGGGTGCATGGGATTTTTGGCAATACTACTCCTACAAAAGGCTGGAGAGTTTTTAGAGGAAGTATGGTTAGAGAGTATGAGATGGCTCAAGGCAGAAATCTCATAAACTCCGTTAAAAACGCTTATATTTCTGGAAAGCTAAAGCACTTTGTATTTAGCTCTGTTTGCAAATCAAGCGATCCTTTACTGTCAACGCCAGCACCAGGGCATTTCTCAAGCAAATGGGATATAGAAGAATGTATATCTCATAATGACCTTCAATCTATAACTACAGTTATAAGGCCAGCAAGTTATTTTGAAAACTTTTTCTCTAATATTCCAGGGGCGCGAATTTCAGAAACATCCTTCCCTGGCGTTGTTCACCCTGAAAGGAAATGGCAAACAATAGCAGTAGATGATGTAGGTGCTTGGACAAATGCAATATTAAATCATCCAGATAAATTCTTAGGAGAAGCTATTAACCTTGCAGGTGAAGAGATGACAGGGAATCAAATGGCAGAACTTTTTCAGTCTTTAAAGACTTCTCAATCTAAAAAGGTTAAATACGAAATGCTTCCTAGATTTCTTCTTAGATTAATTGAACATGATATAGCTATCATGGCATCTTGGATAGAGAGGTCTGGTTATGGTGCAAATATTTCATACTTAAAATCTTTATCTAATGAACTTGATTTTTCAATGACATCCTTATCAAGTTGGTTGAGGCAGAAAAGATTTGTTTAGTTTAATAAATAATCTTAATTAAGCTTTGATAAGAAAGATTGATTTCTAATAAACCTTATTAAGAATATTTAAAGATAGATCATTCCTTTGATTTTGTATTTTATTTATATTGGGCATTTGACATTTTTTAAGCAAATAATTTTTTATTATGAAAAAATCTTTAAGGGTATTTGCTTACCTTTTCTCTTGGATGACAGCAAGTATCTTACTTGCATTCATAATTGATATCGGCTTTATTCAAGTTGGCCTAATTGAGAGTGGGAGTAGCGCAGAAAGATTGGTGTATGTTTTATCAGCTATTGCATGCTTGTTAGGTGGGTTTTCTTTATTTGAAGAAGTTTTCTCTAAATAGAAATATACTTTTTATATTATTTAATTTTATCTTTATGAAAGAACAATTTTTTATTTTTTTAAACTTTGGATAATATACCTTTATGGTAAGCATAATTTTGAATATAAAATGCATACATAGGACAGGTTATAAAATAACCAACATTACATGTAAGTAATGAAGATAAAGCAACAATTAAACCTCCTAAAAAACTTATTAATAGAAAATAAGGCCAATCTCGAGAACCAAATACAGATCTAAAGGAACTGTTAAAGGCTTCTAGTATTGATTGATCAGTTAAGAATATTTTATTAATATAGATTGGTCCTAGCATAGCTATAATTAACCCTGGTAAAAAACATAACATATATCCTAATAGCATCATTGCTGTATGGAAAACACCCGCGAATATATATCTGATTCTTCTACGATTAAGTTCATTGAATGCTTTTTTAGCAGTAACCCTTTCTTCTCCGCCGTTATAATACATTGCAGGTATCGCAAATATCATTGCTAAAAGAGTGGAAAATACAAGCCATAAAGGTAAGCCTCCAAATAATCCAACTATTAAGCCTAGTATTGTAAGAGGCCCTTCCGGACCATTAGTCCCATAATGAAGAATATCCAGGAATAATCCAAGGTATAAGCAGAAATATAGAACAATTATTCCACCTAGATATACAATAAATGCAAGCACCCATGCTACGCAAAGGGCTGGAAAATGTTTTATAAAGTCTTTCCAAGCTCTTTCAATAGAAGGCTTTTGAAAAGCAAAATCCGAACTTTGAGATGAACTCATCATGATTTGATTGTGAGAAATATTCTTTGAATTGATTTCTTATTTTATTTTGATTTAAGATTTAAATATAGCAATGGTATTTATTTTAAAAGCATTTTAATTACATATTTGCATTTATCTTTAGAAGGTTTATAATTTTTGTCCTCAGCCTTAAAGTTCAGGCTTTGACTACTGCTTGTAAGGCATTTGAGTTATTGCGAGCAAAGCCAATTATTTGACATCAGCTTGTATATTCTTGAATGATTATTTTGATAACAACTAATCTTTGCTCTATTTGGAAATAAGAATGCTGGAGCTATTAAAATACTTAAATGAGTTATTCTTATAAAAGTAGTAAGTTCTGAGTTGGATTGCCTATATTTACTCGCAATTATAAAACTTTGAAGAAAAAAATATTATTAATTCCTTTGAATCTCCCCGTAATAGAACGGAGAGTGGGGGATTCGAACCCCCGAAGGACTTGCACCCTTGCTAGTTTTCAAGACTAGAGCCATAAACCACTCGACCAACTCTCCACTAATGATTTTACATTACCAACAGTAGAAATTTCAAAAAGGATATGTATTTATGTTGTTTGGAGAATTGTTTTCTTGATGAATACAGAATTCTCTACATAGCAAAATGACGATTTCAAGAGCAAATAAAAAACTTTCTGAACTCAGCTTGGATCTAAGCGTAGAATCAGATATTATTAGAGTTTTACTCATTATTTCTTTGCTGGAATTGTCATTTAAAGACTTGTTTCAATATAATGACTCAATATATAAGTTAGCGAATATATTCATCTATATCATTAAAATAAAAATATCATTTTTATTTACTCATAATGTTATCAATTTGGTTATTAAAGGTAAAATACAAAACAAATAGAGATGTTGGTATAAATGGAATCCTAGTAGGCATTTCATATTTTAATCAAAACCCTTATAGCTAAATTGAATACTCCTTATTAGACTCCATATTGCTTAGAAGTTGAATCCTTTTATTCTCCTTTAAGTTTAATCGTTCTTGATTTTCTTAAGGTGAATCAATTCTATTGGGCATTTTAATGTGGTTACTTCTTTTACATATTTGTTATTGTGCTGGACAATAAGCTGTTTGATGGATATAACTTTATTTAGGACTTTTTTGGCTTGTCTTATTGGAGGAAGATTATGGATGAAGATAAGTTTTTTAGACTTTTAGATGAAGCCGATAAGGATTTGGATGCTTTCCCTTTTTGGGGGATTTTCAAACGGGCCTGTAAGGCTAACCCAATTAAAGGTATTGAAACCCTTACTCCTGGAAGACAGGCTATGTTGATATTATGGGAAGCGAATTCGCAGGTTAGGAATGAAAATGGGAAATTAGAAAGCCTACCTTTGTATGGAGATGATATGGCTGACAAACTTCAAAAGCTAAAGGATGATTTGATTAGGCACTTTATGAATGAAGATATTGATGAGGCCGCTTTAGATAAATTCTTTAGAATAGTTGCTAGTAAAATTAGGCCTTGAATTTATGAATTGATTTTATTTACACAAACTTTTGATCAGTGATATACCTAATTTTAAATTATCTTGATTTGCATATGCCTCAGATTCTAGTTTCTTAGTGTAATTGTCAAGTTCAGAATAGATTTTGTTTGACAAATAATATTTTTTCTCTCTATTAAGAGAAGATTTTAAGCCTAAAAGCTTAGGAGGTGAATTTACGCTACCTCTATTACATGACTGAGCTATATGAATAACTTCATGATTTAGCATTTTTGCAAATGCTATAGTCCCCTCCTTGAATGCTTCACTATTTATTTGAATCATTTTTAACTCATAAATCCATAGTGCAGATGGTCCATCCTCACCTAAGTTCTTTATACTTATACTTATTCCTTTTTTTCTTAAGTAGTTAAACATAAGTGTAATGTATTTTCTATAGTTACTGTAATCAGGTGGATTCGATATTAATCTCTTAATTTGTTCTAATGTTAGCTCACCTTGAAACCGATTTCTTTTATATGAATAATAAGTGGAGCCATCATTTCTTATATTTTTTTTAGGTATATACTCTTTGTCGGCTAATGAAAGAAGTCTTAAAAATATATTTTGATTTTCTTTAGTAATAAGCTTATAATCAGCTGTATTTTTATTTCTATCAGTATAAACTGTTTGTCCTTTGTTATTTCCAATACTATTTCTTTCTTTGCTGCATCCCAGAATAGGAATAGATAAAGAAAGAATTAATATTGATAATATATATATATTGGGATTCCTATTAAGCTTTTTATTCTTTTTGTTACTATTCATTATTAGTATGAACTTTCAAAATTAGCCTGCTGTGCTCATCATATTAAACATAGGTAGATACATTGCTACTAGAATAAATGCAACAATTACTGCAACGAAAACAATCATTAATGGTTCTAATATTGATGTTAATGATTTTACAGCAGTTGCAACTTCGTCTTCGTAGAAATCAGCAAGCTTATTTACCATCTGGCTTAGCTCACCAGTTTCTTCTCCTATCCTAAACATAGATGTAAACATTACAGGAATTACTTTTCGCTCTACAGCTAAAACCCTGTAAATTGGTTGTCCCGCTTGAATATCAGTATTCATTCGATCTACTATCCTTTTGAAGACTCTATTACCTACAGTTCTTTTTGAAATTGCAAGTGAATCGAGTATTGGCACTCCTGCTGTATTCAGAGCAGATAATGTTCTGGAGAAATTTGCTAAACATGATTTAGTAATCAAATCTTTTGTTATAGGTAGTTTTAGCAAGAAAGCATCTTTCCAATTTAAAAAATACTCTTTACTCATCTGCTTCTTTGCTATTACAAATATAATTGCCATCGTTGGAATGACTTTAATTAAGAATTTGGGATCTTTAATTGCTTTAGATGCATCAACAAGAAATTGAGTTAGTGCAGGAAGCTCCGCGCCTGAACTAGAATAAATATCTACAAAGACAGGTATAACGAATATAAGCATTATAAATACAACAATAATAGTTAGAGTAAATATTGCTATTGGGTATGTCATAGCACTCGTTATTTGACCTTTTATCTTTGCAAGGCTCTCTAAAAGAGCTGCTTCTCTTTCAAGTACATCATCAAGCAGTCCTGCTGCTTCACCGGCGGCTACTAATGCCGTATACATATCATCAAAAACCTCAGGATGTTTTTCTAGTATTTCTACAAATGTTGACCCTCTACTAATACCTATAGAAGCTTCTCTGAAAACAGCTTTAAGTGTTTTGTCTTCTGTACTATCAGATAAAATATTTAGTGCTTCAAGCAATGGAAGTCCGGTACGAACCATTGAAGCAAGTTGTTTAGTTGTTACAGCTAGTGTTTTAGTAGGTGGTTTTTTTAATTTTCTTTTCTTTTGTGAGCCTGATTTCTTTGCTTTTAATGCCTCAAATTGCTTGTTTTTAGTTTTTTCTTGACCTTTAACTTTATTAGTACTTTTATTCTTTAGAACATTAACTTCATTTACAGAAGTTTGTTCTTGATTATTCTTATCTTTAGTTACTTTTCTTTCTTGTTGAAAACTTTTCCTTTTACTCTCTCTAACTTTTTCAAGTTTTTCCCTTAATTCATTATCTTTAACAAAACTATATTCCATATATTTATTTATTTACTCCTTCTGATGGACCTGCTACATCAAATAGGCCACCAAGTACATTTGGTCTATTGCATTTAAATAAAGCTTCTTCTCTAGTTATTAAACCTCTATTTGCAAGAATTGCTAATGCTTGTTCTAAAGTTTGCATGCCAAACTTTGCCCCAACTTGAATTTGTGAGTAAACCTGAGATGATTTTGACTCTCTAATTAAGTTACCAATTGCATTATTATTTACTAATATTTCCGCCGCCAATGTTCGCTTGTTATCTTTGGTTTTGCATAACGTTTGAGAAATAATACCTATTAGTGATGCTGATAATTGAACACGAATTTGTTGTTGCTGAGCTGTTGGGAAAACATCCACTATCCGATCAATGGTTTGTGAGGCTGATGAAGTATGGAGAGTACCCATTACTAGGTGACCAGTTTCTGCAGCAGTTATAGCTAGACTTATTGTTTCTAAGTCTCTCATCTCTCCTACAAGGATAATATCAGGATCTTCTCTTAGAGCTGATCTCAGGGCCCTTGAAAAAGAGTTAGTATCTTCTCCAACTTCTCTCTGTCGTACTAAGCAATTTTTGTTCTCAAAAACAAATTCTATTGGGTCTTCAATGGTAAGTATATGGTCTGTATTGTTTGCATTTATCCAATCAATAGAACTGGCTAATGTAGTTGTTTTACCTGAACCAGTAGGTCCAGTTACTAACATTAAACCTCTAGGCCTTTTTAAGAGTTGTTGTACACTATCTGGAAGACCTATTTGTGAAAAACTAGGAATATCTGTATTTAATGCTCTCATAACACATGAAACTTTACCTCTCTCAAAAAAAATATTTAATCTGAATCTTGCTACCCCTTTCAATCCATAACTACAATCAAGTTCTTTTTCTTTAAAGAAAGTCTCTATCTTGCTTTCTCCAAGTAAAGCAATTAAATCAGCTTTAAGCTCTTCTTCTTTATAAATACTAGTATCAGCTGGCAAAATAGAGCCTTGTACACGAAAATAAGGTAATGACCCACCAGTTAAATGTAAATCCGAACCATTCCTCTTAACAAGCTCGGTCATGAGTTTTGTTATTTTCATGTTCGTCATATCATTTAATCATTAAGTAAACATACTCTTTGTACTTCTTCAATAGTAGTAAGTTCCTTTTTCACTAAATGAAGACCATAGTCTAGTAGACTTCTAATACCATTCTCTTTACATTTCTGTCGAATCACATCTGCAGTACTGCATTTCATGATTAACTCTCTAATTGAATCATTTACTTTCATTACTTCATATAAACCTAATCTACCTTTATACCCTGTTCCGTTACATACAGGACACAAATCTTTTTCTTTTATATTTTTATCACTGATATCTATAACAGTAGCTTTTTTTAGTTTCTTAATCCCAAACTCTATCGCTAATTGATCTTTTTCTGGATCAATATCTCGAACAGTACTACATTTTGGACAGATCTTACGTATTAACCTTTGGGCCATTACACCAATTACAGATGAACCAACTAAATAAGGAGGTATTCCCATTTCTGCAAGTCTTGTTATTGCAGTTGCAGTATCATTTGCGTGTAATGTAGTAAAAACCATATGCCCTGTTAAAGCAGCCTCCATCGCGGTTTGTGCAGTTTCCCTATCTCTTGTTTCTCCAACAAGTATTATATCTGGATCTTGTCTCATTAATGATCTTAAGGCCCTAGCAAAATCTAAACCTTTTTCTCTTATAACTTGTACTTGGTGAATACCATCTAAAGTATATTCTACGGGGTCTTCAACAGTACTTATATTTACATCTGGAGTATTTCTTTCGTTTAGTATTGAATAAAGTGTTGTTGATTTACCACTACCAGTAGGCCCAACAACGATTAATATGCCATATGGTGAGCTGCCCATTTGCCTTATTAAATCAAGCTCTGATTTCTCGCTTATTAATTTCTCAAGATCTAACATTGATGAATCTGATTGGAGAGCTCTAAGTACAATCTTTTCCCCCCACTTTCCTGGTAATGTACTAACACGAAAATCTGAAACTTTATCATCTATCCGACAACGAATTCTCCCATCTTGGGGGAGTCTCCTTTCTGCTATATCTAATTTACTCATGACCTTAAGTCTACTTGAGATTGCTCTAGCTTTTGCCTTTGGTAGTGAATAAACCTCTTTAAGAACCCCATCAATTCTATACCTGATTCTCATTCTATCTTCTAAAGGTTCAGCATGAATATCAGAAGCCTTCAGTCGTGCAGATGTGGCAAGTATTGAGCCTGCAGCTTTAATAACAGGATCAGTTGCATCTTGTAGTTCTGAATCATCTAAAATGTCAATATTATCTTCATCTTCTTCTTCTTCTTCGTTAAAAAAATCAAATTTAGCATCATTTATATCAGATAAAGAATTATCTTGAAGGATCTCTTCTAAAAGCGATTTCTTTCTTATAAGAGAAGGGTCTGAGCCTTTAGTCTCAATATTTGAATGGTCACTGCTTTTATCATTTTCGCTTGAGACCTTAGATAAAGGAAGGTCTTGTTTTTCTGGCTCTGGCTCTGAGCTTTTTTGTTCTTTCTCCTCTTCTTTGAATATTTCTATATTTTCAGCTTCTATGAGTTCTGACGAGATGACACTTTCTTCAGACCCATATGTATTGTTTAGATACTCTTCATTTGAGATTTCTGTAGCATTGTCTTCAGGCAACAGATTATGACTTGTATTATCAAAGGATATGGATGCTTCTTCACTGTCGTACCATTTTTCCCATATTTCAGGACTAATTTGTTCTAAGTTGACTTCTATCTCGTATTGGCTTTTTAATTCTTCAACCACTTCAGTTACTTTTGAATAAACAGGGTTCATTGCACCTAGACATATCGCTTCAGAGCTAATATTCATTAGTACTAAACCGGCATTTTTACAAGCAGATTCTGAGAGTAAAGACTTTATTTCTTGTTTTGAATTTGCTGAAATCATTGCTCTCATTAAGGCGTGATTTATTTTTTACAATTGCTCAACTCTTATATTAGTAGTTTTTTCAGGCATGGCATCCAATGTTGCTAGAATTACTAGATTGACTATACTTATTAGAGTTTTTAGGAAAGCTTTAATCCTTCTAAAATAAGCTATTCCCATGAAAATAAAACAATATTATCTTGCCTTTCTGAAAATATGTCTTTCCTTAACTTTAATTTCTTGCTCTAGTACGAATAATACTTCTCAAGTATTGTTTGATGATTTTGAGCCTTTGGAAGAAATGCCTGGAGATACTTCAGAGCAAAGTTCTATAAATTTAACTGATGAGAAATTTGTACTTCTTCCTATACCTAAATCTGAAATAAAATCTATTGATTCTAGTAGGAACCCTTTCGTGGCAATAAATCATTCGTCAGGTAAGCTAAGTGATTTGCTACCCTATGGGATGAGATTTACAGGCATAGGTACTATAGGAGAATCAAAAGTTCTATTTACTGAGACTAGAAACCAGATTAATCAATATAAAGTAGGAGAAGAAATAGGTAATGGATTTAAGATATTAAATATTAATCCATCCCTCGAACAGGTTAAAGTTACTAATGGGACTAAGAATTACTTAATAAAATTCAATCAACAATGAATACTTAATATGTCATTTGCTCATTTTCCAAATAAACTATTTAAAAAGCTACATAGCCATGGTGATACTGGAGAAACTTCCTAATGAGCAATAACACTAAGATAAGAATATATCAACTTGGAAAGGAATTAGATCTTTCAAGTAAAGAAGTATTGAGTGCTGCTAAAAAGCTTAATATCTTTGCTAATACACATGCAAGTTCAATTGGCCATACTGAGGCCACTAAAATTAGAGAACTGCTAATAAAGCGTAAAAAAGAGATAACTAGTAAGACACGGTTTAAGCAATCTAGTAAAAGTAGTATTTCAAATACAATTAATTTAGAGCAGAAAAGTCAACTACCACAAATTAAATCTAATAATACAGATAGAGATCAAAAAAATTACCAATCTAGATCTTTGATACAAAAAGAAGACAAAGCTATTAGCAACAGCTTTAGAAAAAATAGGCTACTGACTTACCTAGATAAAATAGATATAAAGGACATTTCGTTAAACTTTAAAACGAAGTTACAAAAAATTCGCAACATAAACTATAAAAAACTTAGATCTCCTTTAACAAATCTTACTTTGAGCCTAATTACTATAGTTAATGAAAGGATAAATAAACTTAAATTAAAACAGGAAGATTTAAGAAATAAAATTAAACTGCAAATCTCAAATCATTCTAAAAACTCAGTCCAAGATCAAGGTCCCAAGAAAGAAGAATTTTATAAAATATTTTTAGCGAAATCAGGACCTTTAATAAAAGCAAGGAGAAAAGAGCTAAAGATTACTACTAAACAATTGGCATTAAGTCTAAATATTAATGAAAAAAAATTAATAGCAATTGAAAACTGTAAAGAAAATGAACTACCTGAAAGAGTTTTTGTCAAAGGAATTATTCGTAGGATATTTGAGAGATTATCATTAGACTTAACAATTCTAGAAAAAGAAGTTGATAAACTAGCCATAAAAAAAAATCAAATTAAAGGAGGAGAAGATGAACAAAAGAGAAAAGCAATAGTAGAAAAAGAGTCGAGTCCTAAAAACGATAATAATAAAGATAGTAGTAAAGAGATAAAAAAAAAGACTCTAGATAAGTTTTCTAAACTTATTTCACTCTATAAGAAAGTAAAGGATCGAATTAAGGCAAAAGATCACAATATAATTAAAACTACTAATGAATCAATCAAAGAAAAGCTATTTAAATACTCTATTAGATTTAAAGAGAATTTACAAAATAAAATACACTTATCAAATAAACTAAATCCAGCTCTTCAATCTCAAAAGCAATTGGAAAATGAGTTCAATATAAAGCCGTTAAATCAAAAGAAAATGAACATAAAAGCTCATCTGAACGATACATCTACTACAATTGTTCCTCAAATTAGAAAATTATTTGATTTTAAATTAAAATATGATCTATCGTCTTTATTGAAGAACAAAAAAAATAAAAAGGCTACTATATTATTGGGATTATCTAATATACGTTTATTTTTAAAACCTATATTTCAATCTAAATTCTATAATTCTAGGTTAATGAAGGATAGAAAAGCTAATTTGCTCAAATTGGTAAAAAAAATCTCTGATACTAGAAATAACATAATTCAGAATTTATCAAAGAACTCACCGTTAGATATGCCTACAGATAAGATAATTGAAAATAATAGCAATGAAAAAATAAATCAAGTAAAGCAATTTTCAAAGGAATTTTTCTCTCTTTTCAAGAATGACATATTCAAGCTACTAGATAAAACTACTCGTACGATATCTTCTAGTGAATATTATCAAAAGTCTGAATTATTTCTGAATTCAAAAATCAAAGTATTGAATGAAAAATATTTAGATGATAAAAATTTTAAAATTCCAAATATAAATGCTGCAGATATAAAATTTGATGTAAAGGTAGATCAACAAGAGTATATGCAAAATATGACGATAACTTTAAAATCACAAGATTACATGATTATTAGTTATTCAGATCACAAACTAATTTTTTCTCATATCACAGAAACAGGAAGTAAAATATCTATACAAAATTTAATTAATATGGATGTTCCAGCAGATCTTATAGGAGATTATAAAGTCGAGAATTCCGAAGAAGTTGTTAACATTATAAAAGATATAATACAAGTATTCGATGTTAATGGTGCTCCAATTATATTATTATTAGGGTCATCATTCTTTACAGCCAGAACTTTTAGCGATAATGAATTAGCAGTTTTTTCAGAAACAGACCCGACACTACTTTCAAAAAGTCCTTTTATTCCTTTAAATACTTCAATTCAATATTCTCGAGTAACTGGAGATAAACAAACTTCATATCATAGAGTCATTTATATTGAGAAAGGTATTTTGGAATCATGGGTATCTGTATTATCTCTGCTAGAAACTCCTATTATAGGTTTGACTTGCTCAGCTTTATCTATTATTGAATACATATCATCAACAAATTCTGACGAATTGACACTTCTCTGTGATATAGATAGAAACTTTGTCTCACTTTTTCTCCAGAAGACTGACTGTGAACTTATATCTGAAAAATTACCTTACGGAAGTTCTTTATATCTTTCAGAGAATCAGGCTGTCTCAAATCAATTCTTTGATAGATTAAATAACTCTATTAAAAGCTTTTTAGATAAACATAACTATCAATTAGATAATAAACCCTACCTTACAGGATCTGGTCTTGATATATTAGTTGACAAGAGCCAATTTCCGAATGATGAATTTAATAGATTTAATTTAATAACTGAATATGATTTTACTATTAAAGAATCATTGAAATTAAAACATCACGAAAACGTATCTAATTTTTCATCCTTTGTTTTACAAGTAAAACAGTTATTAAAATGATAAAATATAATTTTATTGATAAATATAGAGATGTTCAGAGGTGGAAACCACCGCAATCTGAACCAATAGACGTTCAGACCAATAATTCAAGCACCAGTATAAGCTTTTTATTAAATAAGTTTTCATCAAAATTTCCTGAACTTTCAAAACTAATATTTTTAAATAAAATACTATACTTGCCAAGCCTTACAATACTTTCATTTATCTTGCTCCTGGAAATATTTTCTATCCCACCTAGATTAAATATCTTATTTCTTAGTTCCAAGCATTACAGATATGTTGATACAGCAAATCAGATGAGTGATATCAATAGAACTTTGGAGGAAGGATATAACACACTAATTGATTACTCACAATTGATAGCGGCAAATTCCCCAAGCTCACATTTTGCTTATTATCTACAGACTTCAACACCAAACACCCTCCAATTATCCTCTTATACAGTCGACAACAAAGGATTTAAACTAAATGCAATAGCCGCAGACTTAGATAGTGTTAATCAATTTATTTCTCAATTAATTATGATAAAATTTATAGACTCTAATTCTATACGATTATTAAGGTTAACTAGTCAACCTTCGAATCCAACAGAAGGGAATTATTCGGAGGAACCAACAGGTTCTGTTAATATTGAGCTTTCTGGTACTTGGCTACCAATTAATTTAGAAGATAGAATTATATATAATAAATCCTCGAAAAATTTAGGTATGCTTTCTAAGCTCTCTCTTCAGAAGACATTATTAGATCTTTTTGATATGACACAGCAATGAAAAAATATTCTAAATTAAACTTACAACAATTCCTTGAGCAATTACGAAAAATAGATGTTGCAGAATTATTAGATAAAGCAAAATCAGTAAAGATAGATGATTTAAAATCATTTAAATTAAAAGATCTTGATTTAAATAAGTTTCGTAGTTCTCCAGCATTTTGCCCAACAATTGGCATCTTCTTGGCAGGCATAATAACTTCTCTTGTTTTAATTCCTAACTATAAGCAATTGAGGTATAGGCAAAAATTATCAACCTTATATTCGCAAGAAGCTTCAATGCTCAATAGTTTGGTTTCAAATTTAGATAATAAGGATAGTTTACAATTACAAATCGAAACTAATTTATATGAATATAAAGATCTTTTAATTAATAATTCAGAATTAATTTCAATAACAGAAATCCTGAGTTCTGCAGCTAAGAAAACTTCAGTCGAAGTTATTGAGTTTTCACCTCTCTCCAAAGAAGACTTAACTTCTTGCTCTTCTTCTAGTGAAGAAGATCAGTTCAATACTGATTTTGGTACAAGTCAAGACCCCTTTCAGGACGAATATCAAGATGATTTTCAGGATGACTTTCCATTAGATGAACCGTTTGATATGGATTTATCAACTCCGAAAGCTACAGAAATATATGAATTCAATATGGCTAGAGATAAAATAGACAACCTTTTTTCAAATATTCCACAACCCCCAGGAGAAAAATTTACATCAAACTATTTTGTCCTTCAGTTAAGCGGTGACTACATTAATGTTATTGATTTCAAGAATTCTCTTCAAGACTTCAAAGTTTTTGTAATTCCTTATTGTTTTGAGCCTCAAGTGATTTCTTCTCAGTTCTCATCTATGTCAGAAGGGAATTCAATTTCTAATGGCATTGTTGAAGCAAGACTTGTAATTAACATACCTACTAAGAAGTAATGCAAAAGTCTATTAACCTAGATATTTAAAAAAGCGTAGCTTATCTATGAATAAACTGCTAAAGTCTAGTTATAAGAAAAGAATTTCATAAGCATGTCATCAAGATATTACCGTCTACTCCTCCTTCCAATCTTTTTTATTGCTTCTGGTTTCTCACATCTATCTTATGAAACAAGGACAAATCAAAAATTAAGTTTTCTAATTGCAAAAGAAGATAGTGCTAATAATGAAGCAGATGATCGTGTTGTTTTAACATTATCTAAGCAAAATGACTTTCTTCATATCAATATAATAGGAGTAGGAGATGATCCGAAAATTATTCAAAACAACACAAAAGATCAGTTAGAGATATTGCTGTCATCACAAATTAAACCACTTTCAATTGTTCCCCAGAGTTTTTCTTCCCCTCATCTTGGAATCTTAAATGCTTCAATAACAAAGTCACCTGAAGGCTTGAGATTAAGAATAATTCCTTCAAGGCAATATATTATATCTAATCCTTTAATTACATCAACTCAAAATAATGTATTAATTAAATTGAATAATTTAAAAGATGAGGATACCAAAATAGATAACTCTAAGTTATTAACTTCACCTTTTAGAGATACTTCCTTAGAAGAAAAGCCTCAAAGAGCAATAGCACCTCCTTTGGGGGATATTGCAACTGGAACTTCACTTATACCTAATCCAAACCTTATAAATATAGAAGGTCCCAAAGTCTCACTTGTTTTAAATAACACTCCGGCACGCAAGGCATTGGATTTTCTTTTCTCTAAGGTCGATTATGGTTTTGTATGGGTTAATGCTGACCCCACTTTTCAGTCATCAGATTCATCGGAAAATGTAACTATTCTAGATTTATCTTCTTCACAAGAAGCATTCCCGGGTTCAAATTCGCCTTCTCCTTCAGGCTCTACATCTACAGAGGAAAGATCAGCAGATTCCCCTAGGCAAATCACACTTTCTATTAAAGATCAGCCTTTTTCAATGGCAGTAAATTCTGTTCTTATGGCAAGTGGTTTGCAAGCAAAAGTTGATAATAATATAATCTTTATTGGACCTAATGTTAGAGATACAGTTTTCGTTAATAGAATTTCTAAAATTTATCGACTTAATCAAACTACAGCAGATGCAGCTGCTTCTTATTTAGCAAATCTTGGAGCGAAAGTTACTAGAACTTCAACCATTCAAACAGCCGTAACAACTGGAACCGCCTCCTCTTCTACAGTGGCTGGTGGTTCTACCTCCAATACAACAACTTCAGAGGCCCAGACTTCAGTACAAGTTTACTCTTCTGGCATAGGCCCCCTTGTAGGGCTACAAGCAACTACCGACGACAGATTGCAAACAATTACCTTAATTGGAACCAAAAATATGGTTCAAATCGGCGAAGAATACATAAAAAAATTAGATCTAAGACAAAGGCAAGTTGCTTTAACAGTCAGGATATTAGATGTAAATATT
>QCFU01000007.1 GCA_003278305.1 Prochlorococcus sp. AG-363-M21
GATTATCTACTCTTCTAGATTCATGTCTTTCCGTGCCTATTACATGTAATCCTCCAGCTTCTCTAACTTGAACTTCTTCTTGAGAAACCACTTCATCATATTCTGAACGAACTAAAGTAATTGCTTCTCTTAAAGATTGAATTAATGGATCATTGGTAGGAGCTTTTTCTGCCGCAGTAGAAATGCGGTCTTCTAATTCAATTGCAGTCAAAGCTCTATCTCCCCATTCTTTCACTAATCTATGCTCTAAATCAATCAAAGCTTTTTCTGTATCTTCAGTCAATAAACAAGGATATAAATTGCTAATTGCATTCTTTTTCTCTATTTTTTTCTCCAAATTTTCTTCACCAAAACCTACTGATTTCTCAGTACGTCTCTGCAATGGGATAGGAGGTTTATGACCATCTTCTGGTTTAACTAATTTTGGCAAAAGAGCCTCACGAAGCTTTAATCGAGCCATATAGTCACTATTTCCCCCAAGAATGATGTCAGTACCTCTTCCTGCCATATTTGTGGCAATAGTTACTGCTCCTGCTCTTCCTGCCTGAGCAACAATCTCTGCCTCTCTTTCAACATTCTCAGGTTTAGCGTTTAATAGATTATGAGGAATTTTTTGTTCCGATAAAAGAGAACTTAAAAGCTCACTTTTTTCAACACTGGTTGTTCCAACTAAAACTGGTCTACCTTTCTTATGAACATCAGCAGTTTCGGCAGCAACAGCTCTCCATTTACCAGCTTCAGTTTTATAAACTTGATCTACCCAATCATTCCTTGACCGAGGCCTATTAGTAGGAATAACAGTTGTCTCTAATTTATATGTTTTTTCAAATTCAACTTCTTCGGTTTTTGCGGTACCAGTCATTCCAGCTAATCTTGGATATAAAAGAAAGAAATTTTGATAAGTTATTGATGCCAAAGTCTGAGTTTCTGGCTGAATATCCAAACTTTCTTTAGCCTCAATAGCTTGATGTTGCCCATCACTCCAACGACGACCTGGCATGACTCGACCAGTAAATTCATCAACTATTACAGCTTCATCATTTCTAACGATGTAATTAACATCTTTGATAAATAACTCTTTTGCTTTAAGAGCATTGGTGATGTAATGAGCCCAAGGATCTTTAGGATCATATAAATCATTAATACTTAAAAGTTGCTCAGCTTTTGCAAAACCTTCATCAGTCAAAGTACAGGTTCTTTGTTTCTCATCTACTTCATAATCTCCCTCTGGATCTATTCCATCCTTTCCCATCTCAGCAGCCCTTTTTAAAGAAGCTACAACCTCTGCAGCCCTCTGATATTTTTCTTGAGGTCTCTCAACTTGACCAGAAATAATTAATGGAGTTCTTGCTTCATCAATTAGAATTGAATCAACTTCATCAATAATGCAATATTGAAAATTCCTTTGAACAATTTCGACTCTATCACTAGCCATATTATCTCTTAAATAATCAAATCCAAGCTCGGAATTAGTTGCATAAGTAATATCACATTCGTAATTTTTTAGTCTTTCACTTGGACTCATATCCTGCTGAATCAAGCCAACAGACAAACCTAAGAATCTATGAATTTGTCCCATCCATTCAGCATCTCTTCTTGCGAGATAATCATTAACTGTAACTACATGAACACCTCTACCGGTTAAAGCATTTAAGAAGCTTGGCAAAGTTGCAACTAAAGTCTTACCTTCGCCTGTCTTCATTTCAGCTATCTGTCCTTCGTGTAAAACCATTCCTCCAAGAAGCTGAACATCAAAATGACGCATTCCTAAGACTCTCTTACTTGCTTCTCGAACAACCGCAAATGCTTGAGGTAATAATTCATCCAATAATTCTGTTTGCTTATCAAAGTCAGAGGCATTCTCTAAAAGCTGACGAAACTCGGATGTTTTCGCTCGAAGTTCTTCATCCGACAATGGCGCTATTTCCTCTTCGAGGAGGTTGATATCAGTAACCAAAGGCTGATATCGCTTCAGCTTACGAGCGTTTGGGTCTCCCAGCAAAAGCTTGAGCATAATTTCAAAACTACCAAGAATTTTATTAAGCCTAACTACCAAAAACAAAAAAAGTACGTCTAAAAAGCATTTAACGCTATAAATCGATTATCTGTTATACATAAGAGAAGACAATTAAAAGTGTCTGATTCATTTTTTACAATGTCTCAAGTGAGGCTTGTCAAACATGCTCCAGGTGCACCTGGCTTAAGAATATTAGGCTTAGGCCCAAGTTTCATTCCAACTCAAGGCCTCAGCAAATTACAAAAACTTTTGGATAAGCATGCTTTCTGGGCAAAAAATAGAAGCTTTAAAAACTTAAAAATATTATTAGCAGGAAGTAAAGTAATAATTAGTCTTTGGAAAGGAAAAAGATTAATAGGGTTTGGGCGAGCTACTAGCGATGGAATATATCGAGCTGTTTTATGGGATATAGTTGTCGCAGATGATTTACAGAGAAAAGGCCTAGGAAGAAGAGTAGTAGAAGAATTATTAGCAATGCCTGCAATTAGTAAGGTAGAAAAAGTATATTTAATGACAACACATAGCTCCGATTTCTATGAGCAATTAGGGTTTGACAAATGTTCAACTCAAGAACTGTTAATTAAATCAAAAAATATTAGCAAAACTGAATGATTTTTTAGATCGGTATTTTCAGCCAACAAAAAAGCCAGTACAAGACTGGCTTTTTAATAAGCGGATGAAGAGATTCGAACTCTCGACCCTCTCCTTGGCAAGGAGATGCTCTACCACTGAGCTACATCCGCAAAAATAAAAATTATTCTGATAAAAGAAGCATGCCTTAGAAGAGGGGCAATGGTCAATGAATTTTGAAATTAATCATAGTTTATTAATTAAGCGATTTCATTAATGAAGCCATTTCTAGAGCTTGTAATGCATAATTCCATCCAAGGTTTGTTTTAATCCCAGCTCTTTCTAGAGCTTGCTGCATAGTATCTGTTGTCAAAACACCAAAAATGATGGGCAAGCCAGTATCTCTTGAAACAGAAGCTATGCCTTTGCTGGATTCACCAACTACAACATCAAAATGAGGAGTATCTCCTCTTATAACTGCCCCTAAAGTAATTAATACCTGATAATTACCTTTTCTAGCTAATGATTGACAAACAACTGGTAATTCAAAAGCACCTGGAACCCATACAACATCAAGCTGAGAACTATCTTGTGATGTGTCAATACCATGCCTTTCAAGACAATCCTTACATCCACTCAAAAGTTTATTAGTAATTAAATCGTTGAATCTAGCGACAACGATTGCAATACGAATACCTGACGCCTCTGTAAAGCGTCCTTCTATTGAAGCCATCTCTTATTTGCAAAGGGCTAACTAGTTGGGTCTAGCTTCGCACGCCAAGGGATGAAGTTCAAACAAAGTAAGAAATCAGACCATTCACAAGGACAAGATGAAACCAAACACCACCTATAATCTCAATTTTCTTGATCTCACCATTGCGTCGATCTTCTGGATTGGTTTGGGTCATATAAAGGACCGGCACACCAACAACCAATAACAATGAAGCGAAGAGTAGTGCGTTAATAGCGACTGAACTAATTACCTGCATAAGGATTGGAGCGATGGAGCAAAAGCTCTTTTCAAGTTCTTTATTGTCCCATGGAAAGAAACATTTTCTCAAAAAGATGACAGTGTTGTCGCGAGGCTTCACATCCAAAAGGCAAAATCGCCTTTACTATGCGAAAGACTAATTAGTAGAGACGGGAATGAGTGCCGAAAGTGAGCACCTACAAGGGAGTTTGTTTGGGAACATCCAAGCAGCGCCGAACAAAAAAGACACATTACAAAAGTTTCCAGATGAAGACAATGAAGATTTTTCAGACACTCAGCTGGCTCAATACTCTGCTATCAAGCCTCGAACAAGAAAAAAAGACTCAAAGCTGGCACATGAAGAAGATATAAATAGATCAAGTACGAAAGAACAAGATTCAATTAATACTACTCATTCATACACTCATCATACTCAAATAGATATTAATCAAGTAACTCCAATACTTCGACATTATATAGAACTAAAAATAAGAAATCCTGAAAGAATCTTACTATATAGATTAGGGGACTTTTTTGAATGTTTTATTGAAGATGCAATTCTTTTATCACAAGTACTAGAATTAACTCTTACTGGAAAAGATGCAGGGAAAAAAGTTGGCCGTATACCAATGGCAGGAATTCCACATCATGCTGCAGAAAAATATTGTTCACTGTTAATACAAAAAGGCTACTCAATAGCATTATGTGATCAACTAGAGAGTGTTCACAATAAAGAAGGAAAGACAATTAAGAGAGGTATTACAAGAATACTTACACCTGGAACTGTTATAGAAGAAGGGCTACTTGAAGCGAAAAAGAATAATTGGCTGGTTGCGATATCAATAGAAGATACAATTGAGAATAAAGATTGTAAATGGGGTTTAGCCAATGCAGATATTAGTACTGGAGAATTCATAGTAAAAGAAGGGTTTGGAACTCAAAACCTTGGGCAAGAATTATTAAAAATAGAAGCTTCAGAAGTAATATGTGAACAGTCAAACGAAAATATTACTCATGATTGGTGCCCACAAAATGTTATTATTACTTACAGTGAAAAGACACCTTTTAATCTTGTAGAAGCAGAAAGTAAAGTTAAAAAGTATTTTCAATTACAAACCCTCCAAGGCCTAGGGTTAGATGAATGGAAAATGGCACTAAAAGCTGCTGGCGGTTTACTTTCATATTTAGAAGAAACAAATCCATTAAATGTGAAGGAAGGAAAGAAAAATTCTCGGATCATTCTTGATTTACCTCAAATCTCTTTCAATCAAGAATCACTAATCATTGATTCACAAACAAAAAGAAACCTGGAAATTATTGCTACTCAAAAAGATGGGCAATTCCAAGGGTCTTTACTTTGGGCAATAGATAGAACTCTTACAGCAATGGGAGGCAGGTGCTTACGGAGATGGATAGAAAATCCTTTGATTAAAAAAGAAAAAATTCTTGCAAGGCAAAATGCAGTAAGCCTTCTTGTCAAAGAACAATCTATCCGGAACACCATAAGGAAACTACTCAAATCAATGGGTGATCTTGAACGTCTTTCAGGAAGAGCAAGTGCAGGGCAAGCAGGATCCAGGGATTTAATAGCAATAGCTAATGGTATAGAAAGATTGCCTCTATTAGCCGAAAATCTAAAAATACTCCCAGATACTTGCCCTTCATGGTTAAAAGATCTACAAAGGATAGATTCTAAATTAATTGGACTATCAAAAACTATAAAATCTCAATTAATTGAAAACCCTCCTCTAAGTCTTACTGACGGCGGGCTTATTCATGATGGAGTTGACCCTTTATTAGATGGGATAAGAAATAAACTTGATGATCAATCTGCATGGCTAAAGAATCAAGAAAGCATTGAAAGAAAAGAGAGTAAAATTCAAAACCTTAAAATTCAATATCACAGAACATTTGGATACTTCTTTTCAGTTACAAAATCAAAAGCTAGCAATGTTCCAGTACATTGGATCAGAAGGCAAACATTATCAAATGAAGAAAGGTTTGTCACTCCCGATTTAAAAGCAAGGGAAGGCAGAATTTTTCAATTACAAGCAAGATCATCACAACGTGAATATGAGTTATTTTGTAATTTACGTGAAAAAGTTAGCCAGAATGCAACAAAGATTAGAAAGGTAGCAAGATCTATTGCAGGATTAGATGCACTAGCAAGCTTAGCTGAGATAGCATCACAATATAATTATTGTTGTCCATCTATTCTTGATAATAAATCAACCTCAAGACACTTAAATATTCAAGATTGCAGACATCCAGTGGTAGAACAAATGCTTGTAGAAAAAGTATTCGAACCTAATTCGATTGACCTTGGTGTTGATACTGATCTCATCATATTAACTGGTCCAAATGCAAGTGGTAAAAGTTGTTATCTTAGACAAATTGGATTGCTGCAACTACTTTCTCAAGTTGGAAGTTGGATCCCTGCCAAAAGTGCTTCTATAAGTATTACAGATAGGGTATTTACTCGTGTTGGAGCTGTTGATGATTTAGCAAGCGGTCAATCAACATTCATGGTGGAAATGTCAGAAACAGCATATATACTAAATCAAGCAACTGATAAATCTTTAGTTCTATTAGATGAAATTGGCCGTGGAACCTCTACTTTTGATGGTCTCTCTATAGCATGGTCAGTAAGTGAATATCTTGCTTCTGAGATTAAAAGTAGAACAATATTTGCCACTCATTATCATGAATTAAATGGTCTATCAGAAAAAATAAAAAATATAGCTAATTTTCAAGTTTTAGTAGAAGAAACTGAAAATGACATTTTCTTTCTGCATAAAGTAATCCCAGGTGGAGCCAACAGAAGTTATGGCATAGAAGCTGCGAGATTGGCTGGCATCCCACAGAAGGTCATAGGAAATGCAAAAAAAATATTAAGCAATTTAGAGAAAAATAATTAATTACCGAAATTATTTCTCAATCATTGAATACCTCAATAAAGCATTTACTGAAGCTGCAGCCATGGCTGCTCCCCCTTTATTACCTTCAATTCTAATATGATGAATAGTAGATTTAGCTAAACGCTTTTTACTCTCTAAAACACTTATAAATCCCACAGGCATTCCAATCACTAAACTAGGCTTCATCAAACCTTCTGAAATCATATCTAATAATGCTAATAATGCTTTTGGAGCACTTCCAATAACAACTATTGGTGGAGTATCAGAAGAAAACTTATAGGAAAATTCTTCCCATGCTTTCTTCATTCCAATCACTGTTCTTGGTTCCTCTTTTTCATAATCTGAAGGGACCCACTCTAAAATAGAATTAACTGATGCATTCAATGTCTTGGAAGACATTGGAGTAATAGCAGATGCAGCCATATTTGTATCAGTAATTATTCGAGCACCCTCCTTAAGAGCTATTACACCAGACTCACAAGCACCAGGAGTAAACTTTAATAAAGACTGGATTCCAAAATCGCCAGATGAATGAATCAATCTTTCCAGTACATCTTGCTCAATAGAATTAAATCCTGTATAACCCAGCCTAGACTGTATATATCGAATACTCTCCTGGAAAATGGGATGATCAATTGATTTCAATTTTCAGATAATACAAAATTCGATAAAGGCATCATCTCTCAAAAAGGAATTCATCTAAAATGCCAATACATTTAATTTGGGGTGATGATCGTGGTTCTATTGACCATGCTATTAATCATTTAATTGAAAAGATAATAGATCCTAATTGGATAAGCCTTAATCTTAGTAGACTAAATGGTCAAGACCTAGCTCAAGTAAACCAAGCTCTCGAAGAAGTGCAAACTCCTCCATTTGGCACAGGAGGAAGAATAGTAGTACTGATAAAAAGTCCCTTTTGCAATGGTTGTACACCTGAATTGGTAGAAAAATTTGAAAAGGGTTTAAAACAAATACCTAATAATACTCATTTAGTTTTAGTTAATTCAAATAAGCCAGATCAAAGGTTAAAAATAACAAAACTTCTACAAAATCTGAAAAAATCGAAAGAAGTTTTCGAGCAAAAATTTATTCTTCCACCAATTTGGGACGAATTAGGTCAAAAGAAATTGATTCAAGACATAGCACAGAAACTTAATCTTGAAATTGAAGAAGAAGCAATTTCTGCAATAATTGATGCTATTGGAAATGATAGTGTTAGGATTATGTCTGAACTACAAAAAATTTCATTACTAGAAAAAACAAAATATATACAGAAAAAAAATAATACAATAATTATTAATAAGGAAATTGTAAACAATTTAGTTTTTGGCCATACAACTAATTCTTTAGAAATTAGTAATTACCTGATTGATGGAAAGCTTGGAGAAGCCATTTTGAAAATTGATTATCTATTAGATCAAGGTGAGCCTGCACTGAAAATTATTGCAACATTAACTAGCCAAATAAGAGGATTACTATGGGTTGCTTTATTGGATAAAGATCATAAAAATGATATAAATTTTATCGCAAAGAAGGCAGGCATCTCTAATCCGAAAAGAATCTATTTTATGCGTAAACAAATCAAAGGAAAATCAACAAACTTCTTAATTAATTTACTAGGTAAAGTTCTAGAAATTGAAGCTATGTTAAAAAGAGGTGAATCTGCTAAAAATTCTTTTAGGGATGGACTTCTAATAAATGTATGATTTCTTTTCAATCTCATCTGACCAATTTCCACACACAAAATAAATGACTATTTTGGTTCAAAAATTTGGAGGGACTTCTGTAGGCAGTGTTGAGCGTATTCAATCAGTTGCTCAAAGAATTGCTCTCAGCAAAAGCCAAGGCAATGATCTAGTAATTGTTGTTTCTGCGATGGGGAATACAACTAATGAACTCACAAGCTTAGCAAAATCAATAAGCAAGAGCCCTCCTAAAAGAGAAATGGATATGTTGCTTTCAACAGGAGAGCAAGTATCTATTGCATTGCTATCAATTGCACTCAATGAATTAGGAGTATCAGCCAAATCAATGACGGGAAGTCAAGTTGGAATAGTTACAGAATCTTCTCATGGGAAAGCAAGAATTCTTGAAATCAAAACTGAACGTATTAAAAATCTTCTTGAACAAGGGAAGATAGTTGTAATTGCAGGTTTCCAGGGCACTAGTCTTGGAAGTGGAGGAACTGCCGAAATAACAACCCTTGGCCGAGGAGGCTCAGACACTTCGGCAATTGCTCTCGCGACAGCATTAGGAGCAGATGCTTGTGAAATATATACAGATGTACCTGGCGTACTCACTACTGATCCTAGAATTGTACCCAATGCTCAATTAATGCAGGAGATAAGCTGCGATGAAATGCTTGAACTAGCTAGTTTAGGTGCTGCAGTTTTACACCCAAGGGCCGTAGAAATAGCAAGGAATTATGGAATTAAGCTGATTGTTCGTTCTAGTTGGAATAATGATCCGGGAACCACTTTGACTAGTCAAAATAAAAATCTAATCAGCAATAATGGTTTAGAAGTTAATAAACCGATTAATGGCGCAGAGCTAGTTGAAAATCAAGCTGTTCTTGGTTTATCTCATATTCCTGATAAACCTGGGATTGCTGCAGATTTATTTGAAATGCTTTCCAAAGGTGGAGTAAATGTTGATTTAATTATTCAATCTACTCATGAAGGAAATAGTAACGACATAACATTTACTGTTTGCGAAAATGATCTTGAAAAAGCAAAACTACTATGTGAAACATTTATCCAAAAGTTAGGAGGTGAACTATCAACACAAAAACAGATGAGCAAGTTAAGTATTAGAGGTGCAGGGATTATGGGTCGACCAAGTATTGCTGCAAGTTTATTTGAAACTATTTCTAAAGCGGGCATTAATCTACGGTTAATTGCCACTAGCGAAGTCAAGGTTAGTTGTGTAATAGATTCATCAATGGGCGCAAAGGCTCTTCGTTCAATTATTGAATTTTTTAAATTAGAAGACAACCAAGTGCAAATCAATCCAAAGGTAGTTAAATCTGGAGAGCCTGCAGTAAGAGGTGTAGCATTAGACCTTGAGCAAACTCAAGTAAGCGTAATAAATGTGCCTGATGTTCCTGGCTCAGCCGCAATAATATGCAAAAGACTTGCTGATTCTGGAATAAGCTTAGATACGATTATTCAATCAGAAAGAAAACATCTTAATGGAGGAAGGAATATAAGTTTTACTTTAAATAAAAATGATAGAAAATTAGCTGATCAAGTACTAACTCATATTATAAAAAATTGGATTGGTTCACATATACAAGATGGTGAAGCTATTGCTAGAATTAGCGCTGTAGGTGCAGGTATGCCTAATACGCCTGGGACTGCAGCGAAAATGTTCAGAGCAATAGCAAATGCTGGAATAAATATTGAGATGATTGCAACAAGTGAAATTCGAACAAGTTGTATTGTTCCTGAAAGTGATGGTAGAAAAGCTTTACAAGTAGTTCATAATTTCTTTAACCTTAATAGAACCACCAACCTAAATTAAAAGCTTAACTTATCTTACAAGTTTCTTTCTTAATTGATGTATCTTATCTCTTAAAGTCGCGGCTTTTTCAAAATTTAATTCTTTTGCTGCTTTTTTCATTTGTTCTTCCAATTTATCAATTATTTCTGGCAAAGATTCAATTGGAACACTAAAGTCATTTCTATCCTGTAAATCATTAACAAAATTACTTGTAATATCAACTATATCTTTATCAGATCCATCTTGATTTAAACGTCTTGAAAGTTCTAGAAAAGATAATATAGAGTTAGTAGATTTTCTACCAGCTGGCATTGGGTTAATGCCATGTTTTAAGTTATAGTCTTTCTGCATAGAACGCCTGCGATCAGTCTCTTCAATAGCCTTAGCCATTGAATCAGTAAGTTTATCTGCATAAAGCAAAGCAAAACCTTCTACATGACGTGCTGCTCTTCCAATTGTTTGAATTAACGACCTGGTGGCCCTAAGAAAACCTTCTTTATCAGCATCTAAAATAACAACTAATGAAACTTCAGGAAGGTCTAAACCTTCACGTAATAAATTGACACCAACCAATACATCATAAACTCCTGTTCTTAGATCTTGAATAATTTCTATCCTTTCAATAGAGTGAATTTCTGAATGAAGATAACAAACTTTAATAGAGTTTTCTGAAAGATAATCACTTAAGTCTTCTGCCATTCTTTTAGTTAAAGTTGTAATTAATACTCTTTGTCTTTTTTTTACTCTATGACCAATTTCATTCAATAAATCATCTACTTGACCCTTAGTAGGGCGCACTTCAACTAAAGGATCTAAGACACCTGTCGGCCTAATAACTTGCTCTACAATAGCTCCTTTACTTTTCTCCAATTCCCAATCACCAGGAGTTGCGCTAACAAAAACAGTTTGTTTAGCTTTTTCCCAAAATTCCTCAGACTTTAAAGGTCTATTATCGGCTGCGCTAGGGAGCCTAAAACCATGATCGATTAAAACCTTTTTCCTTGATTGATCGCCATTATACATAGCTCTTAATTGAGAGCAAGTAACATGGCTTTCATCAACAATTAATAACCAATTATCTGGAAAATAATCTATTAAGCATTCAGGCGGAGTCCCTTCTTTCCTTCCCGACAAATGGCGGGCATAATTTTCAACACCATTACAATATCCAACCTCCCTTAACATCTCAAGATCATACTTTGTTCTTTGTTCTAATCTTTGCGCTTCTAAAAGTTTACCTTCTGAATTAAAGTAATTTAGTTGATTTTTTAATTCATTACTAATATCTCCTACAGCAGATAATAATCTTTCTTTAGGAGTAACAAAATGCTTGGCGGGGTAAATATTTATCGAAGAGATTGTATCCAATATCTCACCTGTAATAGGATCAACATATTTTATAGATTCTATTTCCTCACCAAATAATTCTATTCTTACAAGTCTATCGTCATATGCTGGACCAATTTCTAAAACATCCCCTTTTAAACGAAAAGTTCCTCTTGAAATCGTAAGATCATTTCTTAAGTATTGATTACTAACTAATTCTCTTATATAAAATCTAAGGTTAATTTCTTTGCCAACTTCAAATCGAACAGATGCTTTTAAATACTCGCTAGGTATTCCTAAACCATAAATACAACTAATTGATGCTACAACTATAACATCTTCTCTTTCAAATAAAGAACGAGTAGCAGAATGCCTAAGCATATCAATTTCTTCGTTAATAGAAGAAGTTTTTGCTATATATGTATCACTTATAGGAACATATGCTTCAGGTTGATAATAATCATAATACGAAATAAAATATTCAACTGCATTATTAGGGAAAAACTCTCGCAATTCATTGCAAAGTTGAGCAGCAAGAGTTTTATTATGAGCCAAAACTAATGATGGGCGACCTGTTTGGGCTATAACATTTGCAATTGTGAAGGTTTTTCCAGTACCCGTAGCTCCTAATAAAGTTTGAAATCTCTTGCCAGAGTTTACACCGTGAACTAAATCAGAAATAGCGCTAGGCTGATCTCCTTTAGGAGAATATGGAGATTTCAGTTGATATAAATTCATCGCAATATCAAAGATAAGTTATATATTTTCCTTTTATTAATTTCTAATTTTTTTAAAAGGTCTCATTTAACACTCGATCTGAAGCATCTATTGCAGTCCTAAGATTTTTAACCATCGCTATCATTTCTAACTCACTATCCAACCGATTAACCACCGAACCTACTCCTACTCCTGATGCTCCTGATGCAAATGCCATACCAACAGTCGCTTCTGACAAACCTGATGCACATATCAAAGGAACTTCAATTTGACATTCAGAAAAGCTCTTAAAAATAGTTTGCACAGCTGCTAGCGTTGGCGCAGCTTTTTCTATCAATCCAAGCACACCAGGGTTCTTTGGAGTTGCTTTAACGCTTCCTTCTGTCTGAATAATATCTGCTCCTACATCAACTAAGTCTATTGCTAATTGGGCCTGTTGATCTAAAGGCAAAAGATGAGGGACAGTCACAGATAAAGGAATATCCTTGATAAGTTTTTTGGATTGAATCGCCAAATCAAGAACTTCTCTTGCATTAAAGAAACGACCTTGAGGATAAAAAGAATCAAAATTACCTATTTCGATCATAGATGCCCCCGCTCTTACAGCCTCAACAAACAACTCGGGCTCCACAGAACTAACACATATCGGCAAACCTGAGGCTTTTATAGCTAATCGAACTAAATGAGGATCACATGCTACATCAATCAAATCAGCACCGCCAAGACCTGCAGCTTTAGCAATTCGAGTGACTGATTGCTGATCAAAATTATTTAACCCTGAAATAACCTTAAGCAATGAGCAACTGGCAATTTTTTGACTAAGTGTCAAAGGAAGGTTTCGAAAAGACATCAATGCAATTACATATATCCTGATTGTGACATCCTTCTTGCAAAAGAACTATCAAACCAAGCTCCCTGGCTGTCTGAAACTGAAATGTCACAATCCTCCAACAAAGAAACTCCTTGGAGTCAATGGCATAATCGCCTAAACAAATTTCTAATAACCAAAGAAAATTTACTTCCTAAAGAAGTGCCACTTCTGCTATCAGTCTCAGGTGGCCAAGATTCTATGGCTCTTTTGAAATTAATTCTAGACCTAAAAAGACTATACAAATGGGAATTACATGTCTGGCACGGTGACCATGGATGGCACTTAGAATCTAAAACTTTCAGTCAAGAATTAGAAATTTGGTGCAAAAATCAAGGATTAAATTTTATATGTCAGCGTGCCAACAAAGATGAAGTCAAGAGTGAAGTAGAAGCACGTAATTGGCGCTATAACAATTTATCCAAAATAGCGAAAAGTTTATATAAGCAAAATAATGACTTCAATTGCAAGCATGTTTTAACTGGACATACAGCAAGTGATAAAGCAGAAACACTTGTTCTAAATTTAGCTCGTGGAGCTTACTTAGGTGGCTTAAGCAGTCTAAAAGAATCTAGACAATTAGAAAGAGATATTCATCTTATTAGGCCTTTAATAATTTTTAGTAGAGAAGAAACTGCTCAAATTTGTAATCACTTTAATTTACCAATATGGATAGACCCAAGTAATCAAAATCTAAAATTTAATAGAAATAAAATTAGACATGAAATAATTCCAAGATTGGAAGAGATGTATCCTGGAAGTAGTATGAGAATTGCAGCACTTTCAGAAAAGCTAGCCGAGGTAAAGAATAATCAAGATGACTTAATCAACTTTGGAATCAGAAAAATAAAGCATGGAGAAAAACTTTGTAGACAAGAACTCTTAAAGCTAAGTAAAGACAATCAAAGAAATATACTTGCTAAATGGTTAACACTTGAAGGAGTTCCTATGCTTTCTGCCGCACAATTAGAAGATCTGCGCAGTAATACGTGCAGAAAATTATCTTCCGGCTCTAGAAAACTTTCTAAAGGATGGAAAATTAAATGGAATAAAAATACTATACAAATAATTAATTCAATAAATCAATAATTAAGAAAATATTTTTATTAATTAGCTAGCTAACAGCAGATCGACGGCGTCTTGTTCGACCAGTTGGCAAGTCTAAAGATTGATCTTCTAAAGTTTTTTGCTTATTTAATTCTTGACTTTTCGAAGAAGTTGCTGGTGAAGGATGCTGATTATTATTAATTGTTTTTCCTTGTGAGTTGATTAATTGTTCAGCAGGTTTTTTGTTTTGTGTAGAAGAAAGTTCAATATCCGCACGACCTTTATATTTTGGTGTTCCTGATGGTGCAGGTTGAACTAAACAAAGTATAAGAGGTTCTACTTGAAACTCTCGCCTCATCCTTCTTGCAATACCAGTTTCTACTTCCCTTTGAAAACCAATCCAATCCACTTCAATTGATGAGCTGCTTGTTTGTCTTGAAAGTTGTTTCCATCTATTTTCTAAAACCCAAGTTATTTCTTTTTCAGTCCAAAGAGATATTTTGCGAGGTTCAGCAGTCGTAACAACTCCACGAAGATTAACTCTTGGTGGAGCCACCATAGCTGCATCAGTACTTACAGCAGCAAGAACAGTAATCACTCCATCTTCAGCTAATTGTTGACGTTCTTTTAAAACACGTGCATCAACAATTCCAGTTCTTGAGCCATCCAAAAGTTCTATTCCTGCCTTGACTGGATCCCCTTTTGAAATTGAATCTTCAGTTAACTGAACTACATCTCCATTCTCAAGAATCAAAATATTATCTTCCGGAACCCCCATCGTCTGAGCACTTTTACTATGACAAATCAACATTCTGTGCTCTCCATGCACAGGAACAAAGTACTTAGGTTTTGTTAAAGCTAACATCAATTTCTGATCCTCTTGAAAACCATGGCCTGATACATGAATTCCCTCTCCTTTTCCATAAACAACCTTTGCTCCCAACTTCATTAATCGATCAATTGTATTAACAACAGAAATTGTATTTCCAGGAATAGGGCTAGCTGAAAAGATAATTGTGTCGCTTGTTTTGACCTGTACATGTTGATGATCCCCTCTAGAAATTCTACTTAGAGCTGCCAACGGTTCCCCTTGACTACCTGTCATCAGTAAAAGTGTTTCTCTGTCTGGGAGATCTCTAATTTGTTTAATAGGCACAAATAAATCATCTGGTGCTTTCATATATCCAATTTCTCTTGCTTTTGCTATTACATTGAGCATTGATCTGCCTAATAAGCCCACCTTGCGACCATGCTTTAAAGCAAGCTCTAATATCATTGCTACTCGATGAATAGAACTCGCAAAAGTTGTAATAATTACTCTCCCTTGCGCTTCTGCAACATGTCTTTCTAAAGAAGGGAAGACTGTTCGTTCAGAGGGGCACCATCCAGGAACCTCAGCATTAGTAGAATCACTAAATAAGCACAAAACTCCTTCTTTACCATGATGGGCTAAACGCTCAAGGTCAAAATGTTCTCCATCAACTGGAGTATGGTCAAATTTAAAGTCTCCTGTAAAAATTATTGTTCCAACTGGTGTCTTAATAGCTAATGAAAAACTATCAGCCATTGAATGTGTATTTCGTATAAATTCAATTGAAAAAGACTGACCTATTTTGACTTGATCTCTGGGACCAACCGTTTGAATTGTTGTTCTATCTGCTACCCCTGCTTCTTCCATCTTGCCTTGCAGCATAGACATAGCCAAACGAGGACCAT
The DNA here is from genome assembly GCA_003278305.1 of Prochlorococcus sp. AG-363-M21. Classification (GTDB taxonomy): domain Bacteria; phylum Cyanobacteriota; class Cyanobacteriia; order PCC-6307; family Cyanobiaceae; genus AG-363-N16. The sequence continues at coordinate 15,654 of QCFU01000007.1, forward strand.
AAATAACTGGAATATTGAAATGTTTTAAATGATGTGAAATACCTCCAATATGATCCTCATGACCATGCGTAACAATCATTCCCCTTATTCGCTGTTGATTCTCACGCAAATAAGTTGTATCAGGCATCACTACATTGACGCCATGCATTCCATCACTAGGGAATGCAAGGCCTGCATCAACGAGCATTAAGTCATCACCATATTCAAAGACACAAGTATTTTTTCCAATTTCATGGAGTCCTCCAAGTGGAATAACTCTTAGTGATGGCTGCTTTTTTTTTGTATTCTTTGAAGCGTAAGCTTGAGAAGAAGAAGCTGAAATGCTAGTAGTCATTTGAAAAGTATGGTGCAGATAAAGACTTTTTTAGGAAGACAAATCACTTATTAAAGCCAATAACAAAAGAAAGCTTTTTATTAAATTTGTCGCAATGAATTAATTATATCGACTAAGTCCTCTTTCATAACTTTATTTAGCGAAATCAATGGTTTGCGAGGACTACCCACCTCCCAGCCAATAATTTCAAGAGCAGCTTTTACCGGAATGGGATTGGTTGTTGCAAATAAAGCTTTAAAAAGAGGTTGTAATTGTTCATGATAACCAAGTGCATCAGTAAATTGCCCTTTATAAAAAGAGTCAATCATTATCTTCAAGCGCCTTCCAACAATATGGCTTGCGACACTAACTACCCCTACTGCGCCCACAGATAGCATTGGAAGCAGTAATGCATCATCTCCGCTGTAAATAGCAAAGCCTGAACCACAGGCCATCCTTAGATCTGTAACTTCACTCACTGTCCCACTAGCTGCCTTAAAACTCACAATATTCTGGCAATCCATTAATTTTTTAACTGTAGCTGGATGCAAAGAGCAACCAGTTCTACCAGGAATGTTGTAAAGCATTAAAGGCAACTCAGGCGCAGAGTTGGCGACTGCACGAAAATGACTCTCTAGACCCTCTTGAGGAGGCTTGTTGTAATAAGGCACTACTACCAATGCACCGTCAGCCCCTACTTCAAAAGCTTTAACCGTAGCTTCAATAGCTTCATCGGTACTATTACTACCTGTCCCAGCCAATACTTTTACTTTATTTCCAACGACATTCTTAACAGTTTCAAGCAATTGATATTGTTCATCCCAGCTAAGAGTTGGCGATTCTCCAGTGGTGCCACAAACCACTATTCCATCAGATCCTTCATCTACTAAATATCTTGCAAGTCTTCCAGCTAAAGCAAGATCAACATTACCTTCCCTATCAAAAGGGGTCACCATTGCTGTTAATAAGCGACCGAAAGGAGTTGGTGATAAATGTGCTAAGGCAGTCATTAATTTGGAAGCAAAAGCTCTGCTATCTGAACCGCATTTAAAGCAGCTCCCTTACGAATTTGATCTCCACAAAGCCATAATTCCAAACAATTCGGATGACTAATATCTTGACGAATTCTTCCTACAGCCACTGAATCTTGCCCAGTAACATCATTTGGCATAGGAAATCTATTCATTTGCTTATTCTCTATCAATTTAAGACCCGCTGCAGTTTTTAACGCTTCTCTAGCAGAGTCTATTGAAATGGGTTTCTCAAATTCAATATTCACAGATTCTGAATGTGCTCGTAAAACAGGAACTCTTACACATGTTGCCGTTAAAGGTAAATTGGGTAGATCCATTATTTTACGAGTTTCATTAACCATTTTCATTTCCTCCTCACAATAATCATTGGGCCCGAGAGGAGAATTATGCAAAAACAGATTAAAAGCTAGTGAATAAGGCAAAACATTACTTTTCGGAATTTGACCATTTAAAACTTTCAAGCTTAATTCTTTCAACTCTTCCATTGCCATTGCTCCTGCCCCACTTGCAGATTGATAAGTAGACACAACAACTCTTTTTAATGGTGAAATTGCTGCCAAAGGGAACAAAGCAACAGCTAATAAAATTGTTGTGCAATTGGGATTCGCAATAGTTCCTGTATGAGTGAATGCATCTTGAGGGTTAACCTCAGGAACTACTAGTGGAACATCCAAATCCATCCGAAAGGCACTTGAATTATCAATCAAAACAGCACCTTGAGCATTAATCTCCTTTCGCCATTGCTTTGAAACCGATCCACCTGCAGAAGCAAAAACCAAGTCTATGCCTTGAAATTCTTCCGCAGAAGCTTCTCTAAGTATTAATTTTTTTTTGTTCCATTTTTGTGTGGTACCTGATGAACGAGCTGATGACAATAATTTCAAATCATTAATAGGAAAAGAACGATTATCCAAAATCTGAATAAGTTCCTTGCCAACTGCACCACTTGCACCAAGTACAGCTACATTCAGAGGTCTATTAGGGAAAGAATTCTTAAGGTTCAAGTCAATCAAAAGCAGAAATGTGTTTTATAAAAGCTAATATGTAATTCTTTCTGAAAAAACATTCAAATATTCACAAAAAATCTATAAAGGATCAACAGGTTTTGTTAGTTTGTCTAACTGTTTCTTAATCTATTGAGCTAACTAGGTTCATTTTTTCTAAATACCCAATGACTATCTCCAGTTTAAAAGTTAAAACCAAAGGCATGCCTGGTAGTCGTCTCGAAGTTGAATTGGAGATACCCTCATCTCAATGCAAAACAACATATGAAGAGGCATTAGCAGCACTCAGCAGATCAGCGAATCTGCCTGGATTCAGAAAAGGCAAAGTACCTAAAGCAGTCCTACTTCAACAAATTGGCCAAAAACGAATTCAAGCCTCGGCTCTAGAAACCTTATTGTCAAAAGCCTGGGATCAAGCCTTAAAACAAGAATCTATCAAACCTCTTTGCGAACCTGAGTTAATTGGAGGCTTTGAAAAACTATTAGAAAAATTTAATCCGGAAAAAAATCTGACCCTTACTTTAGCAACAGATATCACACCAATCGCCAAATTAAACAACACTAAAGGTCTGTCTGCTGAAGTTGAAAAAATCTCTTTTGACCCTAAAAAAGTCGATGAATTGATCGAGCAATCGAGAAAACAATTAGCAACAGTTATTCCTGTGGAAAACAGGAATGCTGCCAAAGGAGATATTGCTGTTATTAGCTTTAAAGGTATCTTTACTGATGATAAATCTGAAATAGAAGGAGGCAGTAGTGAGTCTATGGATGTCGAATTAGAGAAAGAGCAAATGATTCCTGGTTTCATAGAAGGAATAATTGGAATGAATATTGATGAGGAAAAAACGGTTCAATGTACTTTCCCAAAAGATTACTCTCAAGAAAAAGCCAGAGGAAGGCAAGCAGAATTTACAATCCAATTAAAAGACTTAAAAACACGAGAATTGCCAAAGCTTGATGATGATTTCGCAAAACAAACAAGCGATCAAACAAATATGGTTGATCTCAGAAATGAATTAACAAAACGTCTGAAAGAGGATACAAGTCTAAGAAATCAAAAAAATAAGCATGAGGCTCTCCTCCAAGAACTAGTAAAAGAATTAGAAATAGATCTTCCTAAATCACTCATCGAAAACGAAACGCGCAACTTAATAGAGCAAACTGCTAGAAACTTTGCCCAACAAGGAATTGACGTAAAATCAACCTTTACTCCAGAACTAATCAAAAAGCTTATGGAGTCTTCCAAACCAGAAGCAGAAGAAAACCTGCGTAAACAATTCGCTGTTTCTGCATTAGCGCAGCAAGAAGGACTTGAAGTTACCGATAAAGAGTTAAATCAAAAATTAAATGAAATCAAAGCAGAACTTGCCGGAGAAAAAAATATCGATCAAAACAAGTTGAAAGAAGTTGTATCAGCCGATTTATTGCAAGAAAAAGTCTTTTTATGGCTTGAGGAAAATAATGATGTCATTGATCAAGCATCTAAAAAGAGTCCAAAGCAAAAAAATACAACGGAAAAACAATCATCAAAGACAAAATCTACAAAAACAACCCAGAAAAAGCCCAAGTCAGAAGGCTAACTTTTAGATTGTTCAAACAAAAGCAAAAAACTTAGTGTGATTAAAGCCATCTCCAACCATCCAATTCAAAATCAATGGAAAGGCCCATTGCCTATTTCAGCAAATGGAATTCTCCCTACGGTTGTTGAACAATCTGGGAGAGGAGACCGAGCTTTTGATATTTACTCTCGTTTGCTCAGAGAAAGAATCATTTTTCTTGGAACAGATGTAAATGATCAAATAGCTGATTCATTAGTAGCTCAAATGCTTTTTCTCGAAGCAGAAGACCCAGAAAAAGATATTCAGTTATATATCAATTCGCCAGGCGGTTCAGTCACTGCTGGTTTGGCCATTTATGACACGATGCAGCAAGTTAATCCAAATATAGTAACTATTTGCTATGGCCTTGCTGCAAGCATGGGAGCTTTTTTGCTTGCTGGCGGAGAAAAAGGTAAAAGACTTGCATTACCAAATTCAAGAATAATGATTCATCAACCCCTTGGAGGGGCACAAGGTCAGGCTGTAGAAATTGAAATACAAGCGAAAGAAATATTATTTCTGAAAGAAACCTTAAATAAGCTCTTAGCAGCTCATACTGGACAGCCACTTAATAAAATTTCTGAAGACACTGACAGAGACCACTTTCTTTCCCCACAAGAAGCGGTTGAATACGGGCTAATAGACAAAGTAATTTCAGCCTAAAACTAAATAGGAAACGTTAAGGAAAGCTGACGAAGCTTGATTTAGCAACGATCCTATTAATAAGGGCTGAAGTTCTCATGTCAGATCCTTTAACAACTAAGGCATTTTGTCCTAAAACCAATGGCAAAGTTTGAAGCTCATTTGAAATGCTCTTTCTGTGGCAAATCCCAGGAACAAGTAAGAAAGTTAATTGCTGGTCCTGGAGTTTATATCTGTGATGAATGCATTGATTTATGCAACGAAATTTTAGATGAAGAACTTCTAGAAACACAAGATAAAACACGACAAAATAATCAAGAGGATCTTAAAAGTCGAACTTCGGAATCCAAAACAAAAAAACCTCTTCCAACACTCAGTGCAATTCCAAAACCAATTACAATTAAAAATTTTCTAGACAACCAGGTTGTTGGACAAGAAGATGCTAAGAAAATCCTTTCTGTAGCTGTATATAACCACTACAAACGGCTTGCTTGGCAAGGAGATCAAAGCAGTGAGGTGGATTTAAGTGCAACAAAATTACAAAAGTCAAACATTCTTTTAATTGGGCCTACTGGTAGTGGAAAAACACTTCTAGCTCAAACTCTTGCCGAATTATTAGATGTACCATTTGCTGTTGCAGATGCGACGACACTTACCGAGGCAGGGTATGTCGGAGAAGATGTAGAAAATATTCTGCTAAGGCTCTTGCAAAAATCAGATATGGATGTTGATTTAGCTCAAAGAGGAATTATTTATATAGATGAGATTGATAAAATAGCTAGAAAAAGTGAAAACCCTTCTATTACAAGGGATGTATCTGGAGAAGGAGTTCAACAAGCGTTACTAAAAATGCTTGAAGGCACAGTCGCGAACGTCCCTCCTCAAGGAGGAAGGAAGCACCCATACCACGATTGTATTCAAATTGATACCAGTCAAATACTTTTCATATGTGGCGGTGCATTTGTAGGACTCGAAGAGGTCGTTCAAAAACGATTAGGTAAAAACAGTATTGGTTTTATGCAAGCTGAAAGCAAAAGCAAAAATAATATTAAGCGTCAGCTCGACAGCAATGAAGCACTCAAAAATCTAGAGCCAGATGACTTAGTTAAATATGGTCTGATACCTGAATTTATTGGAAGGATGCCAGTAAATGCTGTCTTAGAGCCACTAAACACTGAAGCTTTAGAGGCAATATTAAAGGAACCAAGAGACGCAGTAATCAAACAATTTAGAACATTAATGAGTATGGATAACGTGAAGCTTGAATTTAATGAAAGTGCAATCACTGCCATTGCAAAAGAAGCTTATAGAAGAAAAACTGGTGCTCGGGCATTAAGAGGTATCGTTGAAGAAATTATGCTTGACCTTATGTATAAGTTACCTTCAGAGGAAGATTCACAAACATGTACTATTACAAAAAAAATGGTTGAAGAAGTTATCTCTGGAGCAAAAATACTTCCACTTCCAGCAAAAGAGATAGTTAAACAAAAAGAATCCGCTTAATGTTATTTAAAAATAATGATTTTTTTTCAAGGAGTTCAAAGAGATAATTCTCCTACTAAATTTTACAGTAACTAAATTAATTATTGAATGCTTTTGAAGCAGGAATAAAAGCTATGAATAATCCCTATATACCGCTACACCATAAATACAGGCCCAAAGAATTTGACGATCTTATTGGTCAAGAAATTATTGCAACCACATTAAAACAAGCACTTCAAAAGAATCGAATAGCACCTGCTTATCTTTTTTCTGGACCTAGAGGAACAGGTAAAACCTCTAGTGCGAGGATTCTTGCTAAATCACTAAATTGTCTTAAGACAAATAAACCTACTATTTCACCATGCGGAGTTTGTGAAATTTGTAAATCTATTGGAAATAGTAGCGCTATGGATGTAATAGAAATAGATGCTGCTTCAAATACAGGTGTAGACAATATTAGAGACATAATAGAAAAATCTCGATTTGCTCCAGTACAAACAAGATGGAAAGTTTACGTTATTGATGAATGTCATATGTTATCTACAGCAGCATTTAATGCTTTATTAAAAACACTTGAAGAGCCACCCTTAAAAAGTGTTTTTATTTTAGCAACGACTGATCCCCAAAAACTATTACCTACAATAATAAGTAGATGCCAGCGTTTTGATTTTAGAAGAATTCCAAGAGATCTCTTACAATCAAATCTTGAAACTATCGCCAAGAAAGAACGCATTGATATTGAAACTGATGCACTCACTTTAATTGCAGATAGAGCACAAGGAGGTTTAAGAGATGCTCAAAGAATTTTAGACCAATTAAGCCTATTACCTCAACCAATTAAATTAAAATCTGTATGGGATTTACTTGGTGAAGTCCCAGAAGAAGACTTAATATCTTTAGCATCTTCATTAATACAAGAAGATCCTCTATTAACAATTAAAAACTGTCGTTATCTTCTAGATAATGGTAATGAAGCAATATTAATTCTTCAAGGAATAACAGCAATTATAAGAGACTTAATCATTATAAAGTCAATACCAAATGATATAGATCTATATAGTGTATCTAATTCACTAAAAGAAAAGTTAATTAATATCAGTAATCACATAGACACCAAAAAACTCTTATATTGGCAAAACCATTTAAAAGGGTCTGAGTATCAAATACGGCAAAGTTATCAACCTAGGTTATGGTTAGAAGTAATCTTACTTGGATTGCTTCATCAGAAATCTTCCGAGCCAAGTGTTCAAAACACTAATGTCATTAAAAAACAATTGTCTAAAGAAATAGAAAATAAAAAGGTGTTGAAAAATGCTATTTCTTTAGAAAATGAACATATTGCTAAAAAAGAGCAACAGCAAACAACAACGAAAAATGAAAATGAAGTGTTTGAAGAAGATTTAAATGAAATTTGGAATAGAACAATTGCGCAAATTGAATTACCCTCAACCAGAATGTTACTATCACAACAATCCCAATTAATTAGAATTACAAATAATCAAGTAGAAATCACTGTTTCTGCTAATTGGTTAAGCATGATTCAAAGCAGAAAAAATATCATAGAGCAAGCTATTTTGCAAAGTTTTGGCGAAGCAAAGCAAGTAATTATAAATTCTAGAATTAATTCTCAAATTAAAATGGATACAAATTCTACTAATGCAGAAATTCCTTTACCAGAAAAAAGAAATGCTGAAAATATAAAAAAATATAGTACTCAATCTGGCATTCAAAGTTCCACTATAAATAAAGAAACAACTAAAAATATGAAGGAAGAATTAAATCAAGATAGTAGTAAAATAAATGAATCTGCTCAAAAGTTTGCTGATTTTTTTAATGGTGAAGTTCTCGATAATTAATTTAATTGCCACTATGACTTGTTTTTAACCATACTAAGTTCTTAGGAAAAAATGACATTCGAAATGTAATCCAAGGAATAACTACAAACCAATGAGCCAAATAAACTGTTGAAATTATTAAACTAAATAATCTAGGTCTTGGAATATCTGGGCCTTGCGATCTGGTATTACAACCACGAAAAATTGCTAATCCTGATATAGAAAAAGCTGTTAATGAAAGTGGCCAAAAATTAGGTTGGGCCCTGAATAAAATAGACAAAATAAGATCTAGCAAAGAAATTATTGGCAATGCATATTGCAAAAGAAAGAAAGTTCCAAGGTCTAAACGTTTAGTGAGTGTTAATTTATTTGAAATTAAATGTTGCCAATAATCAAAGAAGCGTTGAAGACCACCTTCAGTCCATCTTTTTCTTTGATTCCATAAAGCATTAAAACTTTCCACAGCTTCCTCTTGAATAGGCGGATTCCACAAAATTCCAACAGGAGTATTAGAAAGCAAAAACCTAAAACTCAAATCTAAATCATCAGTAACTGTTTCTTCATTAAAGCCACCGCATTCATCAAGAGCACTCCTCTTTAATAATTGTCCGTTACCTCTAAGTTCAACAACACCTCCTGAAATTAATCTTCCTTCTTGAATAACAGCATCCATTGCCATTTCCATCCCTTGGCAACGTGTTAATAAGTTCTTTTTGGAATTAATAACTGCTTTGCGCAATTGAACAGCTAACCATCCTTTATTTAAAACAACAGGTAATACTTCTAATAAAATACTTGCTTCAAATTTTGCGTCCGCATCAAGTATAAATATCCATTCACTATTAAGAAATTTTAATGCATGGTTCAAAGCACCAGATTTTCCACCCCCTGAATTTCTAGAACGATTAATGACAATTAAATCAGGATATTGTTCGGCTAAATCTTTAAGAAGGATAGGGGTTTTATCTTTGCTGCCATCGTCAACAATAACTGTTTTTAATTTATCTTTTGGATATTCTATAGTTTGCAATTTTTCGACTAATTGGCCTATCACATTCTCTTCATCTCTTGCAGAGACAACAACATCAACTGACGGGTAAGATAAGAAATCTTCAGGAGATATTTTATTAATATTAAACTCATTAATCTTCGTATCTTTATAACGGAGAATAATAATTAATGCATAACTTCCCAAGAAAACTGAAAGTATCAATGAAATCAATACTCTATATTTTGGATCAAGACAATAAGGGATTAGAGCTACAACAACGCAGCTAACCAAAAATATCAATGCCTTTTTTCGGCGATTTGCACCATTAAAAGCAGAAGATGCCATGGGAATCCCGAAGTTCAACGAGTAACTCTAAGCTTTATTTTGAGAACTACCGTAAAGATTCATAAGTTGTACCGGGATAATAATGTTGCAAGATTTGTTTTACTGACCAACCCCTAAGAGCCAAATCAATTGCTCCTGCTTGAGATAAGCCTGCTCCATGGCCAAAACCTCCTCCTTTAAATTCCCAAACCCCATCATCAACTTCTGAAACTACAAACAAAGTACTTGGCAAACTTTTAATAATTCTTCTAATAGCATCGCGATTTAAAAACACTGAAGATTGACTATTTTTGCCTGCGATTTCTAGTGTTACCACTCTTCCGCTAGGACCTCTTTTAATAACTTTAATATTTTGAGGGTTCAGGGGCTTAAAGCCTGCATCAGTCAAAAAGTTTTTTAAATCCAAGAAACTTAATTTTCTTGTCCATCTAAATCGATAATGATTATTGCCATAAGCTCCATCCCTTTGAGATAAAAAACGCCAAAGAGCAGCATTATTATCCATTGTAAAATTAACGTTTTCAACCCATCTTTTAGAACCATCTAATTTTGATTTCAAATATGGCTTTGGATTAATCGACCATGCTTCATCAGCCGATGCCATGATCCCTCCATTTGTTGCATGGTAAACAGCATGAATAGGCTCACCCTTCCACGTAAGAATCTTATTAGAGGTTTCTCTAATCGCTCTTAATACATCCAAATCAGCTTGATTAGGGTTTTTATAAACCTGACATTGGGTATCACTACATAAGTGATACCCATCAGCAGAAAAACGGGAACTATTAGCAACAGCCCATGTTCTAGCTAAAACTGCTTGAGCAGCTTTTGCGGAAAAAGGAGATGAAGGACCAATTTCATGAGGAACTACTCCTTTTAAATAATTCTCCAAAGGAGTCTTTTCAATCAAAGTCCAAGTTCCATAAGAATCTCGCTTTAGTAGAAATGGACCTTCATAAACTCCCTTCTTCCAATTCAAACCATCAGGAGCATTGATATTAATTGGACCCTTTAAAACCAATTCACCGGTCTTGAGAAGCAATACAGGCTTTACTTCATAAGAAATTTGCGTATTAAAAAATTTTGACTGTATAGATTCAGGAAGTCTGATGTCTTTAGAGATCCAAATCTCCCAGTCATCAGGGTGAACAATAATATTTTGAATTCCTTTGTTTATCAAATCTTTTGAAACATTATTTGCTGATTCAAAACTTGAAAAAGGACCTATTACTTGTCTCTCATATCGTTGAGGTGAGTCTAAAAGGATCTTTTTCCAACCAATACTAATTTGAGAGGATTTATAAATTCTTCCAAGTGCATCTTTTAGAACTAAAGGCTTACCATCACTTATTAAGTCTAAATTTTTTGATAAAGAACCTGATAAAACACTTTTCCCTAGATATGGCTCAATGCCAACAAGTATTTGCCGGGAAGGCAATAATGAAGGTGGAGACTGAATCTTAGGATAAGTTAAGACAGCAGAATTCTGAGCTTCTATATCAGAACTGATTCTAAATCCATTGACGATTGGATATAGAACAAGCAAAAAGCTAGATAAAACAATTTTTTTGGAAATTGAGACCCTAATCAAGGTTTGCTCACTAATCAGAAAAAAAATTCAAACTAATTTTGCTTTAGGTTACCTAAAAGAAGTAACCTATCTGATTGTATTTGTAGTTTGCCAAACAGATGCCTAAACTAAAAACTCGAAAAGCAGCCGCTAAAAGGTTCAAGGTTACTGGCACTGGGAAATTCTTACGCCGAAGAGCTTTCAGGAATCATTTACTTGATCATAAGAGCTCTAAGCTAAAAAGACATTTAGCAACAAAAGCTGTTGTTGATGAAAGGGATGCAGAAAACGTAAGCTTAATGCTCCCTTATAGCTAAAGATCTACTACTTAATAATCCAATCTCAATTATTCATTCCACCATTGCAATTCTGAATTATGGCTAGAGTTAAAAGAGGAAATGTCGCAAGAAAGAGAAGAAATAAAATTCTCAGAATTGCACGAGGATACCAAGGTGGCAGCGGTACCCTGTTCCGAACAGCCAATCAAAGGGTAATGAAGGCTCTTTGCAATGCCTATAGAGACAGAAAGCGAAGAAAACGTGACTTTAGAAGATTATGGATTGCGCGGATTAATGCAGCTGCGCGAGTAAATGGATTGAGTTATAGCAAACTCATGGGGAATTTAAAAAAGGCTGATATACAAATAAATCGAAAAATGCTTGCCCAATTAGCAATTATTAATCCTAAAAGTTTTACAAGTGTTGTTAGCTCAGTGAAAAATTAAAAATTTTTCCTAAAGAAAAAATATGCAGTTAGAATTAAAAGCATTTATCAATATAATAACAATAAGATTTATAGTAAAAATAATTCAAACCTCTTAGAATGATTGAAATATGTCGAATTTACATCCTTTAAAAATATAGAAAATGCCCACCTCACTTCCTCAAGCTTACATTATTGGCTTAAGTGGACTTTTATTCATAATTGCTATTTTAGTAGGAAGACAACTGTTTAAAGTGCGCAAAAATGAGGTTGACTTAGTTAAATTAGAAAAAGAAGCCTCTATTAATTCTGAATCTCCAGCAAAGCTTTATGAGTTAGCATCAGTACAATTAAAGAAAAGATTGTATCCTCAAGCCACAAAATCACTAAAACAAGCTTTAACAAAAATCAAAGATGAACCTGATGATGCAAAAGCAATTATTCAAAATGCTTTAGGTTTTTCTTTAGCTGCCCAAGATAATTTCAAAGAAGCCATCATTCATTATCAAAAAGCGATTCAAGCTAAAGATTCATATCCTGTTGCTTTAAATAATCTTGCATTTGCAAAACAAAAATTGTTGCAACAAGAAGAGGCCTATGAACTATATGAAAAAGTGCTGAAAATTGATCCAAAAAACCAGACGGCAAAAAAACAATTAGACAAAATAAAAAAGCTAAGAAAAAATACCTCTTCAAATATTAGTTACAAAAAAGGTTTTTGAATATCCCAATGGCTACATCTAATAACAGACAAGATTTATTAACAATAGGCAAGAAATCATTTCGAAGTAGGCTTCTAACTGGAACTGGTAAATATATAAATTCAAATATTATGAATGAAAGCTTAATTAATTCAGAAAGTGAAATTGTGACAGTTGCTGTTAGAAGAATAAAAGCTTTGGAGCCAAATCATAAAGGACTGATGGAAGACCTAAATTGGAAAAAGTTTTGGATGTTGCCGAATACTGCAGGATGTGAGAATGCTGATGAATCAATACGTGTTGCTCGTTTAGGTCGAGAATTAGCAAAATTATCGGGTCAAGAAGATAATAATTTCATTAAACTAGAAGTTATTCCAGATAAAAATTATTTACTTCCTGATCCATTTGAAACTTTAAAAGCTGCAGAGAAACTCATTCAAGAAAATTTCGAAGTACTGCCATATATCAATGCAGATCCTCTCTTAGCAAAAAAATTAGAAGAAGTAGGGTGCTGTACTGTTATGCCTTTGGGTTCACCGATTGGTTCTGCACAAGGAATTCGTAATAAAGCAAATATTGCAATAATCATCGAAAATGCAAATGTTCCAGTTGTAATAGATGCAGGGATAGGAGTCGCAAGCGAAGCCGCAGAAGCTATGGAAATGGGCGCAGATGCTGTCTTAATCAATAGTGCAATAGCTTTGGCTAAAAACCCTCCATTAATGGCTAATGCTATGAATCATGCCGTTCTAGCTGGAAGAGAAGCTTTCTTGGCTGGCAGATTAAAAAAACAACTTATAGCTAGTCCCAGTTCTCCCGAAAATGGCATTCTTTAAACTAAAAATTTGTTAATTTAGGTAAAGGTACGTAACGGAAACAATTAAAACGATTATTTAGTCCATATTGTCCGCCGAGATGCTCCAATCAAATGACTGTTACTGAGGAAAGCGGAGGCAGGTTTAATGTATTTGCAAAAGAACCTAAAATTGAAATAATTCAGCCTAATGCCAATTCCAACAATAGGTTTCGGATATTTACACTGGTTGGAGGCATAATATTAATTAGTATTATTGGGTGGTATTTGATCATTAAGTGAAACCGCTGTAGTAGCTTTCATTATTGTGGTCTATTGATCTTTCCTGACGGAGTACTGGGTGAAAGTTTTTGTTCTTGGTGGTGATGGCTTCTGTGGCTGGCCATGTTCTGTGAATTTGGCAGAGAGTGGTCATGATGTATTAATCATCGACAACCTCAGCCGTCGCAAAATAGATATTGATCTAGAAGTGGAGTCCTTAACTCCCATAGCATCAATAGGCGAACGTTTAGACGCATGGAATGATGTAGGCGGAAAGCCTATGAGATTTATTAATCTTGATGTTTCAAAGGAATATCAAAAGCTAGTTGATTTATTAATTGAAGAGCGACCCGATTCAATTGTTCATTTTGCAGAACAACGAGCCGCGCCCTATTCAATGAAGACTAGTGCTACTAAGAGATATACAGTCGACAATAATGTAAATGGAACTCATAATCTTCTCGCCGCAATAGTTGAATCAGGTCTAGATATCCATATTGTCCATCTAGGAACAATGGGAGTATATGGATATGGTTCTCACAGAGGAGCAACGATACCAGAAGGGTATTTAAAAGTAGAAGTGCCTCAACCAGACGGCAGTCGCTTTGAAGAAGAAATTCTTCACCCTGCAAGTCCAGGAAGCGTTTATCACATGACAAAGACGCTAGATCAATTACTTTTTCTTTACTACAACAAAAATGACCTAATAAGAATTACAGATCTGCATCAAGGTATCGTTTGGGGGACAAATACAGAAGCTACATTAAAAGATCCTCGGTTAACCAATAGGTTTGATTACGACGGTGACTATGGAACTGTTTTAAATAGATTTCTAATGCAAGCAGCTATAAATTATCCATTAACAGTTCATGGAACTGGTGGACAAACTAGAGCATTTATTCATATTCGAGACTCAGTAAAATGTGTTCAACTTGCATTAGAGAATCCACCGTTAAAAGGCGAAAGAGTAAAAATCTTCAATCAAATGACTGAAAGTCATCAAGTTGGAGAATTAGCCCAAAAAGTTGCTTCTTTAACAGGTGCGGAAATTAATTATTTACCAAACCCACGGAATGAAGCTGTAGAGAATGATCTGATTGTTGATAATCGATGCTTTATAGAACTGGGTCTCAAACCTACAACTCTTGATGATGGTTTATTAACTGAAGTAGTGGATGTTGCTCGACGATGGTCAGATAGATGTGATAAAAATCGCATTCCATGTATTTCTGCATGGACTTCAACACAAGCAAAGGCAATAAAAAATTAGAATGAATTCATACACCTAATCTCATAACCCTTTAATCCAGTGAAGATTGCTTTTTTTACTGAAACTTTTCTTCCAAAGGTAGATGGAATAGTGACTCGATTAACCAAAACAGTCGAGAACCTTACCAAATCCGGAGATGAAGTGGTGGTTTTTTGCCCAGAAGGATGTCCCTCTGAATACAAAGGTGCAAAGATTGTTGGTGTTCCTGCAATGCCCCTGCCTCTGTATCCTGAATTAAAACTGGGATTGCCTGGACCAGCAGTATCAGAAACATTAGACAAATTAAAACCAGACCTTATTCATGTTGTTAATCCAGCTGTTCTTGGATTAGGTGGAATTTGGCTGGCAAAAACAAATGGAATTCCACTAGTTGCTAGTTATCACACTCATTTGCCTAAATATTTAGAACATTATGGGATGGGAATGCTTGAACCTCTCCTTTGGGAACTACTGAAAGCTGCACATAATCAAGCAACGCTGAATTTATGTACTTCTACTGCAATGGTGAAAGAACTGAGTGAAAAAGGAATACAAAATACTGCTTTATGGCAACGCGGAGTAGATACAGAAACATTCAGACCTGAATTAAGAAACTTTGATATGAGAAAAAGGTTGCTTGGAAAATATAGTGATGAAGGAGAACTATTAATTTATGTTGGACGACTATCTGCAGAGAAACAAATTGAAAGAATTAAACCTGTACTTGAGGCTTTGCCAAATACCAGATTGGCACTAGTTGGTGATGGTCCCTACCGACAACAACTAGAGAAAATTTTTGAAGGAACTTCTACAACTTTCGTTGGGTATCTATCAGGCGAAGAGCTTGCCAGTGCTTATGCATCTGGAGATGCCTTTCTGTTTCCTTCAAGTACAGAGACATTAGGACTTGTACTCTTAGAGGCAATGGCAGCTGGATGCCCAGTTGTAGGAGCAAATAAAGGTGGTATCCCAGACATTATTAATGATGGCGTAAATGGATGTCTTTATGAACCAGATGGAGAGAATGAAGGGTCAATTAGCTTAATTAAAGCTACTAAAAATATTCTAGGCAATGAATTAGAAAGACAATCAATGAGAAATTCTGCTCGACTTGAAGCTGAGAAATGGGGCTGGGCTAATGCTACAGAAGAATTAAAAAAATTTTATCGTGAAATTCTTGATAAAAACTCAACTAGCGTAGCTGCCTAAATTTTACGCTGCTTGAGGTGGAGGTGTAGGAGATCCTTGAGGTTGAAATGGCAGAACTAAAGTAATTCTTGTATCAGGTTTCTCAGGTCTTTGTTTTCTAGGTTGACGAACACCAAATGGCACTCTCAATACATTTGTCCCATGGACCTTCACCAATCTGCCCTTACTCAAAACAGACTCAAGAGGAGTTTGAGTAAAAGGAAGATGTAAATCTTCTTTTGAAGTGACTTTCGAAGATTGCTTGTCAACAATAATTTCTTTCACCATCTTTCCCCAAGTGATGTGAAAATCTGCACAAAGAAAATAATTTTCTTTGCTATTGCAGATGATTAAAACCAAAAAAATAGGTTTTCGCTGAAAACTTAACTATTAAATCGGATATCGGCCAGTAGTACGTAACAACTAATTATTTATATATTCCTCTATTGGATCGCATGTACATACTAAATTCCTATCGCCAAAAGCATTGTCTATCCTTGACACTGCAGGCCAGAACTTATTCTTAACTTGACCTTCTAATGGAAAAGCCGCTTCTTGGCGGGAGTAAGGTCTATCCCATTTATCTGCAGTAACAGCTTGCAAAGTATGAGGAGAACGCTTTAAAGGATTATTAGTTCCATCCATGTTTCCTAATTCAATCTGATTAATTTCTTGTCGAATTGCAATCATTGCATCACAAAAACGATCTACTTCCACAAGACTTTCACTTTCTGTAGGTTCAACCATTAAAGTTCCGGCTACAGGCCAACTCACAGTTGGCGCATGAAAACCATAATCCATTAATCTTTTCGCAATATCATCTACTTCAATTCCTGTCTTTTGCTTGATTTGCCGAAGATCAAGAATACATTCATGAGCAACCTTATTATTAGGACCTTTAAATAAAACTGGATAATATGAATCTAAGCGCTCGGCAATATAATTGGCAGACAAAATGGCAGTAGAACTAGCTTGTCTCAAGCCTTTTAATCCCATCATTTTTATATACATCCAACTAATTGGTAAAATACCTGCGCTACCATAAGGAGCTGCAGAAATCGCACCTATATGAGTACTTGTTTGTGATTTATCAAAAAGATGCTTAGGTAAAAATGGCTGCAAATGCTTAGCAACTGCAATCGGACCAACACCAGGTCCACCTCCTCCATGAGGAATGCAAAAGGTCTTATGAAGATTTAAATGACAAACATCAGCACCATATGCACCAGGTTTACACAACCCAACTTGAGCATTCAAATTGGCGCCGTCTAAATAAACCTGTCCATTGTGTCTATGAACAATTCTAGAAATTTCACAAATGTTTGGCTCAAATACTCCATGCGTTGATGGATAAGTAATCATGAGAGCAGCCAAGTTCTCCGAATGGGTTTCAACTTTTCTAGATAAATCATTAATATCTATATTTCCTTGAGAATCACAAAGAATGGCCTCTACTTTAAACCCTGCCATGACTGCACTTGCAGGATTTGTTCCATGAGCACTAGTAGGAATTAAGCAAAGATTCCTAGTTCCCTCGCCTCTCGCCTGATGCCACGCTCTAATAGTAAGTAACCCTGCGTATTCTCCCTGAGAACCTGCATTTGGCTGCAAAGATACAGCGGCAAAGCCAGTTAAATATGCAAGCCATCCCTCTAAATCATGAATTAACTTTTTATACCCTCTTAACTGATCTATAGGAGCAAATGGATGAATAGATGCGAATTCCTTCCAACTTATAGGTATTAATTCTGAAGTTGCATTTAATTTCATTGTGCAACTGCCTAATGGAATCATTCCTTGCACTAAAGAAAAATCTTTATTTGAAAGTTTATTTATATACCTTAATAACTCAGTTTCAGATCTATAATAATTAAATACTTTTTGAGTTAACCAAGGTTCTTTTCTCAAAGGAACATCTACAAGTAACTCATCAATATCTAATACATTAGATTCATCAAAATCTTGATAGTCTTGACATTTAACTTGAGAAAAAATATCAAAGAGCTGATGAAGTTCATTTTCAGTTGTTAGTTCATCTAATGAGACAGCAAATCCAGTTGCATTATCTATAGAAGAGCCATAAGGAAGCATACGCAGATTAATAGATTTATTAAGCATCAGTTTATGAATTTTTGTTGCCTCTGGACAAAAAACTTCAATGGTATCAAACCTAGTTATTGGAATAATTGGATAATTCATATACTTCAAGAATGATTCCAATTTAGCTCTATATAGGACTACTCTTTTAGCTATATCTTCTAAACCATCTGAGCCATGATATACAGCAAAAAAAGAAGAAATAACTGCTAAAAGAACTTGTGCTGTGCAAATATTACTTGTCGCCTTATCCCGACGAATATGTTGCTCTCTAGTTTGTAAAGCCAACCGCAAAGCAGGAGATCCATCTCGATCAACAGATTGACCTACTAGACGTCCAGGAACTTGTCTTTGGAAAGTCTTTCTTGTAGCAAAAAAAGCTGCATGTGGACCTCCAAATCCCATAGGTACTCCAAAGCGTTGAGAACTTCCAATAGCAATATCAGCTCCTAACTTGCCAACTGGCTCTAATAAAACTTGTGCTAAGGGATCAATAGCTGTTGTAACCAATAAATTATATTCTTTAGCTTTGGATGTTATAGAAGATAAATTAAATAGTCGCCCATTAGAACCTGGTAATTGTATTAAAATTCCAAATACATCCTGATTAAAATTAAAATTTTCTAAATCCACTTCTTGCAAAACAATATTTAAAGGTTCTGCTCGAGTTCTAAGAACATCTAAAGTTTGAGGAAAAGCAAGTTGATCTACAAAAAACGTTCTAGCATTTTTATTTTTTCTTACTGAAAAAGACAAGCTCATTGCTTCTGCTGCTGCTGTTGCTTCATCCAATAAAGAAGCATTGGCAATCTCTAGGCCTGTTAATTCAGTAATTAAAGTTTGAAAATTAAATAAAGCCTCTAATCTTCCTTGAGATATTTCTGCTTGATATGGAGTATATGAGGTATACCATTGAGGATTCTCTAAAATATTTCTCTTAATCACAGAGGGAGTCGTGGTGCCATAATAACCAAGACCAATTAATGATCTATTAACAATATTTTGTCTAGCAATATGATTCAATTCTTCTAAAGCTTCTATCTCCGAACACCCTTCTAAAAAAGATGTATCTGAAGAATATTGATCAAGAATTTCACTAGGAACAACAGAAGCAACAAATTGCTCTAAGTCTTGTTGAGTTAAAAATTCAAGCATATGTGCCTGATCTAACTTATTAATTCCTAAATGTCGGCCTAAAAATTCTTCTGAAACTTTGTTTTTTTCTTTCATTGATTTTAATCAAATGATAAAAAGATAAAGTAGTTGTTATTTGGAAAGTATATTTCAATCAAAAGTTAAGAAATTCAATTATTCAATTCGCAGCAATCTTACTAGCATAAGTTATCGAATCCATTAATTCATTAATTTCATTTATCGAAACTGGACGAATCAATAATAGCCACCCCTTTCCATGTGGATTGTTTTGTAATTCTTCAGGGTTGGATAGTACAGATTCATTGATTTGAACGACTTCACCACTAATTGGTAAATACATATCCTCTACAGCCTTAACAGACTCAACTGAGCCAAAAGCACTTCCTTTCTCAATAGATGTGCCAATATCTGGAAGATCCACAAATACTATGTCTCCAAGTTGATCAACTGCAAAAGCACTTATCCCAATTCGGACAAGTTCTCCATCAACGACAGCATATTCGTGGCTATCAGCAAAGCGAAATTCTTTAGGAAAATCAAAGGCCATTAGCGGGGCCAAGCAAGTTTATATATTCTGAGGCAACTTTAGCAATCTTTCTTGCTCAAGCATTACCAAGGCCTGAGCAAGTGCAATTTTGATATGCGATCGATGAGTGCCTCCTTGAATAAATATATTATAAGGTGCCTTTAATGGACCATCTGCAGAAAATTCACTTGTACTACCATCAATAAAAGTACCTCCCGCCATAAGCAAGTCTGACTGATAGCCTGGCATATTAGAAGATATTGGCTTTAAATAAGAACCAACCGGCGAGGACATCTGGAAAGCATTGCAAAGTATTTTAATAATTTCTGGCTTCTTTAAACATATGGCTTGAATCAAATCACTTCTATATTCTCCTGGTAATGGATTGACATCAAAACCAAGAGTATTAAATACAGCAGCAATTAAATCTGATCCAATTAGTGATTCTGCAACCATTTGTGGAGAAAGAAACAAACCTTGGAGGATAATACGATTCAAATCAAAACTTGTTCCTCCAAAACTACCTATACCAGGTGCCGTAAGTCTGCAACATGCCTTTTCAACCAAATCAAAATTGCCAGCTATGTAACCACCTGCAGGAACTATTGTTCCACCTGGATTTTTAATTAAAGAGCCTGCTATCAAATCTGCACCAACTTCAATCGGTTCTTTATCTTCTACAAATTCTCCATAACAATTATCAACAAAGCAGATGCATTCTGGTTGAATTTCATGAATACATGCACAAATAGATTTAATATTAGCTATAGATAAAGAAGGTCTCCAAGAATATCCACAACTTCTTTGAATAAAAATCATATTTCTTTTAATCTTTAAAGATTCTTTTAATTCCTCCAGCTGAAGAACTCTCTTGTGAAATACAGAAGTTTCTTCATAATTTATACCAAAATCTTTTAATGATCCTTGCCCAGAATTTCTTAAACCAATAACTTCCTCAAGAGTTTCATAAGGTCTACCTGTTACTGATAATAAATTATCACCTGGCCTAAGAATGCCAAACAAAACAGATGCAATTGCATGAGTACCACTTACAAACTGCACCCTTGCAGCAGCATGATCTGCTTTAAAAATATTTGCAAATACCTTATCAATTAAATCTCTTCCTAAATCACCATGGCCATAACCATTTACAGATGAAAAATGATGTGGCCCTAATCCTTGTTGAGAAAAAGCATCTAAAACTTTCTTTAATCTTATAGTTACTCCCTCTGTTCTTTCTTTTGATAAATATTCCAAATTCTTTTCAACTGAACTTAAAAAAGTAAAAGCATTTGACTGAAGAATATTTTTCTCTAACATCTAAAAAATATAAGCTAAATAATTCTATATCCTTTCCAAGTCTCGTAAATGCAACGCTCTAGAACGTAAATCTTTCAAAAAATCATCTGCAGTTTGCAATTCAGACGAAGTAATAGTGCGATGAGTAGCAAATAAATCTAATAATTCTCCATCTAATTCTTCAGCTGTATAATCACGAATACCTGCCATAACCTCGGCAAATCTCTCTCTCCTATTTGATTTCTGCACTGGATAAGCTGACATTACTTCTTCCTTACATTGCCTCCAAGATCTTTGATTACATAAATAATCCGATAATGCAGCACTTAAGATTGCGGCCTCATCTTCTTCAATAAACCAATCAAATGAAGAAGGTAATGGCTTTAAACCAATAAATATTTCAAACAAATCTCCTGCTGAAAGTGGTTTATCATCATCACCAACCAAAGGAATAGATGAATCAACAAGGACTTTCAATAACTCAGGGTAATCATTACTAAGATGATCCCTGATTTCTCCTATTCCTTGATATAGAACATGATTGATTTGTGATAATGCAAGAAATACTTCAGGGCCAGGCGAAGCAAGCTTTCCATTACGAAGTGTAGAAATCTGAGAATTATGAACTCTGCCAAGGTCTAGGGAATCTGCTAAAGCAGGTAAAACCTTATGAGACCAACCGTTTCTCTCATGCCAGACATGAATCAGATGAGCCATTGCTCGCCTGCCTTTTGCCAATCGCTCGCGAAAACCGTTAGTCACAAAATCGTTTACAAGATCAATCTGACTAGATGATATACATCCTTATCGGTTATTATAAGATACCTTCATCCTGATCAGAGTGGTTTCAAGTGCGATAAGTGCAAATGCCCCTTTAAGCAGGCCAATTGCAAAAGACAAAGCAATGGCGGCTTCCAGGAAATTGCAATTGACTCATAAATCTAATAGGCGACCTGATCGAATGCATAGAAGATGGGGAACTATTGCATTCATGCTTGCGATTCATCTGCTAACAATATTTGCCTTATCACCTAGATTTTGGAGTTTTCAAGCTGTAGCTACTTTACTCATTCTTTATTGGATCACTGCGTGTCTTGGAGTCACCCTGGGGTATCACAGATTGCTATCTCATCGTTCTTTTAAAGTGCCAAAATGGCTAGAAAGGTTTTTCGCAACTTGTGGGGCCTTAAGTTGTCAACACGGTCCAATTGACTGGGTGGGGCTTCATAGGCACCATCATACTTTTTCTGACACAGATCCTGATCATCACAATAGTAATAGAGGGTTTTGGTGGAGTCATATGGGATGGATGCTTGAGACTGTTCCAGCCATGGATACTGTTCCTCAATTTGCTGGTGATCTAATTAAAGATCCTTATTATCGTTTCTTGAATAAAAACTTTTTGTTACTGCAAATTCCTCTAGGAGGATTACTTTTTTGGCTTGGCACAATTTCTGACGTAGGTGGTTGGTCAATGGTTCTCTGGGGAATACCTTTTAGATTAGTTTTGGTTTATCACATCACTTGGCTTGTAAATTCAGCAACACACTGCTGGGGAACAATTGCATTTGATAGTGGAGACAGATCAAGAAATAATGCATGGGTGGCAGCACTAACTTTTGGGGAAGGTTGGCACAACAATCACCATGCTTATCCAAATTCTGCAAAACAAGGCTTACAAGCTGGTCAAATAGATCTAACTTGGCAACATATCCGTTTATTGCATGCTTTAGGGCTGGCAAAAAAAATACGTTTGCCCATGACGTCCTAAGCTTGGAATTAAGACATCAATAAATCCTTACTAAATCAATCATGGCAAAAAGAGTACAAGTTGTTCTACAAGAAAATGTTCTTAGTCTTGGAAAAGATGGAGATGTTGTAGAAGTTGCTCCTGGATATGCAAGAAACTTTCTACTCCCATTTGGGAAAGCAGTTCCCGTAACAGCTGCGGTTCTAAAGCAAGTGGAACATCGGAGAGCTAAACAAAAAGAACAAGAAGAAGCGATCAAGCAAGAAGCGATTAATTTCGAAACAGCTCTCAAAACTATCGGTAGATTTACAATAAAAAAACAAGTAGGAGAAGATGGTGTTCTATTTGGAACAGTGACCAATGGAGATGTTGCAGAAGAAATTGAAAAAGCAACAAAGAAAGAAATCGATCGAAGAACAATTATTCTTCCTGAGATTCATGGTGTTGGAAAATATAAAGTTGAAGTCAAGTTGCATCCAGAAGTTACAGCAGAGATAAATGTTGAAGTCGTTAGCTATTAATAACTTGAAAGATTCTTATGACCAGCCATAGTAAGTCTCCAATAAACATCAATATTTAAATGGTTAGCGCCCCTTTTCAACAAAATAATGAACCTCCTAGCGAAGGAAAAAAAAGATCGCAGCGATATAAAAATTCTCTAGAAACAAACTTTGAAGCTCAACCAGACCTAATCCCACCTCAGAATCTTGAGGCAGAAGAAGCCGTATTAGGAGGAATCTTATTAGACCCAGATGCAATAAGTCGCATAGCAGATTTAGTTCAACCAGAAGCTTTTTATCTAAGCGCTCATAGAGAAATCTTTCGTACAGCAATTATGCTGCATAGCCAAGGAAAGCCTACAGATTTAACATCAATGAGTGCTTGGCTTGCAGATACTGGAAGTCTTGAAAAAATAGGAGGTAATCAAAGATTAGTTTCACTGGTTGAAAATGTTGCTTCCACAGCGTCAATAGAACAAGTTTCAAAATTAATCACTGACAAGTTTATTCGAAGGCAACTCATCAAGTCTGGTAATGAAGTTATAAAGCTCAGTTTTGATAAAAGTATTGCAACAGAAGAAGTCCTAGACAAAGCAGAGCAAAAGATCTTTTCAATTAGCCAAGAACAACCTTCTAAAGGACTTATTCCAACTTCAGAAATTCTCACTTCAACATTCAATGAAATTGAAAGCCGTTCACTTGGAACTTCAGTAGCAGGTATCCCAGTAAATTTTTATGACCTTGACGCAATGACCCAAGGTCTTCAACGCAGTGACTTAATAATTGTTGCAGGAAGACCAGCAATGGGGAAAACATCAATCGTTTTAAATCTTGCGAAAAATGTTGCACAGCTTCATGGCCTACCAGTTTGTTTATTTAGCTTAGAAATGAGCAAAGAACAACTCACATATCGGTTGTTATCAATGGAAGTGGGTATTGAAAGTGGAAGGTTGAGAACTGGAAGACTGAATCAAGAAGAATGGCCGCTACTTGGACAAGGTATTAATACTCTAGGCCAATTACCAATTTATATAGACGATAAGCCAAATTTAGGAGTACTTGAAATGAGATCCTTATGCAGAAGGCTAATTGCAGAACAAGGCAAAGAGCTTGGATTAATTGTGATTGACTATCTTCAACTAATGGAAGGTTCAACACCTGACAATAGAGTCCAAGAACTCTCTCGCATAACAAGAGGTTTAAAAGCTATGGCCCGAGAACTTAAAGTGCCAGTAATAGCGCTTTCTCAATTAAGTCGAGGTGTTGAGTCTAGAACCAACAAAAGACCTATGCTGAGCGACTTGCGGGAATCTGGCTCAATTGAACAAGATGCTGATTTGGTTTTAATGATCTATCGAGATGAGTATTACAATCCCGAAACACCAGATAGAGGTATAACCGAGGTAATAGTTACAAAGCACAGGAATGGTCCTATTGGGACTGTGAAATTATTATTTGAACCTGAATTCACAAGGTTCAGAAACCTTGCTTCATAAAATCTCGAATACAAGAGTAAAAAACTCTTAAAAAATATATGAAAAATTCAAATATTTATAACGAAAAGTTTGATGTAATCGTAGTTGGTGGTGGTCATGCAGGTTGTGAAGCTGCTCTCACAACATCTCGCATGGGGTTATCAACAGCATTGTTTACGCTAAACCTTGATCGAATTGCTTGGCAACCTTGCAATCCTGCTGTTGGTGGACCAGCAAAAAGTCAACTGGTTCATGAAGTAGATGCTCTAGGAGGTGTAATAGGTCGCTTAGCTGATGCAACTGCATTGCAAAAAAGAATTTTAAATGCAAGTAGAGGTCCTGCTGTTTGGGCTTTAAGAGCCCAAACAGACAAAAGACAATATTCCAAACATATGCTCCAAATACTTCAAAACACTCCGAATCTTCATCTAAGAGAAGCAATGATCACTGATCTAGAAGTAGACCTCAAAGAATCAAACACCTTATCTAATGGAACTGATGGAGCAATTGGGAAAATAAAAGGAGTCAAGACCTATTTTGGTAGTGTTTATTTTGCTCAAGCAGTAATTCTCACAACAGGAACTTTTCTACGAGGAAAAATATGGGTTGGCAATAAATCCATGCCAGCCGGACGCTCTGGAGAACAACCAGCAGAGGGATTAACAGAGGCCCTTCAAAGACTGGGCTTCACAACAAGTAGACTTAAAACAGGAACACCTGCACGAATTGATCGTCGAAGTATCGACTTAAATTCACTTGAGGAACAAAAAAGTGATGCAGCAGATCGATTTTTCTCTTTCGACCCTGTCGCATGGAAGAGCAGTGAACAAATGAGTTGCTATATAACTCGAACAACAAAAGAAACTCATTCATTAATCAAAAATAATCTTCACTTAACGCCTATTTATGGTGGGTTTATTAATAGCAAAGGCCCAAGATATTGCCCATCAATTGAGGATAAAATTGTAAGATTTAAAGATAAAGAATCACACCAGATTTTTCTTGAGCCTGAAGGACGAGATACTCCAGAAATATATGTACAAGGATTCTCAACTGGGTTGCCCGAAAATATTCAGTTAGAGCTTTTAAGAACACTGCCAGGTCTAAAGGAATGTATAATGCTACGTCCTGCATATGCAGTTGAATATGATTATCTCCCTGCAACCCAATTACTACCATCCCTAGAAACAAAAAAAGTCCAAGGTCTTTTTAGTGCAGGTCAATTAAATGGAACAACAGGCTATGAAGAAGCAGCAGCGCAAGGATTGGTTTCAGGAATAAATGCATCAAATTATATAAATAATAAAGAGGCAGTTTATTTTACGAGAGAAGAAAGTTATATAGGAACCATGATAGATGATCTTGTCAACAAAGATCTAAAGGAACCATATAGAGTATTAACAAGTCGTAGCGAGTATAGGTTACTATTACGTGGTGATAATGCAGACAGGAGATTAACTCCTCTAGGCTATAAATTAGGGCTTATTGAGAAGCGACGTTGGGAAATATTTCAAAAAAAACAATCTGCGATAAAGACAGAAATTTCACACCTTGAAACTAATCGGGTTAAAGAAAGTGATCCTATAGCTCTAGCCTTAGAAAAAGAGACTGGTTCTAAAATCAAAGGATCAATAACACTTGCAAACTTGATTCGAAGACCAGGCTTTCATGCATCTAACCTTATAAAATATAACCTTATGCATACATCTATTCCACTAGATGTCAGAGAAGGGGTTGAAATTGATATTAAATATAGTGGGTATTTAGAGCGACAAAAAAACCAAATTGAACAATTAAAAAAACAAACTAGAAAGCTTTTACCTAAGGAAATTAATTACAATAATATACAAACACTATCACAAGAAGCTAGAGAAAAATTAACAGCTCAAAAGCCAAAAAATTTTGGAGAAGCTGCTCAAGTACCAGGTGTAAGCAAAGCAGACCTAACAGCTCTTCTTGTATGGCTAAAAATACAAAGTAGAAAAAAACATGAAAGTTTAGTTCAAAATACAGAGGAACATCTGGAAAAGATTAAATTCTCTGACTAAACAAGTGCTCAAATCACCAATACCTTCCTGGGAAGCTCCTACAGACTCTGTAATGGCAGGAAATGCACCTGGTGAATTATCTGGCCCATGGAAATTAATGCTACTTGGAGATGGCAGCCCTACTCGTCATCTAAATCTTTTAACAGGAGATAAAGTAACAATTAAACTGATAACCATGGCATCTGAAGCCAAAGCTGGAGACAGAGCCCCAATAGAAGTAAAAGAACTCAAACCTCCTCTTCTCCGACGTCAAGTATGGATCCAATGTGGGCAACATACACTTGCATGGGCAGAAAGCTGGTGGAATCAAAGTGAAGCCGAACATCATCTTATAAATAAAGATCAGCCAATTTGGGAGAGCCTTACCAATGGAAGGTCAGAGCTTTTTCGTGAAGTTGATGGACTGTCTTTGGTCAATGCAGATTGGCTTGAAGCTGAATTCAATACCAAAGGTCCCTTTTGGAGTAGGCATTACAGATTTTTTCGCCAACAAAAAGAATTAACTGTTATTAGAGAAGTATTTAATCCCAAACTAGAGGATTGGCTAGGTCCTATCTCTCGAAAAAATATAACCTAATTTTTTCTTCGGCTTGATTTAGGCAAGGGCCTTCTTAGATCTTTAGATTGCGTGGGATTACCAAAACTATTTCTTGAAATATTTACTTGCTTATCCTGAGAACGTTGCCATCTATCAATACGAAAATCTGAATCATCAGGCCATAGCTCAGAAGAGTTAGAATCTGAATCCATATTTACTGATGAAGGAATTGCCTTAGGCACTCTCAATGAAATGGCTTCCAAAGGTCTTTTAATATTCCTCGAATTATTTATCAAATTCATTTCTGGCTCAATATTGTCTTGCCAATCTTCCTCCTCTTCAAAAAACCAATCCAACTTTTCCCCAACCCAGCGACCAGCATTTTGAATACTTGAACGATTAGAATTTATAGAGGTCTCTTTTTTTCTTTGTCCAGGGCGATTACCAGCGACACCATCAACAAATTGGCGCCCCGTTTCAAACCATTGATCCATTCGACGCTCTAATGGATCTCTAGAACGGTTCGAACGAAAGCTTGATTGTCGACTTATATCCATAAAAAATTTCTTTAATTAAGAAAATGCAGTTTTTGCAAAAACTAATTTTGATAATTTACACAGTCTGAGGAACTGGTTCATAAACCAAAATACAATTGGCATGCCAATTTCCATTATATTTTTTGTCGCAGCACTTTTTGCAAGCGGCACTCTTAAATCTTCGTCTACAAAGCACTCTTGATCTGCATAAGGGGCAAATAGCTAGCCACTTAGGAGTTTTTGAAGGAATAGGATATTGATGACGAATAGTAACTTGAAAATTATTTTGCAAAGAGTTAATGAAAGCCATCTTTTCCTTAAAAACCTTTCCATGCCCTTCTTTAATCCCCAGCACCAAGTCTGTCCAAGCATGGATCATTTCATGGCAAAGCGTGCTTTCCACAGCACTCAATGGAAGATTGGCCAATAAAGGGGTTGATAAAACTATCTCAGCCTCTGAAACCAAATAGTTATGGAAAACTCGACGATAAAAGCCTGCTGTATTAGTTAATCTTCCATCACTCCATCTCACAGAAACTAAGGATTTGCTACCAGTAGCAAGCAAACCATCAAAATATTCCCGATTGAATCGGTGAAATAATGGTAAAAGTGGAATCAGAGGCATTGACCTAGAAGAGGACAGTTACCGAAGTAATAACAATCTGTCTAAAATTTAGTGACTAATAAACACTCTGCTTTCTAAAGTTAAAAAGTCAAACTGTCAAAACGAACTTAACCAATGGATGGAGCACTAGTAAAAGAAATAGGAATCAAAGCTCTCCTAATAGGCGGGAGCGGTCTTCTACTCTTTTGGACATTTAATGCTATCAAGCTAGTCATAGAAGCAAGAGGCATAAACCCTCTTGTCAAAAAATTCTTCGATCAAATAGCATCTGGACAAATCGATGGTGCTTATAGGCTTACAACAAAGAAATATCGTCAACATGTAAACCGACAAGATTTTCTTAAGTTTCTAAGCAGTCTCCAATTAAACCGTTATCGCAATTTGAAGTCTGGAAGACCTCGTATTGAAGATAATCAAATCATTCTTACGTTAAAACTAAAATCAGAAGATAAAAAAGAAGAATTGCCTTTAGATTTTACATTTATTAAAATTGATAAGATTTGGCGAATTAATCGAATAGCAAAAAGTAATAATTAATTCTCGTTTGAATACATAGTGAATCTTCCATCTAATAATGACTCAAGACGAGCATTAGAACTACAAAAATTACTCAATCAAGCAAACCATTCCTATTATGTTCTCGACTCTCCAATATTGGAAGATGCTGTTTATGACAAGCTTTATAAAGAACTTATTCAATTAGAAAAACAATGTCCTTCTTTAATTACAGCAGATAGTCCATCTCTACGCCTAGGTGGAAAACCAGCACAAAGATTTAAAAGTATTCAACATAAGATTCCTCTTTTTAGCTTAGATAATGCTTTCAGTTCTGAAGAACTTGAAACTTGGTATTCAAGGTTAGAAAAAACTTTAAATTCTGCATCAAAAGTACTGTCTAAAAATAATAAATTGGAAATGATTTGTGAATTAAAAATCGATGGTAATGCTTTAGCCCTTAGCTATGTCAATGGAATACTCGTAAGAGCTGCTACCAGGGGGGATGGTGAGCAAGGCGAAGAAATAACATCAAATGCACAAACTATTAGCTCTATCCCTTTATCATTACAATTACAAAACCCACCAGCGTGGCTGGAAGTTAGAGGTGAGGCATTCATCCCTAATCAAACATTCGAAGATATTAATGAAATTAGGGAACAAAAGAATCAAGCATTGTTTGCCAATCCTAGAAATGCATGTGCTGGAACTCTTCGACAATTAGACCCTCAAATAGTTGCATCTAGAAAGCTAGATTTTTATGCCTATTCAATTCACCTACCGAAAGACTGGGAACCAGAAAATAAAGAATTAGCAAGGCCTATAAATCAATTATCAGCCCTAAATTGGTTAAAGATTGCAGGTTTTAAAGTAAATAAAAATGCTCACATATGTAAGAATTTAAAAGAAGTAAAGTTATTTTTTGAAGAATGGGAAACCAAGCGTCATGATTTACCTTATGCAACTGATGGAGTTGTAGTTAAAATTAATAATTTCAATTTACAAGACACAATAGGTTTCACGCAAAAAGCCCCTAGATGGGCAATTGCAATGAAATATCCTGCTGAAGAATCATCAACGAAACTAATCAAACTTACATATCAAGTTGGACGAACTGGTGCGGTAACACCTGTGGCAGAGTTTGAATCTATTTTTCTTGCTGGAACAACTGTAAGTCGAGCAACTCTACATAATGCAAAACGTTTAAATACTCTTGACCTGCATGAAGAAGATACAATTGTAGTGAGGAAGGCAGGAGAAATAATTCCTGAAGTAGTAAGAGTCATAACAGAGCTAAGACCTCAGAATTCAAAAAACCTTTCACTCCCTTTAAACTGTCCAGAATGTAATAAAATCTTAGTCAAAGAAAATAATGAGGCAATAACTAAATGTGTTAACAATAAATGTCCAGCAATTCTTCGTGGGTCATTACGCCATTGGGCAAGTAAAGGATCTCTAGATATTGATGGATTAGGTGAAAAAATAATCAAACAATTAGTAGAGAAGGGTATTGTAAATTCAATATCTTGTTTATACAGATTAGATCAAATGATGCTGAGTCAATTAGATAGGATGGGTAATAAGTCAGCCGAAAAACTAATATCTGCAATTCAAAGATCCAAGAAAAAAGCTTGGCATAGAAAACTTTATGGACTAGGAATACTTCATATAGGCGAAGCTAATGCAAAGGTACTTACAAAAGAATTCAATAATATAAAAAATCTATCTGAAGCCTCACTTAATCAGCCACACTTAATTTCAAATATACATGGTATTGGTAGCGAAATTGTTGAATCACTTCAAAGTTGGTTTTCGATGGAAACCAATCAAAAGTTAATTGAAGAATTAAATGATATAGGAGTCTCTTTAGAAGATAATGAAAGCAAAAGCTCAAATGATCAATCTCAAAATACATCTATATATAACAAGAGCTTTGTCATTACAGGAAAGATGAAATCATTTACACGCAATGAACTAAAAACTATAATTGAAAATGAAGGGGGTAAAATTAATTCTAATATTAGTAACAATACAAATTATCTTATTACCGGAGAAAAAGTAGGAAGCAAATTTAAAAAAGCCCAACAACTAAATGTTAAAATAATCAATGAGCAAGATTTTTTAGAACTTCTAAAACAATAGTTTTATTCATCATGAAAAAATTAAGAATATTTTCATTTATTAAAACAGAATGTGGGAGGGCAAAATATATAGAGCTTGACTCTAAACAAGGTTTTCAATCTAAAATAAGATTATATTGGTTCATTATAATTGCAAGTATTAAAGACTGGAATCTACCCAATCCCGATTAAAAGTTTATTCAAATTCTTTAAGGGCATTCCTTACAGCACGAAGAATTAAAAACACTGCAAAACTTGATGAAATTAAAGCCATCGAAGTAAAAATTAAAGATTGCAAATCACTTCTATTTGATAGTATCTCATTAAATTTGGATAAATCGCCTGCCAAAGAACCCAAACTACAATAGAGTATGGTACCAGGCAAAATTGCTATTAAGCTTATAACATAATCCTTAAAATTAACTTCACTAATGCCATAAACTAAGTTTAAAAAAGAAAAAGGAAAAATTGGGGATAAACGAGTAAGGAAAATTAATCTTAAACCTTCTTTACTAACTTTTTGTTTCACTAACTCTAATTTTGGATAATTACTTAATTTCTTTTGAGTCCACTTTCTCAAAAAAGTTCTACCTGACCAAAATGTTAAAATAGCTCCTAAAGAGGCTCCAATAAAAACGAATAAAGTCCCACTAAAAGTTCCATAAATTACTCCTGCCACCATGGTCAACCATGAACCTGGCAATAAAAAAGTAACCCAAAGCATATACATAAAAATAAATAAAAATATCCCCAATGGAGTTAAAAAATATTGAATTTGATCTTGCACCCAATTACTAATATCAAACATATCTGAAATTAATTATCTAAGCCAAATAATCTTTGTTCTGCCAATTCAGCTTGTGATTGAGCATCTAATAACTTCATTTTACATTCGGCAACAACTTTTTCAGGTGCTTTATTTGCAAAATTAGGATTAGACAATCTATCCGAAAGTATAGAAATTTCTTTGTTTGCTTTAGATAAATCTTTTTGTAAGCGATCTCGTAATGCTTGAATATCAACTAATCCTTCAATAGGCAAAATAACCTCAAGGTCACCTGCAACACCAGCCAAAACCTTTACAGCAGGCCTATCAAGAAGTTCGTCAGGATGAAAAACTTCTACTTTTTGAGCTTTTGTTAATACCTTGATCTCACTATTAGCTGCCTTAAGTGTTTTTGCAAGCGTTGTAGTTCTAGTTACAAAGCGTACAGGCACTTCCTGGGAAGGTTTCACGCCAGCTACTGCACGTAAATTACGAACCAATCGAATGGATTCAAAAAGCTCTGCAAAAGAAAGCTCTAACTCTTCATTCAAAAAACTTTCTTCTAATTCAGGCCATAGTTGCAAGGCAAGTAGCTTTTGCTCGGGGAAACCAGTAATCCCATGCCATAATTCCTCTGACAAGTGAGGCATTAAAGGGTGAAGCATTACCAAAACCTCTCTCAAAACCTTAAAAATTACTTTTTGGGAAACTTTGCGATCACTTAATTCAGATTCTGTTGCTTGATGTGTGATATTTAATCGCGGTTTAATAAGTTCAAGATACCAATCACAAAAATCATTCCAAATAAATTCATACAACCCTTTTGCTGCTTCACCAAGTGAATATTCTTGATATCTATTAGAAGTAGTCAAGTTGATTCTTGAAAGTCTCGATAAAATCCATTGATCTGAAAGACGTAATAAATCAAAGTCAATATCTTCTGATAACTCATTAAATGAAGTATCTCCAATATTCATCAAAGCAAATCTAGTGGCATTCCAAAGTTTATTCGCAAAATTACGCGAGGCTTCAACTGTGATAGAGGTATCATTAGATCGATCGTAATCAAGACGAATATCTTGACCAGCACCTGCGACTTCCTTCACTAAAGCAAATCGCAAAGCATCTGTGCCATATCGATCAATTAATAAAAGAGGGTCAATTCCATTTCCAGCGCTTTTACTCATTTTGCGATTTTGCTCATCTCTAACCAGACCATGAATATAAACATCTTTAAATGGCATACGCCCAGTGAATAGACCTGCCATCATTGTCATTCTGGCGACCCAAAAAAAGATAATATCAAAGCCAGTAACAAGAGTACTAGTAGGGTACCAACATTCAAAATCTGAATGATTTTCATCTGGCCAACCTAATGTAGAAAAAGGCCATAAGCCACTTGAAAACCATGTATCTAATACATCTTCATCCTGTTGGATTTGCGCATCGTCTCCAAATTGTTGGCATGCTTTAAGATATGCCTGCTCTTTAGATATTGCAACAATATATGGCGTATTTTCCGTCACAGTATTATCAGTTTCACTGATCACAAACCATGCTGGAATGCGATGCCCCCACCATAATTGTCGACTTATACACCAATCACGAATACCCAATAACCAATCTCGATACACTTTCTCCCAACGATTTGGAACAAAATTTGGCTCACCTTTAGTCAAATGTGCACGACATCTTTCTGCCATTGGCTCCATTTTTACAAACCATTGTGTTGAAAGCAGAGGCTCTACAGGGACCTTACCCCTATCCGAGAAAGGCACACTATGCCTATACTTCTCTGTTTTGATCAGGAGTCCTTTTTCTTTCAAGCATTCAACAACTCGCCTACGCGCCTCAAAACGATCTAGTCCTTTAAATTGGCCAGCCTGATTATTCATTGTTCCGTCTTTATTCATCACTGTAATTTGCGGTAAATTATGTCTCTGACCAATTGCAAAATCATTTGGATCGTGTGCAGGCGTTACCTTGACACAACCTGTTCCAAAAGTTTGGTCAACATGATCATCCGCAATGATAGGAATTTGTCGACCTATAAATGGAAGAGTTAATGTTTGCCCAACAAGATGTTTATATCTATCATCCAAAGGATTTACTGCAACAGCAACATCGCCCAACATTGTTTCAGGCCTCGTCGTAGCCACCTGAAGATGAGTGATTGCTGATGATTCGGAAACAACAGATAATGGATATTGAAAATACCAAAGAAAACCATCAACTTCTTTCATTTCTACTTCCAAATCACTTACTGCCGAGCCTGAAGCAGGGCACCAATTCACAAGATATTCTCCTCTATAAATCAAACCTTGGTCGTGCAATCTCACAAAGGCCTCTGAAACAGCATGACTCAATTTTTCATCCAAGGTAAACCTCTCTCTTTGCCAGTCAACTGAATAACCTAAGCGTCTAAGTTGATCGACGATTTTACCTCCACTTTGTGCCTTCCAAGCCAAGGCTCTTTTTAAGAAAGCATCTCTACCAATATCTTCTCTAGTCAATCCCTCTTCTTTTAGCTGCTTTTCAAGAATTGTTTGAACTGCTATAGATGCATGATCAGTACCTGGTAAACACAGAACATTTTTTCCTTGTAATCGCTGATATCTAACTATCGTGTCAATTAATGCGGTATTAAAAGCATGACCCATATGCAAGCTACCAGTCACATTTGGCGGAGGAATTACAACTGAAAAAGGCTCGCCTTGCGCATTAGAGGCTGGATGAAAAGCACCAGACTCTTCCCAAATCCTTTGCCAACGAGTTTCTGTGCCCAAGGGGTCATAAACCTTGGGTAAAGCATCTAATGCTTTCAAAAAGCCCTCATTAAATGAATGATCTTTCACAACAAAATTGGCGCTAAAAAAATCATGCTTGGAACACTAATTAGATTCTATGTTTTTGTAAAATCATCAGCTATTCTCTGAAGATTTCCAAGGAATAGAAATAATTCCATCATGCACATCCCATTGATTTCTATCTTCATGTACTTTTTCAAATAATCCAACCTTATTCAAAGCTGTTTCAACTTGATCAAAACGAGGCAATTCTCCAACATTCAAAGGCAGTACTATTACTTGAGAATCTGAAGGATCTGCCATCAGATGAATAAACTTATCCTCTAAAATTCTTTCAAAAAATAGTCTTCTCATGCGAACTGATAATTGTGAGCCTAAAGCTTCTACAAATAAACCAAGGCTCGCTTGATCTCCTGGAAGTCCACAATTCAAAGTCATCCAAATTAAAAACTTTACCCAACTATCTACTGTCCATAATGGTTGAAAGCAAGTTCTTTGATGACGCACAAGCTCAAATAAAGCAAACTCAAATAGCTTTGCTTGAATAATTGATTTATCTATTTTTTCCATAAAAATCTAAAGCGCAATTTATTCCATCCAATAATTCATCATTTTCTGAATCCAGCACCACAAGCACATGTTTCTGCACCATGTGGAGTCGAAATCAAAAAACCTCCTCCACTAATATCACCAAAATAATTCAACTTTAATCCGGCAAACATCTCTAATTGACTTTTAGGACCGTATAAAGTGATCCCATCTGCTCTAGCAATTGGAATTCCATTGTGATTTCCAGGCCTAATTCGAATATGCAACCAACCTTCTTGAAGACTATCTTCAAGGAAATCTAGATGCATAATCCCAGGAGTACCTGCAAAGGCAGATTGCCTAATTAGCTCAGCAACTGCAGGTTGAGTAATAGTTAAACTAAAAGCTTTTTGCATTAAGAAAAAAAGCAATGGGCGATCCAGGGTTCGAACCAGGGACATCCTGCTTGTAAGGCAGGCGCTCTACCGCTGAGCTAATCGCCCATGTATATCATTTTGCCTTATAAGGCAAAATTTATCATAGTAAATTCAATGGCATCAGGCCAAAATCATGACAAAGCAACAAAAATATGTTGTATACCTATTGCAATTTGTATAGGGCTGTTTTTTGGACTAGGTCATGGAATGATAGCTGGCATCTCTTTTCTCATAGGTGGATTATGGCTCTCACCAGATTTAGATACATATTCCAACTCATTAAAAAGATGGGGATTTCTTAAATTCCTATGGTGGCCATATAGAAAACTCATACCTCACAGGTCATTTTTTTCTCATTCACCTTTTATTGGAACTGGATTCAGACTAATTTACATAGTTCTTCTTTCATTAATTATAAAACGTTTGATACAGAGTTTTGGAATCACATTAGTACCTATTTCAATCTTTGATTTAAGTAGTTTAATTGAAACATATCGTGCTCAATTTATTACAGCTATTCTAGGTATCGAAGGAAGCGCTTGGCTACATCTCATCCTAGATGGAGCTCCAAATCCAATTAAATGGAATAAGTTAAAAAGAAAAAAGAAACCCTAACTATGAGTATGAATCCATCAAAAAAAAATCAATCTGCAATCTCAAGACTAAAAAAAGTGGTTGCAATACTTCGTCACCCTGAGACAGGATGTGAATGGGACAAAATTCAAACACACCAATCATTAATACCTTATGTCTTAGAAGAAGCACATGAAGTTGCTCATGCAATAAGACAGAGAAAAGATTCCAATCTTCGAGAAGAGTTAGGAGACTTACTCTTACAAGTAATCCTGCATTCCGAAATTGCTTCTGAAGACAATCGCTTTAATTTTGAAGAAGTTGCTGAATGTATTACAGAAAAATTGATACGGCGCCATCCACATATTTTCACTAAAGATATATCTAGTACCAAAAAAGAGCACGTTATGGAATGGGATGAAATCAAAGAATATGAAAAAAATTACTCTTATAGTGAAACTCCTTTTACAGATAAGCTAAGAGAAAAGGTTCGGCCCCAACCTGCATTATTTAGTGCAAACTATATTTCTCGCAAAACATCACAAGTAGGCTTTGATTGGAAATCAATTGATGAGGTCTGGTGTAAATTAGATGAAGAGATTCAAGAGTTAAAAGAAGCATTAAAATTAAACGATTTAGAGCATGCTGAAGAAGAGTTAGGAGATGCACTTTTTACGATTATCAATATTGCTAGATGGTACAAATTAAATCCAGAAGAAGGGTTATGCAAAACAAATAATAAATTTTTAGATAGATTCTCTTTTATAGAAAAAGAATTAAAAGGTGATATCAAGAATAATTCGATAGAAAAGCTTTCTTTTTTTTGGGAAAAAGCAAAATCAATTAATCTCAAAGAGAAAAAAGATTAAATAGCTATACTATAATTATAATCAACTTAATTAGTTCTTTAAATGATGTTAATACAAGATTTATACAGAAAAATCTTTACTACTTGGTTTGATGAATATCAAAACGAAACTCGATATGGCATAAAAGGTAAATTAATAATCACAGAACAAAGTAATTATCAAAAGATCACCATCATAGAAACCAAGAAGTACGGCAAAGCTTTATTACTAGACAACTGTTGGATGACCACAGAAAAAGAAGAAAAATCATATCACGAAAGTCTTGTTCATCCTGCACTATCAACAGCAAAAGAAATAAGAAAAGTACTAATTATTGGCGGAGGAGATGGAGGGGCAGTAAGAGAGTGTCTTTTATATAATGAAGTTAAGCATTTGGACTTAGTAGAAATCGACAATCGTGTTATTGAATTATGTCAAGAATATCTTCCTGGCTTAGGAGGCATCGCATGGGAAGATCCTCGTTTGAATATTAAAATTAAAGATGGAGTTAAATGGGTAATGGAAGCAAAAGACCAATCTTATGATGTAATTATCGTTGATGGTTCTGATCCCAAAGGACCTGCATTAGGACTATTTAATAAAGAATTTTTTCAAAATTGTCATCGAATCTTAAAAACGGGAGGCGTCTTTGCAACACAAAGTGAATCCCCAAAAACCTTTCTAAATATTCACCTTGAAATGTTAAAAATAATTAGACAAATTTTTAAATATGCAGAACCTCTCTATGGAAATGTACCAATTTATCCCAGTGGATACTGGAGTTGGATCTTTGCTACTAAAGACAAACCTAGGTATTTAGAACCTATACCTCAAAGAACAGAAGGTATTAAAACAGAATTCAATATATGGAGCATTAATTGGCAAAGACATGCTTTTAAAGCGATGCCTGCTTATTTAGAAAAATTAATTAATAAATGAAATATATTATAAATCCAACATTTGATCAAACAGGCGCTATCTTTTTATGTTCTAAAGAGATAAAGGAAAATTGCGAAATAGCTATATTTGGAGTTCCCTTTGATGGAACCACATCATTTCGACCTGGAGCTAGGTTTGGGCCAGCAGCAATTAGAGAAGTTAGTGTTGGGATTGAGTCTTTCTGCCCTCAATTAAAAGTTGATTTAGAGGAAATCAATTTTAGTGATTTTGGTTCATTAGAAATACCTTTTGGGAATCCTCTGCCAGTTATTAATGAAGTCGAAAAAGCCTCTAAAAAGTTTTTTTCAAAAGGCATTAAACCATTAATGATAGGAGGAGAACATTCAATCACATCAGGTGCGGTTAAAGCAGCAGTCGAAAGTTACCCTGATTTGATTCTTCTTCAACTTGATGCGCATGCAGATTTACGGAACAACTGGCTAGGATCAAAATATAATCATGCATGCACAATGCAAAGATGCCTTGATTATGTGCAAAGCTCAAAAGTTTATCAAATTGGAATTCGTAGTGGAACGCGACAAGAGTTTCAAGAAATGGAAAGCAAGAAGAGGCTAATCAATCATTTAAAAGGCCAACCCGCATGCGCTTTAGATAACATTCTAAAAGAAAATTTAGGAACTCCAATATACCTAACAGTTGATTTAGATTGGTTTGATCCAAGTGTTTTGCCTGGGACAGGAACGCCTGAGCCTGGGGGTTATTATTGGGAAGATTTTGCTGCTATTATTGATGTTTTGAAAAAACATAATATTATTGCAGCAGATGTAGTTGAACTTGCACCTCAATTAGATACTTCAAGTATTAGTAGCATTTTTGCAGCAAAAGTAGTTAGAAGTTTAATCATGCTTTTATCTCAAAATTAAGATTTTATTGAAGAGCAATTAATAAAAAAATAAGTATAAAATATAATGCTTAATTCTCAGAAATAGCAAATTTCTTACCAAAGTCCAATTGTTTTCCTGCATAAATATTCTTTTGGTCTAAAACGGGTAAAGATGGCTCACGTTTTTTCCAATGGTGACAAAAAACAAACTCAGCAATGTCAGGATGAAGTTTTATTCTTCTCAATAAACACCATCCATTCTGAGAAGACTCGCCCAAAATACAGTGGTTACAATTTTTGCAGCACTCATTAAAAGACATTACTCATGACCTCCGACTTACAGGTTAGATAAAGTTTCCAAATCAGGCCACGCATTATGCAATTCCTTGCCCTCTAATACGCAACTATTCCAGCCAAGAGACATTCACTGAGCTTATTAACCATGAAATTACAAAAAACACCTCTTCATCAAATCTGCGTTCAACAAGGTTGTCGCATGGTCGAATTTGCAGGCTGGGAAATGCCTATTCAATTTTCTGGTTTAATTAATGAACATGAATCCGTAAGAAATAATGCAGGAATATTCGATATCTCTCATATGGGTACTTTCTCCATTACAGGAGTCAACGCGAAAGATTCAATTCAAAAATTAGTTCCATCAGATCTGCACAGAATTGGTCCTGGAGAGTCTTGCTATACAGTGCTTCTCAATAAAAATGGAGGCATTATTGATGATCTAATTATTTATGACCTTGGCATCGATAAAGAAAATAATGATTGTCTAATAGTCATTGTAAATGCAGCATGCAAGCACTCAGATCTTGAATGGTTTAAGCAGAATTTAAATAAAGAAGTAAACATATCAAATTCAATTGACAAAAAGGTTCTACTGGCTATACAAGGACCTAATTCGGAAAAGTATCTAAACAAATATTTTAAGAATTGTTTATCCAATCTTCCCCGTTTTGGTCATTGCACAATTGATCCCAAAAATCACACCCTAAAATCAAACAAATCAATATTTGTTTCGCGCACTGGTTATACAGGTGAAGATGGATTTGAAATACTGCTTGATGAATTAGAAGCAAAAGAACTTTGGATAAATTTAATAAATGAAGGAATTAAGCCTTGTGGGTTAGGAGCCAGAGATACCTTGCGTTTAGAAGCAGGAATGCTTTTATATGGCAATGATATGAATTCAAATACAACTCCTTTCAACGCCAAATTGGGGTGGTTAGTTAACTTAGAAATGCAAGGGGATTTCATAGGACGAGAAGCACTAGAGAAGCAAGTTGCTCAAGGTATTGAAGAAAAACTCGTAGGACTAGAAATTAAAGGGAAAGGAATTGCAAGAAAAGGTTATGAAATCTTCAATGGAATGAACAAAGTAGGTGAGATCACTAGCGGAAGCTGGTCACCCACCTTGAAACAAGCAATTGCTTTAGCTTATTTACCTGAAGAATTCACAAAAGCAGGAACTGTGCTAGATATCAAAATCAGAAATAAAATGCATGAAGCCTCTGTCGTGAAATTACCCTTTTATCGCAGAGTTTCATGACATAAGACTTAGTTGTTGATGACTTCAAAACTCTCCTTATGAGAAACTCATTCTCTGTACTTATTTAATTCTTATGCGCAGTAATTACTGTGGAGATCTGCGCAAACAGCATATCGACTCCAAAGTTCAACTATGTGGCTGGGTAGACCGCTGTAGAGATCATGGTGGAGTAATCTTTATTGATCTTCGTGACTGTACCGGCTCAATTCAAATTACTGTAGATCCTGATCAAGGAAAAAGCCTATTTGCCATTGCAGAGACTCTTAGAAACGAAACTGTTCTTCAAATAGAAGGGATTATTCAAGCAAGACCCGCAGATTCAATCAATCCTAAATTAAACACTGGAGAAATAGAAGTCTTAGCAGATTCCCTAAAAATATTAAATGCAGTACAAGGAAACTTGCCGTTTAATGTATCAATCCATGATGAAGAACCAATCAAAGAGGAGTTAAGGCTAAGGCATAGATATTTAGATCTCAGAAGAGAAAGAATGAATAAAAATCTACGTTTAAGACATAAAACAATAAAAGCAGCTAGAAATTTTCTTGAAAACGAAAATTTCATCGAAATTGAAACTCCAATTTTAACAAAATCAACTCCAGAGGGAGCAAGAGATTATCTCGTACCTTCACGAGTTTGTGAAGGAAAATGGTTTGCATTACCTCAGTCTCCTCAACTATTTAAACAATTATTAATGGTTGGCGGCATAGAAAGATATTACCAATTTGCAAGATGTTTTAGAGATGAAGATTTACGCTCTGATAGACAACCAGAGTTTACACAATTAGATATTGAAATGAGTTTTATGAGTCAAGAAGAAATACTAAATATCAATGAAAAACTAATTGCTGCAATCTGGAAGCAAGTAAAAGGCATAGATCTCCAAACACCTTTTCCTCGCTTATCATGGCAAGAATCTATGGATAGATATGGAACTGATAGACCAGATACTCGATATGAAATGGAGCTTAAAGATGTCAGTGAAATCTTAAAAGATACTGGCTTTAAAGTTTTCTCAGGAGCTGTAAGTGCAGGTGGATCAGTTAAAAGTATAACTATTAAAAATGGAAACCAAGCTATTAGCAATGTACGAATAAAACCGGGTGGCGATATCTTTAGTGAAGCAGAAAAAGCGGGTGCAAAAGGACTAGCCTTTATAAGAGTTCGTGATAATAAAGAAATAGATACTATTGGTGCAATAAAAGACAACTTAAATGATGCACAAAAAGAGGCTCTACTTGAAAAAACTAAGGCTCAGCCAGGAGATCTTATACTTTTTGGTGCTGGTAAAACACAAACTGTGAACAAAACACTTGATCGGATTAGACAATATATTGCAAAAGAACTAAATCTAATTCATCCAAATAAACTTGCTGAGCAATGGAATTTTCTTTGGGTCGTAGATTTCCCAATGTTTGAATTTAATTCTGAAGAAAATCGTTTAGAAGCACTGCACCATCCATTTTGTGCGCCAAATAACAAGGACCTTGGTGAACATGATGTGTGGATACAAAATTTACCTAAAGCACGCGCACAAGCATATGATCTTGTATTAAACGGTCTTGAACTTGGAGGAGGTTCCTTACGAATTCATAATTCAGAGCTACAAGAAAAAGTATTTGAAATTATTGGGATTCCTTTAGAAAAAGCAAAAGACCAATTTGGATTCCTCCTACAAGCGCTAAATATGGGTGCCCCCCCACATGGAGGACTGGCCTTTGGTTTAGATCGAATAGTAATGCTTTTATCTGGAGAAGAATCGATTAGAGACACAATTGCTTTTCCAAAAACTCAGCAAGCTAGTTGTTTAATGACTAATGCACCTGCCCAGGTCTCAGATAAGCAATTAGACGAACTTCATATTCAAAGTCTTCTTAACGATAAAGAATAGTTTCATATTGACTTCCAAAGCCTGCAAGAAATATTGAATTTTCTTGGACTTATACAAGTTCAAGGTAATTTAAAGAATACGAAAAAAAGAAATGTCCAAATTTGTCTTCGTAACTGGAGGTGTCGTTTCAAGTATCGGCAAGGGAATTGTTGCTGCAAGTCTTGGGCGCCTCTTGAAATCCAAAGGATATAGTGTATCAATTTTAAAATTAGACCCTTATCTGAATGTAGATCCAGGAACAATGAGTCCTTATCAGCATGGAGAAGTCTTTGTCACTGAAGACGGAGCTGAAACAGACTTGGATTTAGGACATTATGAAAGATTCACAGACACTGCAATGTCTCGGTTAAACAGCGTAACTACAGGATCTATTTACCAAGCTGTAATAAATAAAGAAAGAAGAGGTGATTACAATGGTGGGACTGTTCAGGTTATCCCTCATATAACATTAGAAATTCGAGAAAGAATTCATAGAGTGGCAGCAAATAGTAATGCAGATGTTGTTATCACTGAGATTGGCGGAACTGTTGGAGATATCGAATCACTTCCTTTCCTCGAAGCAATTCGTGAATTCAAAGGAGATGTAGGAAAAAATAATATTGCTTATATTCATGTAACCCTTCTCCCATATATTGGAACATCTGGAGAAATCAAAACAAAGCCTACCCAACACTCTGTTAAAGAGCTCAGATCTATTGGAATTCAACCAGATATTTTAGTTTGTAGGTGTGATCGAGCTATTAATGAAACTCTTAAATCGAAGATTTCAGGATTTTGTGGTGTCAATAATAAAGCTGTAATCCCTGCATTAGATGCAGATAGCATATATTCAGTGCCCCTCTCTCTAAAGCAAGAGGGCCTTTGCAAAGAAGTTCTTAATTGTATCGGACTTGAAAATCACGAATCTGA
This sequence comes from Prochlorococcus sp. AG-363-M21, assembly GCA_003278305.1. GTDB lineage: Bacteria > Cyanobacteriota > Cyanobacteriia > PCC-6307 > Cyanobiaceae > AG-363-N16. Next base: position 58,647 of record QCFU01000007.1, read on the forward strand.
TTTAACAAACTGGGAAGAATTGGTTCATAAAATGAGAAATCCTGGTCCTTCCGTGAATATAGCTTTAGTAGGTAAATATGTTCAATTAAATGATGCCTACCTATCGGTAGTTGAAGCATTAAAGCATGCATGCATCGCGAAAGATGCATCGCTGACTCTACATTGGATATGTGCCGAAAAAATAGAGTCTGAAGGAACTGAACATCTCTTAAAAGGAATGGATGCAATTGTCGTTCCAGGAGGTTTTGGTACTCGTGGTGTAAATGGAAAAATAGCTGCAATAAAATGGGCCAGAGAACAACGAATACCATTCCTTGGACTATGTTTAGGGATGCAATGTGCTGTTATTGAATGGGCAAGAAATCAGGCTGGTCTCGAAGATGCAAATAGCTCAGAATTAGATCCAAACACAAAGCATCCTGTTATCCATTTATTACCTGAACAACAAGATGTAATAGATTTAGGAGGAACAATGAGACTAGGTGTCTATCCATGTAGACTTCATCCAAAAAGCATTGGAGAAAATCTATATAACGAACAAGTAGTTTATGAGCGACATAGACATAGATATGAATTTAACAACTCATATAGAAATCTTTTCATTGAATCTGGATACAAAATAAGTGGTACTTCTCCAGATGGAAGATTAGTAGAGTTAATTGAGTTAGAAGCTCATCCATTCTTTGTTGCATGTCAATATCACCCTGAATTTTTATCAAGACCTGGCAAGCCTCATCCTTTATTTCAAGGACTAATAACTGCAGCCCAAATGCGTCTGCCTGCATCTCCTGATGAAGCCTTCAATACATCAAATATTCCTACTAGAAATATGACAAATGACAGATAGCCTTCCTGTTGTAGAAAGTTTTCATTCTATTCAGGGTGAAGGTACTCATGCAGGGAAAAGTGCTTTCTTTATTCGATTAGCAGGTTGCAAAATAAAATGCTCATGGTGTGACACAAAAGAATCATGGTCGTTTCATGATCACCCTCAGCAAAATGTTTCAGATCTTGCAAAAAAGGTCGTCAAAGCCAGAGAAAGAGGTGCGTTATTCCTTGTCATTACTGGAGGAGAACCTTTGCATCATAATTTAGAACCTTTATGCAAAGCAATTAACGAAGAAACATCTATAAAAAATAGTCATCCATTGTCTATCCATCTTGAAACAAGTGGTGTTCATCAAATAAGTGGAAGGATCAATTGGATTACTTTATCCCCAAAGAAACATTACCCTCCTAGACAAGATATTCTCGATATTTGCCAAGAGCTAAAAGTTATTATTCATAATAAGGAAGATATACGTTTTGCAAAAGAGATGGCAAAGAAAATTAGAAAAAATGAAAATAGTCATTTGCAATCCACGCAACCTTATTTATTTCTTCAACCAGGCTGGAATAATGACGAAGGTAGAGAATTAGCTATTGAATTTGTAAAAAAGAATCCTCACTGGAGACTAAGTATGCAAACACATAAATGGCTAGGAATAACTTAAAATAAATCTCAACTCTTTAATAGTAAAAATTAATTCTTAGAAAACATAAACGAATGCAAACAGTTCAAAAGCCTCTAACCATTGCCTTACTATCTGGTGGCATAGATTCTGCAACTGCAACAGGATTAGCAATAGAAGCAGGTCAAGAAGTAATAGGTTTATCATTCGACTATGGACAAAGGCATAGCAAAGAACTAAAAGCAGCAAGCAAATTAGCGCAACATTTTAAATTACGTGAACATCAAACTATTCATATAGATTTAGCACAATGGGGAGGATCCTCATTAACTGATCTCAAGCAACCTATCCCTGATCAAGGAGTTATTCCAAGCATTATACCTACGACATACGTTCCTGGAAGAAATACAGTGTTTATTGCTATTGCACTAAGCTTTGCAGAAGCACGAAAAGCAACACAAATAGTTCTAGGAATTAATGCAATGGATTACTCCGGATATCCAGATTGTAGACCTGATTACCTTGACTCATTTCAAAAACTTGCAAATCTTGCAAGCAAAGCTGGCAGAGAAGGAAATGCAGCAAAACTCTGGGCTCCACTAATCAATTGGAATAAAACAAAAATTTTAGAAGAAGCTTTAAGACTAAATATTCCAATTCACGAAACTTGGAGTTGCTATAGCGGTCTCAATACGGCTTGTGGAATTTGCGATAGCTGTCGTATTAGAGATGAAGCCCTTAAAAAAATTGGAAGAAAAGATCTCTGTAGTGAAAGACACAAATGATTACTCCACTTAAAAAGCATTGCCAATGGATAGAGCCAAGCATTGTTGCCAAACACCTAATTAATTCTTTTGGAGAAAGTGGTTTTATCTGGCTTGATGGTGATGGAAGTGAGAATGGACGCTGGGTTACTCTAGGAGTGGAACCTCATGAACAAATTTGCTCACGCGGTTTACCTGGGAAAGAAAATGCATCAAACCCTTTTACTCTTTTAAGAAACCTAAAACCAGGACATTGGACAGGCTGGCTTAGCTATGAAGCAGGGGCATGGCTAGAACCAAAGAATTCATGGAAGGAAGATGAAATGGCAACTCTTTGGATGGCAAGCCATGACCCTATTTTCAAATTTGACCTACACAAAAAAATACTTTGGCTAGAAGGCTGTAACCAAAAACGTTTTAATAGTTTCTTAAAATGGTTAAACAATTTATCTTCTAACAAATTTGCTAATAATGATAGGAATATAAACAAACAAAGAATAAATATACCTATAGATAAATGGCAATGGATAACACAACTCGATGAATATCAGAAAAATGTAGAAGCTATTAAAACATTAATTGAACAAGGAGATATTTTTCAAGCAAATCTTTCTGCATGTTGTAAGGCAAAAACACCATCTCCTATACTTGCGACAGATCTTTACCTACAATTAAAAGCCAAGTGTCCATCACCCTTTTCAGGGATTCTTGTAGGTGCTGGAGAAAGCCTAGGAGAAGCAATAATCTCAACATCTCCAGAGCGATTCTTGAAGGTTCTTCCATGTGGAGCTGTAGAAAGTAGACCGATCAAAGGAACTCGACCAAGAGATAAAAACCCTTTAATAGATGCTGATTTAGCGGCGGATCTAATTTGCAGCCCTAAAGACAGAGCCGAAAATATAATGATTGTTGATCTCTTAAGAAATGATCTTGGAAAAGTATGTCAAGCTGGTTCAATCAATGTAAATCAGTTAGTAGGACTTGAAAGTTACTCGCAAGTTCATCATCTAACTTCTGTAATCCAAGGAAAACTGAAGCCAAATAAAACATGGGTTGATCTTCTAGAAGCCTCTTGGCCGGGGGGCTCTATCACTGGAGCTCCAAAGTTAAGAGCCTGTCAAAGGTTATATGAACTAGAGCCAATTGCTAGAGGTCCATATTGCGGGTCTTTTATAAATATAAATTGGGATGGTCAAGTTGATAGTAATATTCTAATTAGATCATTAATTATCAAAGATTCATGCATTAGAGTGCATGCTGGATGCGGTATAGTTGCAGATTCTAATGCAAATAACGAATCAGAAGAGCTAAAATGGAAGCTAATGCCTTTACTAAAGTCAATCGTATAAATCTATGCTTAAGAAATTGGGTTGGGCAAATGATTCCTGGGGCTCTTTCCATGACTTAAAAATACCAATTAATGACCGAGGATTAAATTATGGAGATGGTATTTTTGAAACAATATTCATATATAATAATAAACCTAAGTTACTTACAGCGCATATAAATCGTTGGCACAAGAGTGCTGCAATTTTAGGAATGGAATTACCACCAAAAAAAGATGCGTTAGAAAAGATAATTACTGAAATCATTTCAAAAAAATTGCTTGAAAATGGAACAGGTGCATTACGAGTTAATTGGAGTCGAGGTAGTAATAATAATCGTGGAATTACTATAGATTCAGACAATAAATGTCGTTTTTGGGCTGAATTAACATCACTAGAACCAAGTTTTAAAATAATTACAGCACTTATTAGTAGTCAAGAAAGGCGCAATGCCAATAGTCTCATCAGCCAGTGTAAATCTTTTAATTATCTACAATCTATACAAGCACAAAGGTTGGCTAGAAAAGAAGGTTTTGATGAAGCCTTACTTCTAAGCACAAGTGGTGAAATGTGTTGTAGCTCTACTGCTAACATTATTGTCAAGCGTAAAGGCAAACTTTTAACGCCACGTATTGCAAGTGGTTGCCTACCAGGAATCATGAGAGAGCAAGCACTCAAAAAAAAGCTTGTTGAAGAAGCAGAACTTTCAATGCACCCGGAATTAGGTGATGAATGGTTACTAATTAATAGCCTTAGCTGTCACCCAATACACAAAATAGGTGCTATAGATCTAACTATATTCAAAGATGCACAGCATTTCTGGGAGGAATTACTAATTGAGTAGTATTTCTTTTAGCGTTCTATGGGCATAGTTACATTGGCTACTCCTGGAGAACAAGACTCAACCTGAAAATTTATAACATTGCCAATAACAATAATAGATGGAGCAAGAATCTGGTGTTTTTTTACCTCTGAAACAATATTATCAATTGTTGATTTAATGCAACGTTGTCCTATTACTGTACCTTGTTGAATAACAACTGATAATGTTTTTGGATTCATACCACCTGCAAGTAATTCATTAATAATATAAGAAAGATTATGCACGCCCATATAAATAACTAGTGTATTAGTTGCTGTAGCAAGTTTCCTCCACTCTACTGAAGGGCGACATTTACCGCTGCCTTCATGACCAGTTACGAAAGTTACTGAACTACCAGCTAATCGATGTGTCAAAGGTATCCCAACGTAAGAAGGAACAGTCATGCCAGCAGTCAAACCAGGTACAACTTCTACAGTAATGCCATGAATAGCTAGAAAATTCGCTTCCTCTCCTCCTCTCCCAAACATAAAGGGATCACCTCCTTTGAGGCGAACAACATTAGGATATTTTCGAGCTAGCTCTAAAAGTAACGCATTAGTTTGAGTCTGTGGAATAGAATGATATCCACGTCGCTTGCCAACAAAAATAAGCTCACATTTCTTTTTTGCGAGACTTAATACTTCTTGAGGAACAAGAGCATCATATACAAGTGCATCACATTGACTTATAAGCCTATTGGCCTTCAAAGTTAATAGATCAGGATCACCTGGGCCTGACCCTACTAAATAAACCGTTCCAGGAACATGCTCTTTCATGAATGAAGAATCTTAATCGAGAACGCTTTAAAAGCCACTTACGCAAGATAGGGAGTGGAGAGCATACAAGCAAAGGGCTCACAAGAGAAGAATCTGCTGATGCCCTAGAGCTCATGCTTCAAAATGTGCCTACGCCTGCTCAAATAGGGGCATTTATGATTGCCCATCGAATTCGAAGGCCAGAACCCCAAGAACTTGCAGGGATGATTGATACATATCTAAAGCTTGGCCCCATTATCAAATCAAGAAAAACCAATTTTGAACCTCTTTGTTTTGGTATGCCATTAGACGGAAGAACAAAAACATCACCAATTTATCCCCTTACTACTTTGATTTTGCTAGATGCAGGTCAACCTGTTGTTCTTCATAGTGCAGAAAATATGCCTACAAAGTATGGAGTATCTTCATTACAATTATTTCAAGCTTTAGGTTTACCCCTTCATGATTTAACTATCAGTCAAGTTCAAGATGGATTCCATGATCATGGTTTTGCCTTGATAAATCAGTCAGATCATTTTCAATTAGCCAATAGCCTAATACCGTATCGAGAAGAAATTGGGAAACGACCTCCCATAGCCAGCATGGAACTTCTGTGGACTGCTCACAAAGGGAGGCATCTTCTTGTCACAGGATTTGTACACCCGCCAACAGAAAAAAGACATTTACAGACTCTGCAACTCTTAGGAGAAAAGCATGCTGTCACAGTAAAAGGGTTAGAAGGAAGTACAGATCTTCCACTCAGCCGCCAACTGACAATCTCAGAACTCAAAAATGAACAAATTAAAAACTTTACTCTTAGCCCTAAAGAACATCATTGCCATGGGAAAGATGTCGCCTGGCATAACATCTCCCAATGGAAAGAAGACTGCATAAACACTCTTAATGGAAAAGGGGCATTCCAAAAAGCCTTAATTTGGAATGCAGGTATTTACCTCTGGCTAACCAAGTCAACTAATAGTATTTCTAAAGGTATCAAGAAAGCTGAAGAAAGCATTATTTCTGGTTCAGCACAAAAAACTCTTAATCAACTGATTCAATGGAGAAAAACAATCAATTAATACCAGTCCAATTATGTGCGTTCTTTACACTCCTAGATGATCGGCTAGGAGAAAGCTTTGTCTTCCCATTATTGCCTTATTTACTTGAGCAATTTACAGAAAGTGGCAAAATACTTGCTTTATTATCAATTAGCTATGCTCTGGCACAATTTACTGTCTCTCCACTTATTGGAGCATTAAGTGATAGATATGGGAGAAAATCTATTCTGCAAATTTGTGTAACTGGATCTTTAATTGCTCTAGTAGTTTTTGGAGTTACATTAACTATCAACTGGGAGAATATACTTCCAATCTGGGCGCAATCTTTACCATTAATTCTGCTTTTTCTTGCAAGAATTATTGATGGTTTAAGTGGGGGTACAGCTGCAACAGCAACTGCAGTTCTTGCTGATGTTTCTACTCCTGAAAATCGAGCCAAGACATTTGGAATAATAGGCTTAGCGTTTGGACTTGGATTTGCAATAGGTCCACCCTTAGGAGGACGCTTAGTGGAAATAAATCCAACTTTAACTATTTTACCAGCAACTATTTTTGCTCTTATCAATCTTGGGCTAGTGATATGGATACTTCCAGAAACTTTACCAAAAACATCACGAAAATTACTTCCACGAAAAAGAAAGTTAAATCCTTTAAGTCAATTAAAAAAGCTGTTTTCTAACCCTCAAGTGAGAAGACCGTGTCTTGCATTTTTTCTATTCTTTATGGCCTTTAACGGCTGCACAACAGTACTTGTACTTTATCTAAAACAATCATTTGAATGGTCTGGTACTCTTTCTGGTTGGGTATTTGGGGTAGTTGGAATTATTGCAATGATTGTCCAAGGCGGCTTAATTGGACCTTTAGTTAAAAAATATGGCGAATTACGGTTAACAATTACTGGGCTTGGTTTCTTGACAATTGGATGCCTACTGATAGCACAAGCAAATAAAGAAAATTCTATTCCAATAATCTTTTCAGGATGTTCTGTATTAGCTATTGGGACTGGTTTAGTGACGCCTTGTTTGCGGGGATTAATTTCTCGTCGTATCGAAACTTCAAGTCAAGGAACAGTGCTTGGAGGATTACAGGGCTTGCAAAGTTTAGGGACATGCCTAGGGGGACTTGCAGCTGGTGTGGCTTTTGACTTTTCGAAAAAAAGTCCGTTTTTAGGTGCAGGTTTAATATTGTTATTAATTATAGTGCTATTAATAGGTATGCCAATAAATGATAATAAAGTAGATTGCAAAACATAAGAGTAGAAATTTCTTAGAGAGAATTTTTACAAAAAACTTTGAAAATAGATTCTTGTCAAATGACAAAAAAAGACTTGCAAAAACAAAATTATATAAACCGAGAGTTAAGCTG
>QCFU01000008.1 GCA_003278305.1 Prochlorococcus sp. AG-363-M21
AGCAAAAACAAAGTCAAAGGTTCAAGATTAATAATCCTTGCTTTTGCATATGTCTAAAAAGTATCAATCAACAGGGTTAAATCAGAATTTTGCAAATGTGTTAATTAGATTAGAATTATGGGTTGAAAATCCATGGCGAAGATATTCATTGCTTTTAATACTTTTTTTTGGAGGATTTGTTATAGGAACTTCATTAGGAATGATTAATGGTGTTTTAGCTTTAATGGATAATATTGGTGCATTTGTTGTTGTAGCTCTAATTGAAATTATGATTAGATTAAGGAGTAAAATCTCTTTTAATAAAAAATATCATTTTCTTTTGCAAGTCATTGATTCAACTAGAATAGGATTGATATACGGATTATTCATGGAAGGATTTAAACTTCTTTAAAATGTAGAAGAATTATTTTGCAGCAATAATTAGATATAGAAGAGCCATCCTTATAGGAATTCCATTAGAAACTTGTTTATCAACTAAGCAAATCTCTTTATCATCAAGTACCTCGCTACTCATTTCTATCCCTCTATTCACAGGACCTGGATGTAAAACAGGTATTCTATTTGAGCAAAATTTCAGATGCTTATGGTTAATCCCAAATTCACGATGATAGGTGTCAAGATCACTCAAAAGATTTTCAGCCATTCTTTCTTTTTGGATTCGTAGTGTTATTGCAGCATCTGATTTATTTAATGCTTCTTTTAAAGATCTACTAATTGATATTTGACCACGATGTTGTATTGGATCTTCTAGTTGTCCAGGGGGCGGAGTTTTTGTAAATTCACAGAATTCTTCTGGTACAAGTGAAGGTGGGCCGCAAAGTACAACATTTGCACCACAAGCAGTAAGACTCCATAAGTTAGAACGTGCAACTCTTGAGTGAAGAACATCTCCAATAATTGCAATTGTTTTGCCTTTTAAAATCGATGGATTTACTTCTTCTGGATTAAAAAATTTTGCCAAAGTAAATAGATCAACCAAGGCTTGACTTGGATGGCTATGTAGACCATCTCCTGCATTAAGTATGGAGGTTTGTTTGCCAAGCATTTTAAGATGATTAGCTATTTGCTTGGGTACACCTGTTGAGCTATGACGAACAATAAGAATATCTGCTCCCATTGCAACATATGTCAATGCAGTATCTAAAGGTGACTCGCCTTTAGATAAGGAGCTGCTAGAAGGAGAAAATGTTTGGACGTCCGCTGAAAGTTTTTTTGCTGCTAATTCAAAACTGCTTCTAGTTCTTGTGCTTGGTTCGAAAAATAAAGTAGCGACAAATCGACCTTGTAATGCGGGTAGTTTTCTAGAGCCAGATTTAGGAATAGATTTAAAACGATTTGCTAGTTCTAGAACACTTATGTAGTCCTCTAAAGAGAACTCAGATAAATCGATTACGTGATTATGCTTCCACATTTGTTTCATGAAGACTCTTGAAGAGTTGGATACCATGCTTTTTCAGTAGTGGGTGTTCTGTCCCCTTTGGCTCGTTTGCTGATACTTCTACTTTCTTTGAGATACCACCTCCAGGGTAATTCCTTGGCTTTGGATACTCCTATTCGTGTTGTTTGGATTGTTTTCATATTCTGAATTGATTTTCCTTTTGCTATCCATAAACCATTCTTTAAAGAGAGAGCTAAGTTGTTGTGACTTTTATTTAATCCAAATTTTTGAGCTAATAACCCTGGTCCAGCGGAGATACGCTCTTGTTCATTGGGCAAGGCAATTGATCTAAGAAGCACTCCATTGCCCTGACCCATTTTGCCGGTGACTATATTCACACAATGATAACTTCCATAAATTAAATATATATATAAATGTCCTGGTGGACCAAAAAGAGTTTCATTTTTAGGCGTACGATTTTTATAACCATGACATGCGGGTTCTGATTCGCAATAAGCTTCAGTCTCTACAATTACTCCCCATAACAATTTTTGATTTGAAATTCGCTTGACTAGTATAGAGCCAATTAAATCAGGGGCGACGAACTCTGCAGGTCTAGAAAAAAAGTCAATTGTTAAGGGAAGATTACTTATTGGAGTTTTAAATCATAGTTATTAGGTATTTTGCCAAAACATGGCTCTGAAAACTACAAAAATCAATTAACATCTATAAAATATGGATTACATTTTACAATAAACCTTATCTTTCTAATAAAGCTTTGAAAGAGTTGAGTCATCTTGAAATTCCTGCTCGCTTAGATCTTTGTAGCTGGCCAGAAGTTGAAAAATATTTAGAGCATTGCAAAGGAATTATCTTGCCTATTGGTTCAACTGAACAACATGGGCCAACAGGAGCGATTGGAACTGATGCTTTTACTGCGCAAGCAGTGGCATTAGAAGTAGGAAAGAGAAGTGGTGTGCTTGTTGCCCCTGCCCAAGCCTATGGAATGGCTGAGCATCATCTTGGGTTCCCCGGAACTATGAGTCTTAGGCCAAATACCTTATTAAATTTGATTCATGATCTTTTAGTATCTTTAGCTAGGCATGGGTTTGAAAGAGTTTTTCTTATAAATGGACATGGAGGTAATATTGCGACAGTTAAAGCTGCTTTCGCAGAGACATATAAGACTCTTTCGAATTCTGATTTGTTGACTTGTGAAAACTTTAGATGCAAGTTAAAAAACTGGTTTATGGTTTCTGATGTATTTAAAAAGGCACAAGAACTTTATGGCGACAGAGAAGGGCAACATGCAACACCAAGTGAAATAGCAATCACATTGCATTTAGAGCCAAGCTTGCAACTCAAGCAAGTGCCATTGCCAGACCCTTCACCATCAGGACCAATCTATGGTCCAAAGGACTTTAGAGAAAGATATCCTGATGGAAGAATGGGCTCAGACCCTTATTTAGCTAAGTCCGTTCACGGTAAATTGTTGTTGGACAAGGCAGCTAATGCTTTGACTCAGGACTTATCGAATTTCTTAAAAGAATCATGACGAAAATCAATTCAGATGATGTGCGCAAAGTCTCAAAGTTGGCACGGTTGGAATTACCAGAAGAGGTTATTGAAACTTATACAGATCAACTTGAAAAAATCTTGGAATATGTTGCACAATTAGAAAAGATAGATACAAATAATGTGCCTCCTACTACAAGAGCAGTAGAGGTTGTTAATGTCTTAAGAGAAGACAATATTGAACCAACAAATATAAGAGAGGAATTAATTGACTTGGCTCCAATTAGGGAAGGTGATTTCTTTAGAGTACCTAAGATATTATCTGATTAATTATTATCTCTGTCAGGGATAAGAGCTGTAGTATGTAATAGATTAATCCATTTTCTTCTTAACCTTTTACTAGGTAATAACTTTGCAAAAGGTCTCATCTTGCTTCTATTTTTTTTATGACTTCTGATTCCTAAAATTACATCATAAAGAAAATTTAGTCCATCAGCTTTTGTTTCGAAAATACCCATTCGTTGTGGTGAACCTTTTTGATCTAATAATGGCTTTGTTGCTTCATATGCGGGTTTGTACTCAAACCACGGAATAGATGGCCACAAATGATGAATAAGATGATAATTTTGGCCCATAATTAATATATTCATAACTTTACTTGGGTAAACCCTTGCATTTTTCCATTTGTTTCTTGCCAGGAAAGGACGATGAGGGAGATAGTCAAAAAATATTCCTAGAGTTACCCCAACCATTAACGCAGGCCCAAACCAAAGGTTATAAATTACATTCATGAAATTGAATTTAATCCCAGCAAGAATGATGGTTAAGAATAATGATCGCTCGAGCCCCCACTGCATTAGTTCATACTTGCGCCATAATTTTCTTTCAAAGAAAAAATATTCATGATAGAAAAATCTAGGGGCGATCAACCAGACAGGACCAAAAGTGCTCACTATATGATCAGGGTCATTTTTGGGGTCATTCACATGTGAGTGGTGTTGAAGATGGACTCTTGTGAAAACTGGAAAACTAAAACCCAATAGTATTGCTGCACCGTGACCCATTAATTGGTTTACCCATTTATTAGGATGAGCTGCCTTATGGCATGCATCATGAATTACGGTTCCTTCCATATGTAGTGCGAGAAAAGCTATGCCCACTAGTAGAGGCAAGTAGAAGTGACCAAGTTTTATTGAAAGCCAATCTTGATACCAAGCCCAGACGGCTGTTCCTGCAAGAAGATATCCTCCTAAGAAGAGCCAAACAGTTGGATTCAAAATGCCAGGCGGGTCTAGATATTCTTTTATAACTTTTTGCCAATAGTTGAATGAATGAAACTTCTTTGAGAAGTTGGGCTCGTCAAGCATCTGTATGCTGTCACTTATTAGATTTTGGTTCTGTTGCAAGTTGGCCAAAACCTTTCACAAATTACTAAAGCAATGCCCACCGGGAGACTTGAACTCCCACGACCGAAGTCACTGGTACCTAAAACCAGCGCGTCTACCAATTCCGCCAGATGGGCTAATCGATTTCAGCAATTAAGCTTGGAATCTTTCAAGATTTTATCAGTTTAAAAGGCAATTTTTTAGCTTGGTTAGACACTCTGAATTTAAACTTTTAGCTAAAACCAGATCGCCTACCAATTCTGTGAGGTGAGTCAATCGATCTCTAGTTTTGAGACTTGCTTTTTCCTGCTAGAAGACTATGAAAAAAGATGTTTATTTAAAAGCCAGAGTCTAGATTTTGTTGTTACATGATTTGTTTTTACTAACATTCCATATATTTTTGTGGTAAAAAAATCTTGGCTTTGATTTTTAAGATGTTTTGTCCAAGCTAAAAATAATCAAGCTTATTGTATAAGACATGATTGTATCTTCTATTGGATATCTCTATGAAATTCTTGGGCTAATTCTCTTGTCCCTCCCTTTGTTCTTTCAAGAGATAAGTCGACCTAGGGACTCTCTTTGGGGCTCTTTGATACTTGTTTTTGGATTGATATTGATTTTTGATTACGATCGTTTTTTTGGAGCTCCAAAATATGCTGTGATTTTAGGAACAGTAATTTTTATAAGGCTATTATTTGAAATTTGCCAATATAGATGGCAAATGTTAACTGATGAAGAAAAGATAACTCTCAAATCCATTAAGAGATTTTTTAGCAGTTTTCAACAATCGTCGGCTGCTTTTGCAAAATTGGGAGCATTTTTTTTAGAATTACTTAAAATCCTTAGACCTAAACCAAAAGATAAAAATAAAAAATGGATTCGTCCTGATAATACTGACAAAGAGAATCCGTTAAAGAATGAAGTTTTAAACTCTCATCATGAAAAAGAATCTTTGGAATTTACCAGTCCAGATAAGAATTCATCACTAAGACAGGTAAATGGAGCCTCTGAGGATTCATAATCTTATTAATTAAATAAAAACGTGACTCAGGAGAAACAGAAGGACGCTGAAAACCCTTCTTCTTACAAAGAATCTCTCAACCTATTAAAGACTGGTTTTGGTATGCGAGCCAATTCAACAGTTAGAGAGCCTGAAATTCAGAAGTTTTGGATTGAGAAAGGTATTGATCTTTCTCTTGGTAAGGAGAATAAAGGGGAGATATTTACTTTGCATGATGGTCCTCCCTACGCAAATGGTGCTTTGCATATGGGTCACGCCTTAAACAAAGTCTTGAAGGATGTGATTAATAAATACAAAATAATGAATGGTTTTAAAGTTCGATTTATACCAGGATGGGATTGTCATGGATTGCCGATTGAATTAAAAGTTTTACAAAAACTTAGTCAGAAAGAGCGCTTAGATTTAAGTCCCATTTCTTTAAGAAAAAAAGCTGCCTTATATGCCAAGAATCAGATAGATAGTCAAATGCTTGGTTTTAAGAGATGGGGTGTTTGGGGAGATTGGGAAAAACCTTATTTAACTCTGCAAAAAGAATATGAAGCAGAACAAATAAGAGTTTTTGGGAAAATGGCTTTAAAAGGATATATATATAGAGGCCTTAAACCAGTACATTGGAGCCCAAGTTCCAGAACTGCATTAGCTGAAGCAGAATTAGAATATCCAGAGGGGCATATTAGTCCTAGTATTTATGTTGGTTTTTCAGTCACTAAGATTCCTCAGGCGTTAGATGAGATTCTTATTGCTAAAGGATTACAACTTCCTCGTGATGAAAATAAGTTATCTAAAACTTTAAATCTAGCAATTTGGACTACAACTCCATGGACACTCCCTGCAAATGTTGCTGTATCAATTAATGAAACTATTGAGTATAGTTTTGTTAGCAATAATTCAGAAAAAATATATATAATAGCCTCAGAACTTTTGTCTGAATTAGAGCAGAATTTTGATTGTAAATTCAATAACATTGCCTGCATTAAAGGCACACATCTTGTAGGCATATTATATAAACATCCTTTTTTGGAAAGAATTAGTCCAGTTGTGATTGGGGGTGATTATATAACCACTCAATCAGGAACTGGCCTTGTCCATACAGCTCCAGGGCATGGAATGGATGATTTCGCTACAGGAATCAATAACAATTTGCCTATTATTTGCCCAGTTAATGAAAAGGGTATATTTACATCTGCAGCAGGAAGATTTGAAGGTCTTAATGTTTTAAAGGATGCCAATCAAGCCATTATTAATGAACTTAAATCTTTGAATTTATTATTGAAAGAAGTTCCATATGCTCATAAATATCCTTATGATTGGAGGACAAAAAAACCAACAATTTTTAGAGCAACTGAACAATGGTTTGCTTCTGTAGAGGGCTTTCGCGATAAAGCTTTGAAGGCAATTGATCAGGTTGAGTGGTTGCCAAGAACTGGTAAGAAACGTATTTCCTCAATGGTTAAAGAAAGAGGAGATTGGTGTATTTCAAGGCAGAGAATATGGGGTGTGCCAATACCTGTATTTTATAAAAAAGATGGTTCGGATATATTATTAAATGAGACAACTATTAATCATATACAAAAATTATTTTCTAAATATGGAGCAGATATTTGGTGGGAGTTTGATGAATCTAAACTACTTCCCCCAGAATTATCTTCTGAAGCAAATAACTGGCGAAAGGGTACAGATACTATGGATGTTTGGTTTGATTCTGGGTCTAGTTGGTCATCTGTTATTGCATCTAAAAATGAACTTAACTATCCAGCTGATTTGTATCTTGAAGGGACTGACCAGCATCGAGGTTGGTTTCAATCCTCTTTACTAACATCAGTCGCAGCAAATGATAAAGCACCCTATAAAAAAGTTCTCACCCATGGATTTGCTTTAGATGAGAATGGCAGGAAAATGAGTAAGTCTTTAGGAAATATTATTGATCCATCTATAATTATTAATGGAGGTAGTAATAAGAAATTAGAACCTGCTTTTGGAGCAGATGTATTAAGACTTTGGGTTAGTTCAGTTGATTACTCTGCCGATGTTCCAATTGGTTCAAATATATTGAAACAAATTTCTGATGTATATCGTAAGGTGAGAAATACATCTAGATACTTATTAGGTAATTTACATGACTTTGATCCTTTAAAAGATTCAATTATATATAATGAACTACCTATCATAGATCAATGGATTCTTCACCGAACCTCTGAAATAATAGAGGAAATTACCTTAGCTTTTGAAAATTATGAATTCTACAAATTCTTCCAACTCATTCAAAGCTATTGTGTTGTTGATTTATCAAATTTTTATCTTGATATAGCAAAAGATAGGCTTTATGTTAGTGCGCCTGATGATTATCGCAGGAGAAGTTGTCAGACAGTTATGGCTTTAATAATTGAGCGCCTTGCTTCTCTCATCGCACCTGTTTTATGTCATATGGCAGAGGACATCTGGCAAAACATACCATATGCATTAGATGAAGAATCTGTTTTTCAAAGAGGGTGGCCCAAAGTTACAAAACAATGGCAAAATAGTAATTTAAATTCTCCTATTTCTATTATCAGGGAATTGCGGACATCAGTTAATCGTGTCTTAGAGGAATGTAGAAATGACCAAGAAATTGGATCTTCATTAGAAGTTGCATTAAGGATAGAACCTGATCAATCAACTCTTCTTGAAGCAATTAACTTTTTGTACGAACATGGTCATAAGGATGTAGATAATCTTCGAGACTGGCTTCTTGTTTCTAATCTACAAATAGGAGGTGAACCTTGGGCAGAAATATTAAATAGTCAAAAGTTGGGTCTTGGTTTAATTGAAATTACTAAAGCGAGAGGACATAAATGTGCTAGATGTTGGCATTATGAGCCAGATATAGGCTCATCTAAAAAGCATGAAAAATTGTGTGCTAGATGCATAGATGTATTATCAAGAATCTAGCTTTATTGGCTATTAATTTAAAAATCTCCAGCTATTCTTCCTTGCTTTGGCAAACGAATAGCAATTATTTGCAATATACCAATTGCATATGCAATTAATAAAATATATCCAATAAATCCCGCTATTGGTTCAGTCCAACTAGCTCCAAAAAGGAAATTAAATAAACTTTTTATTAAAATATGGAGATTTTGTGGTCCTTCTTGCCATGCCAAGCAAAGGTTTCCATTGAGAGTCTTTATACAAGAAAGACTTTGAAATGTGAGAGTTAAATATAGCAATGAATATATGCTAATAACACATCGCCATAGTTTTATTGAAAATGCAAGTGCTTTTCTATTTGATAAAGCTCTAATTTCATCATTTAAATCAGTCCAAAACCAAATCGAAATTAGGATTAATACTGGAGATATAAATGAGGTTAAATAGCCAATTGATCTATTGCCAGTAAGCAAAAGGATGCTAATCAAGATTAGGCTGGATACCTTTAAATAGATTGAAAGGAGTCTGATTATTGAGAACTCCTTTTTAATTGTTGCCCAAATCAGCAAAATTAAAGGAATTGTTAATCCAAAAGTGACTCCAAGTCTGTAAGTCAGCCAGACTAAAGTTCGAAACGAAAGATCTGTCATTTGCTAACTCTAACTTGTCTGATTATCGATTTTTGCTTAGATCCCTTTAAGCTAACGAAAGTTATTCAAAATATTTTCGATAGTGCGTCAACATGTCAATCCATTAAGCCAATTCTTTCAACTTTATATTGAGATACCAAAACCAAATCAATTATTTGATGATAAAAATTTGCCTATTCATCTTGATATAGGGTGTGCAAAAGGTGGATTTTTATTTGATTTGGCTAAGTCTAATGGTGGATGGAATTTTCTTGGTATAGATATAAGGAATGCTTTGATAGATTTTGCAGAGAAAGAGAGAAAGAATTTAGAAATAAATAATTTGAGATTTATTTTTTGTAATGCAAATGTGAGTTTGGAAAATTGGCTATTAGCACTTGATAGTAATAAACTCGAAAGAGTTTCAATTCAGTTTCCTGATCCTTGGTTTAAAAGACGACATCAAAAAAGGAGAGTACTTCAACCATCTTTATTATTTGCCTTGGCTTCTGCAATGCCACAAGGCTCAGAGTTGTTTATACAAAGTGATGTTTATAGTGTGATTAAACCAATGATTGAACTTATCAAAAATAGTAATTGCTTTGATTCGTCTGATGAATTCGATAACCTTTGGTTAGCAGATAACCCATTTAATGTATATACAGAGAGAGAAATATATGCTTTAAAGAAAGGGCTTACAATATATAGAAGATTGTTTTACAGAAATAAAAGGATTCCAGAAAAATTTTCTATTTATTTCAACTGATAGTAGAAGCTGCAACCATTGCAATTTTAGAACACCAGTGCTCAACTTTAGATTGATTATTTGATTCAACCATTACTCTCAATAAAGGTTCTGTCCCACTTTCTCTAATTAGAACTCTTCCTTCTCCTCCTAAATCGAACTTAGCTTCTTTGATTAGAGATTGGAACGATTCAGAGTCTTTCCAACTTGTGGTTGCAATTTTCTTTTTTAAAGGGACATTTACTAATTTTTGTGGGTAAGGAGTGAAGCTTTTGTCCAACCATTCTGAGAAGTTTAGATTGGATTCCTTGCTTATAAATGACATCTGTAATGCAGTTAAAAGGCCATCGCCACATAAGTCGTTGAGGCTAGTGAGAATATGACCAGATTGTTCACCTCCAAGGTCAGCCTTTGTATTAACCATTGCTTTATGGACATGTTTGTCGCCAACTTTAGTCCTTTGCATAACTCCTCCTTTGGCTGTCCAAGCTTTTTCAAAACCAAGATTGGACATTGTTGTTGCAATAAGTCTATTTTCGAAAAGCTTGTTTTTTGCTTTTAGATAAGAGCCCCATAGATAGAGAATATGATCTCCGTTCATAATGCGTCCTTTTTCGTCAATAGCTATTACACGATCTGCATCTCCATCAAATGCAAATCCCATCTTTGCATTGTTTTCTAGAATTGCATTTTGTATAGGTTGTAAATTAGTTGAACCACAACCTACGTTGATTTTTGATCCATCTGCTGTCCCATTGATTACAAAAACTTTTGCTCCTAAAGCTTGAAAGATTTTTTCTCCAAGGATTGTTGCTGATCCCCAGCAAAGATCTAAAACAATTGGAATATTGTATAGATCTTGATTACCAATGCTGTCTAAAAGACTCCTTTCATAAATATTTAATAAATCAATCCTTTGGTATTTTTTCCCAAAGCTTTTAGTAGAAAAATCTTTCTTTTGAAGCCGTTCTTCAATAAATTCTTGATCCTTGAGACTGATTTTATTTCCATCAAATCCAAATATTTTAATCCCGTTATCGCTTGGCTGATTATGACTAGCGGATACCATCAGACCACCTGCTGCTGAAAATTTTTTAATTAAAAGAGGAATTGCAGGTGTTGGGCAAATTCCTATTTGCCATACTTCTTTCCCTGCAGCAGTAAGACCTGCTGTTAAAGCTGCGGTAATCATTGAAGAGCTATTGCGAGAATCTTCACCTATAAGTACAGGTCCAGTTTGTGAAAGTAATTCTCCACAGCTTTGACCAATTTGTAATACGAGTTCTGGCTTGAAAACTTCTTTTGCATTCCCTCTTATTCCATCAGTGCCAAAGATGGTATTTTTGACTAAAGAGCTTTCACCAATGTCATGCTTTGCATTGTTGCTCATTTTAAGAGTTAATCAAAGCTAAATTGAAAATGACAATAGCCTATTAAGCATTAAATTCTTTCATAGAAATGCCAAAGTGACTTTTGGAACAAACTTGATATGACTAATAGCTCTCCAACAAAAAGTCCATTATCTAGCTTTCAGCGAATTCTTGTATTGATATTTGCTATTGGCTTGGCTGGTGTGCTTTTTGTTTTGCGAGCGGGGTTAAATTCTCGTCAAACTCTCTCTGAATTAGCCAGAAGATCCTTGGAACCAGAGGTTGCACTTGCTAATAATAAACCAACTATCTTGGAATTTTATGCAGATTGGTGTGAGGTCTGCCAAGAAATGGCGCCTGCCATTATTTCTGCAGAAAAACTAAATCGGGAAAAACTTGATATTGTTTTGCTCAATGTTGATAATCCTAAATGGTTAGACTTGATATCTCTTTACTCTGTTAATGGAATACCTCAGATGAACTTTTTTGATCAATTTGGTGAATTGCAAGGAAAGTCAATAGGGCTTAGAAATTTAGATGAGATTATGTTGATTTCAGATTCTTTAATTACTAATAATCAATTACCTGAATTTATAGGGATGAATAGAGAATTAAGGCAATCTTCTATTACAACTAAAGATAGTTTAAAGGTGGTTAAGCCAAAAAGTCATGGATAAATATTATAACCATTCAAGTGCCTTTGAAACTATCGGAAACTCCTTACTGAAAATTGATTTGCATTCATTAGCTATTAACATATGCTCTTTTTGTGTGCCATGTGAAGACCTTAAGTTGATATAATGTATCCACGATCTACATGAACCAGACATATATATTCTTGTAGGAGTGGCTATTGGCAGAACAAACCTTGCACATTCTTTAGCTATCCCTGCATCGAGCATTTCTTGATATAACTGTATACTTTGCTTGAAACTAAAGTTAATCTTTTCTTCAAACTTTAAAATAATATCTTTAGGAAGATCGGATATTGAATTCTGTCTGTTTTTATTATCTTGTCTTCTTAATTCTGGTATAGGTATTTCTCCAAGTTGGGAGCTATCGGCATACCTTTGTGAAAACTCTTGGAAGGTAAATGACCTGTGACGTAATATCTGAGCTGCTATGCCTCTATTTGTCTCTATTTGAAGAGTCATAAAAGCTTGCTCAAATACACTCCAATGTTCGTGCTTAATGCAATATCTAAGAAGTTTAGAAAAGTCTTCGTTCTCTTGATTTTTTGGATTGCTAACTCTGGCTATATAAGCCATAGTTTTTTCAGCATCTGGGGTAACGCTTACCAGATGAACAGAGTTCATAATTAAATTTTGGCTAATGTAACTTCCTCTGGTTGGAATTGATATTTGCCTTGCCGGTCACTATAGGTTGTTTCACATGGGTCTCCTTCGAAAAATAATAATTGGCATATGCCTTCATTTGCATAAACCCTGCAATCAGCCCCTGAGCTATTGCTGAATTCTAATGTTAAGTGTCCTTCCCAACTTGCTTCTGCAGGGGTTGTATTTACTATTATTCCCAGACGTGCGTAAGTGCTTTTCCCAAGGCAGATAACAGTAATATTACTGGGAACTTTCATCCTTTCTAAAGCAACTCCTAGGCCATATGAATGTGCAGGAAGGATAAAATATTTACCATCTTCATCTTCATTTAATGGTGTTTTTTCTAAGTTTGCAGGGTTGAATCTTTTTGGATTCATCACAGTTCCTGGTATATGTCTAAAAATGAGAAACTCTTTTGCAGATAAGCGCAGGTCATAACCATAAGAAGAACATCCAAAACTCAAAACAGGGTGTGTTTTACTTTTTTGGTCAAGATGTCTTACTAAACGTTTCTCAAATGGTTGAAGCATTCCTGCTTCAGCTTGTTGGGCAATCCAGCGATCGTTTTTAAGCATTATTTAGAGCAACGAAGTTCAGTGACTTGATCAGCCATTGCGATCACCTTAGGCGGTATTGAGGGACCTGTAAGAATTACATCTATTGAACTCAGACGATCTTCTAGAGTAGAAATTAACTCTTCTTCTTCTAGTAGACCTAATTGAATTGCCAACCCTATTTCATCTAGGATAAGTTTTTGGATTGTTTTTCTTAATAATCTATCTTTACAAATTTGCCATATTTCTCGAATAGCGTCTTTCGCTTCAAGAAATTCCTCTGATTCTGGATCCTTGGCAATTGTTTTGTGTCCTAGAGAATAGGGCAAATTCGGTCTGATCCAAGAGAGCTTGCCACATAGTTTTATAGCTTTAGTTACACCTTGCTCTACTCCACCTTTTAAAAATTGCGCGATAAGAACTTCGCTTCCCAGTCCGGCGGAACGTAAGGCCTCGCTAAGAACAATAGGAAAACTTCCTCTGTAAGAGGTCATATGAACTTGAATCTGCCCTTGTGGCGCAACCAGTCGGAGATTTGCTTTTTGAGTTGATCCATTACCATTGAATTTACCTAAGTCTCTTAAATTTGAGACTTCGTCTTGATTTAGGTAGCCAGTGCTTGCAGTCAAAAAATCGAAGCTGTTAGTTTCTTGAATTTAGCGCCAAGAAGTTAAAATTCAACAATTATGACACTATCTATAGTGTTTGCTTATTGTCTTCATCTTCTAACTTTTTTTATTGCCTAAGTTGTTTTGGTAAGGTTTTTTCAAGAAAAATTGAAAGCTCGGTACTCAAAGTTTCAGAAAGTCATTATTGCTACAAGTTTTTTTTTGATCCCTCCTTAGCGTCATTTCAATTATCTTGCCAATATGGCAACTGCTGCTGGTGGCTTTGGCCGCCATTTAAATCAGCATTCTGGGTCTCAACAGCAGGCTCAAAATAGTACTTTTGATGACTCACCCGCCAAGACTTTGGTTGATGTCATGAGAGGGCTTGATGGTGCTTTGAATGAGTTTGTAGAGCGCTCAAAAACAATCTTTTTCCCTGGAGATCCAGCAGAGAGGGTTTATTTAATAAAACGTGGAGCTGTTCGATTAACTAGAGTTTATGAATCTGGAGAGGAAATTACTGTTGCTTTATTAAGGGAAAATAGTTTGTTTGGAGTTCTTTCTTTGCTGACTGGAGACCGGTCAGATCGTTTTTATCATGCTGTCGCATTTACAAGAGTTGAGATGATCTCGGCACCAGCAGCATCTGTAAGAAATGCTATTGAGGGAAATAGTATGGTTGGCTTGCTTTTACTTCAGGGTGTTTCTAGTAGGGTTTTGCAAACTGAAACCATGATTGAAACGTTGACTCATAGAGATATGTCATCGCGATTAGTGAGCTTTTTATTAGTTCTTTGTAGAGATTTTGGCGTTCCTGATGCTAAGGGGATCACCATAGATCTTCGTCTGTCACATCAATCCATTGCTGAAGCAATAGGTTCTACAAGAGTCACTATTACTCGTTTGCTTGGTGATTTAAAGAATCTAGGATTGCTTCAGGTTGATAGGAAAAAAATAACTATTTTTGATCCTATTGCACTTGCTAAACGTTTTAATTAAAAAATCTCTATTAAAGAATATAATTATAAGAATAACTAATAATGATAAGAATTTATTGTGACAGGCTGGTCGTTAATCATTGTTCTAATTATTCTTGGCGGTATAATTTCAACGTTAGGAGATTTTTTAGGGAGTAAAATTGGCAAGGCAAGGCTGAGTATTTTTAAGTTAAGGCCTAGAAGAACTGCTGTTTTGATCAATATTCTTACTGGGAGTCTTATTAGCTCACTTTCTTTAATGTTTGTCTTATCAGTTAATAGGCAACTAAGAGATGGTTTGTTTAGGCTGAATGATATCAAGGCTGAATTAAAGGAAAAGAAAAAAGAAAAGGAAATTTTAGAAAAGAGGATTCAGAAAGAGAGAAAAGATTTTCTTGTTTTAAGGCAAGGACAAGTGGTTATTGCTAGTGGTCAGACTTTGGCATTAATGACTATTCAATCTAAAGATAAATCAAAAATAAAAAGTGAAATAGAAAGACTAATGAGTCTTGCTAATTATAATGCATACCTCCAAGTTAAGCCTGGATTACGGCCAAAGGAGAGATTGCTGAGAATAAGAAAAGATTATATTCAAATGTTGGAAGAAAAGGTTTCGGATGACAATAAATGGGTTGTCAGAATACGGTCTGCACAAAATGTCATTTTAGGAGAAGATTATTTTTATGTTTTTGTTGACCCTATCTTAAGTAAAAATATTGTCAAAAAGAATGATGTTATAATAAGTAAAACATTTAATCGCAAAGAATTAATTTCAAGTTCATTTGATAGAAACATAAAGATACTTTTGGACTTAACACTTGCAGAAATCAAAAGAAAAGGTTCCTTTATTTCTGAAATACAATTTGACTCTAACTCGATTAGATCTTTGCGTAGTCAAATTAGAAGAAGTGATCTTGAGTCTATAGTTCTGGAAACGATATCATTAAAAGATAGTGAGATGGCAGATCAAGTATTTGTCGTCATTAGCCTTAATAATGATATTAATTAAGTAACTTTATACCTTGAATAATATTATTGCTATTGACCCAGGTACAAAAAAATGTGGTTTATTAATTGCAGATATTTCAAGGAGCCATCTGATCGATGCCAAGGTAGTAACTAAAGATGAAGTAATTAATTTAATAGTTCAGTGGTCAAATCAATATTCATTTCAATTAATTATTATTGGAAATGGTACAAATAGTAAATATTGGGTAGAGAAACTTGAGAAGAACAAATTATCTCCTATTGAGCTTGTGGAAGAAAAAGGAACAACCCTTAGAGCGAGAACTAGATATTGGGAAATTTATCCTCCTGGTTTTTTCTTGAGCTTAATTCCCAAGGGAATGTTGCTTCCACCAAAGAATTTAGATTCAATTGCTGCTTTGGTTTTATTAGAAGATTACTTGCAAAAAAAACTTTCTTTCTCTGATAATTTAAGCTTTAAAATTTGGCCCGAACAGTAAACTTATAATCTCCACCTGGTTCAAGGTAATAGTCAGTTTGAATTAAATACTTTAATAAGGCATCTTCTATAAGAGCTCTGCCAAAGGGGGGATTAACCACTAATCTACCTTGACTAAAACTCCATATAAAATCCCATTGAAAATCACCAGCATATACTTCACCTTTTATAGATTGACTAGAGAAGTTTTGACTATGTATCTTGAGGTGCGCTGTAGTCCTTGGAGGTAAATTCATCTTATTAGATATTTTATGTAGGCTTGAATGAATTTAGTTGATTAATACCTATTTGCAGTCCATGATTTTTGATCAATTCGATACCTTTTAATACTTCTTCTATAACCTCATCAATTATTTGCTCCTCGGAAGAATTAAATTTACCTAAAACATGCGAAACGGTAGTTCTTTTACGATCTTCATTAATAGTGCAAGGGTGTCCGATTCCGATTTTCAACCTACAAAAATCTTGAGTGCCAATGTGATGAATAATGCTCTTTAGACCATTGTGACCGCCGGAGCTTCCTTGAGTTCGAACTCTGAGTTTGCCCAATGGAAGGTCAATATCATCTACAATTATCAAAATTTGATTGCTTTTGCAATTAAACCATTCCATCGCAGAGCGGATAGATTTCCCACTTTCATTCATGAAAGTATTAGGCATCAGAAGCTTTTGTTTTGTGACTCCTGACCCTATATCAGCAACTTGAGCAAATATTTTTTTGTTGGTTTTAAATTCAGTTGAATACTTCGTTGCAAGCCTTTCAAGCGTCATAAAACCAACGTTATGACGAGTTTTCCTATAAGAGGAACCAGGGTTCCCTAGGCCTGCTAATAGCTTGAATTTATAATTATTCATCCAAGCTGATGAAATGGATCAATGGGTTGCTTTCTTTAAATCTTATTTCCCTTAAAGCTTTTTGGGTAGATATAAATTTTTTAGATCTCTAATCCCTATGCTCCTGTTCATGTAAGAGATGCTGAGTTGGTTTTTAATCTTTATGAGAAAGTTAATTATTCCCGAGACTTGCACTGAGCTCGGGAAGAGGCTTTTCTCAAAAATATGTAAATCATCAGAAATTATGATGGCCATCCCTGGCAATCCAACTCCAAATATATTTAAAAATTCTTGGTTATTCGATTTTTAAAAAGAATTAGTTGATACCGTTCCAATCAACTGAGAAACCCTGTAAAAGAAGTGATTGGTTGTAAATCTGTAAAAGTATGACAAGAAATACTAGTAGCAATACACCTACAAATGCCATGACAGGGACTGCTCCCCATCCTGCGACAACTTTTCCTTGGCCAGAATTGCCAATTGATTTTAGTAGAGAGCCAAGAGGTGTTTTTTGTCCCATTTTGAATGTTGTTCCTCAGTTAATGAACAATTTTGGATATTGTATGGGAAATCTGTTCACACCTGTAAAAATTTTTGATGGAAACTTCATCTCCAGCAATGTTAATTGCCGTCACTTTGGTAGTAGTTTTATTTGGACTGACTGGATTTGGAGTGTATACAGCTTTTGGCCCTCCTGCTCAGCGATTGGATGATCCTTGGGATGATCATGATGATTAAGGAAATATTAGAAAACCTTGATTTTTCCTAAATTCAGCATCGAATCATTTCAATCATGGTAAACATTGTTGTTAATTTGCCCTCAAGGCCCCATAAGATACCTTTGTTTCTATAGAAGCGGACGCTATTCATGCTTGCCTTAAAGATTTCCGTATACACGGTCGTCTTCTTTTTTGTTGGAGTCTTCCTGTTTGGTTTCTTAGCTAGTGATCCAACAAGAACGCCTGCTAGAAAAGATCTAGAAGGGCCTCAGGATTAATTGAATCTTTTTGATTTGTGATTAAATCCAAATACTGATCTTAAATAGCTCAGTATTTCATTGGATTATGCAAATATATAGCGTCGACAACTTTTTTTTGACGGCGAAATTATCTAATGCTTGGATTTGGTGCTAAGGAGTTATTAGTTGCGGTTTTTTCATTACTTACCGTAGCTACCCCTTTTAGGGTGACTACAAATGGAAAGTTTTTTCCTTTGAGGATAGAAAAGTACAAAGCTAATTCTTTTAAAACTGTTAGTTGTACCAAGCTTCCAGATTCTTCGGTTCAATCAGATAATCAAGTTAACTCTTCTGATGCAAATACTTCACTTTCATTGCAAGAAGAATCTTCTAAATTGCAGGAAGTTGAGTCTAATGAGGTTCTTTCTGCAGATAAAACCTTCGACCAAAAAGATTCTTTAGAGGAGATTCAGGCTCAATCAGATAAGTTGCTTGAGTTAGATATTAGTTCTGAAAGTCAGTACATGAAGACGGGGAATATATTTGTTGCAGAGGGTGACGTAAGAGTTACTGTAAAAAATGGAATTATCAAAGCAAATTATATAGAATTTGATAAAGATAATAATATTTTAACTGCAAAAGATAATGTAGTTTTTGAGCGAGGATCTCAGTACTTTCAAGCAAGCTTTTTTAAATATGATTTAACGAGCCAAAATGGATTTATTAGAGATGTATATGGGGTTGTTAGGTTAAAATCATTGGATCAAGATTTAGGGTTAGAAAATAAACCTTCAATGATTGATAATTCTACAAAAATACAACAAAAAGTAATCTCTAAAAGATATGAACCGTGGGGTAGTATGTCATTGCAAAGAGGAGGGCTATCGAACTCTAGATTAGATCCTTATGGAAAAAATAGATTTATTAATAAACCTATTAATAGTTGGAGGTTGCAATCAAAATGCATAGTCATTAATAAAGAGGGTTGGAAATCTAATGAAATTAGTTTCACTAATGATCCAATTAGTCCTTCTCAGAACAGGTATCTTGCGAAAGAAGTTATAGCTCAAGAAGATAAAGATGGAATATTAATTGTTACATCGAATAAAGGAAGATTTATCCTTGAAGAGAAACTTAAAATACCTGCAGGCTCTAGAACCTATAGTACTAAGAAGAGTGAGAAAAGAAGATTAATATATGCCTATGATCAAAAAGATCGTGATGGATTCTATGTAGGAATTGAGTCAGAGCCAGTACAGCTAGGTGAAAATTATGAGCTTACTATTCAGCCACAAATTCTTTTGCAAAGAGCTTTTCTTTCGAAAACAAATTCATATGCTGATCCTGACTCTTCGATAATAAGTGAAAAAGTAAAACGAACTGCCTATCTTTCAGATTTATTTGGTTTAGAAGCAACTTTAACTGGCAAAGTATTTGATTGGGATTCTGAATTAGTCGCAGATATCAGTACTTTTAATACTGAAAGATTCTTTTATGGAAGTAGATATTCAGCTAAATTAAAAAAGAAGATTGAAATAAATGGCATTGAAGATATCGAGGCTAATTTGTTTGCTGCTTATCGTGAAAGATCTTGGAATGGAAGTCTTGGGGAAAGTGATATTTATAGATCTTTTGGAGGGTTTTTAGAAAAGACCGGTGGTTGGATAAATGGAAAGACAGATTTCAAATATGCTTTAGGCTCGGGAGTTGGATATTATCAGGCGGAAAAACTAGATGAAGTTGATTTAACGAGTGCTGCAAAGTTGAGTTTATATTCTTCTTTGTCTGCTGAATACCCCCTAATTCCATTTAAGTCATCTATTTCTTCAAGGGCCTATTCTGCAAGCTCCAGTGCACTTCCAATTAAATCAGGATTATTTTTACATTCATTTTTAGAAGGTGCTAATTATTATTATGATAATGGTAAGAATCAGGCTTCTGTAACAATAGGAGCAGGCCCAAGGCTTACATTTGGCAACTTCAAAGCCCCTGTTCTTGACTTTACAAGTTTATCTGTTATCCCAGCTGTGACATTTAAAGCTGGTGAAAGTCCTTTTAAATTTGATAATGCAACTGATTTGCGGAAATTGTCTTTTACTTTAAATCAAAGACTGATTGGACCTTTAGTCTTTAACGGTGCTTATGATATTAATATTGATTCTGATTCTGATCAATATGGTGATGTTATAAATGCCAAACTTTCTGTATTAATTGAGAAAAGATCTTATGGTTACGGAATATTTTATGATATACAAAATCAAGGAGGTGGAATAATGTTTAGATTGAAAGGTTTTGACTTTAGTGGTCCTGGCGAGCCGTTTGTTAAAACTGCAAGTAACTTTAATAAATGAAAGTTTGAGTAATTATTTGATTAATCAATATCAAATTCAAAATAGTTGAGGTATGGAATTTGTTTGGCAATAGACTTAATTTTTGACTTTTGAGAGATTAGTAAAGAAGTTGCATCCCATTCTCCTGAAATCAATATCTCAGATGCACCTTTTTCCATCAAGGTATTCCAAGATTGACTTTTAGACCTCAATATTTTTGAAGTGATATCAAACTCATAATTTTCTTGCGGGCCTTGTTCAACTTCTTTTTGCAGTTTGGATATATTTAACTCTGACATTCGTGCGCAAGGGATTCCTATGCTTAAACAATTACCATAAAAAATTTCTGCAAAGCTTTCTCCTATGATTAATTTAATACCCCATCTTAAAAGGGCTTGAGGTGCATGCTCTCTACTAGATCCACATCCAAAGTTCTTATTGACAATTAAGATTGATGAACCTTGGTTTATATCTACGTCAAAAGGGTGAGTTCCTTTTCTTTCCTTTCTATCATCTGCAAATACCTGATCCCCCAAATTATCAAAATTGACGCATTTAAGAAACCTTGCAGGAATAATTCTATCAGTATCAATATCATCTCCTCTTAGGACAATGCATTGACCAGATACTTTTTTAATTGAGCCTTTTGGAAATTTAATAAGATTGTTCATTTTTCCTCTTGTATGAGTTATATCATTTTTCTGACATCTGTTACATGTCCAGTTATAGCTGCTGCTGCTACCATCGCAGGACTCATTAGTAATGTTCTCCCTTGGGCTGAACCTTGCCTTCCTTTGA
Organism: Prochlorococcus sp. AG-363-M21; assembly: GCA_003278305.1. Classification (GTDB taxonomy): domain Bacteria; phylum Cyanobacteriota; class Cyanobacteriia; order PCC-6307; family Cyanobiaceae; genus AG-363-N16. The sequence continues at coordinate 20,812 of QCFU01000008.1, forward strand.
AATTGCGATTACTCGAGCTTGCACTAATTTGATTGCCTTCTAGACGATCAGGGTTCATTGCAAGACACATTGAGCATCCAGGTTCTCTCCATTCAAACCCAGCATTTTTGAATACATCATCTAACCCTTCTTTTTTCGCTGCATTGGCAACTCTCTCTGAGCCAGGGACTACAAAAGCTTTAATCCCTTTGGCAACTTTTTTGTTCTTTGCAATTTTAGCCGCTGCCTGAAGGTCACTTAGGCGACCATTTGTGCAACTGCCAATAAAACAAACATCGATAGGTAAACCTTTAATTGGTTGTCCTGGCTTGAGATTCATATAGCAATAGGCTTCGTCTGCAATTTGTTGATCATTGGGATGTAGGCATTCTTTCTTTGGTATTGACTCGTCAATACCTATCCCTTGCCCTGGAGTTATTCCCCATGTAATTGTCGGTGATATTTGTGAAGCATCAAAGATAACTTCATCATCAAATACTGCATCTTTGTTTGATGCTAAGGTTCTCCACCAACTTATTGCTTTTTCCCAATCATCTCCTTTTGGCGAATATTCCCTTCCTTTTAGATAAGTATATGTAGTTTCATCTGGATTGATATATCCGCATCTTGCTCCAGCTTCAATAGCCATATTGCATATAGTCATTCTTTCTTCCATTGATAATTTTGCAATTGCAGGACCTGCAAATTCATATGCATACCCAACACCACTTTTAACTCCAAGTTCTCTTATTACATGAAGGATTAAATCTTTAGCAAAAACACCTTGCGCCAAAGCTCCCTCCACCCAAATCCTTCTAACTTTCAGCTTATTTATTGCCAGGCTTTGGCTAGCAAGTACATCTCTTACTTGACTTGTTCCTATTCCAAAAGCAATTGCTCCAAAGGCTCCATGAGTAGAAGTATGGGAATCTCCACAGACAACTGTCATGCCTGGTTGAGTTAGGCCTGTTTCAGGTGCAATCACATGAACTATTCCTTGATTGCCTGAATTTATATTAAAAAGTTTGATTTTATGGCGTATACAATTTTTTTCTAGAGTCATTAGCATTTCTTCTGCTAAAGGATCTAAGAATGGTCTTTTTTGATTAATTGTGGGAACTATATGGTCAACGGTTGCATAAGTTAGTTCCGGGTATAAAACATTTAGGTTTTTTTCTTCTAAAGCAGCAAATGCTTGAGGACTTGTGACCTCATGGACTAAATGCAGCCCTATAAAAAGTTGGGTGGAATCTCCTTGCAGTTTTTTGACTGAATGTAGTTCCCACACCTTGTCGTAGAGTGTCCCTGAGCTCAACGATTGAAATCCAAATAATATAGACCTTAAGCCTTTTTGAGAAGAATTAACCTTAGTTCGTTCAATGCTCTCATAACACTCAACTCTTGGATTTCAATTCGATCTCTATGAGAGCCAAAATTTACAGAGATTGAGTTAAGGAGATTTGGACCAGCTATTCCAAATTGAACAAATCCAATGGGTTTTTGTTCTGTGCCCCCTGAAGGGCCTGCAATACCACTGATTGCGATAGCCCAATCTGCGTCAAGTTTCTCTTTCGTCGCTATTGCCATAGCTTTGGCCACTTCTTCGGAAACAGCCCCATGATGATTAATTAATTCTTTATTAATACCTAAAATCTCCTGCTTGGCAAAATTGCTATATGCAATGATGCCTCCTTTAAAAACATTAGAAACCCCTGGGATTGAGGTGAGATTATCTCCAAGTTTTCCTCCTGTGCAAGACTCTGCAACTGCAAGAGTCTCTTTCCTTTCTTCTAATAAAGTAATGATTGTTTCAGCTAAAGTTTTTTCATTTTTGCTAAAACACTTATCACCTGTTCTCTTTATTAATTCTGACAAAATTGGCTTTATTAGATTATTTGCAGACTCAAGATCTGGCCCCTTCGCTGTGATTCGTAATTTCACTTCTCCTAATGATGCATAGGGAGCGATAATTGGATTTTTTATCTCAAGTAAGTCTCTAATTTTATCAGCCAATAAAGATTCACTAATGCCAGTAAAACTTAATGTTTTTGTAGAAACTATCTCATCAACCGTGATATTATCTTTGATCCATTGTATTACAGTATTATTCCACATATTTTTCATTTCAAATGGTACACCTGGTAGAGTAATAATTGTAAAATCTGTAATAGGAGTCCAAATCATACCAGGCGCAGTTCCTGTTGGGTTTGGTATAATTAGTGAGTCTTTTGGGAAAAATGCCTGCTTAAAGTTGCTTATTGGAATATTGGAATTGGAGGATTTAAATTGATTCTTTATATGTAAAGAAATTGCTTTAAATTCTATTAATGGACTGCAAAATGCTTTTGCTATAGATTCTTTAGTTAGATCATCAGGAGTAGGCCCCAGGCCTCCAGTGGTGACAATTAAATTACATCTTTTGGAAGCTTCTTTGATAAATTTTTGGATATTTTTTGAGTCATCTCCTATCACAGTTTGACGGAGATGCCTTAACCCTATTTTAGAGAATTCTTTTGCTAGCCATGTTGCATTTGAATTTAATGTATTACCAGAGAGCAACTCTTCTCCTATGCAAAGTATCTCAGTGGAATTATGAATTTTTTTGAACAATTGAAGTTAAGAGTTTAATTTATAAAGAGGGAATAGTTTGCATAATTCCAATACACTGTCTTTGCATTTTCTCTGCATATTGGTGTCTTTTGGATTTAATAAACAATCTGCTATTAAGTTGCCAACTTTAGAAAATTCTTCTGCTTTGAATCCACGTGATGTTAAAGCAGCACTGCCGAGCCTTAAACCACTAGTTACAAAAGGAGATTCAGGGTCAAAGGGAACAGTGTTTTTGTTAGCTGTAATATTTACTTCTGCTACAAGTGTGTCTGCTTCTTTCCCAGTCATATTAATGCTTCTTAGGTCTAGTAGCACAATATGATTATCTGTTCCATTGCTTACAACCGATATTCCTCTGTCTTGTACTTTGTCTGCCAATGCCTTTGCATTAGTTAGAACTTGCCTGCTGTATTCATTGAATTCAGGCTGAAGAGCTTCTTGAAAGGCAACAGCTTTGGCGGCAATAACATGTTCTAAAGGCCCCCCTTGCGTGCCAGGGAAAACAGATTTATCTAACTTCTTTCCTAGTTCTTCGTTGTTCGAAAGTATGAGCCCTCCGCGAGGGCCTCGAAGCGTTTTGTGTGTTGTTGTAGTCACCACATCACAATATTCTATTGGATTGGGATGTAAGCCACTGGCTACAAGTCCTGCTATATGAGCTATATCAGCCATTAGATATGCTCCAATTTCATCTGCTATTGATCTAAAAGCCTTGAAATCAATAACTCGGGGATACGCTGAATAGCCGCAGATAATTAATTTTGGGCGATGTTTAAGAGCAAGTTCTCTAACTTTGCTCATGTCTAAAATATGAGTTTTTTCATCGACTCCATAATGAATTGCCTTAAACCACTTACCACTTACGTTGACAGGAGATCCATGAGTTAAATGACCTCCATGTGATAAATCCATTCCTAAAATAGAATCGCCTGGCTGCAGTAAAGATAGAAAAACAGCAAAATTGGCTTGAGCTCCACTATGTGGTTGGACGTTCGCCCAGGCAGCATTAAAAAGTTTTTTGGCTCTCGTTATTGCAAGTGACTCGATGGAATCAATATATTCGCAACCTCCGTAATAGCGTTTTTTAGGAAGACCTTCTGCATATTTATTTGTTAGGACTGAACCTTGTGCCTCCATTACTGCTCTAGAGGTAAAGTTTTCGCTTGCAATAAGCTCTAAATGAGTTTCTTGTCTATGTAGTTCTTGATTGATTAAATCAGCTATATCTTTATCTACGTTTTCCAAGGTTGAATTAATCAAAATCAATCTAGAAGTCCTCCTGGTATAAGTTCTAGTCTTGGGATAGTAGTCAAATGTCTGCAGTTTTGAGAAAAATCTTCTTGTTAATTTCCTTTTTAGATGCTGATCTCAGCAAAAATCATATAAACGCGCCTGGAGAGATTCGAACTCCCGACCCTCTGATCCGTAGTCAGATGCTCTAATCCGCTGAGCTACAGGCGCAATAAACAATTAATAAGAACTTATTTAGGGCCCCTTAGTCAACTATATGGATCTATTGCACGTCAGAATTAAATAAATATACAGAACTTTTTATGCCAATTCGATGGTACGGAACAGGAGATCAAACAGATCCAATCTATTTGCACTTTTCCCGAATAGTTAATTTGACTATTCATTTCATGGCGTTTGCTGCCCTCAATAGTGGCCTTTGGTTTTTTCAGAACCTTAAGCATTCATTGCCTGAACTGAAATGGTTAACAGCTTTTTGGCTGATTTTGCTCTTGATACACCTTGGATTTGTCATTATCAAAAGACCTGCCTCAAGTAAAGAACCGTCTTGATGCATCTGAGGGGAGTAATTCAATTAAATTAAATTCTGATTTAGGAGGACCTTTTATGGGAATGCAAGATGAAGACCTTAGAGAACTTGAACGAAATATCGCTGATCGTATTTATATACGAGTTGAGAAATGGAACCTTTATCTAGGAGATGCTGGCTTGTCAGATATCTTGGCTATTGAATGCAAAGCTCATTTGGATAAAGGGCCAAGTGTTGCTGCTAAAAAAGCTTTAGAGGCAGTTCAAGTCAAATTGGGAGGAGGGAATATTCAATTACCTTTGATTCAATTGATTTCTTCTGGACAAGTTTTTGACCTTGAAGAGATTTTAGGTACCTACTGCAGATAAGGTTAATGTAATTACTCTTTGATTGTGCTGATAATTGAGGTTCTCAATGCTAGAGAGGTCGTCCGCAAACGCGTAGGAAAACTAGGGGAAAGACTTATTGGCAAAGTGGTTGATGCGGATAAGCAAGTAGAAAAGGCTTTAATGCAGGAAATGGAAGCAGCATTTCAGGAATTTGGAATTGAAGCTAGAATCCTTTCAGTTCAGGGACCTAGAATTGAGGATGCAAAATATTTACAATTGCCATTAGATATAAGGCATGAGAAGAAAGTTCAACTTAAGAACTAATTAATATTCCTTTAATAATATTCAAAACTTTATTCATTTCTTGAATATTAAGTATTCTTCCAGAAACAAGGAATCCGATAATTCCAGTTAAAGAAGGAATGATTATTTTTAATAATTGTATGATTATATTATTCCCAAGATATATGCTCATTGTGTCATTTGTTTTCAAAGCAATTATTCCTGAAATGATTCCACAAACTAAAAGTTTGCAGAAATCTATTGCCCATTGTTTTATAGGAATAGTTCTTGAAAGCTTATTGTTTAATTTTAATAAGAGTATTACACAGCTAAAAATATTTACACCAATTGTTGCCAAAACAAGTCCTCTGGCTCCAAAATTGATTGGGTTAATAAGACCAAAAGGTAATGAACTTCCTATGAGTAACCAATCTAAAATAATATTTAAGACTATACCTATTATTGAGATTCTTAAAGGCACTACTGCATCGCCAAGAGTATAAAATACTCTTACTAATAAGTCTCTGCAAAGATATGCTGGCATCCCTACTCCATAGATAATTAAAAGTCCTCCAACAACATCTATTGCTCTTGAATCAAATGCACCTCTTCCATATATAATATTTACTATTGAAGGCCCTAATGTAATAAAAATCGATCCTAATGCAATCATTGTTCCAGATGAAATAATTAAGCCTTGCCTGACTTTGTTTATGAATTTTTTCTGATCATTTTTATTTGCTAATTTAGATAAGACTGGAAGAAGAGGTAATATTAAACCGCTTGATATAATGCCTAGCGGAGTCTGAACTAAAAAGTTTGCATATCCTAGGCCTGCAGCCGCACCAGCTATACTAGAAGCAAAGAATAAATCAGTTATTACATTGATTTGTAGCATTCCTGATGAAAGTGTCGCAGGTGTAAGAACTCCCCAGATTTCCTTTACGCCTGGGTGCTTTAAATCAATTTTTAGATTAAATCTGAATAAATCTTTTTTAATTAAAGAAGGAATTTGAACGACCCATTGGGTGAAAGCTCCTATTAAGGTTGCTTGTGCTATTATTACTCCACCTTTTATTGCAAGTTGGATTGGATCTGTATCAACAAATGATTCTTTGGTAAGCCAAAATAATCCCACTCCGCAAATCACAGTAAAGCTGGAAATTATTGGAGATATAGTAGTAATAAAAAATGTATTTTTTGCGTTTAATGAGCCAAATCCAATTCCTATTAGTCCTGATAAAGGGATTATAGGAGACATTATTTTGAGTTGAACTACAGCAATATTATGTACTTCTTGTTCTAAGCCAGGGGCTATAAGTTTAATGAGAGGATCAGAAAATAAAAAGAGGAATCCACCAGCAAACAATAATAAGAAAGTGATTGATAAATTGATTGAATTAATTATGTAAGCACTTTCTTTATTATTAGTTTTACTTAGAACAGTTACTACTGCATTATGTAAAGGTCCATTAATACCACCAATAAGAATAAGGAAAAAGCCTGGAATTACATAAGCATAATTATATGCGTCATATGCAGCACTAATTCCAAAGGCACCAGCAATTACAAGTTGGCGCGCTAATCCTCCAAATTTACTTAGAAGAGTGCCGAAACTAATTATGAGGGCTGTTTTGCTAAGAGACTCCTTCATTAGTGATGTGGTATCAACAAAAACAATTGATTACTCTTGAGTTTGATGCTTTGAATGTATTGCAATAGCAATATATTTCTCATGATAGGAAAAATTCTTCAGACTTTTCCTGAACTTGATGAGGGAATTCTGATCAAGAGATATAAACGTTTTTTTGCGGATATAAGGCTGAAGAATGGCGAAACTGTCACAGCTCATTGTGCAAATACAGGTCCTATGAATGGAGTTATTCGAATAGGGCAGAGAGTAAGACTTAGGAATGTCGATTCTCCCACTAGAAAACTAAAATGGTCTTGGGAGCAAGCGGAGGTTGTAAGTTCTGATGGTGCTTCTTGTTGGGTTGGTATTAATACTGCTTTGCCAAACAAAATAGTTCGGAAAGTTATTGAGGCTGGTTTTTTAAATATTGAATTAGGGCATATTTCGGAAATAAAAACTGAAGTCAAATATGGGAATCAAGGGAAAAGTAGAATCGACTTGTTTCTAAGGCCTGGTAAATCAAATCCTGATCAAAGGAATATTTACCTTGAAGTAAAAAATACGACTTGGACTGATCGAGATTTAGCACTTTTCCCGGATACGGTTACTCAAAGAGGTCAGAAACATCTAAAAGATATGATAGGTGTATTGCCTGACTCAAGAGCAATACTTGTACCTTGTATTAGTAGAAATGATGTAGCATCATTTGCCCCTGGAGATTCTGCTGATCCAAAATATGGAGAACTTTATAGACTTGCACTAAATTCGGGAGTTGAAGTTTTTCCTTGCTGTTTTGGTTTTTTTGCTAGCCATATAACTTGGGAGGGATTGAGACCCTTCAGAAAGTCGCAATATTCAAGCTGAAAACACTTTTATTTGTAGTAAGAAAAGCCTAATCAACTAAACAAAAAATTAAATTCGTATAAATCATTACTGGCTGATTCAAGAAATTTGTCCATATTTGTATTTGTACTGGCCAAATTCATTTGAAATTGGCTCTTTTGCAGTTTTTAGTGTTTCTATGACAACTGTCTTGCAAAAGCCTCGAACTCGTAAATTCAAGCGACTTCAAGAGGCAAGCCTTATAGAAGGTCCAATGCTGCTTCTAAAAAGCATAAGAGGTTTCAATTCTCAGCGATCATTGATTTGGTTGGGATGTGTTCCTCTTGCCTTGTTTGGGTTAGGTCTTTTTAATCTTTCAGCACATGCGGAAGATTTTGCTTTAACTACTCAAGCTCTTGCTGACAACCTATGGATTATGGTTGCAGCAGTACTTGTAATTTTTATGAATGCTGGTTTCGCAATGGTTGAAGCCGGAATGTGTAGGCAAAAAAATGCGGTAAATATTCTGGCAAAGAACCTAATAGTATTTACTCTTGCGGTATCTGCTTATTGGTTCATTGGTTACAAGTTAATGTATGGAGAGGGATGGGCTATACCTGGGGTTTTGAAATTAGGAGGACCATTTTTTGATCCAACCCCGACTGATGCATCTGCGTTGGTTCCAAGCATTGACTTCCTTTTCCAAGCTGCTTTTGCTGGAACAGCCGCAACAATTGTTTCAGGTGTAGTTGCAGAGAGGATTAAGTTTGGGGAGTTTGTCGTTTTTTCATTAGTTCTTACAGCTGTTATCTATCCTGTTGCAGGATCTTGGCAGTGGAATGGAGACGGCTGGCTTGCACAGCTTGGTTTTTATGATTTTGCAGGATCTACACTTGTTCATTCAGTTGGTGCTTGGGCTGGTTTGATTGGTGCAATTGCGTTGGGCCCACGTATTGGTAAATTTTCTGGTGGCAAAGCCCAAGCTTTACCAGGTCATAATATGGCCATAGCAACTCTTGGCGCTTTAGTACTTTGGATTGGTTGGTATGGTTTCAATGGTGGTTCAGTACTTGCTTTTAATGAAGCTGTTCCTTATGTAGCAGTTACAACTACTCTTGGAGCTGCTGGCGGAGGTATTTCAGCGACATTGCTTAGTCAATTAAATACTGGCAAACCAGACTTAACGATGACTATTAATGGCATTTTGGCAGGACTTGTTAGTGTTACAGCTGGCGCAGATGGCTTTAGCTTGTGGGCTGCTTGGGTTGTTGGGGCTATAGGTGGATTATTAGTAGTATGGTCTGTAGCTTTTGTAGATGGGCTCAAAATTGATGACCCTGTGGGGGCTGTATCTGTACATGGAACTTGTGGCGTTTGGGGAACACTTGCAGTGGGTGTCTTTTATGCAGATAAAGGATTTCTAGCTGGAGGTAATTTTTCTCAATTGTTTACTCAAGCTATTGGGGTAGCAAGTTATGGAGTCTTTACAATAGTGACTTGCTGGCTTGCATGGTCTATCATTGGCGCTCTTTTTGGTGGTATTCGTGTTACCGAAGAGGAAGAGCTTCAGGGGTTAGATATAGGAGAGCATGGGATGGAAGCATATCCAGATTTTGCTTCTGCTAAATAAGTCGGTTTAAAATTAAATTTTAAAAAGCCTGGCTTTTTGCCAGGCTTTTTTGTTATTTCCTATAGTTAATAATAGAGTCTATTTATTCAAGCAGCTACATCGAATGGATACTCAAGCTTTTAAAAGGTCGCTGCATCATTCTGATAGATACAATAGAAGAGGTTTTGAGTCGCCTGCCAAAAGAGCTCAAGCGCTTGAGAAGGCCTATCAAAGCAATTTGATCGCTTCAATTAGAGATAATAATTATGTCCTTGAGCATGGCAATCTACGTGTCAAGCTTGCAGAAGCATTTGGGTTTTGTTGGGGAGTAGAGAGAGCCGTTGCAATGGCTTATGAAACAAGAAGACATTATCCAACAGAAAACATATGGATTACTAATGAAATAATTCATAATCCATCAGTTAATGATCATTTGAGGAATATGAATGTTCGATTTATTTCTGCTGAAAAAGGGATAAAAGATTTTTCTTCAATTAAGGAAGGAGATGTTGTAATTTTGCCCGCATTTGGGGCGACAGTTCAAGAGATGAAACTTCTTCATGAAAGAGGTTGCCATATTATTGATACAACTTGTCCTTGGGTGTCAAAAGTTTGGCATACAGTCGAAAAGCATAAAAAACATGAATTTACTTCTATTATTCATGGAAAAGTAAAACATGAGGAAACTCTAGCTACAAGTTCTTTTGCAGGAACTTATCTTGTTGTTTTGGACCTTGAAGAGGCTCAATATGTGTCTAATTATATTTTAGGGAAAGGAGATAGAGAGGACTTCCTCAGACGATTTTCTAAAGCTTCTTCCAAAGGTTTTGACCCAGATAGAGATCTTCAAAGACTTGGTGTTGCAAATCAGACAACTATGCTAAAAAGTGAGACGGAAGAAATTGGAAGATTGTTTGAAAAGACAATGTTGAGTCGGTATGGACCAGCTGATTTAAATGAACATTTTTTAGCATTTAATACCATTTGCGATGCAACTGAAGAAAGGCAAGATGCAATGTTCTCATTGGTAGATGAACCATTGGATATGCTTGTAGTTATTGGTGGTTTTAACTCTTCAAACACTACTCATCTTCAGGAGATTGCAATAAGTAGAGGCATTCGATCTTTTCATATAGATGCACCCGAAAGGATAGGAGAAGTGTTAAATACAATCACTCATAAACCCTTGGGTGATGACTTAGTTACTGAAGAGAACTTTTTACCTTCTGGCAAAGTACGAGTTGGAATAACTTCAGGTGCTTCTACTCCCGATAGAGTTGTTGAACATGTTATCCAAAAACTAATTAAGCTAACTGAAAATAAAATTGAGACCAATTAAGCTATCTGAATTGGTCTCTTAAAATATTGAATTTTGTAGAAATAAATTCACTTAGAGATTGAAAAAAGGTTTTCTTTTGAAACTTTATTTGCAGATAAAGAACTAATATAGGTTTCTAATGCTTAGAAAAGATGTCTGAATTGGAACAATCAAATCAAAAGAAATCGGTTTCTTCAAGGGATAATCAACCTCAGAAGGTAGAAGTGGTAGTGGCTAATCCATCTGGTGAGGCTGAAGTCAATATTCTTGGAGAATTGGCGATTTTTATTCTTAGAGTATCCTTTAGCCTTTTCATGATTCACCATGGACTAGAAAAACTTCAGGATCCTGAAGGGTTTGCAGAATTTGTTGTCGGTAAATACTTTCCCTTTTTGCCTGGAGATCCTGTGATTTGGACATTTGCTGCAGGGGTTACACAAATTTTATGTCCTATAGGCCTAGCTATAGGAGTTTTTGCAAGAATTTCAGCATTAGGGCTTCTTTCTACTATGTTATTTGCTATTTATTTTCATCTTCTGGATACAGGATTGGAAGGATTTCCTTTTGCAGTAGTTGAACAACATAACTATGCATTCGAATTATCTGCAATATACGCTTCAATCTCACTGTATTTTGTTTTTGCTGGCCCTGGCAGATTATCTGCGTTTAAAAAGAAGAATAAAGTTACTTATTATCCAAAAGGGGAATAAGTAAGCAAACTTAGGAAAATATTCTTCAAGATTATGCTTTGATTTAGTGAAGGAAATGTCTTCTTCCAGTTGTAATCATAGATAAATTAAGTTCATTACATGCCAATATTGATGCCTCGTCTTTAATACTTCCACCTGGTTGAATAATTGCCTTGATTCCATATTTAGAAGCCAATCTTACGGTGTCATCAAATGGCAAGAAGCCATCACTTGCAAGAACTGCTCCTTTTGCTTTTGCTCCAGCTGCCTCAAGGGCTATTTTTGCGGCTCCCACTCGATTCATTTGACCTGCGCCTATGCCAATTGTCTGACCTGAGTTGGCAACAACTATTGCATTAGATTTTACATGCCTAACTATTCTCCATGCGAATTCAAGATCTTGCGTTTCTTTAATATCAGGCTTGCTTTCTGTAACTATTTCCCAGTTTGCTTGGTTTACTTTCAAATCATCAATTTCTTGCACTAAAACCCCACCTAATATGCTTCTAAAGTTATCTCTACTACAAGCAATAATTGACTCTTTTGTGAGTTTTAATAATCTAAGGTTTTTCTTTTGGCTTAGTATTTCTTGAGCATTATCATCAAATCCTGGGGCAACAATACATTCTAAAAAAAGACTTGATAATTTATTAGCAGTTTCAAGATCTACAGATGAATTAAGGGCAACAATGCCTCCGAAAGCACTTACTGGGTCTCCAGCAAGTGCTTTGCAAAATGCTAAGTCTAATGTTCTGTCTATTGCTACCCCGCATGGATTTGTGTGTTTAATAATTGCTGCTGCTTTTGTATGTTTTTGATTGACATCTTCTTCCCCATAGTCAAACTCGCGTATTATTGATATCGCTCCATCTAGATCAATTAAATTATTTGTGCTTAGTTCTTTTCCTTGTAGTTGATTTGCATTACCCCAGCCTTGATTTAGATAGCTAAACCAACCTGCTTTCTGGTGGGGATTTTCTCCATACCGTAAAGTTTGCTTTAATGGGATTGATAGTTGATAAGAATGTTTTTCTGGTTCGATTTTATGTTTCATCCATTGGCTTATTGCTATGTCATAATCTGCTGTGTGTTCGAAAGCCTTAAGAGCAAATTGTTGCCGTTGTTCCTTTGAAATTTCCCCAACTTTTAAAGAATTCAGTAATAACTGATATTGATTTGGATTAGAAAGAACAATTACAGAATCATGATTTTTAGCTGCTGCTCTCAACATTGCAGGACCACCTATATCAATATTTTCGATTGCTTTTTCCCATGAAACATTTGGAGCTGAAACTGTTTCTTTAAACGGATATAGATTTACAATAACTATATCTATATGTTGAATTCCATTTTTTATAAGATCATAGGAATGTGAAGAGTCATCCTTTTTTGCAAGAATTCCTCCGTGTATTTTGGGGTGAAGGGTTTTGACTCGCCCATCAAGTATTTCTTGATACCCTGTGTAATCTGCAACTTTTGTAACTGCAATGCCTTCTTCTTTCAGAAGTTTTGCAGTACCACCACTTGAAATAATTTGAAAGCCATGCACCTCACTTAAAGCTTTAGCAAAAGCAGCTATGCCTTTTTTTTCAGATACACTAATTAGTGCGATAGGTGCCATTGGTTAATAAAAAAGACGCTTTTAGAAGTTAACTTACGCAGAAGAAGATCAATTTGCCTAATGAATGAAGAACTTATTAGCTTTTCTATCCAAAATGCTACTCATAGATTAATTCTCTTGCATGGTTGGGGTGCAGATGCAGGAGACTTACTTCCATTTGGTCAAGAATTAGTTGGATCTATTGAAAAAAAAATCGAGTTACTTTCGTTAAATGCTCCTGATCATCACCCTCAGGGGGTAGGAAGGCAATGGTATAACCTTTTCCCTACAGACTGGAGTCAAGCGTCTGTTTCAGTAGAAATTTTAAAAAAACGTCTAATTGAGCTGTCTTCAGAAGACATGCCTTTAAGCAAAACATTTTTGTTGGGATTCTCTCAAGGAGCTTCAATGGCATTGGCAAGTGGTTCGTGTCTTCCATTTGCAGGATTAATTTCTTGCAGCGGCTTTCCTCATCAAGGATGGAACCCTACTTCGAATTGCCCACCTGTTTTATTGATCCATGGTGAGCAAGACCCTGTTGTTCCTATTAAAGCTTCACAAAGGATTGCAGATTTATTAGAAATAAAACAATTAAAATATGAATTTACTTCTTTTCAAGGAGGGCATGAAATCCCTGATCAAGCTATCAATAAAATAACAAATTTTATTGATAGCTTGGTGCAAACCTAAGACTTTAATTAAACAAAAGCATATTCATACTCTTCGATCTCTTCCCAATCATCAGCTGAAAGCTCAAGGCCATTAAACATATTATTTTCACCTACAATTTCTACTATTCCTCTAAGGGATGGGAATAAGAAATGATTCTCTTCTGCGTATTGTGCGCTAAATAATCCTTTCTCGCCCCAGAAAAAGCGATCAGTAGTGTGTTCATTGCGCCTTACATTAACAATAGCTGGAGCAGTTAATGCCGCCTCTGCTATATAACGTCGAGCTGCAGTGACGGGTTTATGTTGTCCAGTTTCAAGATGAAAAGTTTGCACATGAGCCATTACTCTTTGACCAGCCAGACGTCTCCGGCTAATTCTCTTGCGCTTTTTAGACATAAGATAAAACTCCTTTAGGAGCGTAAATGAACTTAAATGGGAGGCCTAAAAGTGATCAGAAGCAGGTTGATGTTGTTTCAGCAAAGAAATAATCTGGTAATCACTAGACTGAACAGCCTCATGATTTCATATGGTTGGAATTTGTGAAATCATTGCTTTTAATCGAATCAGATAGCCACTCTCAGGGGACCCATCAACCTCTGATATAGCCTTGGCAACTGGATTTTGCCAACCAGGCTTTGGAGAGACTTGAGCTAAGACTCTGCAGATGCCTTTGATCATTATCTTAATACTTTTTTTTGAATTATCAAGTTTTTGGTACTTCCAATTTGCTCATAAAGTTGTTGAATAGAAAGTTATGCAATTCTCGAATCGCTTCCTAAATCTTGTTCAGCATGAATTAAATGGGTTCGATTCCATTGCTGAATTGGAAAACCTTGTCATATACGTTGCGCATACTCGAAATGAAGGGACTCCTTCTTTGGAGGTGGTTGGTCAAATGCCTCGTAATTCCAGTAAGGCTTTCCCCCCAATTGAAAATGACCCTGATTTGCAGCTACCTTCGCCCGATAGAAGGTGGTATCCCTTACAAGATGGCTCGGTTTTGCTTGGCGTTATTCGGGCTGAGAGATTTAGTTCTGAAGATCAATGGCCAGAGGAACTTGATCAAAAACTTCAATCAAGTTCTTTGGTTTTGTCTAATTGTTTAAGTTTAGAGCTTGACAGAGCAAGGATTTTGGATGAACTGAGTCACCAAAAAGAACAAATCAGGATGCTTGTGCATCAGTTAAGAAACCCTTTGACTGCATTGAGGACATACGCGCAGTTATTGCTTAGAAAAGTTGATCCTGAAGGCACTCAAAGGGACTTGGTAGAAGGTTTGTTGAGCGAACAAGCTCAATTTAATAAATATTTATTAGCTTTAGATCAGTTAAGTCAAGTTCAAATTAGTAACAAAGTCATTAGTTCTAGCAGGTTATTAATGCCGCCTTTGTTGCCTCAGGCAAAAACTCTTGATCTTCTAGCATTGCTTGCACCGTTAATAGACCGTGCTGCTGTTACTGCGAGATTACAAAAACGTCAATGGCATGATCCTGGGGAAATGCCTGATTGGATTAAAGTTCCAAGGCCAGCTTCAGAAGGAGTAATTGTAGAGATAGTTGCGAATCTTTTAGAGAATGCATTTAGATATAGTCCTGTAGGAGCATCGATTGGATTATTATTTCTGGAAGATGGCTTATGTGTATGGGACTCTGGAGACCCAATAGATTTCGAAGATAGAGAAAAGATTTTTTTAGCAGGATTTCGTAGTAAGAAAGTTGCAGAATCTAAAGGTTCTGGCTTGGGACTTATGCTTGGCAGGAAATTTGCCGAGCAATTAGGAGGAACGTTGGAATTAAACCTAAAGCCACAAGAACTCGACTATTCTTTACCTGCTGAGGGCAATGCATTTGTTCTTAGAATTCCATTAATATAAAATTAAAGCCAAAGCAAATAGCATAAATGTCTCTACCAAAACGACGCATGCACCGTATGTGTCTCCACTATGACCTTCAAAGTAATTTGCTAATAAATTAGGTATATAAATTGAAGGTATAATTCCTGAAAGACTTGCAACAATTATTTTAATACTAAAAACCATTTCCATCGGAAATATGTATATCGCAAATATCATAAAAAAGAGGATTATAAATGATACTTTTGATTCTTTAATAAAACCTTTCCAATGTTTATGGTGGAAACTAGGATTAATTTTCCTATGCAAATAAGGAAAATAATTAATTGCCAAGATGGTTGAAAATCTACCCCAGAAAGATGATATTATTATTGCAATTGGTGCAAACGTATTTAATTTATTTAATGATGCTAATTGAATGAATAAAATGCTAACTAATGATAATAATCCAATAGATCCGATTCTGCTGTCTTTCATTGCTTTAAATCTTTTCTCTTTGCCAGCAGCAAATCCATCTGCAGTATCAATTAGGCCATCAAGGTGAAGTCCACCAGTGATAAAGATATTTGTTGAGATTATAAAGAATGGTAATATTTCTTTTGAGAAACCAGCTTTTTCAAGAAGTAACCATATTGAGCTTTGTATGACACCTAAAAGAATTCCTATTAAGGGAGCAAACCGAGCAATTCGATTGAAGCTTGGATTTATTTTTGGGATTTTCGGTAAGGTCGTGTAAAAAATCCACCCTCCTGCAAAATCTTTTAACCACTTTGGCGAGATCAGGATAAATAGCCTCACAGCTCAATGCAATAACAACGTAGGTTGTTTTATGGCTAAAGCTGTAAAAGCTTTGTGATTTTTCTAGAGGTCGAATTGTTTACTTTCGAAATTAAATCTCATTGTTCAAGAACCCGAGCAAGAGTTGGTTCTTTTAAAACGCCTCATGGAGTCGTTGAGACCCCTCAATTTATGCCCGTAGGAACTTTGGCTACAGTTAAAGGCTTGTCTCCTTTGCAGCTAGAAAACTTGGGGGCTCAGACAATTCTTGCTAATACTTATCATCTGCATCTTCAGCCTGGGGAGAATGTTGTTGAATCTGCTGGTGGTATTCATAAATTTATGAGTTGGAATAAGCCAATACTTACCGATTCAGGAGGATATCAAGTTTTTAGTTTGAGTAAGTTAAATAGGATTGATGATTATGGAGTTTCTTTTAGGAATCCAAGAGATGGAAGTCATATTGATTTAACTCCAGAAAAGGCAATAAAGATTCAAATGGCTTTAGGTTCTGATATTGCTATGGCTTTTGATCAATGTCCACCCTATCCAGCTACTGAAAATGATATTGAAGAAGCTTGTAGGCGAACTCATGATTGGTTGGAAAAATGTGTCTCTTCCCATACCAAGGAAGATCAAGCTTTATTTGGAATTGTCCAAGGAGGTTGTTTTGTTGAGCAGCGTAAAAGGAGTGCAAGTATTGTTTCAAGTTTTGATTTGCCTGGCATTGCAATTGGAGGAGTTAGTGTTGGGGAATCAAGTGATTCAATTAATAATATTGTTAAGCAAGTAACTCCTCTTTTGCCAGTTGAGATCCCTAGATATTTGATGGGCATTGGGTCGCTTAAAGAAATGTCAAATGCTGTTGCAAGTGGGATAGATCTCTTTGATTGTGTTTTGCCAACAAGATTAGGTCGCCATGGCACCGCTTTAGTTAGAAATGAGAGGTGGAATATTCGTAATGCATCCTTTAGAAATGATTACGAACCTTTAGATCCAACATGCAATTGTGAAGTCTGTAAAAGCCATAGCAGAGCATATCTTCATCATTTGATTCGTAGTGAAGAGCTTCTTGGGCTAACGCTTTTGAGCATTCACAATCTTAAAAATTTAATTCGTTTTACTCGGTCAATGAGGCGAGCAATTTGTGACGGATGTTTTTCAGAGGATTTCGCTCCATGGCAGAAAGACTCCATTGCGCATTACACGTGGTAGCGTCTCTTGCAAACATCAATGAATTATTTAGGGATGGCATCGCTTACCCTCGACTTGCTTGCTCAATTGCCTGAGGCCTATAGGATCTATGCTCCTACGGTGGATGTGCTCCCATTAATACCTCTTCTTTTCTTTTTGCTTGTTTTTGTTTGGCAAGCTGCTGTAGGTTTTCGTTAATTCATTTATTTGATTAAGTTTCTCTGATTGAGTAACTTTCGAATATTTAAATTAATTGGAATCCAGAGGTATGGGATTAGTCCTAAGAGTTTTTCTTAGGACTACTTTTTCCTGCTTAGATTATTAGATAGGCTTTTGTAATGAGATCCCTTTTGAGGGACTCTCTACAGCCTTTTCAATTAAATCTGCGAGTACTAGGGCCCTTGATGCTTGAAGGCCGTCTACTGCAGGCGTCTCTAGGCCTCTTACGCATTGCAGGAAGTGCTCTAGTTCAGCATATAGAGGTTCGATTGACGTAGTCGATACTTCTTCTACATAGCCATCATTTCGATATACCAATTCTCCATGATCCGCTGAGTACCTTTCATGAGAACGACGATGAATATGCAAAGTGTGATTTAAAAAATCAGTTTCAACAAGACTTTTTTTGCAATGTGCACTGAGGTTTCTAATCTTTTTATGTGTCATCTTGCTTGCTGTAAGACTAGCGATTACACCATTTTCAAAACCTAGAGTTGCATTTACATAATCCATAGGGCCTTTGCCGCTACAACCGCCTACTGCCGCTAATTGGACTACATGCGAATTAGCTAGCTCTAGAACAAGATCAAGGTCATGAATCATTAGATCTAAAACTACTGATACATCATTAGCTCTTTCCGCATAAGGACTATGTCGTCTTGCTTCTAAAACAACAACTTCTTCAGTTGCTACGACTTTTATTAATTCCTTAAAAGCTGGATTGAATCTCTCAATATGCCCTACTTGAAGAAGGCAGTTGGCTTTGTTTGAAGCTTTGATTAGATCTGATGCTTCAAGCTTACTTGCTGCAATTGGTTTTTCTATTAGCACATGCTTCCCAAGCTCAAGGCAATTAAGGCCAACTTGATGGTGGAGCAAAGTTGGAACTGCAATACAAACTGCTTCAACTTCTTTTAAAAGATCTTTGTAGTCTTCATACCAATTGCAATTGAATTGTTCGGTTGCAAGTTTTCCACGATCTTTGTCAGGGTCGGCAACGCCAATCAATTCAGCATCTTTTAATAGGCTTAAAACACGGGCATGATGCCATCCCATGTTCCCTATTCCTATTACCCCAACCTTTACAGGGATTATGTTGGGGGTCATTTTAAGCGATGCATTTATTCAATGAGAATATCCTTTACTGCTCTTTTTTAGGGAACTTTTTTTCTAAGATTATTTTTACACAATCAATTCTGGGCCCTTTCATAGTACTGATTTCGTAACGTGTTCCTTTATCTATAAGAGTTTGGCCTTTAATAGGCACCTGTTGAAACTTTTCTAATAAAAAACCAGCAAGTGTGTAGTAGCTACTATTTTCTGGTATTTCTAAATTAAGTTGTCTATTGAGATCAATTATTTCTAAGTCACCAGTTGCAATCCACCTTCCTTTGGTTGTGTCAAGTGGTTTTAAATTAGGTTCTTTTCTTAAAGGATCAATTTCTTCTCCAACAATTTCTCCAGTTAAATCGGTAGCAGTTATCAGACCTTCTGTTCCACCATGTTCGTCAATGACTAGTAAAAAGGGGTTTCCATTACGAATTAGAGGTAATAGTTTTTCGAGAGTGCATGTTTCTAGAACTTTTGGCACAGATTGTACATATCTTTTTAATTTTGTTTCAGGCTTTAATTCCCCTTTAGAAATAGGTTCGGCTAATTGACGCAGATCTAAAACCCCAAGAATATTATCAAGTGACTCTCCAGTGACTAGGAATCGTGCATGTTTAGTTAAATGAACTTTTTGCATTAATTCAGCGAATTCAACATCTTGTGAAAGAGTTGCCATTTTTGAGCGTGGAATCATGATTTCTCTCACTTGTGTATCTCTTAGCGAGAAAACGCCTTCAAGGATATTTCTTTCATCTGGATGAAGTCCTGTTACTCGTCCCGATTCAATTAAAGTTTCTAATTCTCTAGCTGATAAAGCAGACACCAGTGATGTCCATTGAGTATTAACCCCAACTGCGTTGAGGAGTAAAGATGCAATTTTTTCTAGTAAAGATAAAATCGGTGAAATTATCTGCATTGATATTTCAATCAGAGGTGCAAGTTTTAAAGCAGCTTTCTCAGGTCGGTTAAGGACTAATCCTTTGGGGAGCAGTCCAGCAACTAATGTTGAAAGAATGATTATTGATACAAACAGAGTTAAAGCGGTAAGTTGATTTGTTTTTTCGTTGATTACCCATAAATTATTTGCGAGTGCATGCGATAACCATCCAATTGCTATAAAAGACATGGTTAACCCAAGCTGGGTAAACATTAATGTTCTTTTAAGTTTTCGCTGCAATCTTTGAATTGCTTTTGAGCCAACTTGTTTTTCTTTTATTAATCTCTCTACTTTGCTTGGTCTTAGCCGCAAAACAGACAATTCTCCTGCAGCGAAGAAAGCTGCAAAGAATAATAGAATTCCTAGTAAAAAAAACCTCATCAAGTTGTGAAATGGGGGTGGCGAGGATCGAACTCGCCTAAGGCGAATTATGAGTTCGCTGCATTCACCAGATTGCTACACCCCCTATTTAAAGGATTTTCAAAAGATCTGGTTTCATTTTGAAGACCTTTAGGTGAATAATAATTAGTAGGAAACAAGTTGAAGTAACTCAATGTTTCAAATTAAAAATTAGACTTCGAGAATGAATAATCTTCTCAAATCTAAAGAGGCTTGTAAAGACAAGCTTTTAGACCTTCTTGCAGCTAATGCATACAAGCATGGTGATTTTATTTTATCTTCCGGCAAAAAAAGTAATCATTATGTCAATTGTAAGCCCGTTACTTTATCTGGGGTTGGATTGAGCTTAACCAGTAACTTGTTATTGAGTCATGTTGAAGAAGATTCTGTTGCTGTTTCGGGGCTTACTCTTGGGGCTGATCCTTTGGTAAGTGGAGTTGCGATTACTGCATTCAATCTTGATCGGGAACTTGAAGCATTGATAATTAGGAAAGAGGCCAAGGGGCATGGAACATCTGCATGGATTGAAGGACCATCTATCCCTGATGGATCCTTGGTCACTGTTCTGGAAGATGTAGTAACTACAGGAGCCTCTTCTTTAAAAGCAGTTTTTCGATTACGTGATGCAGGTTATTCCATAAATAGGATAGTTAGTATCGTTGACCGAAATGAAGGGGGCGCCCAAATGATTGAAAAAAATGGAATTGAATTAATTAGTCTTTTTTCTATAGATGAAGTTTCTTCTCGTTCAAGAGAGCTCTTCAAGTGAATTTTTCAAGAGCTTTATTATGGGACTTAACTTTGCCTGAATTTAGAATTACTGGCGAAGGAACTAGAAAATTTCTACAAGGTCAAACAACAGCTGATTTCCTTTCTGTTACTTCAACGCATGAAGTTCAAACTTGCTGGTTATCCCCTACTGGTCGATTAAGAGCTTTATTGGAAGTGAAATTAGTTCCTCAAGGAGCAGAGTTTGTAATTCTTTCTGGAAAAGAGAAAGATGTAATTAATGGATTGGAACGAGTCATATTCCCTTCGGATAAAGTAAAAATTGAATCTTGTGGAGAGATTAGAAGAGTACAAAAAATTTCGTTCCAGGAGTCTTGGCAAGGAACTCCTTTTAAATGGCTTTCTATTGATCAGTCGCTTCCTAATGATTTGAAGGAATTCTCCTTAGCTAATGATACTGAACTTGAGATTTGGAGATTACATCAAGGCTTGCCAATGTTTGAAAGAGAGTTCAATGAAAATACCAATCCATATGAATTAGGTCTTTCTAACTTAATTAATCACACAAAAGGCTGTTACCTGGGACAAGAAACTATGTCCAAATTAAAAAATGTTGGATATACAAAACAAGAATTACGCTTTTTTAGTTCACAAGTACCTGTCGATATACCTGAAGGCCTGATCAGTAAAAATATTAAAAATGATATGAGAAATATTGCTGGAAAAATAACATCATTTTTGATATTAGATTCTGGTTATTTAATAGGACTAGCATTAATTAGAAAAGATTTTTTAGCAAAATCACTTTTCCTAGAATCTAGCCCATTAATCGGTATAGATATAAATATCCCAATTGGCTTTAGTAAATTAAAAAATTAATTAGATAGCATCCAATTAGTAATCTTTAAAGTTGCCAGGCAATCATCTTTATTGTAATCCAAAATTTTTTGAAGTAATTCTTCTTTCACTTTTTTCCGTTTTATAGATCCTTTATATTGACGCCACCATAAGAGTGCTTTCGAACCATCAGCATTGGCGTCTTCCCATTCGAATCCAACCCATTTGGAGACTGTCTTTAAACTATAATTTCTTAAGGGTAAAATCCAATTTTCTCTAACTATTTGATGAATATCAATAAACCTTTCCTCAATAATATCTCTAGCTTCTTTTCCATCACCTATCTTTTCTGTCATTTTTAATATTGTTAAAGCTTCTGTTTCCCCATAATGCAGTATTGGCCAGTCAGGATAATGCTCGAATTCCTTTTTAAGATAATTCCAGCAACCAAATTGATCAAATTTGTCAAGATAAACTTGACTTTTATACTCTGAATCTTTTATATTTAATAATCCATCTAGTGATCTTTTGACTATTAGAATTCCATGTAGAAAATTATGATTTTCATCTGGGTCTGATTCGATATCGTAGATTAATACTCCTGGTAAATTATTTAATCTTCTAAGAGGTCTGCTTTTTGTTAACTTTAACGGTTCAAGACTAGTTTGAGACTTTGCTTGCATAATTAGATCTTTTGCAATGATGCCATGGTTTTTTTTTAAAGACACCAGTCTTGTGTTTAATGATTTTGGATTTATTCGAGCAAGATTATTTATATTTTTGATGCCAACTAATTCCAGTACTTCTTTCCTTTTTGCGCCAATTCCACTGACTTCACTTAGCTCTCCTTTTGCCAATGCTTCTTGATCACAGAATTTCTTCCATGAACAAATAGAACATTTTTTCCTATCATAGGTTAATGGGGGTATCGAATCTTTAGTAATTGTTTTGCTAACCTTTCTTATTGAATCTTCTAACTGGGCCTTATTCTTTGATGAAATAATTAATTTTTGAATTTCTAACTTTTCTGATTTTAATGAAATTGCCAAACATTCATTAACTGGGGCATTCTGTAAATCTTGTAATAATACACTCCATAGAGTAAGTATAAGCCTATGGTTCTGAGTAAGATTTTTGCCTTGCTTCACAATGATTGGCCTATATTTAAAATCACCCCAACAACTTTGACCTTCGATTTTCTGAACTAATGTTGGGCGTGCTTCAATTAATTGATCATTAGAGCTTTTACCTTGGAGCCTCAAAGTCATAACATTTTCATAACCTTTTTTGCATGCGTCAATTCCCAAACCAGGCTTTGCTTTGCAAAATGCTATTAAACTTTGGTATTGATTATCTAATAAAAGACTCCTATGTGAAGACCATCTTCTTTGACTTTTTTCTTGAAATAGATCTAACCATGCTTTCCGTTTGCATCGCATCCAATTACTCAGTAACCGATCTGTAATAATTATTTTTTTGTTAACCATATTTTTACGTTAAATACCTATTTAGAATTAGAAACTTCTTTAGTCGATTCATGCACTGATGACTGGATAGAGGTATGAGGGTTGATTTTACATTGGAAAGACTTGCCGCTGAAGTTATTGCTTCTAATTGGAACGAAGCTTATCCCAAAAGATAAGTCTAATTTGACAATTGTTAAGCTAAATTAGCTTATGCATAGTCTTTCGGGTACTAAATCTTTACTGATGGTTCATTGTGATTCTTCTAGTAAAGGGTAAATAATATAAACCTTGAAATGACAATACTATCTTCGGAACTTTATGAATGAAGGCAATCAAAGCTCATGGCAAACCTTAGTTATAGCAACTAGTAACTTGGGAAAGATTGCTGAGTTTAATACATTTTTCTCATCTTTATCACTAAGAATCGTTAAGCAACCTCAAGGATTAGAAATCAATGAGACAGGCAAGACGTTTGCTCAGAATGCTCGATTAAAAGCTTTAGCTGTTGCTAAGTTGACTGGTCAATTATCTCTTGCAGATGATTCTGGGTTAAGTATTCATGCCTTAGGAGGAGCTCCGGGCATCTATTCTGCACGATATGCAAATACTGATCAGGAGAGAATTAATAGAGTCCTTCAGGAACTAGTGCCTTTTAGGAATAGAGAAGCTGCATTTTGCTCTGCTTTGTGTCTTGTCTCACCACAAGGAGATGTTTTGGTTGAAGTTGAAGGTATCTGCGAGGGAGTAATTGTTGATGAGCCAAGAGGAAATAATGGTTTTGGTTATGACCCGATTTTTGAAGTCAAGTCGATTGGCTTAACATTTGCTGAAATGGACAAAGAACAAAAAAGTTCATTAGGTCATAGAGGCAAGGCAGTTAAGAAGTTATTGCCCAAAATGAGTGAGCTTTTACAAGCCTACTCAATGGGAAAATATAATTAATTTGCGTCAGCCCAACTGCCATGCAAACCATGAGGAATTGCAAGTGGCACTTCTAAAACAGCCTCTTCACTTAAGTCATTAGCTTTTAATACGATCAAATCATTGGCTTTTCTGGCTCCATTCCATATTAAAACTAAAATCCAACCATTATCTTCTATAGATGAGGACTTGTCAGGGACCATAAGCGGTTCACTTACAAAGCCTCTAGGTCCAGCTGACCAAATGACTTCCTTTCCAGAAACTAGGTCAAGTTTCTTTATGCATTGAAGAGGTGCGTTTCCCTTTGGTTGTTGAGCGGTAGCCATCCATGCATATCTTGCAGATAAACCTATTTTTATTGGATTGACCATTGCAAACTCACAACATTGGTTGCTTAATGATTGGATCTCAAATGTTTTATTAGATAAGTTCAACCTGCATCTTTTTAGAATGCCCTCTGGAATTGTACTGAAATCAATTTCTCGGAAATTTTCGTTTGGTTTAATTGAAGGGAAATCATCATAAAAAATACTTTCTAAAATGATTTCATTGTTATCTTCCCAGGCATTTAAATGGTGAAAAACAAATCCATCTGGGGCATCAAATATTTGTGGCTTTTGTTTAGAGAAAGATCCGGAGTCTCTTGGAATGATCCAATACTTAGCTTTGCCTTTTGGATTAGAAGATATACATTGAGCAGCACCTTTTTGGCCTAATAGAAAAGGAAGAGGGTTAAATTGAATTGAATTTTGAAGAAAGATTGCCCAATTGGGTGTAATCGCAAAATCATGTAGAAAAGCAAAACCATTAAAATTATCTTTTCGCTCACTAATAAGATTGCCAGCATTTTTACCAGTAGTCGCAAATTCCATTAAACGAATTGTGCTTTTAGGACCTGTTGTAACTCCAAAAGTCACCATTTTAGGTTCTTTTCCGTTGTGCCCAGGGTCAAAACGAGGATGGGCACTGAATGCTTCTCCCTTTTTCAGGGTATTTTTAAGAGTAGATATCCCTATGGTCCTTAAATTCTCTGGATCAAGTGAATGAGGGCTTGATGCTTCCCATAGAGCTAATAATTCGCCTCCAAGCTTTACCACATTAGTGTTTGCAATATTTTTTAAACGTGTGTCAAATGCATTGTTTAATACTCCTCCTGCCTTTTGAGTGCCAAAGACTCCTCTGTATAAAAATTTCCCTGCCTTTTCTTCTTTTTCCCATTCTTTTGTTCTAACAAATTTATTTGTAAAACTTACAATCCCCTTTTTGAATTCCATTGCAGATATCATTCCGTCTCCATCAAAAGGATGATGCACCCATTGGTTATTTCTTTCTAATCTTCCTGGCCCATTCCTATAGAAAGTTCCTTTTAAACTTTGAGGTACTTTCCCTTTAATTACCTTTAACTCAATTTTGGTTAATTCTTTCTCTACGTTGCAGTAAGAACTTGCCCAATCTTCTTTGTTAAAGGGATGCGGAGAAATTTGGAAATTAGATGATATTTGGGATTGCATTAATAATCTTATTTTTGTTTTTAATACTCGCTTATTCTTCTTTGAAGTGCGAGTTAGATTGAATAATTTGGCAAGTAATAAGAATTTATTCCACTGTCCCGGCTTGTTCGAGAATTCCTTTGCTACTTGGAATAACCTTGCCTCTGCGTGGATCTAATTCTGTAGCCATTCTTAAAGCTCGAGCAAATGCTTTAAAGCAAGCTTCCACAATGTGATGTGAATTCTTACCGTCAAGTTGCCGAATATGGAGAGTCAGCCCCGAGTTGTTTACAACTGCAATAAAGAACTCTTTTACTAGTTCTGTTTCGTAGCAACCTATTCTCTGTGAAGGGATATCTAAGTTGTAAGTAAGGTGAGGACGACCAGAACAATCCATGACAACTTGAACTAAAGCTTCATCTAAAGGAGCTGAAAAATGACCAAAGCGATTAATGCCTGATCTGTCCCCTAAAGCTTGGGATAAAGCTTGCCCTAATGCAATGCCAACATCTTCATTGGTGTGATGATCATCAATATGAGTATCACCTTTGGCATCTATTTCCAGATCAAATAACCCATGACTTGATAGTTGATGAAGCATATGATCTAGAAAAGGAACCCCTGATGATATTTTGCACTTACCAGTCCCATCGAGATTTATTCGAACTGATACGTTCGTTTCTTTAGTTACTCGATGGATTTTCCCTTGCCTTGTATTAGTCATAACCTTAATTCAACTAAAAATATGAGTAAAGTCAAACTACATTCCATTAATGCAATATCCAGCGTCAACGTATATGGTTTGACCAGATATTCCACTTGAAAGATCACTAAGCAAAAAAGCTGCAGTATTTCCAACTTCAGTTTGTGTCACTGTCCTTCTTAGGGGAGCTTTTTCTTCAACATTATGAATCATGTCAAGAATTCCTCCAATAGCAGAACTGGCAAGTGTTCTGATAGGACCTGCACTGATTGCATTAACTCTTACCTGCTGATTTGGTCCTAATTCAGCAGAAAGGTATCTCACGGAAGCTTCGAGAGCTGCTTTTGCTACTCCCATCACATTGTAATTAGGAATTGCTCTCTCTGAACCCAAATAAGTAAGAGTAATAACGCCAGCCCCCTTGCTAAAAAGTGGTTTTGCATGTCTACATAATGGTGCTAGTGAGAATGCACTGATCTCAAGAGCTCTGCTAAACCCTTCGGCTGATGTGGCACTGTAATCACCAATTAATTCCTCTTTGCCAGCAAATGCAAGACAGTGGACTAAACCATCTAATTGTCCCCATTCCTTTTGAATAGTTGTGAATACATCTTCAATTTGAGAGTTATTTTGAACATTTAAGGGAAGGAACAAACTTGGATTTAGAGGAGAAGTCAGTTCTCTAACTTTTCCTTCAAAGCGTCCTTTCTCGTCTGGAAGATATGTGATGCCTAGTTCTGCGCCAGCGGCATTTAATTGCTGAGCGATGCCCCATGCTATTGAACGATTGTTAGCGATTCCTGTAACAAGAATTTTTTTGCCGCTTAGATCTAGAAGCATCTGGAAGGAATATAAAAATAGATATATCTATTCTCTCTTAAAAAGGGGACGCATTTTCAGTTTTTAGGCCAATATTTTTAAAAGCTTGAATGACATTAATTCAAATTTATGAGTAGAACTGAATCTACAATGCTTCCTTTAGGAACTTTATTACCTTCGTTTGATTTGCCTATTGTTAATAGACCAAACTTACTAGGAGGAAACGAATCGAATGACTGTGCTTTTGAGAAACTTACAGATAAAAATTTTATTAAGAGACCTTTGCTAATAATGATCATTTGTGCACATTGCCCCTTTGTGAAGCATATTGAGTTGGAAATTACGAGACTTCACAAGGGATATGGTGAAAATGTTGATTTTCTTGCTGTTTCATGTAATAGCCTTTTAACTCATCCTCAAGATGGACCTGACCACCTCAGAAGACAGGCTGAATTAAATGGTTGGTTGTTCCCTTATCTTTTTGACTATGAACAAGAGTTCACAAAATTATTAAAAGCTTCTTGTACCCCTGATTTCTTCTTATTTACTCCCTTGTTGGATTGTAAACAGAAGTTGTTTTATAGAGGTCAGCTTGATAGCAGTAGGCCTGGGAATGATATTCCACTCACCGGTAATGACCTTCGGATTGCAATGGATGCAGTTTTACAAAAGAGGAATATTTATTTTGAACAAAAACCTTCTATTGGATGCAATATAAAGTGGCATCCTGGAAATGAGCCTAATTGGTTTGATTGAGTTGAGAAATATTTTTTGATACTGAGCTACGTAAAGCTTTAATGTGCTTTTTATGCAAGTACCTCCATTTAGCCTTAACGAACAATTGTCCCAAATAGGACAAGACCTAGATACGGCAGTTGCGAAGACACTTCGTAGTGGCCAATACATAGGAGGTCAGCAAGTTGAACTGTTTGAGAAATCATTTTCAGAAACAATAAATGTCCCATATACCGTTTCTTGTAATAGTGGAACAGATGCATTAGTACTTGCTCTTAGAGCATTAGATATAGGGCCAGGCGATGAAGTGATAAGTGTTTCTTTTAGCTTCTTTGCTACTGCTGAAGCCATTAGCAATGTAGGCGCAAAGCCCATTTTTATAGATGTGAATTCTAATGATTTTTTGATAAATCCAAATCTGATCGAAGATGCAATTACTTCATCAACAAAGGCAATTCTTCCAGTTCATCTATTTGGGAATCCTGTAAATATGGATGCAATAATGTCTATTGCAAAAAAACATGGACTAAAGGTAATAGAAGATTGCGCTCAGGCAGCAGGATCTTATTGGAAAGGAAAGTCTTTAGGAAGTATTGGAGACATAGGTTGTTTTAGCTTTTTCCCTACAAAAAATTTAGGAGCCGCTGGAGATGGAGGTGCTGTTACGACAAAAAGTTTGGAACTTGCAAGACGAATGCGGGATCTTTCTATACACGGTATGCCTAAAAGATATTTCCATACTGAACTGGGTTATAACAGTCGATTGGATGCTTTACAGGCAGCTGTCTTAAATGTGAAATTGCCTCTTTTATCTTCTTGGGTGGAGCAACGCAGAAAGATTGCGCTTAATTATATAAAAAATCTAAAAGACTTATCAGGCATAGAGCTGCCAAAAGATTCTTCAGTTAATGGAACAATAAATTCATGGAATCAATTTGTTATCAAGGTGAAAAATTATGATATTAATAAAGATTCTTTACGTGAAGAGTTTATTGCCATACCAAATCAGATCAGAACATATTTGCCTGACAGTAGGTGTAGAGACTTGCTGAGACAGAACCTCTCAGATAAAGGAATAAATACAATTATTTATTACCCTATACCAATACATTTGCAGCCAGCTTATTCACAATTAAAAGGTAAATCTCATTCATTGATTAATTCTGAATTGTTATGTAGCCAGGTTCTTAGCTTGCCTATCTTCCCAGAGCTTAGTATTGAAAAACAAGATTATGTTGTTCAGTCCATAAAAGATTTGATAAATTGTCAATGAAGATTTCTTTTGAAATTTTTATAGATTTCCCTGAATTTTGATTGTTGATAATTATGATTAATAATAGGTTTTGGATAACCTCTTCTTTCAGGACCACCAATACTGCCTCTTATTAGATCTTCTGGGGATACATTGCTAAGTTCAGGTATCCATCTTTTAATGTATTTTGTTAATGGATCAAATTTTTTTGTTTGTGTATGAGGGTTAAATATACGCAGTGGCTTTGTATCTACTCCTGAGCTTGCTCCCCATTGCCATCCTCCATTGTTCGCGGCTAGATCACCATCTACTAAATATTTCATGAAAATATTCTCTCCAAATTTCCAATCGCATATTAAGTCTTTAACTAAAAATGAGGCAACTATCATTCTGCAACGATTATGCATCCAACCAGTATGTTTGAGTTCTCTCATTGCAGCATCAATTATAGGTATACCTGTTAGTCCTCTTTCCCATAATTCAATCCATTTATAATTATTTTCCCATGGAAACTTTTCCCATGATTTTCTGAATGCTCCTTTTGCAAGCTCTGGAAAATGATAAAGAGAGTGCTGGTAAAATTCTCTCCATATAAGTTCATTTTGCCAAACATTAATTGACTTTATTATTGAATTATTGGAACAATCTAACTTTAATTGCTCCGATAATTCCCAAGCTCTTCTTATACTAATAGTTCCTATATTTAACCCAGCACTGATTTTTGAAGTTTGTTTCTGATATGGAACATCTCTTGTTAAGAAATAATTATATATAGCACCAGAATTAAAAAAATCTTCAAGTTGAAGATTGCTTTTCTGTTCGCCTGGAATACATGGGCAACTGTCCGAACTTTCAAAAAAACTTTTATTGATAGAGTCCTTAATTATTTTCTTGGCATTTTCACTATCATCTTTTAGAACCAAATCGACTTTTTTAAGTTCTTTTTTCGAATCATCATCTAGGTTCATAGATATTTTATTATTATCTTGTTTATTATAATTTTGATGACTAGAGTATTGAGCAATCCAATTATTTTTGAAAGGAGTAAATATTTTGTATGGCTTATTTTCTTTGCTTTTAATATTCTCAGGTTCGATTATTAAATTATCCCAGGATTTAAATGTCTCTATGCCTAATAGATTAAGCTTATTCTCAACTTCGAGATCTCTTCCCCTTTCATATGGCTCGATATTAATATTCCAGAAAACTTTATTTATTTTTAAAGTAATTGCAAGCTTAGGTATTATATTTAATGGATTCCCTTTTAAAATATACAGCTTGGAATGATTTTTGTTTAACCAGTTTTTCTCTAATTCTAGTAGGCTCTTATATATGAACCATTCTTTTGCAGGAGATATTTTTTGGTTTTGTATTTTTGGTTCCAATATTAAAGGGTCTAGAATATACACTCCAAATGTGAAATGATCTTTTCTTATTGCTTTTGCAAGACCTATATTATTATTGATTCGCAAATCTTTTCTATGCCAAAATAAACAGCGCTTCTTAGTCATTTGCTTGTCTTAGAAATTGACTTGCCCTATGCCATGCAGTAATACTTTTACCGTCTAAAGCTTCGTCCCCGGAAGAAATACAATTTTCAAATTCTTTTTTTGTCATTTCTAAGACTTCAATATCCTCATCATCATCACCAGTAGGTTTGAGGTCCATTTCTTTTAAATCTCGCGCTAAAAAGATATGAATTTCTTCATCTGAATAACCTGGACAGGGAAGCATGATTCCTAAGGAATCCCATTTAGATGCTTGATAACCTGATTCTTCTCCTAGTTCTCTTTGTATAGAAGATAGAGGATCCTCACCTTGCTCAAGCGTGCCCGCAGGAAATTCTAGGATTCTCCTTGAGACTGCAAATCTATATTGTCTAAGAACAATTATATTTCCATTTTGTTTAATTGGAATTGCCAAGGCAGCTCCAGGGTGGCGAATTATTCCAAAAGTCTTTTCAAGCCCAATCGGAAGTTCAATGCGGTTAACTTCAAAGCGAATCTTTTGAACATCAATATATCTTTTGGTTTCTAATAATTTTGATGGTTCTTTAGAAGCTAATGGTCCCATAAGTAAGAATTAATTCACCTCATAAAGAATTTATGTCGCTAGGAAGAACTATGTCCACTTTGTTTGAATGATTCTATATTCCCCAGCCTTGTTGATCAGGTAGTTGCTTTATTCGAGAACCTTTCTTTGACAATGCAGCAGCTAAAGGAGTAATTACAAAATTTCTTTCAATAAGTCTAGGATGGGGGAGTGTAAGGTTTTTATTATTGATTTGTAGACTTCCCCACGCAAGGAAATCTATATCTAAAGTTCTGGGGCCCCATTTTTTTAAAGAATTTTTTCTATCTCTACCAAATTTTTCTTCTATTGCTAGAAACTTATTTAATAAATCTAAGGCTGCTTTTTCTGAGGGAACTTGTCTTAAAAGTTTTTTACCTTCTACCAATAGAACAGCATTAATAAAATCGGGCTGGTTCCCATCCTCTCCTATGGGCTCAGTTTCGTATAAAGGAGACCAGTACCAATCAAGATTGTTTTTGATTGAATTCAGGTCATCATTTAAAGAGTAAGTGGACTTGATCCATTGACAAATTTCATCTTCTAGAAGAGGGCGTATCTTTATTAGAGTTAATTTAGGAGTACCAAAAGTGCTTGGTAAATTAGCACCTAGAGCAATTGCGAGGGTGCTAGGAGTGGAATAGTTCAAAGCAGACATTCACTCATTGTCCTAACTGGTGTCAAAATGATCAGATTACGGAGCGAAAATGGTTTCAAGAGGTTCTAAAGCCACTGTAGATAGTTCTATTTCTTTGTCTAAGGATAAGGATATAGACAGGCGAGCATTTCCACTGGCTGCAATTACTGGTCATGGGACTCTTAAACTTGCTTTATTACTTGCTGCTGTTGATCCTGGATTGGGCGGCGTTATTATTGCTGGAGGGAGAGGTACTGGAAAATCAGTCTTAGCAAGGGCATTGCATGATCTTCTTCCAGCTATTGAGGTTTTAAACATTTGTACTGATAATTCATATAAGGGACCTGTTCCGATAGGACTTAACCTTGACCCTAAATATTCTGACGAATGGGATGAAGGTACTAAATCTTCAATTGCTTTTTTAAGGAGTTCACAAAAACTGGATTCAGATGCTGATCTT
The DNA here is from genome assembly GCA_003278305.1 of Prochlorococcus sp. AG-363-M21. Taxonomy (GTDB): domain Bacteria; phylum Cyanobacteriota; class Cyanobacteriia; order PCC-6307; family Cyanobiaceae; genus AG-363-N16. The sequence goes on from QCFU01000008.1 coordinate 52,741, forward strand.
CCTTCGAAGGTTATTAAGGCTCCTTTTGTTCAGGTTCCACTTGGAGTGACTGAAGATCGACTTGTTGGTTCAGTAGATGTTGCAGCGTCTTTGTCTAGTGGGAGTGCTGTCTTTCAACCGGGCTTGCTCGCTGAGGCTCATAGAGGAGTGCTTTATATAGATGAATTAAATCTTTTAGATGATGGAATTGTAAATCTAATGCTTGCAGCTGTTAGTGCTGGAAATAATCGAGTAGAGAGAGAAGGCTTAAGTCTTATGCATCCTTGCAAGCCTTTATTGATTGCAACTTACAATCCTGAAGAAGGCGCTGTAAGAGATCATTTGTTAGATCGATTTGCAATTGTTCTATCAGCTGATCAGATTATTTCGAATGAACAAAGAGTCGAAATTACGAAATCTGCTATTGCTTTTGGTCAATGTAGTGAGACTTTTTATCAGAAATGGCAAGAATCTACAGAGGCTTTAGCAACTCAATTGTTGTTGGCAAGGCAATGGCTCCCTGATGTAACAATTACAAAGATTCAAATAGAGTATTTAGTTAAAGAGGCTATTAGAGGTGGAGTAGAAGGCCATCGGTCAGAGCTTTATGCAGTTCGCGTTGCAAAGGCAAATGCTGCGCTTTCTGGTAGAGACAAGGTTGATGCAGATGATTTGCAAACAGCAGTTCGTCTAGTTATTGCACCTCGTGCATTACAACTTCCTCCAAATGAAGATCAAATGGAGCCTCCTCCTCCTCAGGATCAGCAGGCGCCACCTGAGGAATCTTTAGATGATGAAGAACAAGAACAAGAGCAAGAGCAAGAAGAGACTCCTGAAGAGCAGGCTGCGCCTCCTATCCCTGAGGAATTTATGCTTGATCCCGAGGCTTGCGCGATTGATCCAGACCTTTTGCTATTTTCTGCTGCTAAGTCTAAAAGTGGTAACAGTGGAAGTAGGGCTGCAGTATTAAGTGATAATCGAGGCAGGTATGTAAAGCCAATTCTTCCAAGAGGCCCTGTTTCAAGGATTGCGGTAGATGCAACCTTGAGAGCTGCAGCTCCATATCAGAAAGTTCGCAGAGAGCGTGAGCCTTCTAGGAAAGTGATAGTAGAAGAGAGTGATCTGAGAGCAAAACTACTTCAAAGGAAAGCAGGAGCACTTGTGATCTTCTTGGTAGATGCGAGTGGCTCCATGGCTTTAAATCGTATGCAAAGTGCAAAAGGTGCATTAATACGATTATTGACAGAGGCGTATGAAAATAGGGACGAAGTTTCTTTAATACCTTTTAGAGGCGAGCAAGCAGAGGTTTTACTTCCCCCCACTAGGTCAATAACCGCAGCGAAGCGAAGATTGGAAACAATGCCTTGTGGTGGTGGATCCCCTTTGGCTCATGGTTTAACGCAAGCTGCACGAGTTGGAGCAAATGCTTTAGCTACAGGAGATTTGGGTCAAGTAGTAGTAGTGGCTATTACAGATGGCCGTGGGAATGTTCCTTTGGGGACTTCTTTGGGACAACCACAATTAGAAGGAGAAGAACCTGTGGATTTAAAGCAAGAAGTACTTGATGTCGCGACTCGTTATAGAACTTTAGGAATTAAGCTGTTAGTTATTGATACTGAAAGGAAATTTATTGCTAGTGGAATGGGAAAAGACTTAGCGGAAGCTGCAGGGGGTAAGTATGTACAGCTTCCTAAAGCAAGTGATCAAGCAATAGCCTCAATCGCAATGGATGCTATTAGCGAGGTTAAATAATTAAATAAATTTATCTATATATATCATCAAATAATTTCCCTATACCTAAAGCAGCTTTTTGTATTGCATCTGTGAACTCCTCGTTATTAATTATCTTTGCCAAATCAGTGCTAAGCTTATCAAGCTTAACAGCTACTGAGCTAACTGAACCTGCTGTGGTTTTTATGTTCTCGAGTGTTTCTGGATTATCTATTGTTGATAAAATATTATTTATATGAATCATACTTTTCTGCATTTCAATTAATATTGGCCTTGCTCTTGCAACCTCTTGCTTAGATAAATCAATTAGCTCATCTAAATTTTCTTGAGTTTCATCAAATTGTTTTATAGAATTAGCCATTCTGTTAATTATCTCTTGTTCATCTGCTTCATTTAAGATCTGATTTAATTCTTCAGTAAGCCTGGATATACTTTCCATTTTATAGCCTTTGATTGTTTCATTATTGCAGATTACAATTTTTGATGGACAGTCCTTGCTTGTGGGCATTGCTTTAAGGTCTTTGATTACTTTGCCTTTACTCTCTAATGCAACTTCGATATCCCCACCTAATAGTGAACGACTAACAACTTTTGCAACAACAGGTTTAAATAAAGTTAGATTTTCATTGTGAATATTTATTCTTGCTTGTATGTATTCTGGTGTAAATGATATTTTCTCAATAGCTCCAACATGTATACCTCTAAAAGTTACTGGAGAGCCCTCTGAAAGGCCTCTTGCATCATTGAAATTAGCAGTTATTTTCCAATTGCCAGTATTAATTCGGAAATCTCGCAACCATAAAATAGTACCAGAAAATATTATTAATCCTCCTAACAGAGAGAACCCTACAAATGCATCTCGTAAACTTCTTTTCATAGATTTAAAGCAAATCTGGTTTCATTGGACCATTTAGGCTCCCAGTGCGAAATTGTTCAATATAAGGATTAGTGCTTTGTTTAAACTCTTCTATAGAACCATCCCATTTTACTGAACCACCATAAATCATTAATACTCTTTCAGCTGCTCTTTCAATAGTGCTCATAACATGACTAACTACAATTGAACAACCTTTAGCCATATTTGTTGTTTTCACAATAAGATCTTCAATTCTTGTGCAGGCTATTGGGTCTAATCCTGCAGTTGGTTCATCAAATAATAGCAATGGCATGGAAGAAGATTCTTTTTGGTTTGGGGAATTTATTAAAGCTCTTGCAAAACTTACTCTTTTTTGCATTCCTCCACTTAATTCTCCGGGGTATTGATTTTTAATATCGTAAAGCCCCACTTCTTCTAAGCATGAAATAACTATTTCTTGAAATTTCTTTTTACTTATTGATTTGTCTTTTCGCAGAAGAAATCCAACATTCTCTTCTATTGTTAATGAGCTTAAAAGAGCTGGATTTTGAAAGACAAATCTTACATCAGGAGGATTTACTTGATCTAGGCGAAGATACTTTTGATCATTACCAAATAACTTAAGCTTGCCACTAGATGGAAGTATTAAACCTGCTAACAGTCTTAAAGAGGTTGATTTTCCACACCCAGAAGGACCAATTATTGCAATTTTTTCTCCAGGTTTCATTAGTAAGTTGAAGTTATTTAATACAGGCTGAGAATTCCATTGCATGCATACTTTCTCGATTTCAATTACTGGTATTGGCATTTTAGAGGAGTTGTTAAATCTTGAATCTTCCATCTAGGAACACTTTAAATGGAATGTTGAGGAACTTCCCTTAGAGTTCTTGTAATCTGTTAGAGATTTTGTTTTTGTCTTCGCCTTATAAGCCATTAAGGAAAAGAACTCAAAGGAGGCAAAGGGCTTATCGTGGGCATTTACTTATTCTAAGGATATTAGCCAAACTAGACTTTTTAGGTCGTTTTAAAAGAGCTATTCGTTGGCTTTTGCCAGGATTAGTTGTTAAAAGATGGGTTGTCACATCTGGCATTGGTTTCATACTTGCTTTGCTTGGTGCTGCTATTTGGTCTGATTTAAGGCCCATTTACTGGGCTATAGAATCTCTTTTCTGGTTTTTAGGCCTTATAACTTTTTTGCCGACAAGTATCATTGGACCAATCATTCTTTTTGTTGGAATAGGGACCTTATTATGGGGTCAAAGTAGGAGTTTTGAATCAGTTCAAAAAGCAGTTGCACCCGATAAAAATGCTGTTTTAGTAGATGCTTTGCGAGCCAAGAGTAAATTAAATCGTGGACCAAATATTGTTGCAATTGGAGGAGGAACAGGTCTTGCCTCTTTACTTCAAGGTCTTAAAAGATATAGCAGCAGAATTACAGCTATTGTGACCGTTGCAGATGATGGAGGGAGCAGTGGTGTTCTTAGGCGGGAATTAGGAGTGCAGCCACCTGGAGATTTAAGAAATTGTCTTGCTGCTTTATCAAATGAGGAGCCTTTACTTACAAGACTTTTTCAATATCGATTCCCTTTAGGTTCAGGATTGGTAGGTCATAGCTTTGGAAATCTTTTTTTATCTGCCTTGACCTCTATTACAGGAAATATTGAAACTGCTATAACTGCTTCTAGCCGAGTTTTAGCTGTTCAAGGTCAAGTTGTTCCAGCAACTACAGCAGATGTTCGTTTGTGGGCAGAATTAGAGAATGGTGAGCGCATAGAAGGCGAGTCTGCAATTGGTATGGTTTCAAATCCAATCGTTAGAATAGGCTGCTATCCAGAACAGCCTCCTGCTTTGCCAAGTGCTTTAGAAGCTATAAGAAATGCTGAATTGATTTTGCTTGGGCCTGGAAGTCTTTATACCTCACTTTTACCCAATTTACTTGTGCCAGAAATTGTTGAAGAAATTCAAAAAAGCAAAGCACCAAAACTATATATCTGTAATTTGATGACTCAACCAGGAGAGACTGATGGATTAGATGTAGTTGGACATTTAAGAGCAATTGAGTCTCAACTTGCTAGCCTAGGAATTACGAAAAGGATTTTTAATTCAATTCTTGCACAAGAAAAACTTCCTTCCTCGAGGCTAGTTAATTATTACCGATCAAAAGGTGCTGAGCCGGTTGAATGTGATCAAGCAACACTTATCAAATTAGGATATAAAGTCTTTCAAGCGTCTTTACATTGGGGTTTAAGAGCCACCCCTACATTGCGTCATGATCCTAAAAGATTATCATTAGCAGTCATGAGATTTTACAGGAGATATAAAAGGGAGAATTAATATGCGTCTTGCATTTCATAAAAATCAGGTTGAATATAATCTTTTCTCAGGGGCCAGCCTTTCCAATCTTCTGGCATAAGTAATCTTTTGGGATGTGGGTGACCTTCAAAATTAATACCAAACATGTCATAGGTTTCTCTTTCTTGCCAATCACTACCTTTATAAATTTTATATAAACTTGGAACGGTTAAATCTCCTGTTCTATCTAAAAATACTTTTAGTCTTACTTCTCTAGGCTTCTCATCTTGGTTAATATCTTTGATTTCAATTAAATGATAAAAACAAACTAATCTTTCTCCAGGGCCTTCATCGTATCCGCCTTGACATTGAAGGTAATTAAAACCATTTTTATTTAAAGTCGAAGCAACCTGAAGCAAAGACTTTGCTGGTACTTCGATAACCTCTACTCCAATATTGTCTGGTTCACAAATATTATGACTTAATCCACTATGAGTTAATAGCTTGCTAATAGGTCCAACTTGTGGCTTTTCCTCTTCTTGCTCTGCAATGATTTTTTTGTCTTTAGGTGATTCAGTCATTTTTAGTAATTACTTAATAAGTTTCTTCGATTTTTTTCTTTTCGCTTTTTAGCTCGACTTGAAGAGAAGGAGAAAGTGCTTTCTTTTGGGAGTCTGCATTTAGGTATTCTCCCGTAATTATTGGAGCTACTTTTTTCAGTTTATGAGGAATAGAAAAGTAACGGTGAGTTTGATTCATTTTCCCCCTTTCTTGATAAGATTCATTTCCAACTTTTTTGCGCAACTTTATAACTGCATCAAAAATAGCTTCAGGACGAGGGGGGCAGCCAGGCAAATAAAGGTCTACTGGGATTAGTTTATCTACACCTCTAACTGCTGTTGGAGAATCAGCGCTAAACATTCCTCCAGTGATTGTGCAAGCACCCATGGCTATTACATATTTTGGATCAGGCATTTGCTCATAAAGACGAACTAATGCTGGAGCCATTTTCATTGTAACTGTGCCAGCAACTATTAATAAATCGGCTTGTCTAGGAGAGCTTCGCGGGACTAATCCAAATCTGTCAAAATCAAATCTTGATCCGATTAGAGCTGCAAATTCAATAAAACAGCATGCTGTTCCATATAAAAGTGGCCAAAGACTGCTCAACCTAGCCCAATTGTGTAGATCATCCAGACTTGTGAGAATAATGTTTTCACTTAAGTCATTCGTCACACTTGGGGCTCCTATTGGCCCACAAGTGGCTGCACGGATGTCTCGGATAGCTTCGGCTTCAGTGGAAGGAAGATTTTTCAAGAGTTAACTCCATTCAAGTGCACCTTTTCTCCAAGCATATGCTAATGCAACTATTAAGATTGAGATGAATATCAGTGCCTCTATAAAAGCTAATAAGCCAAGTTTGTGGAATGCAACTGCCCATGGATATAGGAAGACAGTTTCTACATCAAAAATTACAAAGACCAAAGCAAACATGTAATAGCGAATATTGAATTGAATCCATGCACCCCCAATTGGCTCCATGCCAGATTCGTATGTAAGCTCTCTTTCCCCAGGCTTGCTTTTTGGAGAAATTAATTTGTTTGTGATTAGTGCTAAAGCTGGCACAGCACTTGATATCACGAGGAATCCTAGGAATGCGTCATAACCTTGGAGTGAAAACATTAGTGATGAAAACCTTTATTATTAGTTTGACACTCACTTAAGAGTAGTTTCATAGATAGAGTTATGTTGTGTGAGACTACAAACTGTGAGTGATGAAAATGAAAATGCGTTAGATACTGAAAAAGCCAAAGAAAATGGCAGACTCATGTCTAATGCAGATGACTATAAAAGCCAAGCCTCATCTTCTCTGCAAGTTGATGATTTGGCGAGCCACAGATTCGAATGTCGAGGCTGCGGCTATGTATATGATCCTAAAGAGGGATTGAAGAAGTTCAACATATCTCCGGGAACTTCTTTTTTTGAAATTGATAAGGACACTTTTAAATGCCCAGTTTGCAGAGCAGGGTTAGATGCGTATAAGGATATTGGCGCTAAATTTCAACCAAGTGCTGGCTTTGAGGAAAATGTCAGTTATGGCTTTGGGTTTAATACTCTTCCTCCTGGGCAGAAAAATGTTTTAATTTTTGGAGGTTTAGCCTTCGCTGCAGCTTGCTTTTTATCTCTTTACTCCTTGCATTAACTTTTAATTATGAATCGTTTTTTTAACTCCTTTTTAAACTTGATCTTGATAGTGGTGATTGGGTTTTCATTAAGTGGTTGTGTTTCTACTACAAGACTTCCTTTCTTGGCTCAAAGTCCATGGCAGGAGATTCAGCTTGACAATGATGCTAATCCATTAGATATAGATTTTATTGATCAAGATCATGGATTTTTAGTTGGTACTAATAGATTAATATTAGAAACTACTGATGGAGGAGTGTCTTGGCAGGAAAGGAATTTAGATTTGCCCAGTGAAGAAAACTTTCGTTTGATAAGTATTGATTTTAAAGGTGAAGAAGGTTGGCTGGCTGGTCAGCCAGGTTTAGTTATGCATACTGAAGACTCTGGGAAAACTTGGAATCGATTAGTACTTGGCAATAAATTGCCAGGAGACCCCTATTTGATAACTACTCTTGACCAAGATTCTGCTGAGCTTGCCACTACAGCAGGAGCGATTTATCAAACTACTGATGGAGGCTCGAACTGGGAAGGAAGAGTTTCAGATGCTTCTGGTGGTGTTAGAGATTTAAGAAGAAAAGATGATGGATCCTATGTGAGTGTTAGTAGCCTTGGTAACTTCTTTGTAACTTTGCAGCCACAAGATGCAGTTTGGAAGCCTCATCAAAGAGCTAGCAGTAAACGAGTTCAAACTTTAGGGTTTCAACCAAATGGACAATTATGGTTGCTGTCTAGAGGTGCTGAGATACGTTTTAACGAAAATCCAGATGATGTTGAAGATTGGGGCAAACCAATAATTCCAATTGTTAATGGATACAATTACTTGGATATGGCATGGTCCCCTGATGGAGATATATGGGCAGCAGGTGGAAATGGAACACTTTTAGTTAGCAAAGATCAAGGAAAATCATGGGAAAAAGATCCAATTGGAGAAAATACTCCAACAAACTTCATAAGAATATTTTTCAGAGAATTTTCGGATAAAAATCCTCCAAAAGGCTTTGCTATAGGGGAAAGAGGGCATATTTTGAGGTGGGTGGGATACACATAAAATACCTTGAATTGCACAACGCTCTGTAACCATGCAGCAAAAACCTTCCCTAACTTCATGGCAGTCTTGATATGATTTTTCAGCTAATACGCGTGAGGCTATGGCTGCCGGCTCCACCGGGGAACGCCCGTTTTTTGAGATCATTACCAGTGTCCGTTATTGGATCATCCATGCGGTAACTCTCCCAGCAATTTTTATTGCAGGATTTTTATTTGTGTCTACAGGACTTGCCTATGACGCATTTGGGACACCTAGACCAGATACCTATTTCCAGGCATCTGAATCTAAAGCTCCAGTAGTGACTGAGCGCTTTGAATCTAAGGCTCAACTTGATTTGCGCCTGAAATAACCCATGACAAATTCTTCTTCTCCACTACAGGCTGTTGAAACACGCGCCTATCCAATTTTTACTGTCCGCTGGCTTGCAGTTCATGCATTAGCTATTCCGACGGTTTTCTTTCTAGGTGCGATTGCAGCTATGCAATTTATCCGTCGTTGATTCATCGACTAAAATTTAGCTATGCAAGTTAATGAAAATCCAAACAAGCTTTCGGTTGAATTAAACCGAACCAGTCTTTATTTAGGCCTTTTGCTTGTTTTTGTTTTAGGGATTTTGTTCTCAAGTTACTTCTTTAATTAAATTCTTCTAACCATGAGCAAACTAAAGGGACCTGATGGTCGACTTCCAGACAGGCTTCCAGATGGACGACCAGCTGTATCCTGGGAACGACGCTGGACAGAAGGCACTTTGCCTTTATGGCTAGTTGCTACTGCTGGTGGGATAGCTGTTATTTTCGTTTTAGGGATCTTTTTCTATGGTTCTTATACAGGAGTTGGATCAGCTTAAGATTTGATCATTCTAGTTTTAAACTAGTTTTCAATAAATTCTCCCCAGTAAGTTTTAGTAAATAAATTAATTTTTTTTCGGGTTTCACCTGGGACCATTTCTTTAGATGTCATAAGGCTGTTTTCTAAAGCCTTATGAGCATTGCTTTTTGGTCTTATAACAGATATCCTCTCAGCAGTTGCTTGGACTATCTCCCGAGCAATTTTTGCGTTTGAATGAAGATTTTCAAGCACCATATCAACATTGACATTTTCATGACCTTCATGCCAACAGTCATAATCTGTTGCCATAGCTAATGAGGCATACGCGATTTCTGCTTCTCTAGCTAGTCGTGCTTCAGTGTGATTTGTCATTCCAATTACATTGCAACCCCAGCTTCTATAGAGATTTGATTCTGCTCGTGTTGAAAATGCAGGTCCTTCCATTGCTAGATATGTTCCGCCTCTATGCAGTTGTCGACCCTCAGGCATGATTTTTTCACCTTGCTCAGCCAAAATTCTTGAAAGACTTGGGCAAAATGGATCTGCCATAGTTACATGCGCAACGACACCTTTTGAAAAAAAAGTCAAAGGCCTTTGATGTGTTCTATCAATAAATTGATCAGGGACAACCATGTCCAATGGTCGAACTTCTTCCTGAAGAGAACCAACTGCGGAAGGCGAAAGTATCCATCTGACATTTAAAGATCTAAGTGCCCAGATATTTGCTCGATAAGGAACCTCTGTGGGAGCAAAAGTATGATACCTGCCATGCCTTGCTAAGAAAACAATTTCCATGCCTCCGAGCCTGCCTAAACGCAGCTTGTCAGAAGGTTTTCCAAAAGGGGTTTCAATTTCAAGTTCTTCGACATTTTCAAGATTATTGATTGAATAGAGTCCACTTCCACCTAATACTCCTAGTCTTGCATTATCTAAAAATTTAAAATCTGATCCTTTTTCTGCAACTTCTGAAGAGACATGTTGACTAATCATCTTGTTTTAGCTGGTGGTGGTCATACCCATGCATTAGTTTTGCATCGTTGGGCAATGAGCCCTCATTTGAAACCAAAGGGTATGGTTACTTTAGTAAATAGGCATAGTAAAAATATTTATTCAGGCATGTTTCCTGGTGTTATTTCAAAAAAATATAAATTTGAAGATATTGCAATTGATTTATCTTTTCTAGCAGATGCTGCAGGCATAACTTTTGTGAAGGCAGAAATAATTGGAGTAGACCCTTCGAAACAGTATTTAATTTTAGATAACAGATCATCAATACATTTTTCACACTTGAGCCTTGATGTTGGATCTGAAACTGCGTTGAACCTTGATCAAAAAAAATTAGTTCACAACACAAAAGGATGCTCTATAAAGCCATTTTCTAATTCAATTAAATGGATTCAAGAGTTTGATTCGGATATTCAAGAGGAGATTCAAAAACCTATAACGATTATTGGTTCTGGTTTATCTGCTATTGAGATTGCATTGTCATTACGGAAAAGATGGCCTAAACGGCAGTTGAATTTGCAAGCATACGAAGGCAAAATTGATCAAAGTTTTTCCAAGATGTTGATCAGTTCGAAGATTAACTTTATTTCTACTAAAGAAAAAGTGCTATGCCCTTCTTTGCTTTGTACCGGAAGTAAAGCACCTCTATGGCTTAAAGAAAGTGGTTTTCTTGTAAATCCCGTTGGGAGAGTTTTTACTTTGAAGACTCTCCAAGTAATTAATTTTCCTTATATTTTTGCAGTCGGTGATTGTGGAGTTGTTAAAGACTTTGAAAGGCCGCCATCAGGCGTTTGGGCTGTAAGTGCGGCTCAACGATTAGCTGAAAATATTGAAAGATCTTTAAAAGGATTAAAACTATTAGAATGGGAACCGAAATCGAATGCCTTGCAACTAATTGGTATGCATTCCAATTCAAAGTTTTCTTTGGCTTGGGCAGTTTGGGGTGGAAAGGTTATTGGACCAACTTCATGGCTATGGAAGTTGAAAAATAGAATTGACAATAGATTTATTGAGAAATTTAAGTTCTTTGAAGCAATGCAGTCTCAAGAAGAAGGTACTAATAAGTCTTGCAGAGGTTGTGGAGCGAAAATAGGAGCGAATGTTTTAAGTGAATCTCTTGAAAGTGCTGGTTTATTTGATTTAGCTAATCAACCAGAAGATGCGGCTATGATTTGTCCCTCATCTAATCTGGATGCTTGGGTTCAAAGCGTAGATGGTTTCCCCGCATTAGTTGCAGACCCCTGGTTAAATGCCAGGCTAACAACTTTACATGCTTGTTCAGATATATGGGCTGTTGGAGCTAAGGTCAAATCTGCTCAAGCAGTCATTACTCTTCCTGAAGTCAGCCCTAATTTGCAAAAAGAATTATTGAGACAATGCTTAGGTGGAATTAAATCTGCTCTGAAGCCTCAAGGCGCATATCTAATAGGAGGACACACTTGTGAGTCAAGAAGTTCTTTGATAGATCCAATTGGACTTGGTATTCAAATCTCCTTAACAGTAAATGGATCTATTTCAGACACTCAAAAATTATTTAATAAGAAAGGTTTAGGACCTGGTGATCAATTGTTTTTAAGTAGGCCTTTAGGAAGTGGAGTCATTTTTGCATCAAGAATGCAAGGTGCAGGGGATTCTAAATATGTAGATCATCTCCTATCAGAACTTTCCAAGAGTCAACATTTATTATTAGACTCAAATCGCTTAAATAACTTTACCAATAACCATTTTATAAGCGCATGTACTGACATTACAGGATTTGGTTTGCTAGGACATTTGTGGGAAATGTTATCTACGAGTAATTTAAAAAGGACGTCCCAAGGCAAACAAGCATTACAAGTTAGATTGTTTGGAGAATTGATACCATCATTTCAAGGAGCAAAAAAACTTCTGCAGGATGGATACCGAAGTACTCTTTCCGATTCAAATAGCATTATGTTGGAACATTTAGTAGCAAAGATACCTTTAATAGATCTTATTTTTGAAGATCTTAATATTGATGAACAAGAACTTAAAATCATTAAGGAATTAGTTATTGATCCACAAACATGTGGACCATTACTTGTTGCTTGTAATCCGAAATTTTCCAATTATTTTTCAAATAATGATACTTGGACTTTTATAGGTGATGTTAGAGAAATGTTATAGAAATATCTTGATAATAGATATTTTTAGCTTTTGTTTGAATTTAATTTTTTCAGCTCAATAATCCTAAGCCTTTTCAATTCCATACCTATTTCAGGTCCAGGTTCCCATCCTTCTCTCACTAAATCTTGTGCAGTGATATTTGATTTTATTAGGCGCCAATTTTCTGACCAACGATATAAAATTTTCCATAAAGGAATTCTTAAACAAATAACTATTGATATAGCTTCTTTGTCCCAATTCTTTATTTCTATTTTATTGCACCATTCCCATGCCCCCCAATCTTTGTGATCATTTTCTTCATTTATTTTTTCCATTAATAGCTTTAATTCGATTGCTTCTTTTAACAAAAATTGCTGTTTGCTTGCTAGATGCAATCTGAGCGATAGATCAAATGGGTCTTTTGCAATAGCTATCAATGCTGTCAATGGTTTGACATTCAGTTTTCTGGCCCATCTAATTCTTATTTCCCAATCCAGGTCACGTTGAATATTTTGATCCAGCAATACTAGCGCCCCCCATTTTTGCAGTTTATAAATCGCCTTTTCCCATGGTTCTTTTTCA
>QCFU01000009.1 GCA_003278305.1 Prochlorococcus sp. AG-363-M21
CTTGTGTGACCAGGGGCATACCCCGGTTGTATTTGAAGCTCGTGACGTTCTAGGTGGAAAAATTGCTGCCTGGAAAGACGAAGATGGAGATTGGTATGAAACTGGTCTACATATTTTCTTTGGAGCATATCCAAATATGCTTCAACTCTTTAAAGAACTAGGCATTGAGGATCGCTTGCAGTGGAAAAGTCATTCGATGATATTTAATCAACCCGAAGAACCTGGAACATATAGTCGATTTGATTTCCCGGATCTACCTGCACCTATCAATGGAGTAGCAGCAATTTTAAATAACAATGACATGCTTAATTGGCCAGAAAAAATTTTATTTGGAATTGGACTAGTTCCTGCAATGTTAAGAGGGCAAGATTACGTAGAAGAATGCGACAAGATGTCATGGAGCGAATGGCTCAAGCTTCACAACATACCTGACAGAGTTAATGACGAAGTTTTTATTGCAATGAGCAAAGCGTTAAACTTTATCAATCCTGATGAAATATCTTCTACGGTTTTACTAACTGCTTTAAATAGATTTCTACAAGAAAAAAATGGATCCAAAATGGCGTTTCTAGATGGATCACCACCAGAAAGATTATGCAATCCATTAGTTGAATATATTCAATCAAAGGGTGGTGAAGTTCACATGAATAAACCTCTTAAAAAAATCAATTTAAATGAAGACTGTTCAGTTAAAAGTTTTACAATTCAAAGCAATAAAGATCAAACGAGTGATGAAATAAATGCTGATGCATTTGTCAGTGCATTGCCTGTAGATTTATTCAAATTAATGGTTCCCAAAGAATGGCAAGGAATTGAAGCATTTAGGAAATTAGAGGGTCTAAAAGGAGTTCCTGTAATCAATATTCATTTATGGTTCGATAGAAAGTTAACTGATATAGATCATTTGCTATTTAGTCGTTCTCCCTTGCTTAGTGTTTATGCGGACATGAGTAACACATGCAAGGAGTATGAAGATCCTGATCGATCAATGTTAGAGCTTGTTTTCGCACCAGCGAAAGACTGGATTTCAAGAAGTGAAGAAGATATAATAAACGCAACAATGGAAGAGCTTAAAAAGTTATTTCCGACTCATTTTACAGGGACAGATCAAGCTAATTTGAGAAAATATAAAATCGTGAAAACGCCATTATCTGTTTACAAAGCAATCCCTGGCTGTCAAGAGCTGAGGCCAAATCAAGAAACGCCTATTACTAACTTTTTCCTTACCGGAGATTATACAATGCAAAAATATTTAGCTTCAATGGAAGGTGCTGTTCTAAGCGGGAAACTCTGTGCTGAAAAAATAAATAAATCTATAAAAAGATTATCTAATAATAAAAGTGAAAAATCTCTAATTTCAAAGCAGACTGAATCTAATTAGCTGTAATGAATAATTCAAATCGAAAAAATCTTGAAGCTGCTTATGAAATATGTAGACAAGAAACTGCAAAATGGGCTAAAACCTTTTATCTAGGCACTCTTTTACTTCCACCAACCAAAAGAAAAGCAATTTGGGCAATTTATGTATGGTGTAGACGAACTGATGAGCTTATGGATAGTGCGGAAGCACAAGCAAGATCAAAAGAAGAATTAGCTTCAAGACTAGATCAATGGGAATTAAAAACTAGAGCAATATTCTCAGGCGACGTGAAAGATGAGTTAGATGCCGTTATGTCAGATACTATCGAACTTTTCCCTCAATCTATTCAACCATATATAGATATGATTGATGGACAAAGAATGGACCTCAATCTACATCGATACTCTACTTTTAAAGAACTTCAACTTTATTGCTATAGAGTCGCTGGAACAGTAGGCTTAATGACTCAAAATGTCATGGGCATTGACCCTGCATATACAAATGCTCCTTGGAGTGAAATCCCAGACCCATCAGAAGCAGCGGTAGCTCTTGGTATCGCAAATCAACTCACTAATATTCTCAGAGATGTAGGGGAAGATAGATCTAGAGGGAGAATCTACATTCCACAAGAAGACCTCGAAAAGTTTGGTTATTCAGAAAGTGAATTAATGGCAGGAACAATTAATTCAGCATGGAAAGAACTAATGGCATTTCAATTAGAACGAGCCAGAGAATGGTTTGAACGATCAGAAGCAGGCATCAGATGGCTTTCTCCAGATGCAAGATGGCCTGTATGGACTTCTCTAAGACTTTATAGAGGTATACTTAATTCAATTGAAAGACTTGACTACGATGTTTTCAATAATCGAGCATACGTAAACAAATGGGTAAAAATGTTAGAGATTCCTGTCTCCTACTTAATTGCTCAAACAAAATAGATACTGCAGACCTAATCAAACGCCGAAATCAAACAGCTGTTTTTTGATTAGCCAAAAGTTCCTTTAACTTAGATAATTCACCAGCCCATCTTGGATCAGGTGCTTCTGTAATTGGGGCATCACTATGCACAACCTTCTTTACATCTTTACGTGGTGAACCTTTTGACTTATTTCCACCATTTGCATTATTCCGTCTGCCTCCATTATTTGAATCCTTACGCTCTGAACGTTCGACCCTCAACTTATTTCCTTGAAACTCATGACCATTAAATTGCTCAATAACTTCATTAGCAACCTTCTCATCTTCGATATTTGCAAAGCCAAAACCCCGACATGCCTTTGTATCCCTATCTAAGACGGCTTTAAACCGAATACCCTTACCAACAGTTGCAAAGAGTGATTCAAGCTCTTTGTTCTTCAGATTTTGCGGCAAGTTACCGATGTAAAGACGAACACTCATGATAAAGAAGGCATATGGGAAATGAACCGCATCAGTAAAAACTGAATTCCTTGTCAGTAGTTAATCATAAAAAGGTTGATTTTGTTTCCACCAGTTAAGAGATAATTCATATGCCTCCTCTCGATTTTTTATACGGCCAAAGGCATTTTCCTTGCAGAGAAAGTTCATTAATTGCCCAATCCATAGACCTTGCTGATCATTACAAATCGCTTTTAATGTATCGCCATCTAAAGGTGAAAAAGGATGAAAGAGAGGATCTTTAGCATTTCTCCAACGAATTAGCCATTGCTCCTGATCACTAGTTGAAAGTTGGAGAATTAAGGCTGGAAGTATATTCTCTAGGTCTTTATGTAATTGAATTCTATCTAATTCACTCAAACTTTTAAAAGCAAAGCCATCGTTTCTAGAATGCCAATAACGTAAAAGATTGCATTGTTTAACTTTCTTCCTGCTAAAGCCTAAGTTGTTTAAACCTTCATTGCTTAATAGCTTGATCAAGAAAATTAGAGGCACAGCAATTTCTTTCTCATTGGCATTCAAAGTAGAAATATTTTTTAAAGGTAGCGAAAAAGTTTTTAAATCATTTTTTTTAGGGGACCAAGGATCTAACAATCCAATTTGTTGCAAACGTTGTACTACTTCGTCAGCCCATAAACCATTTACAAGCCTTTCGAGCTCAAATTTAATTCTTTCTCTTGCGACATTCTTTAATAAAGATTTATGAGCTTTGATCCAAGAAATTGTCTTTAGATCTAGCTGAAGATTTAGTTCTGCACTCAATCGGAATCCTCGCAATAGGCGCAATGGGTCTTCAATTAAATTTTTCTCACTCACTGCAATAAGTTTCCGATCCTTCAAATGATTAATTCCATTATTTGGATCAAATATTTTTGGCGAAGGGTCAAAGGTTATAGCAATTGAATTTATTGTGTAATCTCTTCGAGATAAGTCATCTTTGAGGGACAATCCAACTTGACTCGCTAGATCAACAGTCCAGCCTTTCACGACTAACCTGGCAATGTCTCTTTTAGAATCAAGAATGACACACCTTCCATTGATTTCTAACGCTAATTGCTCAGTCAATTTTATTGCTCCTGATGGAACAATAAAATCAAGATCTGGCTTATGCTTAAGATTATTCAGCAAGGCATCTCTAATCGCACCTCCAACCAAAGCCGTTCCAGGAGGAAAATTTCTTGGTTGGATTGGCCATCCAGCAGGATTAAGTCTTTCTATAAGCAATTTGATTAGAAAGCCTTGATTGTTATTTACACAAGAAAAATTAGATTCAAATAAAGACATGTGTATCTGTGTTAACTGCCATTGGGTAAATCGATGTAAGACTTATCACTCGGTAGAGAAACAACATGGCGTAAAACACCTAACTTCAAACCCAGATTTCCAAGGCAATAATCCTTTAATCCATATCATTGTCAAAGAACAAAAGAATGCTGCTACCAGCATTGAATGGGATGTAAGAAAATGTGAAAGTTTCTTGGAAGAAAAGGGTAAGTGGAAAAAGTTAAGGCCTGATGAAGAATTACCTTCATAATATTATTCATATGTACTTAAATAATGGCCAATATTTACTTGGATTACATAGTTCAACAAAGGACTTTGGAGTTGCTGTTCTTGATTTAAAAAAGGAATCAAGGATAATTGAAACCTCTATCGTTAAATTCGATAGGAAATTATCTAATAATCTATTCGATTATATTGAGAAATTACTACCGAATAAATATTGGTCACAGATAGCAAGACTTGCAGTCAGTACAGGTCCAGGAAGTTTTACTGGAACAAGAATTACTCTTGCAATGGCCAGAATATTAGCTCAACAAATTAATTGCCAAATTGATGGAATAAGTAGTTTTTCATTAATGGCACCAAGGTTATCAAAAAAACTCAATAAAGAAGATATTAGCAAGCCATTTTGGATAATACAATCAATCAAAAGACAAGGTTACATAGCAGGTAAATATCAAGTTATGAAAAATAAAGAATCGAGCTCAATAGTAACTTCAGAATTAAAAGAGCCCTTCCTTTTAAAACAAAGTGAAGAAGTTTATCCAGCCTTATCTGCAGATGAAGATTTATCCTTAGACATTCATGAACTAATGAATAGATGTCTGATTGGATTCCAAAATGAGAACGTGAGTCCCTGGCAAAAAGTCTTACCTATTTACCCAACAGCTCCTGTAAATTAACTAATTGAACTACAAACAATTCTTATTTATAAGCTCATTAGGAATGCTTTCTTGGGCATCCATATCTGGACCAATAAATCCTTTTATTCAAACTTTATTTAACAATAAAAGTCCTCAAGTAATTCTTGTGCTTGGAGGTGATGTTCAAAGAGAAAAACTAGGTCTAGAAATCGCCAATGAATTGAAACTACCAATAATAATTAGTGGAGGGAGCAATCCTGAATACTCAGAATGGCTTGCAAAAGAAATAGGAATTAAAGCCAATCAAGTCCGAAGAGATTATAGAGCCAAAGATACACTAGGTAATTTCACATTTTTAGTTGACGAACTATCCCTAGAGGGAGTAAATCATGCGCTATTAATAACAAGCGAAGACCATATTGATAGAGCAATGACAATTGGCAATGTTGTTGCAGGAAGTCGTGGAATTAGACTGACAAGTATCTCTGTCCCATGTAAATCTTTATGCAAAGAAGAAAGTAACCGCAAGCAATATTTTGATTTTATAAGAGCAATAACATGGGTTATTTTTGGAAAAGATGTAAAAACAATAGTTCCTCAAAGATTAAATCATAATTTTATAGATTAAATACAACAAATTATTCTAATAATCCCTCATCTATCATTGAATTAATAGCAAACTGTAATTTGTCTGTGGTTTCTCTTAGATCAACCTTTTTACGACTATTTGGTGGGGGAATTGGAGTGCCTACTCTCAAATGAATTGGCAAGAGCCTAGGGAAAAATCCTTTTTTCTTGAGCACTCTGTGACTATTGATAATTGCAACTGGAAGAAGATAAGAACCACTTCTGGCTGCCAGCAAAGCCGCACCAGCCATAGGCTGATTAATTCTTCCATCTGCTTGTCGAGTGCCATCTAGAAAAACTCCTGTAGCCCAGCCAGAAAGAAGTTTATTATTAGCAATTCTAAAGGCCTCTCGATCACTAGAGCCTCTGCGTACCGGATAAGCTCCACATGAACGAATAATCCAACTTAAAAAAGGAATCCTAAAAAGCTCTTGTTTGGCCATAAAAGCAACTGGTCTACCCAAAGCATGTCCTAAAATAGGCGGATCTAGATGGGACCCATGATTAGCAACAACAACAAGAGGTCCCTTTAAAGGCACATTCGATTGACCATGTATTCGACCTCTAAAAAAGATTCGGAAAACAGGAAATACTATTAACCAACTAACGAGTAGATAAATAAAACCTGTTTTTGGTTTAACTAATGTCAAATCCCTCTGATTAGAAGTTGCTATTAAATCAGCCAAAATGTCTTAATGTCCTAAATCACTATCTGAACTGATTTGATTAATAACCATACCGTTTAATGATCTTTTCGCTAATCCACTAAGAACTTTGCCAGGACCAATTTCAACAAAAGTCAAAACTCCTTGATTTTGAATTACTTGCATTGTTTCTCTCCAGCGCACACCAGTTATCATTTGATTCTCAAGCCTTTTCTTCAACAAGGCACCATCTTTGCTAGGGGAAGGGTCCACATTGCTTGAAACTGAGAAAATTGCATCTTTAAAAGAAACTTTTTGCAATTCATTTGCAAAAGATTTGGCAGCATTAGCCATAAATGGTGAGTGAAATGCTCCTGAAACTTTCAAAGGCACTGCACGTTTAGGCTCAATCTTTTGTACTACTGACTTCACAGAATCTGGCATGCCTGATAAAACAACTTGATCATTACTGTTGTCATTTGCAACTACTACACCTTCTGTACTTGCAACAACTTGAAAAAGCTGTTGCGAATCAAAACCCATAACTGCTGTCATTGCTCCACCACCCGCATCAGCCATTAGCTCAGAACGACATTTCAGCAATCTCAAGGTTGTTTGAAAATCAATTACTTCAGAAGCATATAAAGCAGAGAATTCACCCAGGCTATGACCAGCAAGCAATGAAGGTTTTCGCCCTTGCCTTTTTAAATCATCAACCAATATCGACTGAATCACAAACATGGCAGGCTGGGTATTGCGCGTATCATTTAGATCATTAAGGCCATCTGCTTCTTCACTAGTGCCCTGACAGATAGCTAATAAATTGCGTCCTAACACTTCAGAAGCCAATTGGAACCTTTCAGAAGCTCCTTGAATAGAAGCAACAGAATCGGCCATTCCAAGTTTTTGCGATCCCTGTCCAGGGAATACCCAAGCAACAGACATAAATCTATTCAATAAATCATTAAGAGATTAAATCGGACCATGCCATTTTATAAAAGCAGCCCCCCAACTCAACCCTGCACCAAAACCACTTGTAGCTATGAGATGACCTTTTTGAATTCTTTCATCTCTCACTGCTTCATCGAGCATTAAAGGAATTGTTGCTGCCGAAGTATTTCCGTAATTAGAAAGATTAGTTAAAACCTTAGAGTAGGGAATCTTAAATCGATCTGCTACAGCATCAATAATTCTCTTATTTGCCTGATGAAGAAGAAGCCAATCTATAGATTCAGAGTTAATTTCAAGTTCTTGCATTAAATTTCCAAGAATTAACGGTACTTCTCTCACTGCAAACTTATAAACCTCCTGTCCATTCATTTGAATAGGTAAAAAGCCACCTTTCTGATAACTTGTCTCTTGAAGTAAAGCTTGAAAATCTGAAATTTGAGGAAGTGTCAAACAGTCTCCTCTCTGGCCATCAGATCTAAGTTTAAATCCAAGCAAATCATCTTGAACATCAGATGCTTCAATAGCTACAGCACCAGCACCATCACCAAAAAGCACGCAACTTTTTCGATCATCCCAATTAACCCAACTGGATAACTGATCTGCTCCAATCACCAATGCTCGTTTCATAGATCCACTGCGCAAATATTGAGATGCAGTAACCAATGCAAATAAAAAGCCACTACAAGCAGCCGTAAGATCAAATGCTACGGCTTTATTGGCCCCAACACCAGCTTGAATCTTTGTAGCAGTGCCAAACAAATCGTCTGGAGTAGATGTTGCCAGGATCAACAAGTCAATACTTTCAGGGTCCCATCCAGCCATTTCTATAGCCAATGAACCTGCTTTTTTACAAAGCTGAGAAAAAGATTCTAATTCAGATAATATTCTTCTTTCTCGAATACCAGTTCTTGTACTAATCCATTCATCACTTGTATCCACTCGAGAAGCAAGTTGCTCATTGGTAATTCTTTGATCAGGAACAGCACTGCCACTCCCCATCAGAGTAATTCCTAAGTAATTGTGGTGAGTTTTAGTCAAACGAAGAAATTTCTTACCTGAAATCAGTCAAACACAACATAAGCACTGATGAGTTAAACATCTGCAGTCTTTGAACCTTGTAGTTTTGCTAGATCATCCATTACGCCATGACTAGCAGCAGAATGTGCGATACGGAGAGCACTTACTACTGACAAAGCCTTACTACTCCCATGACCAATTACACAAATACCGTTAACACCTAACAAAAGAGCCCCTCCATGCTCTGCATGATCCAAACGTTTTTTAATTCTTTTAAGATTACTTCGCAAAAATGCAGAACCAACTTTACCTCTCCTACCTCTAGGTAACTCTGCTCGCAAAACATCTAATAAAACACCACCAACAGACTCTAAAAATTTAAGAAGCACATTTCCTGTAAAACCATCACAAACAACAACATCAAATTTGCCTGACAAAACATCTCTACCTTCACAATTTCCAATAAATTTAAATCGATCCTCATTAACTAATAATTCATAAGTCTTCTGAGACAGATCATTGCCTTTACAAGCTTCTTCCCCAATATTTATAAGACCTACTCTAGGTTCATTAATTTGCAGTACATCCCTAGAATAGATATTTCCCAACAAAGCAAACTGATGTAAATAAATTGGTTTGCAATCCATATTTGCTCCAACATCTAAAACTAAAACTGGCTGCGCTGGGTCTTTAGTAGGAAACAATGCACCAATAGCTGGTCTATCAATACCTTCAAGTCTACCTAATCTGAAAATTGCTGATGCCATTAATGCTCCTGAATTTCCTGCTGAATAAACAGCCATAGCATCGCCTTTTTTCACCAAATCCATTGCAATGTTTATGCTTGCATCTCTTTTTTTTCTTACTGCCGTAGCTTCATCATCCATACCAATTGACTCTCCACTAGCAATAAGTTCAATATGACCATCAGAGACTGCTTGATTCAATGATTCAGTTATACCTAGTTCATTTGCTGCATTAATAACCTTCTCAACTTCACAAACAAATTTAATACGGAGCGGAAGTCTTGTTATTGCGTTTAAGCAACCTTCTAAAATAGGCCCGGGTGCATAGTCTCCTCCCATTCCATCTACAGCTATCCATATTCTTTCAGAGTCTTTAAAAGAGTCTTTATCTAAAACATTTATTCCTCCTTGCAATCTTCTTAAAGGATCAAATACCAAAGGCTGCAAAGTACTTCTCGCCATTGATCCAGCCGTGGAAACTACAGATCCAGCACCGGAAACAACTGAACCCGCAACACTACCAGCTGCAGAAGCAGAGCTTGTTGCAGTGTCCACAAGGCTAGTTACGGCTGCATTACGCCTATACCAAATAACTAAACGCCTAATAGCTTTAGGACGATTATTTTTTGCCCGAAAATCATTTTCCACAATATTCTTTTAAGGTTTATCTTGAGCCATTGGATCAACAATACGTTGAAACAAATAACCTGTTCCTCTCGCAGTAAGAATCAATTCAGGATTTGCAGGATCATCTTCTAATTTTGATCGCAATCGTGAAATATGTACATCTACCACCCTAGTATCAACATGTCTTTCAGGAGTATATCCCCAAACCTCCTTTAATATCTCTCCTCTACTAAACGGCTCGCCAGAACGACTAACTAAAAGTTCAAGCAAGCTAAATTCCATGCCAGTCAAACGAATTCGTTCATCACCTCTAAAAACCTTTCGTTTATTTGTATCAATTCTAAAAGCAGCTACTTGGATGACACCAGAATTAGGCAATCCAGCTATCTGTTCTTTTTCAATTCGTCTCAAAACGCATCTAATACGTGCTTCAAGCTCCTTAGGGCTAAAAGGCTTAATAACGTAATCATCTGCCCCTAATTCCAGACCTGTGATCCTATCTGCTACATCTCCTAAAGCAGTTAGCATGACAATTGGGACATCAGACTCTTTTCGTAATTCTTGAATGACACCATAGCCATCTAACTTTGGCATCATTACATCGAGTACAACTAAGTCGGGTTCTAGGTTCCGAAATTTTTCAAGAGCTTCATTCCCATTTGATGCAGTTACAACTTGATAACCGATCATTGATAAACGAGTTTCCAGAATTCTACGAATACTGGCCTCGTCATCAGCTACGAGAATGATTTCTTTAGATTGACTTGTAGCCGTCATTTGTTTTTGGCTTGTTCGGCTCTAAGGCTCGATTGTAAACGAACCTCGAAGAAGGCTTAAATGCCTTTCTTTATTCAACTACATTCAACTTTCTTTACACAACTTAGTGAAACGAACTAGCACTATTTACATTTGTCAAAGTTGCGGAGCTGAAACCGCTCAATTCTTTGGAAAATGCTCTAGCTGCGGGGCCTGGAATTCAATCATAGAAGAAAAAATTTATTCCTCAAAAGAAAAATATAGAAGTAAATCAATTATCGAATCACAAACAAAAATTAAGTGTCGTTCAGAGCCTATCTCTTCAATTAAGGCAAATACAGTCTCTAGACTTTCCAGTGGATATAAAGAATTTGACAGAGTGCTTGGAGGCGGTTTAGTACCTGGCTCTCTTGTTTTGATTGGAGGAGACCCTGGGATTGGGAAAAGCACATTATTGCTTCAAGCAGCCACTGAAATAGCTCTCAAACATTCAACTATTTATATCAGTGCTGAAGAATCTGCCAGTCAAGTACAAATGCGTTGGCGCAGATTAGAAAAAATTGAATCCAATCTTCATATTCTTTCAGAGACTAACTGCGAAATAGTTCTTGAAGAACTTGAAAGGTTTAATCCTTCCGTCGCAATAATTGACAGTATTCAAGCTTTACAAGATCACACAATTTCAAGTACGCCTGGCTCAATATCACAGGTCAAAGAATGTGCTGCATCATTACAGCAAATAGCAAAAACAAAGAATATAGCTTTATTAATTGTTGGCCATGTGACAAAAGAAGGAATGCTTGCAGGCCCAAAAGTACTTGAACATCTTGTTGATACCGTATTAACCTTCGAAGGTGATAGGTTTGCAAGTCATAGGCTATTGAGAGCTGTAAAAAATAGATTCGGTGCCACAAATGAATTGGGGGTATTTGAAATGCAAGACAAAGGTCTAGCAGAAGTTTTAAACCCAAGTGAACTATTTTTAAATACTGAACTAGCCTCTGGGGTCGCAACTATAGTTGCCTGCGAAGGAACAAGACCATTAGCAATAGATATACAAGCTCTTTTAAATCAAACGACTTATGCAAGCCCTCGCAGAACGGCAACTGGAATAGAAAACAATCGGCTTCATCAAATACTTGCTGTTATCGAAAAGCATATGAATCTAGTTCTATCTCGTTTTGATTGTTATCTTGCAGTTGCTGGAGGTTTAGAAGTTGATGAACCAGCAGCAGATTTAGGAATTGCAGCAGCAATTATTTCTAGTTACAAAAATTGCAAGTTGCCTGCAGGTACAGTTTTGATTGGCGAAATTGGTTTAGGTGGACAGCTTCGAACTGTTGGTCAAATGTCTCTAAGACTTCATGAAGTTGCAAGATTAGGTTTCAAGCGTGTAGTAATACCTAAAACAATGGGAAAGGAAAAAATAAACAATCAAGATATAGAAATAATTGAAGCAACTACAGTTTCAGAAGCTTTAACAAGCGTATTAGGGATAGATATATAAAAAATTAACTCTTACAAATAAACATCTATTTTACTTCTACCAGTTGTTTTTAACCAATTCTCAATATCAAGATAACCTCCTGGATAAAGTCTAACGGCTTTTGTCCATACTTCCGCAGCCTTATCAAACCAAATATCACTCTCATCCTCTTTCCCTTCTTGTTGAGCTAAACGTCCTCTTTTTTCATAAATTAAACCCATATTCTTTAAGCATGATGGTTGTTTTGGATTTTCATCTAAAGCCCTTACATAAGTTTCTAAAGCCTTGTCTTCATCCCCATTACTCATATAAATAATTGCCATGTTCTTAAGAGTCTCACCCCTATCTACAGCATTTTCCTCAAGTTTTAAGCTCTCTTCATAGTTTTCAAGTGCTTCAGAATAATCCCCATTATTCTGAGCAGCAAATCCTTCGCGATAGTAGATGTATGCTTGTTTCTCTTTGGCTGCTATTGGCATCACCTTTACAATTCCCTCAGCAATCACAGTGAATGCCTTGTCTAGAAAATTGTCTTTGTTATTACTTCCTGGCACGGCAAGGTAAATATTCAAATTTGCAACCCTATCTTGACCTATTTAGGGCTTATAGACTAAAAGAATGAAATTATTGTTTTTTAAAAACACCAAAAGTAAGCTTGATAAATAGTCATTAGCCTTAATTTAAAGAAGTCTCTGAATAATCTTTAATTCGCAAAGTCATGCAATCTCAATTCTATTCAATCTTATTAGACATTGAAGGAATGAAATGTGGCGGATGTGTAAAGACTGTCGAACAAACTCTTTTAAGCGAAAAAAATGTTCTAAATGCAAGTGTGAATTTAGTAAAGCGAACAGCGCTTGTAGATCTTAAAGACGAAGAATCAATTGATCCAATACTTAATGCACTATCCCAACGAGGCTTTCCTGCAAAACAAAGAGGTTCAGAACACATAAACACTCCATCTCACTCACAAGATCATCTGATTAATCGCTGGTGGAGCCAGTGGAAACAATTAATGATTGCTTTATCATTATTGCTTTTATCAGTACTGAGTCATCTTGCAGAAAGCAAAACTCTTGAAATACCAATTCTTGGTTCACTGTTCTTTCATGCAAGTTTGGCAAGCTTTGCAATATTTGGTCCAGGTCAAAAAATTTTAAAAAGTGGCCTGAAATCGGCTTGGTTCCTCACTCCCAATATGGATACTTTGGTTGGGATAGGAGTATTAAGTGCCTACTTCACTAGTTTAAGTTCATTAATTTGGCCTGATTTTGGATGGCCATGTTTTTTCAATGAACCAGTAATGCTTCTAGGTTTTGTTCTGCTTGGAAGATTCCTAGAAGAAAGAGCCAGGTTTAGGACAAATAAAGCGCTTCAAGAATTAGCAAAATTACAACCAGATAAAGCAAGATTACTGATTAATGAAAATCAAACTCAGGAAATACGTGTTGGCGCATTAAAGCTTGGCGAAAAAATCCAATTACTTGCAGGAGATAGAAATCCTATTGATGGAATTGTTGTAGAAGGAAACTCTTATGTGGACAACTCAAGCATTACTGGAGAATCAATTCCTATCAATGCGATTCCAGGACAAGAACTGCTTGCAGGAAGTCTCAATCTAGATGGGACATTAACTGTTGAAGTAACGCGAATAGGGAAAAATACATCCTTAGCTAGAATTATTGGTTTAGTTGAACAATCACAAACAAGAAAAGCTCCAATACAAAGCCTGGCTGATCAAGTAGCAGGTAAGTTTTGTTATGGAGTGGTATCTCTATCTATATTCACATTCTTTTTTTGGTGGAAAATAGGAAGTGCGTTATGGCCAAATGTACTTTTAGCTTCTGGGCAAGGTTTAATAAATACTCATCACAACATGCTTCATTCCTCGTTAGGAGAAAATGCACAAACTCCAATAGGACTTGCAATTCAACTATCAATAGCAGTTCTTGTCATTGCTTGTCCATGTGCTCTTGGCCTTGCAACTCCTACAGTGATAACAGTTGCATCTGGACAAGCGGCAAAGAGAGGCTGGCTTTTTAAAGGCGGTGATGTAATTCAAAAAGCTTCTGAAATCACTCAAATTATTTTTGATAAAACAGGTACACTAACAATTGGAAGACCAAAAGTTATTGGATATCTTGCTTCGGAAAATGATGTAAAACTCATACAAATAGCAGCAAGTATAGAGCAGAATAGTAGGCATCCAATTGCTCATGCAATCCTACAAAAAGCAATAGATAAAAATATTACATTGCTGAAAAGTGTTAATATAAAAACTATTCCTGGCAAAGGAATATTAGGAGAATTAAATAATATAGAAGGGACTGTAAGGGTAGGTCAAATAAAATGGATTAAAGAAGAAATTAATGCATTTAACTCAGAGCTTGAAAAAAAATTAGACCTTACTAAATATAGTGATCAATCTATAGTTGGTGTTTCAATAAATAAATCTTTACTTGGTCTAATTATAATTGATGACCAGCTAAGAAAAGATGTTGGCATTTCATTATCAAGATTAAGATCTTTAGGTTTTAATTTAAAAGTCTTAAGTGGAGATAGAGAGAGAGTAGTCATTCGCATTGGTAAAAATCTTGGCTTTGAAGAGTCAGAATTAGGGTGGGAATTAATGCCTGAAGACAAATTAAAACATCTAGAAAATTTCAAAAAAAATGGACGCGTAGCAATGGTAGGAGATGGTATTAATGATGCTCCTGCGCTAGCAGCTTCTGACCTTGGGGTTTCTATTGGAACAGGAACACAAATCGCTCAAGAAACTTCCGATTTGATAATCATGGGAGACCGATTAGAAAGCTTGCCAGATGCTCTTTTATTATCAAAAAAGACAATTGAAAAAGTGAAGCAAAATCTTTTTTGGGCATTCGGTTATAACATCATTGCTTTACCAATTGCCGCAGGAATACTTCTACCAAGATTTGGAATATTACTTTCACCACCTATTGCTGCACTACTTATGGCCACAAGCTCAATCACTGTCGTAATAAATTCTTTAACTCTCCAAAAAACATGAAAGGACGTTTGATTGCAATAGAAGGAATTGATGGATGCGGAAAAAGCACGCAAATAAGACATCTATCTGAGTGGTTGCCCAATAGTGGTCTTATGCCAGAAAATGCAATTTTACATATAACTCGTGAGCCTGGTGGAACAGATTTAGGGAAATCATTAAGAAAGATTCTTCTGCATGCTCCCAAAGAAGAATCACCATCTCCTTTAACAGAACTATTACTTTATGCTGCAGATAGAGCACAACATATAAGTCAGGTCATTGCTCCTCTTCTGGAGAAAGGGGATTGGGTTATAACTGATCGTTTTAGTGGCTCCACACTTGCCTATCAAGGCTTTGGAAGAAAATTAAATATTGATTTAATCAATAATTTAGAAAGCATCGCTACTCAAGGAATATCTCCTGATATAACACTTTTACTGAATCTATCTGTCAAAACAAGTTTAAAAAGAAGACAACAACAAACAAAAGATAGGATTGAAGGGGAGGGTTATGATTTTCTCGAAAAGGTTTCTTCAGGTTTCGCCACAATTGCAAAAGAAAGAAATTGGGTAATTATTCAAGCAGAGAAAAATGCTAGTCTCATTAGCCAGGAAATCGAAGAGCAACTTTATGATTTACTAAAAAAATAGTTAAATGTTAAATAATCAATTAATGGCTAAAGATTCTGATAGTTTAATGCATCAGAAACTAGCAAAAGAATTATTAGATTCTTCTATAAAGAAAGGTTATATAGCACCTTCATATCTTTTTTCAGGACCCAAAGGTGTAGGACAAGAAGAAATGGCTATTAATTTTCTTTCCAATCTAAGTAATAATTATATAAAAAAGTTAGGGAGAAAAGAACGTCTTCAGAAATTCAATCATCCAGATCTATTATGGATAGAACCAACTTTTATTCATGAGAATAAACAGATCAAAGAGTCTATTGCTAAAAGTCAAGGCATATCAAACAAATCATCATCAAAAATAAGACTAGAACAAATTAAAGAAATAAAGCGATTTTTAGCTAATAAGCCTATTGAATCAAGTCATGGAATGATAGTAATTGAAGATGCAGAAAAAATGAATGAATCTGCATCCAATGCACTTCTAAAGACGCTTGAAGAGCCAATGAATGGAGTGATAATATTAATCTCTAGTCAAACAGAAAAATTATTATCAACAATAAAATCACGTTGCCAAGAAATACCATTTAAAGGTCTAGGTTATAAATCAATGAAGAAGGAATTCAAACAATATACTGATATATCATCAATATTACATTATGAGGAAATTCTTTTAAGCCTTTCAAATGGATCCCCCAAATTATTAACTGAGAATATTGAATATTTTCAAGAAGTACCAAATACTATTTTTAAATCGATAGAAGAGCTATCTCAAAATAATTTAGAATCCCTTGATTTAGCAAAGACAATTACTGACGAATTAAATCTCGAATATCAATTATGGTTGGTTAAATTCCTGCAGCAAAAATATTGGGACATAGACCATAACATAACAGTTCTCAATAGGCTTGATAAACTTTACAAGCAAATTAGTTCATCAATTCAACCAAGAATAGCCTGGGAAATTGCATTAATAGAATTAACTAGAAGTTTAAGCACAGATTAAGTTGATTAATTTTAAATAATTTATTCAACTCAGTTTTCTGCCTTTCCCCGACGAAATTCCTCAAGATCTTTCTTGCACTCTTCAATCTTTAAGCCAGTAGGTAATTCCAAGCAATAACCTGCACCATAGACTGTTTTTATAAAGCGAGGCTTCCTAGGCTCAGGTTCAAGCTTAGTTCGCAAGTGTCGCACATGTACTCGAATAGTCTCAATATCATCATCTGGCTCATAACCCCAAACTTCTTTAAGAATCAAAGAAGGAGATACGGTCTGACCATGCCTTTGAAGAAGACAATGAAGCAACTCAAATTCAAGATGTGTAAGTCGAACAGGTAAATCAAACCAAATAACCTCAAATCTCTCTGGAACCAAAGTTAAAGGGCCATAATTAAGTATTTCCTGATGATTACTGCTTCCTAAAGGCGCACGATTGGTTCTCCTAAGTAATGCTTTCACTCGTACTTGCAATTCCTCCAAATCAAATGGCTTAGTCAAATAATCATCTGCTCCAGAATTAAAACCTGTAACCTTTTCTTTTGTACCTCCTAATGCAGTAATCATCAAAATAGGGATACCAGCGGTGCGTTCATCTCTCCTTAAACGTTGACATAAAGTAAGGCCATCTACTTTAGGCAACATTAAATCAAGCAAAATCAAATCAGGTGTGTATTGAAGCGCAAGTGCTTGACCTCTAATCCCATCTTCTGCTCTTTGGACGTCAAATCCAGTGTGTTCGAGATGAGCTGAAATTAATTCGCGCATATCCTTGTCATCTTCAATTAACAAAATGCAAGGCTTCATTAGAAATAACTCAAGAAAATGAAATTGCAGCGAATTGCTGCTATATACAATTCGTAGAATTCTCTCAAAATTTCATTTTTTTTGCAGAATTCAAGAAAAGAATTGTATTAATGCAAAAAAGACAAAACACCTTCTCATAACTCATTTATTTGGGAAAGAAAAGCAATCTACGGCTCACTAGCTCTTTAGAAATTCTTCAGATTTAGTAGGCATTCTGTTAAGGAAATGCTTGAAATTGTACAAAATATACCAAGAGAAAGTGCCATTCTAAAGAAATTTGGAAAATGTTTGGCTAAGGGAAATAGCTGTAAAGCAAGAATGTATGCACACCAATACAGCAATTGTGTTTTTAGAGCAAAAGACATTCATGTGAGGCAATGCCTCTCATGAGATTAACTGTAATGATCAAAAACTCCCCGGGCGGGATTCGAACCTGCGACCAATCGGTTAACAGCCGATCGCTCTACCGCTGAGCTACCGAGGAAAGTTGGAAAGAACCTAACCTTGATAGTGACTTTAATGCAAGTCAATTTAATTTGTTAGTTAATTCTTGCCAAGAATTCCATTTGCCAACTTGTCCCGATTTCATTACAGCTCCACCATCTGAATATCTAAGTTCCTCTAAACGGTGAGTAATCCAAAGAGCTGTAATTGGATTATTTCTGCGCCTTGTCAAATCCTGGACTAATTCCAAGATGGCTTTTTGACTATTAGGATCTAATAATGCAGTGGGCTCATCCAAAAGAAATAAATTTGAATTACTGACTAAAGCCCCTGCTAAAGCTAAACGCTGTTTTTGGCCTCCACTCAAAGTATGAATTGGTCTAGTAAACATACCTGCAAGGCCAACTTGACTTAATGCATAATCGATATTTTTTCTCAAATCGCTAGCAGATAAACCCTGAGGTGCACTAAGCATCAAATCACTTCCACAACTTGGCAAAAGAAGCTGGTGGTCTGGATTTTGAAACATCAATGCGGGTTTATAGGAACAAAAAAGACTGCCTTCTTGGGGCTTAATCACGCCACTAATCAAACGAAACAAAGTGCTTTTTCCACTTCCATTGCTGCCAACAAGCATCCAAAAACCTGGATGAGAAATTGAAAAATTACATTGATCTAAAACTCTTTTACCAGGTGTCCAAGAAAAGGAGACATTTTTTAAATTCAGTACATCCACGTCAGTCAGCATAAAAAATTTCTGATTATGATTTCAATCATTCAAAGAAAACCCTGGTCGCTTGCTACCGCCTATGGATGCTGTCTTCTCATAAATCTGAAGAGCTAAAATTTCATTAGTTAAAACTGTAATCTTTTTATCAACTAATTGATCACATGATAGCTCTAGAAGCTTAGGACTCCCTTTATCTAGACAGTCTTTAATTTTGTTATAAAGAGCTTCAGCATCCTTTTTTTGCTTCCGTTGGACAGATAATGATAGAGGGCTCAATTTGAGAGCAAGTTCAATTACGTACACAGAAATCTTTCAAACTTCTCAAGTTTATTTATTTTGTGTCTTTAGTGAAAACTTTGTCTTCATGAAAGCAATTAGATCAAACATTTCAACGACCGAGGATAAATAATGACTATTGCTCAAGACATCACAGATTTAGTAGGAAGAACTCCATTAGTCAAACTGAATCGTCTGCCAAAAACTTTTGGATGTAAAGCAGAGTTAATAGCGAAACTGGAGAGCTTTAATCCAACAGCGTCAGTGAAAGATCGCATAGCTGGTGCAATGGTTCGCGCGGCTGAAGTGAAAGGGACAATTCAGCCAGGAGTTACTGTATTGGTAGAACCCACCAGTGGAAATACAGGTATAGCTCTAGCAATGGTTGCAGCAGCAAAAGGGTATCGACTGATATTAACTATGCCAGAAACGATGAGTAAAGAAAGAAGAGCAATGCTTCGAGCTTATGGTGCTGAATTACAACTCACACCTGGGAATGAAGGTATGCAAGGTGCAATAAAATTGGCTCAAGAAATAGTTAATTCGATACCCAATGCATATCTACTCCAGCAATTTGACAATCCCTCTAACCCAGAAATTCATGAAAAAACAACAGCAGAAGAAATTTGGCAAGATTGCGATGGCAAAATCGATGCAATTATTGCAGGAGTTGGAACTGGTGGAACAATCACGGGTTGTGGTCGAAACCTAAAGCTTAAAAATCCAAAAATTCAAATTTTTGCTGTAGAGCCTTCTTCAAGTGCTGTTCTTTCCGGGAAACCACCAGGTTCTCATATCATTCAAGGGATTGGAGCGGGATTTATTCCAAGTGTTCTTGATTCCTCGATCATTGATGAAGTAATTGAAGTAAATGATAATGAAGCACTTGAAATGGGAAGAGAACTGGCCAGAAAAGAAGGGCTATTAAGTGGAATTAGTAGTGGTGCTGCAATAGCAGCTGCCTTAAAAGTTGGCCAAAGAGTAGAGTTTACAAATAAGCGAATAGTTGTGTTATTACCTAGTTTTGGCGAGCGTTACTTGTCTACATCAATGTTTAATAGTATTTCATCAATTGAACCTAGGCTAGATGGATATATATAAAGATTGCTGATAATGAAACAAGACCCTTACACTGTTCTAGGAGTTAGTCCTCACTCTACATTTGAAGAAGTTAAATCAGCCTTTAGATCCTTAGTTAAGAAATATCATCCAGACAAGGGGGGAGACTCTCAGAAAATTCTTGCCATCAATGCAGCTTGGGAAACATTAAAGAATTCAAAGAATTCTATCAGTCCTCAGAGGCAATATTCCGGTTTTGAAAATAAAAATAGAAATAAATATAGTTCAGACCAAAAGCAAATAAAAAAAGAAAAGTCTCATTCTGCAAATATTGATCAAGAAATTTCCTCTTGGATTAAAAATGTTTATAGGCCTATAGATTCTTTGATGGGTGAGGTTATTAATTCCTTTCCCAAAGCATTAAAAGAATTATCTGCTGATCCTTACGATGATAAATTAATGGATTCTTTTTGCTTCTATATTAAAAAAAGTCAGAAAAAATTATCCAAGGCAGAAGATTTATATAGCTCTGTAAGAGCTCCTATTGCAACAAAAAGTTTTGCCTTGGGTTTATATCAATGTTTCTCAGAGATACAAGATGGCTTAAATGAACTTGAAAGATATACCTTTGGATATGTAGATAATTATTTACATGATGGTCAGGAGATGTTGCGTAATGCAAAAAAGAAACGTCTACTACTCAGAGAAGAGAAGAAACAACTCCCAATGGATTGAAATGGTAAACATTTAAAAATCTAAGTAGCCTTCCAAGCTTCAAGTTGATCCACTCTTAACCAAACATCTGGGACTGGACGACGCCATCTTACTTGGCCATATTCTCCTTTCACAGCCAAAATTTCACCAGGTCCTTCGAAAATATACTTGGGAGGCATTTCATCACTCGCTTGAGATTCCAAACTATTTTGATAGAGATCGCGATTAACGCGGACCAATGTGCCTTTCCTCAATGTCTTAACAGTCTGATTTGTAGATGAAGGCTCTGTTGAAGTCATAGAAAATTTATTAGACAATTACTTTTTAGTACTAACTTTCTAGCATCAAGTGTAGAGTTTTCAATAACCTAAAAGATTATGAAATTACTTTTGCTTGGTTGTACAGGATTTATCGGTAAGGAACTCATTCCAAAGCTAATTAATTCAGGGCATGAGCTAACAATTATTACTAGACAAAATCAGAGTACTCTCAATCCCAAGCTGAAAAATAAAAATATTCATCTTCTTAACCTAGACCCTTCCTCTATTTTCAGCTGGGAAGATATAAACCTTTTAAATGCAGTTAAAGAATCTGAAGGAATAATTAATTTGGCTGGAGAATCAATTGCGGATAAACGTTGGAATACAAAGCAATGTAAAAAAATAAGAAATAGTAGAGTTTTGACAACGCAATACTTAATCAAAAAAATTAATCAACTTCCGAAGCCACCTAGACTTCTAATCAATGGATCAGCGATAGGCTTTTATGGAACTAGTGAAAATTTAGAGTTCAATGAAGATAGTCTTCAAGGAAATGATTTTTTGGCAAATGTTTGCAAAGAATGGGAACAAGCTGCATTCGAAAAACCTCAAAAAACGAGACTAATCATTCTTCGCATAGGAATCGTTCTCGAGAAAGATGGAGGAGCATTAGGAAAAATGCTTCCTATCTTTCGAGCTGGTCTAGGAGGACCTATAGGTGATGGTCGCCAATGGATGACTTGGATTCATAGAGCAGATATTTGCGAAATTATCAACCAAGCAATTTTGAATCAATCTTGGAAAGGAACAATTAATGCAGTTGCTCCTAACCCTGTATTAATGTCCAAGTTTTCAGAAACTTTAGGCAAATCTCTTAATCGACCCTCTCTTTTATCAGTACCTGGTCCAATCCTAAAGTTACTTCTTGGTGATGGAGCTAAAATAGTATTAGAAGGTCAAAAAGTAATGTCCAAAAAACTAAAAAAATTAGGTTTTAATTTTACTTATCCAGATCTATCAAGTGCTATTGACTCAATCACAAAATAAATAATTTCAAGAAAGTAAACTTAAAAACCAAGCCAGTCTTTAATCTTTTTCAATGCTTTCCAATCTGGTTTACGACTTAAACCATCTTCAATAGAAATTTTCAATTCTTTCTCAAATTCAGGCACAACAAGTAATGCTCGTTTAACAAATTCAATATGATCTCTAACACCTTTTGAGTTTGTTGCTAATAAAGCTAAGCTCAAATTAATTCTTGCTTGAGGATCCTGAGAGTTGAGTTTCACAGCTATACGAGCTGAACGGAGCCCATCATCATTTCTATCACACAGCAATTGCAACCAAGCCAGGCAGGTCCAACCAGCTGATTGATTTGGTGAGGAAGAAGTAATAACTTCAAAATCCTTAATCAAGATCGACGCGTCTTCTCCAGATTTATATCTAGACATTGCGTTATCAAAAAGATTTTCTTGACTTGAATCCATAAACTTTAAAGATTAAACAATTGAGTATCTTTAGGAAGAGAACTTAAACAGAAAAAGAGCTTCCACATCCACAAGTCTGCGTTGCATTGGGATTTGTGAAATTAAACCCACCACCAATTAAGTCGGTACTAAAATCCAACTGCATCCCATATATGTATAAAAGACTTTTAGGATCGCAAACAACTTTAAACGAATGTCCATTTGGTGCTGAATATTCATAAAGCTCATCTTCTTGAGTTGTATCCAATGAAGATACAAAATCCATTGTGTAACTCATACCGCTACATCCTCCTGACCTGACACCTACACGAAGGATTTTATCTTTACCCTGTTGTTGGCATAACTGTGACAATTGCTGCATAGCAATTTGTGTAATTAAAATCCCTTTACCATCATTCGCGGAATGGGTAACAGAATTTGATTCTTGAATACTCATAAAGTCAATACTATGACCTAAGCTCAGTTTATTGAGAAAATTAGTTTTTTGTCTTTTTCGAAAAAGTATCTCTTTTATATTGAGTCAGTAAGTTCCTTCCCGGAGAAAAAGTGAAAATAGCTATTATAGGAGCTGGACTCGCAGCACTCTCAGCAGCAGTCGATCTAGTTGATGAAGGTCATTCAGTTGTGCTTTATGAAGCCAGACCTTTTATTGGAGGAAAAGTAGGAAGCTGGGAGGATGAAAATGGAAATCATATTGAAATGGGTTTACATGTCTTTTTCTTCAATTATGCAAATCTTTTTGCATTGATGAGAAAGGTTGGTGCAATTGAAAACTTATTACCAAAAGACCATACTCATTTATTTGTTAATGAAGGTGGAAAAGTAAACTCACTGGATTTCCGATTTGGACTTGGAGCTCCTTTCAATGGTCTAAAAGCATTTTTCACAACTTCGCAATTAGCGTGGATAGATAAGCTGAGAAATGCTTTAGCACTTGGTACAAGTCCAATTGTTAGAGGTTTAATTGATTACGAAGGAGCCATGAAAACCATACGTGAGTTAGATGCAATTAGTTTTCAAGATTGGTTTATTAGTCATGGGGGGAGTATGAAAAGCATAAAAAGAATGTGGGATCCTATTGCCTATGCACTAGGTTTCATCAATTGTGAATCAATATCAGCAAGATGCATGCTTACAATATTTATAATGTTTGCCACTAAAACAAAAGCTTCAAAATTAAATCTTCTCAAAGGATCACCCCATAAATGGCTTACTAAGCCAATCAAAGAATATATCGAAAATAAAGGGGCAAAAATATTGTTAAGGCATAGAGTAAAAGAGATATTTTATGATAAATGTTCAAATTTAAAAGTAACTGGCTTACTATTAAATACACCAGATGGGGAAAAAACAATTACTGCAGATAAATACCTTGCAGCTTGTGATGTTCCTGGTATTCAAAAAATTATTCCAGAAGAATGGAAATCATATGCACAGTTCAAGGATATTGATAATTTAAAAACAGTTCCAGTGGCAACTGTACAACTTAGATATAATGGATGGGTTACAGAAATGAAGAATAGTTCACTAATAAATAATCTAAATAATCCATCAGGACTAGATAATCTTTTATATACCGCAGATGCAGATTTCAGTTGTTTTGCAGATTTAGCAATAACAAGTCCAGTTGATTATCAGATTGAAGGACTTGGATCATTATTACAATGTGTTCTTACACCAGGTGATCCTTGGATAACAAAATCCAACCAAGAAATTATTTCACATACAGATACTCAAGTGAGAAGTCTTTTTCCTTCATCGAAAAACTTAAACTTGATTTGGGGAAATGTAGTCAAACTCGCACAATCTCTCTACAAAGAATCTCCAGGAATGGAGCCTTATAGGCCTAAGCAAGACACTCCAGTAAGTAATTTCTTTTTGGCAGGCAGTTATACTCGTCAGGACTATATAGACTCGATGGAAGGGGCAACTATGAGTGGTCATTTAGCTGCCTCTGCAGTTTTAAATAAAGCTATAAAATTAGAAAAGAACCCCTCTGTTTACTAAAAATGGGAATCTGGTTAGAACACGAAGTCATAACTACGATCAACGCTTCAGTAGATGATGTATGGAATATTTGGAGTGATTTAGATTCAATGCCACTTTGGATGACATGGATTGAATCCGTTCGGACAGTTGAGGATAAAACAAATATACTTCCAGACTTAACTGAATGGACTCTAGCTGCAAATGGATTTCGTTTTAAATGGAGAGCTCAGATCAACGAAAGAATAGATAAACAAAAACTCCAATGGGATTCTGTTGGAGGACTACCTACCAAAGGTTGCGTTTATTTCAAAGAAGAAGAAGAAGGTTGCACAATAGTTAGGTTAATCATTTCATATGAATTGCCAAAAATAGTTGCTCGTCTAATGGAGAAAAATATTCTAGGAAATCTAGTTACTAATGAACTTCAAACAAATTTAAATAATTTTAAAAAGCTTGTTGAAAGTAAATTCTAAGATTCTGATTTCAAAGACTTAATACAAGCCTTAATTAAACCATCTATGTCATGTGGAATGGCTTCTTCGTCGACTCTAAAAAAATATTTCTCACATGTCTTACTTGTTTGTGGACCAATAGAAATTATTTTTACATTTTCAAGTTTTTGATGCCAAGTATTACCAAAAGCTTTATTCATTAATTTAACAGTATTTATAACTGTTTTACTACTTGTAAAAGTAATAATATCAACTTCTTGATTCATTAAAGCATTAGAAGTTATTTCTGGAATATTTTCAGGGCATCTAGACTCATAAGCCGCTACTTCTACGACTCTCGCTCCTGCCTCACCAAAAGCTTGTGTCAAAAGGGTTCTTCCACCAGTTTGGACTCTAGGAAGAAGCATTTTTAGCCCATAGACAGGAGCAGGGAAATTATCAATCAAGCTATCAGCCACGAAATTCGGAGGAATAAAATCTGCTTTAATTCCTACGTCTTCCAGGCAATTAGCCGTTTTACGACCTACTGCTGCGATCTTCAAAGTATTTGGCCTTGAAGACAATGATTTTCCTTGCAGGCCTAACCTTGTTTCTAAGGCTTCGACTCCATTGCTACTTGAAAATATAAGCCAATGAAAACTGTCTAGTTCTAACAAGGCATCATCTAGAGGTCCCCATTCATCTGGAGAACCAATGACAAGTGATGGAAGATCTAAAACCCTTGCCCCAAGAGATTCAAGAGACTTCCTTGTAGAACTTTCCTGGCTTTTCGCTCTTGTAATGATAATTGCTTTACCAGACAAAAGAGAAGTTGTATTCAGATTCATCTTTTTTATTAATAGTAATTAATTCATAAAGTTCATCTCATGTTTATTAAGTATTTCCTGCGAGTTTTGATTCGATTTAAATAATAATTGCAAAACCTTTTCTTGAGCTAAAGGAATCTGAGCAGGACAATAAATCGCCGGAATTGAAGGATCTAGTTTATTAATTATCTTATCCCATAAATAAGGACTCCCAAATATTAATAATGCTTTCAATATCTTAGCTTTCTGCAACTGCATAACTGCAGAGAACCATGGCTCTTCAAAACAAGAATTTCCCATAAATGGATTACCTCTAATAAAAAGTTGAAGCATAATTTTCTGCTTACCAAAAAGATCAATATTGAGAGGTTCTGTCGTGTTTTTTGTCCAAGGAGAAATACCTGAAGCATGAATAATTATATTCTGAAATCCATATTGAGCAGGTATAATTAGAGAAGGGGAAGATTTATCCAGACATGTATTATAAATTAAACTATCAACTCTAATTAAATTAATCGTATCCTCAACTGAATTACCAAGCTTCATATTATTTGTTCTCAATGATATATCAATCAACTTTTTATTGAGATTAATTGCATTAGCACTTTCACACCAATTGGAATCAAATGATAGATTCGTTGACTTAGATTGCTTAAAAGAAAATTTAGAATCAATTTTAGAAAGTTCATTACTTCGCCTTTGCAAAGATTCTTCCAATCGTTTAACAGGAATTACTCCTTTAAGTAATGCGCCAACTATTGCATCAATAGCTTGTAAAGGCTCTTTAGGCATCATTAGCAAATCAGCCCCTGCTTGAAATGCCATTACAGCAGCATCTCCTGAAGAATATTTCTTAGACACAGCCTCCATCACTAAAGCATCAGTTACTATGAGCCCTTGAAAACCTATTTTTCGGCGTAAAAGATTAGATAAAACTTCTTTTGAAAAAGTTGCTGGGTAATTAGGATCAACCTTCTCTAAAAGTAAATGTGCCGTCATAACACTATTTACCCCTTCAGCAATTAAAGCTTTAAAAGGTATTAACTCTTTTTTTTCTAAGTAATCAACAGAATGTTGCAAAACTGGTAAAGCTAAATGAGAGTCAACGCTGGTATCTCCATGACCTGGAAAATGCTTAGCACAACTTAAAACTCCTTGAGAAACAAGTCCTTTATTAAAAGCACAAACAAGTTGCGCCACAACTTGTGGATCTTCTCCCCAAGCCCTCATATTTATTACAGGATTTTTGTGATTTGTATTTAGATCGCATACTGGAGCTAAAACCCAATTGAGTCCACAATTACGGGCCTGCTCACCTAAAAGTTTTCCATATTCTTCAGCAAGTACAACAGCTTGATGTTTGTCTTTTTTATAAATAAGACCAAAAGTCATTGGGGGAGCAAATCTTGTAAAGCCTTTAAATAGCTGTCCTACGCCTTCTTCAACATCTGCACATAACAAAAGAGAATTCCCAGACCAAGTATTTAATTGGTTACATCGATCTTGGATTTCTTGAGCATTACCCCCATGCAAAATCACACCTCCTATCCCTTGCTCTAAATAGGCTTTCAACTCTTTATTAGTTGATTCCCATTTAGGATATTGTCTTAAGGAATCTAATTGATACCCACTAGCTCGAACAATTATTAGCTTTGCAACTTTCTTCCAAAGATCTGTTTTATTTATTGCCATTATTCAGCATCTAAAGAATCTCTAATTTGATTCTTTCCTTTTCTTTCTTCTTCTAATTTTCCTAGTAAATCAAGAACAGAGTTTCCCTTCTCTACACCTCTATCCAATTTAAAAACTATTTCTGGTACTCTTCTCATTTGTAACCTTCTAGTGAGTTCACCTTTCAAAAAGCCTTTAGCATCTGTCAAAGCATTAAGAATTTCATCTCTTTGTTTACTCTCATTTGCGTAAATACTTACAAATATCTTGCAATGTTGCAAATCTCCTGAAAGATCAACTTCGGTAATTGTGATCAGACC
This sequence comes from Prochlorococcus sp. AG-363-M21, assembly GCA_003278305.1. Taxonomy (GTDB): domain Bacteria; phylum Cyanobacteriota; class Cyanobacteriia; order PCC-6307; family Cyanobiaceae; genus AG-363-N16. The sequence continues at coordinate 27,428 of QCFU01000009.1, forward strand.
TGATTGAAGTCGTTGATCTTTCAAGCCTTGCAAAAAAAGCTGGCTCATTTCTTTCCGAATCAATGAAGAAACTTTCTCTACGCGTCTACTTTGTGCCATGACTAACCAAAAGAGGGGGGAAGAACCATTGCCTTGACAACAAAATAAAAAGTAACTATTGCACTTACCAGTGCCCCCAGTAATGAGATTGCCGTAATTGGATTTTTACTTCGTTGAATTAATGGCTCAAGAAATGCAGTAAATACTCCCAGTATGATTGTGATGAGATACTTAGGGTATCTAGCAACATTTGAAAAAAACTCACCCATTAAATTTCCTATTGCATACCTTTAATAGCTACTCTGCAGTTCTTTGCGAGAAAAATTAATGTTGGTGCTATATCAATTTCAACATTCAGCATTTTGTCTCAAAGTCAGAATGGCTTTACGAGCCAAAAAACTAAGCTTCAGAACAGTAGAAGTAACACCTGGAATTGGTCAGATTAAAATCTTTCGACTCTCTGGGCAAAAGCAATTACCTGTCTTAGTAGATGGTGAAAATGTTATTTCTGACTCGAGTGAAATTATTCAATATCTAGAATGCAATTATCCTGAAACAAGTCTGATACCTTCAGATCCCAAAGAAGCTGGTTTAGTCCATTTGCTCACGAATTGGTCAGATACCACTCTTGCAAAAGCAACAAAAAAAGCACTGATTAAATCAGCCACACTAGATCAAGAACTGCTTGTAGCTTTATTGCCTAATGAAATACCAATAAAGATCAAAAACTTTGCAAAAGTTTTCCCAGGAGAAATAATTAACAGGTTATCAAACTTAACTGAGCAAAAAGAGACCCTAGACCTAGAACATAATCTTGAGGAAATATCTAAATTAGTGAAGGAAAATAATTTTTTGATAGGCGATTCAATTAGTATTGCAGATATTGCAATTGCAGCACAATTATCACTCATAAAATTTCCATTTTCTGCAGGCACTGTACTCGCAGGTAAAGGATGCAAAAGATTATATAATAATTCTAAGTTAATCTCACTTTTCACTTGGAGAGATAACTTGGAAAAAATGCTCATGATAGATGAGCAAAAAGCTTGATAAAGAAACTTGACTAATTAAAGAATCATGTCAGATCCATTAATATATGATTCAGATAATTATGTGATCATAGAACCAGGCAAAAAAGAGCAATTATTAAATGAAAAAGAAACTCTTTTATGGCTAGAAAATTGGCTCATTCAATTTGAAGAGTTACCATCCGATCTAAAAGCTCAAAACTCTGTTAAAGATGCTGCACAACGTTTATTAGATACTGCTTGCGCTCTCCAGATAAAGCCAGGTTTGACAATAGAATGGTTTGCTATTCGTCTGGAAAATTCTGATTCTTAATTAGTATTGTTAATTGATTTAATATTAAAAGAGAGACTTCTTCAGGAGATTCATCTTCAACTTTAATATGGAGATCTGATTTGGAATACATAGACTCTCTCTGTTTCAACAAATCATCAAGAGCTATTGTTGGATTCTTTGTTTCTAATAAAGGTCTCTTACTTGTGTCTAATTGCAATCGTTTTAATAAGCGATTTCTTCCTGGATCTAGCCAAATTGATAGTCCTTGATGCAAAATTCCCCAATTTATTGAAGAAGTAACTAAACCACCACCAGTCGCCACAACAAAAGAATGTCTTTGACCAATTTCTTTAAGCACTTCTGATTCAAATGATCTAAAAATTGACTCTCCCTCAGATTGAAAGATTTCAGAAATAGTTCTTTGAGTTGCTTTTTCTATCTGTTGATCAATGTCTATAAATCGATAACCTAATTCTTTAGCCAAATAAGGGGGCTGTTTGAGTTTTGCCTGAACCCATCATACCAACAAGGTAAAGATTAATACCTTTGAGGTTTTGACTTAAAGCAGAAAATCTAGAAGGATAATTCATATAGGCATCAAACTATACAACTTAGTTAAAATAAGATCTAATTAAGCCTCTCATGATTGCAAACTCATCTCAAGGAAAACATGGTCAAGGGAGACAGTGCGTAATCACTCGTCGCGCTTGTTTTAGTGCAAGCCATCGTTACTGGCTACCAGAATTAACTGCAGAGGAAAACAAAGCTTATTTCGGCAACTGCTCAATAGCTCCTGGACATGGGCACAACTATGAGTTAATTGTCTCAATGGAAGGCGAGCTAAATGAAGATGGTATGGTCCTAAATTTATCTGATGTAAAACATGCAATACACAATGAAGTCACTAATCAACTTGATTTTTCCTTTTTAAATCAAACTTGGCCTGAGTTTGATACATCCAATCCACAAGGGTGTTTACCCACTACTGAAGCCCTAACAAAAATTATTTGGAAAAGACTAAAAGCGCATATTCCAATAAAATCAATAAGACTTTATGAACAAGAACGTCTTTGGGCAGATTATTCTGTAACTACTATGAATACTTACCTAACTATTAGAAAGCATTTTGCTGCTGCACATCGACTCGCAAGAGAAGAGTTATCCCAAAAAGACAATGAACAAATCTATGGAAAATGTGCACGAGTACATGGACATGGGCACAACTATTTGGTTGATATAACTGTCCAAGGATCTATCCATCCTAGAACTGGAATGATTTGTGACCTTAATGCATTGCAAGAATTAGTAGAAAGACTAATTATCGAGCCTTTTGATCATACTTTTTTGAATAAGGATATACCGTATTTTCAAACATGTGTTCCTACAGCAGAAAATATAGCAATTCATATTGCAGATACTCTAAATACACCTATTAAAGAACTAGGTGCAGAATTATATAAGATTCGCCTTCAAGAAAGTCCTAATAATGCTGCAGAAGTATATCCACAAGAGAATTTATTAGATTCAGAAAAGACATTATTAAAAACATAATCTAAAAGAACTTGTTAGATTCTCCATGGGTAAAGCTAGTTCTAGCAATGAGTATTGATGGGCGTATTGCATTTACTCAAAATAAAAAGATTACCCTTGGAGGGGAAGGAGATAGAAAAGTTTTAGAAGAAGCATTGGCTTGGGCTGATGCAACCTTAATAGGTGGCCAAACCTTACGAATTCATGAAAACATATGCCTAATTCATAATAAAAAATTAATTGAAAAACGTAAATCCAAGAAACTTCCAAGTCAACCAATAACTATAATTGCAAGTAAAAGAAAATTATTCAGGGAGGATCTATCATTTTTTAATCAACCACTTAATAGGTGGCTCATTACTGATAAATTAGCAGAGGGAGATAATGAAAAACTAAAAGGATTTGATAAGAAAATACTAATTAAAAATAATTGGTCGGAAACTCTAAAAATACTAAAAAAATACGGAATTTTTAAAATAGCGCTTCTAGGAGGGGCTAAATTAGCTCAATCATTATTTATAGAGGACAACATTGATGAATTACAATTAACAATTACTCCAAAGATCTTAGGTGGTGAAAATTCATTGACTCCTTTTAAAAAGGATAATCTACCAATTAACTTACACCAAAATAATGCTTGGATTCTCAAAAATGTTAACCACTTAGGGGGCAATGAATTAATGGTCAACTATATTCGCAATAGAGAAGTTAAGCTCAATAATATTATATAGGAAAATGAAAAGTAAGATAAATAAGAATGATTCAAAAGAATTATTTATAACAAAATGGCATACATCGCTGCAAGAGATACCAGAGGAAGATTGGGATCATCTTTTAGGAGAGCAAGATATTCCCTTTTATAAATGGAACTGGTTAAATGAACTTGAAAAATCTAAAAGTGTTTGCAATGAAACTGGCTGGCAGCCATTGCATATGAGCATATGGAAAAATAAAAAAATAGTAGGCTTAGCGCCTTTATATCTTAAAAATCATAGCTATGGTGAATTTATTTTTGACAATCTTTTTTTACAGTTATCACAAGAATTAGAACTCAGATATTACCCAAAAATTATAGGGATGAGTCCCTTTAGTCCAATAGAGGGATATAAGTTTTTTATATCTCAAAAAGAGAATCAGGATGAAATTACTTTATTAATAATGAAAAATATAGATCAATTTGCTATCAAGAATAATATTCTTAGTTGTAACTTTCTTTACGTTGACCCAAATTGGAGTAAAGTTGCGAAAAAATTTAATTACCACTCCTGGATAAATCAACAAAGCCTTTGGCAGCCCTCTGGTGAAAAAAATTTCTCAGACTATCTAACGAAATTTAACGCAAATCAAAGAAGAAATATAAAAAGAGAGCAAAGATCAATAAGGAACTCTGGAGTAAACATATCTACTATTGAAGGAGAGCAAATTAACCAAGAAATTATGGCATCCATGTATCAATTTTACAAACTACATTGCTCAAGGTGGGGTATTTGGGGAAGCAAGTACCTTTCCAGAAGCTTCTTTAAGGGACTTGCAAATTCCAACCAAAGAGACAGAATTGTTTTATTTAGTGCACATAGAGGGAATCCATACGATCCTTTAGCAATGTCATTATGCATTAGAAATAAAGAAGCTTTATGGGGAAGATATTGGGGTTTCAAGGAAAAGATTAATTACTTGCACTTTGAAGTTTGCTATTATTCGCCTATAAAATGGGCTATAGAACAAGGAATTAAAAAATTTGATCCAGGCGCAGGTGGTAGTCATAAAAAAAGACGGGGATTCAATGCTCAAGCTCGAATAAGTATGCACAAATGGTATGACAAAAGAATGGAATCTCTAATGAAGAATTGGTATCAGAAAGCAAATAGTTTTATGATTCAAGAGATAAATGCATCAAACAATGAAGCTCCCCTAAAGGATTCTTTTAAGAAACTATAATTGATTTGCAAGAATTAAAACTATTTTTTATGGTTAAAGAAGAAGAAAGTAATAAGAAAAAGGATGACATTCTCTCCTATGAGTATGATGAAAAACAATCATTACTTAAAGTCTTTGGAGTAGAGTTAACTGCTCCTAAAAAATTAAAGAATCCTAGAATTATTTATATATCTTTTATTCTTGTAAATTTGATTCTTCTTCTTGTTCTAAAAAATCTCTTATCAAATTAATCTATAATTAAATTAATAATTTTCCTTAATTACAATCCAACTTACTCATGTAACAGAATGGAAGACACTAAAGCAATCTTGAAGAATATTCAGGTTATTGATGAAAAGCTTTCCGAACGATTTATTTTCCTTGATCCAAGTGGCTATTTTCTAATTAAATTACAGAAGGAGTCTCAAGAGATAATTCTTGAGCATTACTCTAATGAAATTGATGAAAATGGTATCGCAATAGATCCCGACTCTGGAAAACCAATCGAATGCTCTTCAAACGAAAAACGATCCCCTAACAAAATTTTCATTGGTAAAAGCGCAAAAGAAATCGGAATTAAGATTAGCGAAGGCAATGGGCCTCATCCAATTAGCCGGCTAGATCACGCTTTATACATAGGCAGAGAACTCCAGAAAGCAGAATTCTCATTAGCTCACAACCTTACTTATATCCAAGATTAAATCTAAATAAGCTCATCAATGTCACAAAAAAGTCGAATCTATCTGTTCTAATGGTTAGTGGATATATTTTTTATGATGGGAATTATTTTTTATTTGGCGATTTTTGGACTTGGACTTGGCACAGCATTTGGCCTAACCAAGGTGCTAAAGGCAATAAAACTCATTTAGTTGAAACGAGCTCTGCCGTTAGATCATATAAGTCGGAATCAATAACTAAAGCCTGCACCATCATCCCAGGCGAAATATTTGATGTATTAGTAGAAGCCTTAGTCAACCTTACATAACCATCAACTTCAGGAGCGAACCTTAAACATCTTCCTATGAATTCTCCAGTTTGATCATCTTTTTTTTCTATTAGAACACTAAAAATTTTTCCCACACAGCCTTGGTTCTTATTAGCTGAAATTGATTGTTGAATAGAGATAATTTTATCTTTTCGCGCTTGAGCTATTTCATAAGGGACTTGATTATCCATCATGGCTGCTTTAGTCCCTTCTTCTGGGGAGAAAGTAAAGACTCCAACATGATCAAACTCATGTGTTTTCACAAAAGAGCAGAGGTGCTCAAAATGATCTTCTGTTTCTCCAGGAAAACCAACTATAAAAGTTGTTCTCAGTACTGCATCAGGTAATTGTGCTTTGATATTAGTGATAAGAGATTCATTAATATTCGTTTGCCATGGACGATTCATTGCTCGCAAGACCTCAGGGTGACTATGCTGCAAAGGCAAATCTAGATAAGGCAAAACATTAGGAACATCTCTATAAGCACTCAAAACCTCTGGGGTTAATCCTGTGGGGTAAGCATAATGAATTCGAATCCAAGGAATATTTACAGAGCCAAGGGCTCTTAAAAGCTCAGCAAGATATGGTTTGCCATACAAATCAAGACCGTAATTAGTAGTAATCTGACTAATTAGAATCAACTCTTGAACACCGTCTTTGGCGAGTTGATGGGCTTCTGAGACTATTGATTCTAACGATCGGCTGCGCTGATCCCCTCTGAGTTTTGGAATAATGCAAAAAGCACATCTGTAATCACAACCCTCAGCAATCTTTAAATAAGCGATTGATTTACCTGTCATTCTCAAACGAGGCAGAACTTCATCTCCAACAAAAACTGGCGATTTAGTTACCTTTTGAACTGTTTCACCTGACCTCACTCTGTTTAAGACTTCGACAATATGTTGATAATCCCCAGTTCCAACAACAGCCTTTGCTTCAGGGATTAAATGCAGTAATTCTTCTTGAAAATGTTGTGCCAAACAACCTGCAATAATAATTTCCTTACCCTTTTCAGCAAGTCCCACTAGAACTCGAACAGACTCTTCTCTAGCATCTTCAATAAAACTACACGTGTTAACTACCACCAAATCAGCAGAGTCAGCATCATTTAGTAATGCATAACCAGCTTGATCCAATAACCCCATCATATGTTCAGTGTCTACTAAATTTTTTTCACAACCAAGATGAAGAAAAGCGACTGCAAAATTTGCTTGATTAATAGAAGTGGAAGTCATATTGTGTCTCTGAATAAATTGCTTATAAATGATTATCCTGATGAGAGGTCATTTGTTTTTACTTAAATAATAAATGGCTACCTCTTGCTTATAGACAAACTGCAAGAATCAAAAAACATTCTAATAAAATGAGCACTTTTCGTCTTAAAAGTCGTCGTCGTGAAGATCAGGGTTCCAAGTGGGGAAGAATCCTAATCGCAATTCTTGCAACCATAGGAGTTATTGACACAGGCTCAATAACTTTAAAAAGATTTGGATTCTTAGGTTCATTGACATGTCCAGGTGGAAACCAAGGTTGTGACCAAGTACTAAATAGCCCATGGGGTTCAATCCCATTTGGAGAATCATTAATTCCATTATCTAGTATTGGTCTATTAAGTTATTTGATAGTTTTACTATTCGCTATTATACCTTTTTTATCTGGTTTATTTAAAAAGAAAAATAATTTATATCGACCTACTTGGTGGGGATTATTTATTATATCAACCTGCATGTTTATATTCAGTGGTTTATTAATGATATTAATGGTTTACAAGATCCAAGCATTTTGCTTCTTCTGTGTTCTTTCAGCATTAATATCAACACTAATACTAGTAATAACTATACTTAATGGAGGATGGGAAAACCCAAGGGGATTGATTTTTAGAGGATTTATTATATCCATAATTGTTATACTTTCAGGACTAATTTGGTCTTCTTCTGTAGACCCAAGTAAACAAGAATTAACGACCGCTGAAATAGGTATAGCACCCCCAATAAAATCAATTAGTAGTTCTTCATCTATTAGTCTAGCAAAACATCTAACTGCAAATAAAATTGTTTTATTTAATGCATGGTGGTGCCCACATTGCCATGACCAAAAAGAATTATTTGGTAAAGAAGCCGTAAATGAATTAATGCTAATAGAATGCGCTTCAGATGGTAAAAATAACCAAGCAGATCTATGCAAGGAAAAGGGGATTACAGGTTTCCCCTCTTGGGAAATAAATGGGCAACTTGAATCTGGCGTAAAGAGTCTAAAGGAATTAGCAGAAATAAGTGGCTACAAGGGATCTACAGACTTTTAGATAATCAGCTAATAACAGGTCTAGTAGAAATATCTTTACCTTTAACTTGTCTTGAATGGCACTTCCAAAAAGGTATTTTCGTAGGAATATCTTTACGAAAGTGTCCTCCTCTACTTTCTTTTCTAAACAAGCAAGCTTTAAATAATAAAATACTTGTTAATTGCCTGTGATATAAATCAATCAAAAGATTTAAATTACGGCGATGATTTTCATTAAATCGATAATTACAATCAAAATCCTGATTATTTAATAACGACAATAATGGGTGGCTGTTGATATTAGAAAGATCCCTTTGGATATCTAGCAAAGCTATCTTCATTCCTTTTTCACTTCTATTAACACCAGCCTCTTTCCAGCACAACCTTCGTAAATCTTCTATGGATTCTTCTAAAGACTTATTACTTAAAGAATCTAAAGAGTCTTCATTTGAATCTATAACTTTAAAAGTCACTCTTTTAGGCTTATGAATCGAATCAATTAAACTAATGGATGAAAGTTGTCTTGCAAATACAAGACATTCTAATAAAGAATTGCTGGCCAATCGATTAGCACCATGAACACCAGTGCAGGCAACTTCACCAACTGCATATAGTCCATTTAAGGTAGTAGCTGAATTTAAATTAGTTGCAATTCCTCCCATCCAATAATGTGCTGCTGGTGCAATTGGAATTAAATTCTGAAATGGGTCTAATCCAAATTCCCTACATCTTTGAATAATGAATGGGAATCTAAGATCTAAGTTTTTATTTGATATCTTTTGTAAATCCAGATCAATATGATTAACACCTTGAGCACTCATGGCTTCACAAAGTGCCCGACTAACTTGATCTCTTGAAGCAAGATCTTGCATAGGTAAATGCGATACAGGACTATTTCCAAATTGATCTACTAAAACAGCACCTTCACCTCTAAGAGCTTCAGACAGCAAGAAGCATGGGGCTCCTTTAAGCTTTAACGCTGTTGGATGAAATTGAATAAACTCCAGATCTTCAATTGCAGCACCTGCTTTCCACGCCAAGGCCAAACCTTCTCCACAAGCTTGAGGTGGATTTGTCGTATTTTCAAATAGATGTCCACCGCCTCCAGAAGCCAAAACAACTGCTCGCGAAGAAATCCAATAGAGACATTCTCCATCAAGCACTTGAACCCCTTTACAAGTTTTTTCTTCAACCCAAAGCTGAGTAACCCTTACACCTCTACGGTGCAAAATATTAGAACTACTCTCAACTTGATCTCTCAAAACTTCAACAAGTGCTCTTCCTGTTCTGTCTTGAACATGCAAAACTCGTCGAAAACTATGAGCAGCTTCTAATGTTGTCGCAAGACCATCAGAATCTCGATCAAATTCCATACCTAGTCTCTGTAATCTTTTTACAGAATTAGGGGCTTCTTCTACAAGTAATTCCACTGCATTGAGATCACATAAGCCTGCTCCCGCATTTAATGTATCTTCTGCATGACTTTGAAAACTGTCTTCCTTTCTAGTTACGGAAGCTATACCACCTTGAGCCCATCGACTTGAAGAACGACTACTAGTATTGCGATTTAAAAGTAAAATCTTCAAATGAGTTGGCAACTCTAAGCAAGTCATTAACCCAGCAGCTCCTGCACCAATTACAACAACATCCCAAACTTCTTGATCAATCGAATTTAATGTTTTCTTATTTTGCATCGCTAGAGAAAAAATAAATTAAATCAATCCACTTAAAGATGGCTGCAGAAGAGTTGTTAGAAAAAATAAACCATCAACCCAAAGAGTTGTTGTCAAAGCGGCACTTGCAACCAACCAAGCACCTCCTTGTAATGAATATGCGAGATTGCCTCTTTTTCGCATTTGATCTGATATAAAAAGAATTAAAGCTCCAGCAAAAATAATTAATGCTCCTGATCTAAAGTTAAGTAAATTCTGAGCAGTTAAAAGCAGAATCCGCGAGGCATCATAAATAGAAGCACTAACTACTAAAGGCCATTGATGCATTACCCCAGTGACTAACATCATCAAATCTGTAAACGCGGTTCCTAATAAGCAAGCAAGGTAAAAGGCAGAACCAATTCTCCATTTAGTAGTAAGACCCAACATTGCAAATGGCATTGCTATTGCTTCAACTGGAAGATGAAGAACAGGGTGCATTCGCAACCATCCCCAAAACAAGCATCCTCCTAACCAGCTACCACTTACCCCCACCAAGAGAGAACCAACACGCTCCCATCTCCGTCCAAAATATTTGCTTAAAAAATAGCCAGCGCCCAGAAGGACAAACGTAAATAAAAGAGCCGAAAGTGGATAGAAATGAACCCAAGGCGCTTGAAGAAAAACTGGAAGCACTACAAGAGTACTAGCCCAAAATTGCAATGTTCTTGGGTTACTTAAATAACCCTGTGAAGAAACAGAGGTCTTGATAGTAGGCAAAGAATTACTCAGAGCGTGATTGGGCTAAATTGATAATGGCCAAGGAGAATTTATTCATAAGTGGCTAAGAAAATAATTCATAAGAAATCGATCACTCAGAATGCAGATTAAAAGATTGTCATTCTTTGAGATTATTCATTGCTATAAAGAAATTATCATTTACTTGCTGTCAAAATGGAGAAGCTCATTAAAACACTTCATCAACGCAATTAATCGTGTGGAATGAACCTTCTACGACGATTGCAAATTCGTCAACAACACCGCATTCAATATCGGAACCAAGTCCTGCTTTAGTGGAGTCTGTGGAACCTGGATCAATTGGCGAAGAGATTGGCTTTGAAGCTGGTGACCAATTAATTAGTGTGAATGGTGTTAAACCAAGAGATTTAATCGATTATAAATATCTAATTGGTGAAGAAGAGCTGCGACTTGCAGTACTAGGAAAAGATGGTGAAGAACATTTAGTGGAACTTGAAAAAGATATAGACCAAGGATTAGGTCTTAATTTTAAAGAAGCTTTATTTGATGGCCTGAAACAATGTAATAACAAATGTCCATTTTGTTTTATTGATCAACAACCTCCTGGGAAAAGAAAAACTTTATATTTGAAGGATGATGACTATAGAATGAGTTTCCTTTATGGGTCTTATTTAACTCTAACTAATCTAACTACTAGTGATTGGGAGCGTATTAAAACCCAGCGACTTTCACCATTATTTGTTTCAATTCATGCAACAGATCCCAATCTTCGATCTGATTTGTTAAAAAATGAAAGAGCAGGAATGATAATGAACCAGATTGAGTGGTTTCAGAAAAATAAATTACAAATACATGCACAGATAGTTGTTTGTCCTGGCTTAAATGATGGTGATGCTTTAGAAAAAACAATTAATGATCTATCTAAATATGGGAAAGGGAATTTACCAACCGTTCAATCTATAGCAATTGTTCCAGTAGGACTTACTCGTTTTCGTCCAGATAATGATGGTTTAATACCAGTAAATAAATTTTGTGCAAAAGAAACTATCAAGCAAGTAGAAAAACTTCAAAGACATTTCAAAGTTATAATTGGATCAAATTTTGCATGGCTATCAGACGAATGGTACCTTTTAGCTGAGGAAAAACTTCCCAAACGTAAGTCATACGAAGACCTACCTCAAGAAGAAAATGGTGTAGGAAGCATTAGATCATTTTTAGAAGAAATGGATGAAGCGACCTCAAAACTTCCTCTATATATCCCTAAAACAAGAAGTTGTAGCTGGGTTGTTGGGAAATTAGTCGAAAAGGCTTTAGAGCCAATATGTAATAAACTTAATAAGATCGACGGTTTATCAATACAATTATATGGTTTACCGAGTATTTACTGGGGGCAAGAAAAGGTAGTGACAGGTTTACTGACAGGCGAAGATCTTCTTATAGGGCTACAAGGAAAAAAGCTTGGGAATCAACTTTTGATTCCATCAATAATGGTCAAAAATGAAGAACCTGTTTTTTTAGATGATATGCAAATAGCAGAAGTTAGCAAAAAGCTGAATGTTGAGATAAAAATTGTTTATAATGCTAATGATATCGTTTCTAAAGCTATAGGCATAGAGCATGAATAAACTAAATTTTTTCGAATAAAGAAATGAAAGTTTGGAAATTTGCTTGCAATGTAATTATGTCAGTCCTGATTATAAGTACTGGCACAAATATAGCTTTCAAAAGCGAAGAAACTAAAAATCAATTATCCATTCAGAAAAAAATATTATCACCAAAGCAAATTCATAATTCAAATCTCAAGGCAAATAAAACTATTAATTTAGATGAAATACCTGAAATATTAAAATCTAAAAACAAGGAATTAGAAATTATGAAAAGTAGAATTGAGCAGAATAAATATTCATTACGCAGCAAAATTGCAGCTTGGTACCCTAGCCTAAACCTTTCTAGCAGTGGATTTCCTCAATACCTTAATGCAAATATTGATAATGAGTTATCTACAAATACGTCGAGTGACCAATGGAAAACTAGTATTAGTGCAACAATCAAATGGGATTTAATTAATCCCTCAAGAATTCCTGATATTGACGAATCAAAAGATCAGCTTGAAGAGTCAATACTAAATTATAAAATTAAATTTAGAGAAATATATTTAGAAGCATTAAATAAATTCTTCATGCTTCAAAGATCAAACGAATATGTTGAGATAGCAAAAAAATCTATTGAGATCTCTGAAACTTCATTAAAAGAAGCAGAAATACGCCTTGAATCAGGTATTGGAACAAAATTTGAAGTCTTAGAGGCCAAAGCGCAATTAGCAAAGGATAGGCAGTTTTTAATTAAAAAAGTTGGGGAAAAAAATATTAACCAAAGCTCTTTAGCAAAAATACTGAACCTTAATAGACAAGCAAATCCAATAATTAACGGAAAAACAGATTTAATTGGACAGTGGAAAATCTCTCTTTCAGAAAGCATCGAGGCTGCTTTTAAAGTTCGCGAGGAAATAGAAAAGGAAAGGATTAAGATATCAATTAATAATAACCAAATAAAATCATCATCTGGATCTAATAAACCTACCTTAAGCTTATTTAATACATTTAGTTTATCCACAGCTCAGGGTGAAGTAGGAGTTGCATCTCCAAATTCTAGTAATAATATTCATACTCAAAGTAATACCATCGGTCTTCAAGTTGATTGGCCAATGTTTAATGGTGGTTCAGTAAAAGCGTTAACTAAAGTGAAAAAAGAAAAGCAAAAAGAGCTATTGGCTCAATTAATCTTAAAGGAAAATGAAATTCGTCATGAAGTTGAAGAAAGCTTCTTTAATCTTGAAATAGCAGAACAAAATATTAGCAACACTAAACTCGAAGTTGATTCTGCTAAAGAGTCTCTTAGACTGGCTTTAATAAGACTAAAGGCTGGAATTACCACACAAAGAGAGGTAGTAACAAATCAAAGGGATTTAACACAGGCAGAAGTGAATCATATTGAAGCAATAACAGATTACAATTCTAGTCTGGCAAAATTAAGCCTTCAAACTGGTATTAATAAGATTAATCAAGTATTAAAAAATGAAGGATCTAAGTGAAACTCAAAAAACATTCCTCACAGTTATTATAATTAAGTAATGGATAAATATAACCAAGTGAGTCTTAGTGAATTTCAAATCAACCGTGTCAATGAATTAATTGATAAGGTTGCAAAAAGACAAATTTTAGACTTTGGCAACATCAATGCAGAAACAAAAGATGATGGAAGTTTAATCACCAACTGTGATAGATGGAGTGACAAGAATATTGTGCAAGGTCTAAAAGAAATTACTAATGGTGAAGAAGGTATTCTCAGCGAAGAAGGATCTAAAAAAGTTCCTGATTCAAAAGCTTTTTGGGTTGTAGACCCCTTAGATGGAACAACTAATTTTGCAGCTGGCATACCTCACTGGGCTATTTCAATTGCTCGTTTTATTAATGGTGAACCTCAATCTGCTTTTTTAGATATACCTGCACTTAAACAAAGAGTTACAGCAATAAAAGGCCAAGGAGTATGGATAAACGGAGAATCAATATCATCAGAAAAGAAACTTCAATCAAGAACTGAATGTGTATCACTATGTAGCCGTTCAATAAATATTTTAAGAAAAAGTCCTAATCAGACTTTCCCTGGGAAAATTCGTCTATTAGGTGTATCTAGCTTAAATATGTTGACTGTTGCAACTGGTCAAACTTTTGGTGCAATTGAATCTACTCCAAAAATCTGGGATATCGCAGCATCATGGCTTATCCTCACTGAATTAAAATGTGAAATTAATTGGTTAGACATTAATCCTTATGACTTATATCCAGGACAGGATTTATCTACTGTAAACTTCCCCCTAATTACAGCCTTATCTAAAAGTCATCTAGAAAAATTAAGCCCTTGGGGAGAGATCTTAATGTCCTAAATCAGGACATATGAAAAGCTCTTATCAAGAAAAGTACTCACAAACCGTTAAAATAAATTCGAGCTTCTATAGACAAAGAGTGGTAAGTCGATGGAAACGCCAATTCAACTGGTTTGTTAGAAGCATATGGCAAGCATCTCAAAAATGGAATAGGTGTGATTGTGTCGATCTAAGTGCGGCATTTGCTTACTACACCCTACAGTCTTTTTTCCCGATACTAATAATCTCACTTTCGGTGGCTTCTTGGTTTTTAGGAAAGCAACAAGGTCTAGATGAACAAATTATTGGATTAGCCGCACAAGTATTACCTTCTTCAGTTGTTGATTTAGTTAAAAGTACTTTGGAACAATTAGTAAGGCAACGTTTTGGCGCAGGATTACTAGGGGCAACATTTCTATTGATTACTGCTGGAAATGCATACTTAACTTTACAAAGAGGCGCGGACAGACTTTGGGAAGATGCCTTGCCTTCTAGAAACTCAGATAATGCTTTCCATATTCATGCATTTCAGTTTATTAGAAATCGAATAGAAGCATTTTTAGTAGTATTACTAGTTGGATTTTTAATGGTACTTGATGAAATCAGTTCTTATATACAAATGATTCCAGGAGCAGTGTGGCAAGATTTAAAAAATACTAGTCCTGAAATAGCGCAAACTTTAGCAATAATTGAGGTGCCTGGAATAGAAGTAGGGCAAGTAGTTTTACCACTAATAGGTTTTACTGCAATAGCTTTATTACTACAAGCTATTCTTCCAAGAAGAAGAGTTCCATTGAAACCTCTAATTCCTGGATCAATTATGATTGGAATCTTGCTCACAATATTAAACTCAGCCGTTAGTAGAACAATTCTCTCTCTAGGTTCTCGTTTCCAAGCTTATGGATTAATTAGCAGTGTGCTAGTTCTAACATTATGGATCTGGATTGTTGGTTTAATAATATATTTTGGACAATGCTGGAGTGTAGTACTAGCAACTACCCAGCTAAATAGGCATCAAAGAACAAGAACAATAAAAATTAAGATTTAAGATGAATAAAAATTCTCTTATTCTTCCAATAGGACTAATCTTAATTATTCTTTTACCGAATTCTTTAGGGAGATTTTTAATAGATTTAACTGGTAGTATCCTCATTTTCAGTTTAGTTGCCCCAATATTAATAGCGGGTCTTGGGTGGATTTTGTGGAAAATCATTCAATTACGCACAAGCAAATGCAGTTCATGTGGAACAACCTATTTTGGTAATCTTCAGGAATGTCCTTTATGTGGAGTGACACAATTTGACAATCAATCTTCTGACGATACTGTTCCTGCAAGTGATAAAACAATTGATGTAACTGTTGAAGAAATAGAATGATTTTGCAGATTATTTTTCTAACTCAATGTGAAAAACTTCTTGCTCTACTTTATCTAGCAAATTCTCACAATGCTCTAGGTATAAGCTTCCTTCTAAAAAAGATTGTTTTAATTCGTTAATAGGCATTCTTTCACTTTTCATTTGATCTAATAAGATTTCCAGCTTTTCCAATGACTCCTCATAAGATAATTTAGATATCTTTTCCCGCAATGTATTAATCAATTCACTATTAGAAGAATTCTTATCATCTACTGATTTAGAATCTTTTTGAACAGAATCTATCTGATTAGAATTTTTTGGTAACTTAGACATTAATGTTTACTCTCTAGATTAACTTCTTCTATCTTTGATTTAAGGGAACCATCTATTAACTGAATAATAATATTATCATTAGTTTGAATCTTCTTTGCACTTTGAATAAGCACACCTTGCTGATTAGACAATATACAGAAGCCCCTTTTCAATAAGCTCTGCGGAGACAATGCAACTAGCAATTGACTTCTTTGAGACAAAAAATCTCTCTTTTTAAAGATATAATTGATAGGTGATTGCTCTTTCCAATTCAATGCCAAATCAGACAATCTTTGTTTTTCATTACCAATAATAATCGCAGAGTAATCTTTAAGCCTTTGCTTAATTTGAAAAAAATTATTTCTCGCAACATCTTTACTTGGCAACAAATCAACGATAGTCGCTGTTGGAGTTGCAGATCTATGATCTGCAACAAGATCAGCCACAGTCAGGTCATCCTCATGACCAATGCCTGTAACAAGTGGTATTGGAAGATTAGCTAAAGTTCTGCATAACTTTTCATTATCAAAAACCATAAGATCCTCTCTATTACCTCCGCCTCTAGCAAGAACAATCGCTTGTATACCAAGCTTTATTCTCAAATCAATCACTTGCTGAAGAATATCCTGAATCTTTTGCGACACATCACCTTGCATGGGAGTCGGAAAAACCATGATCTTGGTTAAAGGCCAACGTTCTTTTGCTGTTCGAAGAATATCTGCAAGAGCAGAACTAGGAACACTTGTCAGAATTGCAACACCCTTGGGGTATTCAGGTAAGGGCCTACGCCGTTCATTAGATATTAATCCATCTTTTAACAAAAGCTTTTTAACAACTTCGAATTTTCGTAGCACAGTTGAAATACTAGGCTTAATATCTAATACTTGAACAACTAAACTTGCTCTCGTCTCCCAAAAATTTAATTTTCCTAAAATCTCAACTCCATCTTGATCAATAGGTTGGAAATTTACTTTTTGCAGAGTGGAAGACCAAACAACAGCAGTAATACTTGATTTACCATCAGTTAAAGTTAACCATAAATGTCCATTTTTTAACTGTGTCTTAGAAACAGTTGCATGTAAAAAGAACTTCGGAGCAAACCCCCGAGACAGCAAGTTTCCTATTGCTTGATTTAATTCGTTTACTGAATAACTAGGGATCGATGCAGTCGTCACATCAAATAACAAGCAATTTAATCGAAAAAGTTTTTTCCTAAATTACCCAAAACCAATCTGACCCAAAATTCCCTGTCCAGTTAATAATTCTGTACTTAGTGCAACTACTATCCCAAGCATTGCCAAGCGGCCATTCCAAATCTCAGCATAATTAACAAAACCATATTTAGGTGGGATATTTTTAGACATTGATCGTAATACTAGTTTTTATAAATAATAACTCTAGCCAGAAATAAACTCAAAGGTGTGTGATGACAAGAGAAATATATTTTCAACTATCATCTAACATGCTTTGATCCATCCACAGGATGATAATCCTCTCCTGTGAGCTCTTCATAAATAATTGCAGGAAGTCCTGTCTCAAACATTGTTTGCAAGGCTTCTTTAAGGTAAGGATTCCACCCACCAGTACTTACCTTGCCATGTCTGACTGTCCAATCCCATGTCCCTTGCAAGTCTCTGGGGATTCTCCCTTCTCGATCACGTCTAGCAACAAAGTCAAGAGATTCAACTAATCCAACTTGGATAGGATTTTTACCATATGCAGGAGTCAAGCTCAACTCAAGTCTAATAGGATCCTCTTTAACAATTCGCACCCTAAATCTAGGAGGCAACTTCAAAGTCTTTAAGACTGAAACAACAATGCGTGTTCTTTGATCCACAATTTAACTCCGTTAAGGTTTCTTGATAGTGTCAATCATTTAAGGTCTGACATAACTCTATTCATTGATTGAATCTGGAGGCTCAAGATCATCAGAAAAACGAACTGTAAGCAAGTCCTCATCTGTCAGCTTCCCTTCTTGATTCAATAATTCAGGGTGAACGGTTAACAAACCAGTGCGGTCAGAATTAGATTTATCGGTTTTGATGGATTTTGAATTTATCGACATTAGTCCACGAGACATTACTTTAAAGGCTTGCAGTAAAAGCAGGGTTATTGCCAAAAAATATAAAAGTGGCACTAAAGCGTTCATCATCTTCTGTCATAAGATTGTTCGGTTTAACAGCCTCAGGTTAGAAAGTGACTTAAGTTCTTTTATTATAACAATCTCATAATCAAGGTGGCTTGGGAAAGTGATGATAGCCTAGAGATAGTTCTATAAGACTGCGCCTACCCAAAAAGAGACTTGATTAATCATGATAAGAGTTAAAAATACCGTTTTTAAGGAAGGGGTTGTCGCATAGTCTTAAATAAAAAAATTTGCAAAAATGCAATTAAAAGCTCACATCAAAAGATTTAGCCAAATAGGAATTTTTTTCTTACTTATCAGCAGTTCCTTCTTAGCAGTAAATTCTCTAGAAAAAAAAGCTAAAAACCAACTCCAGCAAAGTGAAGGATACTTTTTAACTAAAAAATCTTTTGTCTCAGAGGCTCTTCAGAAAAGTGGTCCAGCTATTGTAACTATAGAGACGAGCAAAAAAATCATTTCTAGAGGAATAACTCTATTACCTCCACAGCTCTTATTAGACCCATATATTGAACGTTTTTTTAAAAATCCTTTAAACAACCCTCCTAAAGTCAACGTTCAAAAAGGACAAGGAAGTGGATTTATTTTTTTCCAATAAAGGATTAGTTTTAACAAATGCTCATGTAATCGAAAATAGTGAAAAGCTTATTATTGGTTTGTCTGATGGTAGAAGAGTTAATGGACAAGTTATTGGACAAGATTATTTAACCGATGTTGCGGTGATTAAATTAAATGGGTATGAACAATGGCCTGTAGCAAAGATAGGCGACTCCGAAACACTAACAGTAGGCGATTGGGCTATTGCCGTTGGCAATCCATATGGACTAGAAAAAACCGTAACTCTAGGAATAATTAGCAATCTAAATAGGAATGTTTCTCAATTGGGGATTGCAAATAAAAGAATTCCCTTAATTCAAACTGATGCTGCAATTAACCCAGGGAATTCAGGAGGCCCGCTACTTAACGCTTATGGGGAAGTCGTGGGAATAAATACACTTATAAGAACTGGTCCAGGAGCAGGTTTAGGGTTTGCAATTCCAATTAATGAGGCAATTCGAATTGCCAATCAATTAGCAAAAGATGGCAAGGCAATCCATCCTATAATAGGAGTAAGTTTAACATATTTAAATCAGGAAGATAAGGAAAAATTTAATTATTCAGATGGTGCTAAAATTATAAATATAATCCCAAAAGGACCTGCTGATAAGAAAGGATTAAAAATAAATGATGTAATTATAAAAGTAAACTCAAAAGAAATCAAATATCCAGAAGATGTTATCACTGAAGTTAATAGAAATGGTATTAATAAAAAGTTATCGATGACTGTCTTACGAAGAAAAAATAAAATTGATTTTTTAATAAAACCTATTGATATTTACAAGATTGGAATAGAATAGATATCATTTACGTTTTTTCTTTCGATTGCGATTAGCCAACCTTTTTTCTTCTCTTTTCGCTAAGGCTAATTCTTGATCTTGCAAAATTCTTTCTTGCTCCTTTTTATCAAGATAGTAGGAATAGTCTCCATTGTAGAATAATAATTGACCATCTTTTATTTCAACAATACGATTTGCAATCTTAGATATAAAATATCTATCATGAGATATAAATAATAGTGTGCCATTATATTCTCTTAAAGCGCCTTCAAGCATTTCTTTTGCAGGTATATCAAGGTGATTAGTTGGTTCATCTAATAAAAGAAGATTACAAGGTCTTACGATTATCAATGCTAATGCAAGTCTTGCTTTTTCACCTCCACTTAAATTACAAACACTTTTAAAAACATCCTCATTAGAAAAGCCTAATCCACCTAATAATGATCTAACTTTCGACTGCGTCCAATCAGGTACCTTATTAAATAATGTATCTAATACGTTTTTATCTAAGTCTAAAGCTTCTGATTGGTTCTGTTCAAAATAACTAGGAATTATATTATGGGAACCTAAAGATATAGTGCCTTCTTCTGGTTTTTCTATACCCATCAAAAGACGCAATAATGTTGACTTGCCTGAACCATTAGGACCTAATATTGCTATATGGTCTCCTTTCTCTATTTCTAAATTAGCCTCTAAAAATAATATATTTTCTTGATAAGCCAAAGACAAGTCTTTAATTTTTGCCACTTCCCGTCCTGATCTTGGTGCTTCAGGAAAAGAAAATTTAGGCTTACTCAATGTAATTGGGAGTGGCTCAATAACTTCAACCTTACTAATCAATTTTTCACGACTTTTTGCTTGTGTACTCCTAGTAGCACTTGCACGAAATCGATCTATATAAGATTTTTGCTCATTTAAATATTTCTGTTGGCGTTCAAATGCAGATATAGAAGACTCTTCTTCGAGTTTTCTTTGCTGAATATAAGAAGAGTAATTGCCTATATAAGAACGTGATTTTCCTCTCTCAGTATTTACAATATTAGTGCACAATTTATCTAAGAATCTTCGATCGTGACTAATCACAACCATAGCAGATTGTTGATTTAAAAGATAAGACTCTAGCCATTCTATTGTCTGAATATCTAAATGATTAGTCGGTTCATCTAATAAAAGTAAATCTGGTTTTTTAAGCATAATTTTTCCTATTCCTATACGCATTTGCCAGCCTCCTGAAAAAGAGTCTAATAAAGTATCTGCATCTGTAGAATTGAAACCAATCTTTGGCAGCAATTTATCAATTTTTGCCTCTAACTCATAACCATTTAAAGCTTCAAATCTACTCTGCAAAAAACCTAATTCATTAATCAAAGCATCAAAATACTTGCTATCGATTAAAGCTTTATCGGATTCCAGGAGCTTCTCTACTTCTGATTTTCTATTTAATACTAAAGATGCCTCAGAGAATGCCTGAAAAAGCTCCTGGCGAAGAGTTCGTTTAAAATCAAAGTCAAATTCTTGAGACAGATAACCTATAGAAGGATTACCTTTTCGTATAACTTCACCACTACTTGGTTCCTCCAAACCAGCAATAATTTTTAATTGCGTAGATTTACCAGAACCATTTACCCCTACTAGACCTATCCTTTGACCAAGATTGATTTCCCAAGTGACTTCATTTAAGACTTCACCAGTAGGATAAATTTTGCTCACTCGTTCAAGTCTTATCACTAAAATGAAACCTCGTATAAAGAGTTTTTGAATTTCATAAATTCAGACTTTCAATATTAACCACTCCTATTGCAACTCAATGCTAAGACTAGAAAACATTACTGCATTAATTTTAGCGGGTGCACTAGCAATTCCTAGCTACTGGTTCTTTTGGACATTAGCTGGTGGTGGTGGATATAACCAAAGAGAAATTCCTCAAAATGGTCTGATGGAGAAAACAGACCAGAAAAAGTGAAAAATCATTTTAATTAAAGACCTCCTCGCGCCTTAACAAGCCACTGTTTCGTATCAAAATCATCCAAAGTAGATAAGTAGCTTATGACTTCTTGCTTTGTGACAGGCAAGCCTAATTGATTACCAATTTCGCAGATTGCTGTCAAAGCCCCCTGAGGGTCTTGAAGAGCCTGACGAAACAAAAGTTTTGTATAAGAAGGATCAGACTCTATCTTCTGGTAAAGCTGTTCAGCATTACTTTTCATAAAAAAAAATCTATCTAATTCAGAATATTCAATTAAGCGGCTTTTGACTGAAAATTCGAATCATGAAACTTATCAATATCGCTATCTTGCATTCCTAAAGCAAAAGCATCTTTCATGCTCCTTGCATCCATGCATAAAACCTTTCTTAATTGGGCAAAATTAGCTGCCTGCGAATTTCTACCTTCTTGCAAAGCAACATATTCAGATCTTTGCAAAACCTGATGCAAATGAGTTAGTAGGTATGAACTTATAACTGCTGAAATTAATACATCACTATTCTCTTGATTAGATCTTTGCGTTTTTCTTTTGCACTTGCCACCAAGTTTTTTCGCCTTAGCAGAGTTATTACTCCTAGATGTTTTGTGAAAGGTTGATTTAGTCATTGATTGCTCCTTTTGACTAACTTGATTGGGAAATAAGGCCAAACCCACAAAGTGAGCCTGCGATAGCCAAGTAGATTCAGAGATCCGATACCTTGAAAGCATCACCAATGAACCTAATATCAGCATAGTATTGGATACTACCCTTGACTACTAGTGTACACTATTTAATACCCGTTACTTTTAGTGGGTCATGGCTACCAGGCAAAATTCATCAAGTGGCAAGCCAAAATCGCCCAGAATACAAGTTGTGCTTCCAGAAGATCTCTGGAGAGAACTTAATTTATTAGCTTCAGAAGACTCTCGAACAATTAGCAATATGGCCAAAGTTTTAATCCAAGAAGGTGTTCACAAACGACTAACTTCCAAACAAAAATCTGATTGTTTACAAGAACATCAATTATCAAATACTGAGCAAATTTTATCCTCATTAGAAAATCAACAGACTCGCAGACTGCGAGGTTTGCCTCGCAAATTCAAACTTCATAAACCCTAATCTAATTAGGCTTTACTTCTATCCCAAGAATTACAGGCCTTGATATTCCAGTAGTTGACTTTGTAGATCCTGGAACATTTAACCGATTCCACCAAGCCAATAATGCGAATACAATAGCTTCTCTTCCTTGTAAGGGTATCCCTAAGTCTTTGATTGTAGAAATTTTTATACCTCTGCATAATCGTCTTATTTCACTAAGCAAAAATAAATTGTTAGCTCCTCCACCTGCCATAAAAATCTCAATTGGTCTTATAAATTTCTCGAGAAACAAATGATCTAAATCTTGGGCAATAACAGATGCAGAAAAGCTTGCCAATGTTGCAATTACATCATTATCAGAAGAACCCTTTAATTGAGATAGTCTCTGATCCAAATCCTTCATACCAAAATATTCTCTACCAGTTGACTTAGGAGGTGGAATTTGAAAAAAAGGCTCTTTTAACCATAAAGATATAAGACTGCTATTAGGAACTCCTTTTGTTGCCATTATGCCATCACAATCAAAAAATGATTTCCCTTTAGAAATTTTTTGAACTGCTAAATCAATAAGACTATTTGCTGGTCCACAATCCCATCCAAATACAGTTTCATTTTTATTAGGACCAGATCTGGGAGGAATCATAGAAATATTTGCAATGCCTCCTAGATTCAAGACGCCTCGCCAGCCATTTCCACGTCCAATTAATGCCATATCAGGCAATGGTACTAATGGAGCACCATGTCCTCCCAAGGCAAGGTCTTTAGATCTGAAATCATAGATTACAGGTTTATTTAAAAGAGTCGCGAGAAGAGGGGCTTGCAGTATTTGCAAGCTAGCTCCTCGAGTTGAACCGACTGGAGGTCGATGCCACACAGTCTGTCCATGACAGCCAACAATTCGAGCAAGAGACTTTGAATCACATTTTCTTGCAACAATTGCATGAAATTCAGTAATTGCTTCTGAAAAATCTAACCATTCTTTACTACTTAACTTCAAACCTTGGCTTACATTAATGATGTAACTTCTCAAATCTTGAGGATATGAAACCGAAAGATAATTGTGTAAATTCCAGATTGGCTGATATGGATTACCAAGAAATTCAACCAAAGCCGCATCAACACCATCAGAGCTGGTGCCACTCATAAGCCCCAGCACATACATGAAATTAATTTTGAGGAAGTTTCTGTAAATCTTCCATTAACCCCATAACGACCAAAACATGATCTTCTTCTAAAACATATTTTGCAGGAGGGTTAACAGTTAATCGCTCTGCTGGTCCAGCAGCCAAAACATTTACTAAATAATTTTTGCGTAAATTTAAATCTCTCAAAGAACGACCTACAAATATCTCTGGGACTTTAATTTCATCAATACCTGTCTGAGCATCTAATTCCAGTCTTTCTATCAAATTAGGACGCACTAATTCAAGGCCTAACCTTTCTCCTTGCATCCTAGATGGAAAAACAACTCTATCTGCACCAACTCTTTTGAGCATTTTTTCATGCAAATTACTTGTTGCTCTCGCAATAACCTGCTGGACTTTACTGCCTTCAGTATCTTTAGCAATAAGGGTAGTGGTAATACTTGCTTCTATTGGTTCACTAATCCCAACCACTACTGTACCCATTTCTAATACACCAGCTTCTCTCATTGATTCTTCATCAGTTGAATCAACCACTCTGGCTTCTATAGATGGCTCTAGTTGACGTAATTCTTCTATAGCTCTTTCAGAAGAATCAACAGCCAAAACTTCTACGTCGTTACGTATAAGTTCTCTGCAAACCGCACTCCCAAACCTACCAATACCTACTACAGCAAATCCTAACGGATCACCACCTTTAGCAGGCAACCATTGCCACCACTGACTCATTGACTTGCCTCAATCAGAAAAACATCAAACATAAAGATCCTCTCGTGGGTAGCCAATCCGACTTTGGTGTTGAAGCCTACCTTTGTTAATGGCTTGCCAAATAGCACTTAATAACAAAAGAATACCCAATCTTCCAACAAACATACCCACAACAAGAACAAATTGACCAAAATGACTTAATTGTTGTGTTACACCTAAATCAAATCCTACTGTGGCAAAGGCAGATATACAGGTAAATAAAATTTCTAGGAATGAAAACGGTTCCCGTCCACCAAAACTGCTGCTCAGAGTTATCAATAAAGCCATCACTAAAACAAAAAGAAGAGAAGCAACGGTAATGCCAACTGCTCTTAAAACAACTTTGTCCGAAATTTGTCGATGTCTAATAACTACATCATCTTGTCCTCTTAATGTCGACCTTGTTGCTGCCATTAAAGCAGCAACTGTAGTAGTTTTAATACCTCCTCCAGTTCCTCCAGGGCTAGCACCAATAAACATTAGAGTCATTAAAAGCAAAAGACCAGAATCAGAAATAGTCTCTATAGAAATGGGCATATTAGTAAAACCTGCAGTTCTCGCACTAACTGATTCAAATAAGAAGCTTATGGACCTTTCCCTCCAATTCATATCTGAAAATAAATAACCATCACTGATTGATTCTGTTATAAAAAGACCTACTGCCCCAATGCAAACCAATATTGCAGAAGTACGCAGAACTAAACGTGTATGAAGACTAAGATTTCGAAAGTATAAATTCTTACGATTCACCCATATGTCACTTGTAACTCTCCAACCTAAGCCTCCTAAAATAACCAACAAAATGATAACTATATTTACTACCCAATTCGTTCTATAGCTTTGCAAGCTATCAGACCAAAGTCCAAAGCCAGCATTATTATAAGCCGAAATACTATGGAATAAAGATGCCCATAGCCTTTCACTTAAATTTGGAATGTTATTAAACCCAAAGTAAAAAAGAACTACTGCACCTAGACAAATCAAAACAATTGCAGTTAAAGCAATGCCCCGAAAGGTTCTCCCTACTCCACCTACACCAAATTCATCAAGAGTTTTTCCACGATCTAAACGACACCTCAATTCCGTTCCGCTAACAACAAAACCTTGTAAGAAAGTTGTGATAGCCATTAAACCTAAACCACCTATTAAAAGCATTAATGCCAAAATAATTTGACCATATATCGATAAATCCTTACCAATGTCAATGATTGTCAATCCAGTTACCGTCACTGCCGAAGTTGCAGTAAAAAAAGACTCCCATAACCCCACTTGATTACTTGAGCATAGAGGGCTGGAAAGAATCAGTGTCCCTATAAATATCACCAGTAATCCAGTGAGAACAGTAAACTGAGGTACAGTTAAGCGTCTATACCAGGGATATCTTCGATTTGTAAAATTAGAGAATGTCACAGTTGAAATTGTAATTCACTATCAATCGTTGAATTTTCAAGACACTAATCACCGTATTGCCAAAGAATTAAAAATGGGACCAGAAATGTCATTAGTATCGTTAATCCTGCACCATATCTTGTGACATCCAAAAAACGATAACGACCTGGACCAAAAACCATCAAATTAGTTTGGTAACCCATTGGCGTCAAAAAAGATTGACTTGCTCCAAATAGAACTGTCATCAGAAGAGCAGTAGGAGGCAAATTCATGCTTCCTGCAAGCTGAATAGCTACAGGAACCAACAATGCAACGGAAGCTGCGTTACTAATAAACTGTGTAAATATAGTTGTGGAAAAGAAAATCACCAACAAAGCAAAATAGGTTGGCAATCCTCTAAGCCAAAATTCAAGACTAGTCGCAAATGCATCTGCAAGGCCTGTAACCTGCATTGCAACACTAAAACTTGAAAGAGAGCCTAATAAAAGAATTACATCTAACCTAATAGACCTTTGTACTTCAGCAGGTCTTATACAACCTCCTAAAACCATTGCAATGACAGCAAGCAAAACAGAAGCTACTAAAGGCAATGATGTCAATGCAGGCAAAAGAACCATAGCAATAGCAATGGCAATGGCGACTGGTTTCCGTTTAACGGTTGGCAGATCATTTTCAAACTGATCAAGTACTAGCAAATCATTATTTGCTTGCAATCCTCTAATTGAATCCATTGGAGCCTGCAACAGCAATACATCACCTTCTCTAAGCAACGCTTGACCAAGTCGTTCTTGCACAGTTTGCCTACCTCTTCTTAAAGCCAAAACAGTTGCATTATGTCTTTGCCGAAATCTCAACTCTCTTAAGCTTGCTCCAGCCAAAGTTGAACCCGCTGGCAACAAAACCTCTACTGTCTTCTGCCCTTCACTCGAAAACCAATCTGAAGATTGGTTCGCATCATGTTTTAAATGAGGCTTAGCTAAATGAATAGTATGCTCTTGTTGCAGTCTTAATAAGTCCAAACGTGTTACTCGAATAAGTAATCTATCTCCAGGCTCAAGAGTTCTATCTGCTAGCGGTGGCAATAATCTTTCTTTCCCTCTTTGCAACTCTAAAACATCCACATCAAATCTACGCTGCAACCTACTGTTATGAAGAGATTGTCCTACTAATTCCGAGTTAACAGGAATAGTGACCTCTGTAAAATACCCAGTCTGATCCGAGCTAGTTTGAAAGTCATGATTCTCTCTCCCTCTATCTGGTAAAAGAGCTTGTGGTGCCAGTAATAAATAAGCTGTTCCTACGAGCCAAATAGGAATGCCTATTGCAGTAAAACTAAATAACTCTAAAGAACCATAACCCAACTGTTCACTAATATCACTGACTAAGAGATTTACTGAACTACCTAATAAAGTTAAAGTCCCCCCCAAAACAGTTGCAAATGAAAGAGGAAGTAGAACTCTCGATGGTGAAAGGTTACGTTTACTACACCATGCTTCTATAACAGGTAACAGAGAAGCCACTACAGGAGTATTAGGAACAATTCCTGATATAGGGGCAACAACAAATCCTAAAAACGCAATTAATCGACGAGGCGTCTTAATACTCTCAAAAGCAATTAACTCCCTTAAACGGTCTAATGCACCACTCTTAAATAAAGCAGCCGAAACTGCAAATAAACCCATTAATGTAATCAATGCAGGACTTCCAAAACCAGACAGAGCCTTTTGAGGGGTTAAAACTCCTGTAGCCATTAGCAAGGCTACACTTAAAAGCCCTGTTAATTCAGGTGCAAGAAAACCACTAACAAACAAAACTACAGCTAATACCAAAACTCCTAATGTGATTAGAGCCTGAGGATTTGCAAAAACTTCACTTAGTTCATTCATATAATTCTTGTTGTATGTGCATTATTCATCAGAAATTCAATTAAATACGTTGCAAGGTTCAAACATACAATCTAACCCCCCTATTAAATATTTTCTCAATTACATGAGATTCTTGCCACTATCAA
>QCFU01000010.1 GCA_003278305.1 Prochlorococcus sp. AG-363-M21
TTAGCTGAAAGTAGTGAGGCTTTTTTGGCTGCCTCAGTTTTAGTAGGTTTAAAGGCAGAAGTTCTTGAGTCGGAAACTTTTCCGGTAGAAATTATTGGTGAAGATGAAGAATTAGATTTTGCAGAACAAGGTTGGTTAGATCCCCGCATGGATTTACCTCAGTTTCCTGAGCGTCATCTTTATCGTCGCCTAGTTGCCCCCCCTCCATTAAGGCGATCGGTTTCATTGGGCGAATTAATTGAACAACTTGAAACTATTGCGGAAACACTCGAAGCTGACGAATTGAAAAGGAGAAATCGTAGAAAAGAAAAACGGCTTAGTGAAAGACAAATAATTGATCAAGTGTCTTCCCTTGCACACAGAGAAAAGTTACCCGAAACAACAGCTGCATTAGGTCTATTTTTAAATAATTGGGAGCCAGGTTTACATTGGATAGATTTTGATTGTCTTGTTAACTGTTGGCGAGATGCTGCTTATGATGACCTAGATACGGATCGAATAGGGGTGTTTTGGGCCCTTTTGTTTTTATGTTCTCAAGGAAAAGTTGACCTAGAACAAGATGAGTTTTTGTATGGAAAGTTAATGTTAAAAAGAGTTTTAGCTCCAGGGTCTGTTACGCAACTTCCTTTACAAAAAGTTAACGTGCCAGATGGTTCTCCGGCTGCAGCTTAGTGGAAGAGTTTAATAACAGTCTAATTTGGCTTTATTCAATGAGGTCACTACGCCTATGAAGGCGATGATCCTGGCAGCTGGTAAAGGCACTCGTGTGCAGCCAATCACTCACGTGATTCCAAAGCCAATGATTCCTATTTTACAGAAGCCTGTTATGGAATTTCTGTTGGAATTGCTTAAAGAGCATGGATTTACTGAAATAATGGTTAACGTTTCTCATTTAGCTGAAGAAATTGAAAATTATTTTCGTGATGGACAAAGATTTGGCGTTGAGATTGCATATAGTTTCGAAGGACGCATTGAGGATGGCGAATTAATTGGGGATGCTCTTGGATCTGCTGGAGGATTAAAAAAGATTCAAGATTTTCAAAATTTCTTTGATGATACTTTTGTTGTTCTTTGTGGAGATGCATTAATTGATTTGGATCTATCTAAAGCAGTAAAGCATCATAAAGCGAAAGGGGCTTTGGCAACTTTGATAACGAAGCGAGTGCCCAAAGAAAACGTGAGTAGTTATGGTGTAGTTGTAACGGAAGATGATTACCGAGTTAAAGATTTTCAGGAAAAACCATCTATTGAAAGTGCTTTAAGCGACAACATTAATACTGGAATTTATCTTTTTGAACCTGAAATATTTGATCATATTCCTTCAAATCAACCATTTGATATAGGTGCAGATCTTTTCCCTAAGCTTGTAGAAATGAAAGCCCCATTTTATGCTTTGCCAATGGATTTTCAGTGGGTTGATATTGGCAAAGTTCCTGACTATTGGAAGGCAATCAGAAGTGTACTTTTGGGAGAATTGCGTCAGATTGATATTCCAGGTAAAGAGGTGAGACCTGGGATATTTACTGGCTTAAATGTTGCAGCTAATTGGGACAAAATTAATGTTGAAGGTCCAATATATGTAGGAGGAATGACTAGGATTGAGGATGGAGCTACTATTATTGGTCCTTCAATGATTGGTCCTAGTTGTTGTATTTGTGAGGGAACGACAATCGATAATTCAATTATTTTTGATTATTCACGAATTGGTTCTGGGGTTCAATTAGTAGAAAAATTAGTTTTTGGTAGATATTGTGTTGACAAAAACGGAGATCATTTTGACTTACAGGAAGCTGCTCTTGATTGGCTAATTACTGATGCAAGAAGACAAGATTTCACAGAACCATCTCCACAACAAAAGGCAATGGCGCAATTACTAGGAACAGATCTTATCTCTGCTACAAATTGATATTGGCCTGATCGAGAATATTAGGGATATATTCTTCTGCTTTGATTGCCATTAAATGTACTCCTTTGGCTACGCCAAGAAACGCTTTAACTTGTTCAGAAGCTATTTTTATTCCTTCTTGCATAGGGTTGGCAGAGTTTTCCAGTCTGCCGATAATTTCATTTGGTATACAAGCACCTGGGACGACTTTATTTATAAAAGCAGCATTTTTTGCTGACTTAAGTAAAAAGACACCTGCAAGCACGGGTAACTCAAGAGGCTCTGAGATTTCCTTGCAAAAGCGCTCTAGAGTTTTTGGGTCCATAACCATTTGAGTTTGCAAAAACTTGGCTCCAGCTGTTTTTTTGCGCTCTAATCGTTTCCTAAGACTATTGATATTGCGACAATTTGGGTCGGCTGCCGCACCTGGGAATAAATCTATTTTGCCATCTGCTAAAGAACCGGATACTGGATCTTTGCCAGCATTAAGAGCGCTAACTTCGTTTAATAGCTTGACAGATTCATAGTCGTGAACTGGTCTTGCATTTGGTTGATCTCCTGCTTGTACAGGGTCTCCAGTTAGACATAATATATTTTTTATTCCTAGAGCATGTGCACCAAGTAGTTCAGCTTGAAGTCCAATGCGATTCTTGTCTCTACAGGCTAATTGGAAAATTGGCTCAAGGTTTGCTTCTAAAAGAAGTTTGCAAACTGCCATAGAACTCATTCTCATGATGGCTCTGCTGCCATCTGTAACATTAATTGCATGAACTCGACCAGAAAGTTTCTTTGCCACAGAAAGTGCCCCAGAAGCGTCTCCACCCCTTGGAGGCATTATTTCGGCGGTAATAGTTGCCCCTTGTGATTTAAGTGAGTTTTGAAGTATGGAATTCAATGTTTTTCTTATTTGAAAATTACTATCGCTTATCAAATAGCTTAGTTTGCCTAATATGAAATAACTAAGTTGATATGGAGGGCATGTTTACAGGAGATTTTCCCAATTCATCGCAAATGTCTCTATCAGCAAGGGAGATGGAAATTATTGAGCTAGTTGCTGATGGCTTAACAAATCAAGAAATCGCTCAAAAATTAACGATAAGTAAACGTACAGTAGATAACCATGTAAGCAATATGTTTACAAAAACAGGTTCTAAGAATCGAGTTGCTCTACTGAATTGGGCTATGGATCATGGGAAAATTTGCAGAGATGGTTTTAATTGCTGCTCTTTGCCCGACGATGAGCCTTCCTCTCAGGATCTTTAAGTTTACCGAAATCTAAATCTGGCAAATCTAGTAAAGAGTATTCTTCCTTAGGCAATCCAATAAGATCTGCATAAGCCAAGCATGCCTCTTTATCAGAGCAACTGAAACGGAGTATTCCGTTTATGTCATATAAGCCAAACAAGCTTCACCCTCCTGAAACTTGACTTTCTCATTCGGCCTTAAGCAGGCAAAACGAAATATAAAAATAATCTAAAGGATTTTGAGCTTTTTTTCTAGTTGATCTTGAAGCGTATTTTGTCTTTTTGGGACCAACTTGAGATTGGTTGATTGGCTAAAGCTGCATTTGATAGAAGTTTTTCTCCTGTGATTTCAATATCGCACCAACTGGGTTTAATGACGATCGAATCTTTTTCTTTTAACTCAACTTCTGCTATGGCTAATGGAAAGTTTGAGCCCGAGAAGCAATCAACTATCCATGAACCATTATTTAGATCAAGATGATATCGTTGTTTCGTTAACTTTTTTGTTGATTTACTAAGAATTTCCTCTGCATCTTCTACTGGAATTATGTATTCTAATTCAGTATTGACTAGCCCATCTAATGAATTTTTTAGTGTAATAAATGCTTTGTTTTGATTAATAATTCTTACTCTTACTATCCATTCCTCAAAGTTGAAAGATAAATAACATTGCTGTATTTCTTCAGAAGAAATTACTTGCTTTTTCCAATCATCTTTTTGAATTAAGAATCTTCTTTCTATTTCAAGTATCATTTTATTTTTAGGACTTTTTCTTATCAATTACACTGCCTGCCCAATGCAGTTTTCTAGTAAGTGTTGTGTAATAAGAAGGCGTCGGATCAAGAATTAAAATTTGAGCATAATGTGGTGACTTTTGAATTAAGCAGTTATCTCTTGGTGTGAGTTCTGTACTTCTAATTCCATCTTGCCAAAGCTTTACTGAGTGAGATGAGTCTCCAGTGGACTTAATGCTAATCATAGAATTAGAAGGAACAACTATAGGCCTACTAGATAAACTCATTGGGCAAATTGCAGTCACAATAATTGCTTCTATTTCTGGGTGCAGAATAGGTCCTCCTGCTGCCATTGAATATGCAGTGGACCCTGTTGGAGACGATAAAATTAATCCATCTCCTTTATATATATCGACTGCTTCTTCATCAATTTCTAGTTGCAAACTACATGTAGGTGATTTTTCATCTATGTTTGGTCGTAAATAAAAGTCATTTAAAGCTAAGAAAGTTTTGGAATTAGAACTTTCTTTTTCTCCTGATTCTATTTCAACTTTTGCTTGTAGCATCATCCGTTTCTTTATTTCAAAATGATCGTTTTTGATCATTTTCCATATATCTTTTACTTTTAATAGGCTTTTATCATGTGTTAAAAAACCCAGATTACCGCCAACATTGAAACTTAATATTGGTATTTTATGAGGAGCAAGATGCCTTGCTGCACTTAGAACAGTTCCATCTCCACCCATAACAATTGCTAAGTCAGGATCATTAAGATCTGATTGGTTTAATGATGGAAACTCAGTTAAGCTTGATCCACCTTTAATGATTTTTACACCTATACCTATATCGGTTAACTCTTTAGAGAAACTTATTGCTGTATTGACTGCATTTTGATTCTTTGATTTATATATAAGCCATACATTTCTTAGTTCCATTCTTTATTCTCTTACCATTTTAATAAATTAAAACTTTCCATATCTATAGTTGTTCTATTTCTATACAGGGAGATTAGTATTGCTAGACCAACTGCTGCTTCAGCAGCCGCGACAGTTATAACAAAAACTGTAAATACTTGACCTCTTATTAAATTCCCGTCGATATAAGATGAAAAAGACATTAAGTTAATATTTACTGCATTTAGCATTAGTTCAATACTCATTAAGACACGTACAGCATTTCTACTATTTATCAGTCCCCATACTCCAATGCAAAATAGAAGTGATGAGATTAATAAATAAGCTTGAAGTGGAATTGGTGTTATATCGTTAAACATGAGACTATTTAGTGCTTTGGTCTAGAAGGATAGGTTCGTTTGATTTCTCAATTAAATTTTGATCAACTGAGTCACCAGTTCCAACGTCGCTTGTTAATACATCTCTTCTTGCTAAAACTATTGCACCTATCATAGCCATTAGTAAGAGTACTGATGCAACTTCAAATGGTAATAAATAATCAGTAAATAAATGTTCACCAATCCGTTCTGTAGCCATTTCACCTATTGCTTCTGGTCCAGGTGAAATCCATTGAGTTGTGAAGTCAACTCTTAATAATAGAAGTAGTAAGCCAGTGCAAACTAAACCCGAAAGAAATTTTCTTACTTTTAACCCTTGAATTTCTTTAAGTTTTTCTTTTTTATTTACTAGCATAATTGCAAAGAGTATTAATACATTTACCGCTCCCACGTAAACAAGTATTTGAGCTGCTGCAACAAAACTTGCATTTAAGAGAAGGTATAATCCAGCAACTCCCATAAATACTCCACCTAATAGAAAAGCGGAATAAACAATATTATTTAATAAAACAACTCCTAATGCTCCTAGGATTACCACGCTTCCAAGAATCACGAAACATATTTGTTGAGCACTGCTAGCAATATTCATTTGGATTGACCTCCTTTCCCTTCTTCGTTTGACAAGGAATTGTCTTTAGAAATAGCTTCTTTCTTCATTAACTCAAGAACTTGTGAAGGTAAATTGCCCGCACGAGGATTGTTATCTGGTATTTCATGAGGGTCCATAACTCCTTTTGGTAAATAACCAAGTTCTCTAAGAGGTTTTATAGATGGGTCTGTGGTAACACTGGTGGGTAAACGGCCTAGGGCAACATTGTCATAATTGAGACTGTGCCTATCAAAAGCTGCAAGTTCATATTCTTCTGTCATTGATAGGCAATTGGTAGGACAGTATTCAACACAGTTGCCACAAAAGATGCAAACACCAAAATCAATTGAATAATTTCTAAGCTCTTTTTTCTTTGTTTCTTTATTCATTACCCAATCAACTACTGGCAAATTTATTGGACAAACTCTTACGCATACTTCGCATGCAATACACTTATCAAATTCATAATGTATTCTTCCTCGATATCTTTCTGAAGGAATCAATTTTTCATATGGATATTGAACCGTAATAGGGCGACGTCCCATATGATCAAAGGTCACTGCAAGCCCTTTGAGGAGATATTGCCCCGCGCTTATAGCCTGTTGGGTATAGTCAGCAATTTGTTTAAAGAAGCTAGTCATTTGAATTGCAAGGAGATCTTTTTCTAGTGTCTTTAGCTAGATTTTACATGGATTTTTCTTCTATTAAGCACTATCACTAATAGAAATCGTGTTTTAGATTTACCCTCCAAATGCTAATGGAAATGCTAGTTTTAGGGCAGCTGTAAAAAGTAAATTTACTAATGAAATTGGGAGTAGGAACTTCCAACCTAGATCTAGTAATTGATCAATGCGAACTCTTGGAGTTGTCCATCTAAGCAAGATAGCCAAGAAGACTAGTAAATATGTTTTAAGTATTGTCATTGCTATCCCAATAGAAGCGGTGAATACTTGTACTAAAGGCGCATCAATATTTTGCCCTAGAAATTGAGCAATCCATTCCACTGGAATAGGAAATCCCCAGCCTCCCAGGTAGAGAATTGAAACCAATAAAGCAGATAAAACCAGATTGATATAACTACCTAGATAGAAAAGGGCAAATTTCATTCCTGCATATTCAGTTTGATATCCAGCCACCAATTCTTCTTCAGCTTCAGGTAAGTCAAATGGAAGCCTCTCGCATTCTGCTAGTGCGCATATCCAAAATATTAAAAACCCAACAGGTTGCCGCCAAATATTCCAACTTAAAAAACCAACTCCATTCTGTTGGTTCACAATATCAACAGTACTTAATGAATTGCTCATCATTACGATTGCTAAAACAGATAATGCTAATGGAATTTCATAACTGATTGATTGTGCGGCTGCTCTTAATCCACCAAGTAACGAATACTTATTATTAGAGGCGTATCCACTCATGAGTAGCCCAATTGGCTGAATGCTGCTAAGAGCAATCCATAAAAAAATTCCAATTCCAACATTGCTAATAATTAGATTTTGACCAAAAGGAACAATTAACCAAGAAAGTATGACTGGAATTAAGACAAGAACCGGTCCAAGCGAAAATAATAGGCTGTCAGCTTTGGTAGGTATAACATCTTCTTTAACAAGTAATTTCAGCCCATCTGCAATGGGTTGGAGAATGCCTAATGACCCTGCATATTCAGGACCTATACGCTGTTGTGCTGCAGCTGAAATTTTTCTTTCAAGCCAAACAGTTACCAGTACTCCTATTAGTGCTGATGTGAGCACTAATAGCATTGGTAATGGGAGCCAAAGGATATGTGAGACTTCGGAAGAAAGGCCTAATCCTTGAAGGAGGTTGTTGAAACTTGATTCAAGGTCTAAACCAGTATTCACTGTAAAAAAAATTACTTCCTTTAGGTTAGTTAGCATTGCGACTATTTTGTTGCATTCAAATTAGTTCTTTGTGATAGAAGAGCGCTCTTCGAGAGGTTCCCAGGTTCTATTGTGTTTGCCTGTATATATCTGAGTAGGTCTATATATACGATTAGCACTAAGTTGCTCTCTCCAGTGTGCAAGCCAACCTGAGACTCTTGAGATCGCAAAAATAGGTGTAAATAAGTCTTTTGGAATACCCAGTTTTCGATAAACCAGTCCAGAGTAAAAGTCAACATTTGGATATATTCCTTTTGGGCCAAGTTTTGGAGTGGCTGCTTGTTCTACTGCTTGTGCTACATCGTACATTTCATCTTTTCCAAACCTTGCAAACAGTTCTTCTGCAAAACTTTGCAAGAGATTTGCTCGAGGGTCTTTAACTTTGTATTCCCGATGCCCAAAACCCATAATTTTTTCTTTATTTTTGATTGCTTGATCTAAAAAAGAACTTGCACGATCAGGAGACTTTATTTTTTCAAGCATTTTGATTACATCCTCATTTGCGCCTCCATGTAAAGGGCCAGCAAGAGTTCCTACAGCAGAAGCAATAACAGCGTATGGGTCTGTCAGAGTACTTGCTGTAACGCGCGCGCTAAATGTACTTGCATTTAAACTATGTTCGGCATGCAAGATTAAACATCTATCGAGAACTCTTGCTGCGATTGGATCTGGTTCTTTTTCTGTAAGCATATAGAGAAAATTTGCTGAATATGGTAAATCGTCTCTGGGTTGAATAGGGTCTTGACCTTTACGTATTAATTGAAAGGCGGCAACCATAGTTGGAATTTTTGCGATTAACCTCACTACTGCGTCATAAATGTATTTTGGGTCATCTATTGCTCTTCTTGAATAAAATAGTCCTAATGATGCTGCACTCGATTGAAGGGCATCCATAGGGTGCCCTGATTCTGGAAAGCATTTCATCATGTCCCTTACTCGAAAACTTAGCCTTCGATGCATTTGAATTTGGCTTTCAAATTCTTTTAATTGCTTTGATGTAGGAAGTTCTCCCCAAATTAAAAGGAAAGTTGTTTCTAAAAAACTACTTTTTTCGGCTAATTCTGAAATGGAATACCCTCTGTATTTTAAGTCTCCTTTCTCTCCATCAATATCACATATAGAAGATTGTGCGACTGGTACTCCCTCAAGGCCTGGCCTTAAGTTGAGGCTATTTGGCTGTTGTTTATTTTCTATGTCAAGACCCTCCATATTTTCAAAAAGATGCTGGCAAAAATTAATCTTATTGCAAAAGCGATAATAGCTTAAATTAAGGTTCTTATTTAATGGGATTAGATATATCTCATCATAGATATAAAAAAAGATATTTTAGTCAAAGGTGATCTTGGCACGCAAATTAATTTCCGAATCCTTTTCATCTTGGTTGTTACCAATAGCTATAAACAAACTTTCGATATTTTTTGCTAATTTATCTTCTGTCATTGTTTCTAAAAGGATCCAAGGGTTCCATTGCTTAAGTACTTTCTTTGCCGAATCTCTTCCTAATACTATTTGTTGATTAAGGTAAACCCCATTCTTTTTATATATATCCTCCTCACTATACTTTAGTGTAGAAAATAATTCATTTTTATTAAGACTCTTGATTGGGATAATGTCGTTACTCCATAAATTTAATCCGTCTAATTGTAATAAAATAGCTCCTAACTCATTTCTTAGGATATCTTTTTCTTCTTTTTCTTCCAGTCTTACCCTTGACCATACTGTTAGGTCTCCAAGTTCACTAGAGAGAATCATTTTCGAGAAATTTGCTTTGCCTAGATATTCATCTACTAATGCTTCCTGTTTATTCTCACCGGTAACTATTAACCAATTACGTTGATTTCTAGCAAATATCAAGGGACCAGACTCTTCCTTGAGAATTTCTTTAGCAGCAATTAGTTGTGAATTGTTAAATACATTTGTTAAAGAAGGCTCTATTAATTGACTTATTGGATCTTGATTGTCTTTTAGGAATAATCTTTTGGTATCCGTTAGAATGGAAAAATCTGCAAATGAATTATCAATATCTTGTAAGAGATTTAAAGCTTCTTCAGATTGATTTTTTGTAGAATTTACTTCATTTTTAAAGGAAAAAATTCCATCTACTAAAACTTTTGAATTATTTATCTTCAAAGAAGCAGAGAAGTTTTCTAAATCTTCATTTCTTGACAGAGAAGATGGAATTCCAAGCCAATTTCTTAGACCTTCTTTTGAGATTGACAATAGAGCCAGACCATTATCTAGTTCTGACGATATCTTAATAATTTTCTGATTTTCGAATTGACTAACTTTTGGGTTTTTGAATATATCGAGTGATTCTTCTAATGTTCTTTCTCCAGATGCAATCAAGATTTGATTCTTATTAATAATTGCAGTAGATAATATATCTTTGTACTTTCCAAATTGCTTTTTCGAACCTGATTTAATACTAATACCATCTTTAATATTTTCAGTTACTGTTGTTGCTCTTAAGGCTCTCCTTTCCCAAAAATCGTCTAAAAAGTTATCATCTAACGGATTCTCTCCCTGCTCTAAAACTAATAACCATTGTGCATCATCATCTTCATCTTTGGGATTAAAAATTGCAAAGCTAAATTTTTTGCCTCCCCATGAAGAAAGGTCTTTTTCATAATCAAGACCAATTAATGCAAAAATACTATCTCTGAATTCAATCGATTTCTTCTTTGCTTCTTTCCTTTTGCTGCCTGGTAAAGAAGCTTCTATATATTTTGGAAAATCATTAGGACTGAAGTTTATGTGGAGACTTAAAAAGGGTTCATGAGGGAAGAATTTTCCTGCTTCAGGGATTGTGATTTTTTCATTATTTGCATTTAAAGGACTTTTTAGATAAGAAGCTTTCCATAAACCTAAAGAAATTCCAATCAATAGGATTATCGTTACGAATAAGCCAATAAGGAAAGTTCGTACCTTCATAAGCAAGTAACGAGATGCTTAGTTTTTTATATTTATAGGACTGTACGCTGATACTAGTTAATTCAAAAAACTAAATGAATCAGAACAATCTTCAAAATATTACCCCTAAGGAATTATGGAAATGGCTGCAAGAAGATTCTTTAGATTTAATTCTCATAGATGTTCGGGAAGATAATGAACTCGATATAGCAAAATTTCCTGCTAATACAATTCATCTTCCCTTAAGCCGATTCGATGAGTGGGGAAAAACTGTGAAAGAAAAGTTGAGCATTGACTCATCTATCGTCAGCATTTGTCATGCAGGTGTCCGCAGTAGGAGTTTTGCTCTTTGGTTACTTGAGCAAGATTCTAGATTTAAAGTTTGGAATCTTTCCGGAGGTATTGAGGCATGGAGCCTTGAAATAGATCCTTCTGTGCCTAGATATTAATTGAAAGTTAGAGCATTAAATTTCATTTCCTAATTGCTCGGCAACCGTAGTTACATCTTTATCTCCTCGCCCAGAACAATTGATAATTATTTCTGATCCTTTGGGGATTGTTGGGCATAATTTCTCTAACCAAGCAAAAGCATGAGCAGTTTCTAGTGCAGGAATAATTCCTTCTAATTTGCTAACTAATTGAAGTGCTGCCAAAGCCTCTTTGTCTGAAACAGATACATATTGAGCCCTACCAATTTCATTTAAATAACTATGCTCAGGCCCAACTCCTGGATAATCTAAGCCTGCACTAATTGAATGAGCTTCTTGAACTTGACCATTGTCATCTTGTAATAAGAGGCTCATTGCTCCATGAAGGACTCCAATACGGCCTTTAGTAATAGTTGCTGCATGTTTGTTTGTTTGAATGCCATTGCCTGCTGCTTCTATACCAATCATTTGTACTGTGGGATCTTCTATAAATGCATGAAATAATCCCATGGCATTAGAGCCTCCCCCTACGCAAGCCATTAAAACGTCAGGTAAAGCTCCAAATGCTTCATAGCATTGTTGTTTGGTTTCTTCTCCAATTACAGAATGAAAATCTCTTACCAGCATTGGATACGGATGAGGTCCAGCTACTGAACCTAGAATGTAATGAGTGGTTTCGACATTGGTAACCCAATCTCGAATGGCTTCACTGGTCGCATCTTTTAATGTCGCTGTTCCTGCTTTGACTGGTTGAACTGTTGCACCCAGAAGTTTCATTCGAAATACATTCAAAGCTTGTCGTCTCATATCTTCTTCTCCCATATAAATTACGCATTGCAAGCCAAAACGAGCGCAAACAGTTGCTGTAGCGACTCCATGTTGTCCTGCACCTGTTTCGGCAATAATTCGCTTTTTGCCCATCCTTATGGCTAAGAGGGCTTGGCCAAGAGCATTATTAATTTTATGCGCGCCAGTATGGTTGAGATCCTCCCTTTTTAGCCAAATTCTAGGCCCTCCATTTTTACCTGCATAATGATTAGAAAGTCTTGTTGCTTCGTATAAAGGTGTAGGGCGCCCGACATATGTTTTTAGTAAATGTGAAAATTCTTTTGTAAACCCTTCATCTTTCCATGCTAAAGCAGCTGCCTTCTCAAGTTCTGCAAGTGCAGGCATTAATGTTTCTGGAACGTATTGCCCGCCAAATCGGCCAAAGCGTCCCAATATTGAAGGTCTTGCATTAATTGCAAGGTTTTCATCTTTTGGTTGTGCTTGAAATGTGCTTGTCACTAGAAAAGGCTCACAATGAAAAAGACATTACTAGTGGAATTAATGCCTAAAAAAAATTGGCGAGAGTTTGGGAATCCCTCCCCTTATGAAGGTAGTCAAAAACTATTTAATATTCAATCTAAAGCTGAACAAGCAGTTCGTGTTAAAAAAACTCGAGGCGGGAAAGGAGGTAAAACCGTAACGCTGATTCATGGACTTGAATTAGATGCAGTTGCTTCTAAAAATCTTTTAAAAAGTCTAAAAGTAAAGTGCGGAACAGGTGGAACTTTCAAAGACAATATTCTTGAATTACAAGGAGATAAAGTTAAAGAAGTTTTACTATTTTTAACTGAAGCCGGCTATAACCCAAAACAATCAGGAGGTTAGTGAGCATTTTGGTCTATATAGATAGAGAATGGTATTTAAATTTGTCTTGAAGCTATGTCCAAAGTTACACAAGAAGGAAATCTCTCGAAATCCACAAATATTGTTTGGCATAAAGCTTCTGTCAGTCGTCAGGAAATTACAGATAA
This sequence comes from Prochlorococcus sp. AG-363-M21, assembly GCA_003278305.1. GTDB lineage: Bacteria > Cyanobacteriota > Cyanobacteriia > PCC-6307 > Cyanobiaceae > AG-363-N16. The sequence goes on from QCFU01000010.1 coordinate 12,779, forward strand.
AAGGAAACATAAGAGCGTAATTCTTTGGTTTACTGGATTATCTGGCTCAGGGAAAAGTACTTTGGCTAATGCAGTAAATAGTGCTCTTTTTGAGAAAGGGCTTTCTACGTATGTACTTGATGGTGATAATATTCGCCACGGATTATGTAAGGACTTAGGCTTTTCAGATTCGGATAGAGAAGAAAATATTCGTAGAATTGGTGAGGTGGCAAAACTTTTTGTAGATGCGGGAATTATTGTTTTAACTGCATTTGTTTCTCCATTCCGTTCTGACAGAGACAATGCAAGAGCATTAGTAAACGATGAAGATTTTATTGAAATTTATTGTTCTGCAGGTTTAGAAGTCTGTGAAGAAAGAGATACAAAAGGTCTTTATGCAAAAGCAAGAAAAGGCGAGATCAAAGAATTTACAGGCATTTCAAGCCCTTATGAGAAGCCTGATTCGCCAGAATTGATAGTTGACACTGGTAAAGAAACTCTAGAAGATTGTGTGGAGAATGTTTTAATGAAGCTGAAAGCAGTGAATATTTTTTAGATACCATTGAATTATTTTTCAAATCTTTGATTGAAGTTTAGGAATCATAATTTTTCGACTCTATTTCTCTGAGCCTCTTGTCTTTTTTGACTACATTGTCATGCAAGTCTTGACGATATTGAGATATTTTTTGGGATAAATTCTTATCAAATATTGCGAGTATTTCTGCCGCTAATAGACCTGCATTTAGGCCACCTCCTATAGCTACTGTTGCTACTGGAATTCCAGCTGGCATTTGAACAATTGAGTGAAGCGAGTCCACTCCTGATAGAGATTTGCTTTTTACCGGTACTCCAATTACAGGTAGTGTGGTTAGAGATGCAATCATGCCTGGTAAATGAGCTGCACCACCTGCTCCTGCGATAATTACTTTTAGACCTTTGGATGTTGCTTTTTCTGCAAAATCAATCATTTCAAGGGGTGTTCTATGAGCAGATAAGATTCTAACTTCTGCTTTAATTTGAAAATCTTCTAATATTTGTATTGCTGGTTGAAGTGTTGGCAGATCTGAGTCGCTGCCCATGACTACCGCTACTAAGCTTGTTTGTTCAGCATTTGCTGAAGACACTTTTCATCATGCAGGTTCCATTATTAATAATTAGCATAATTTTTTTACTTCGCACTAACTTTTCAAGGATTAGATTTTATGCGTTGGATTACAAATATTCGTTTTCCTCTTCCTTCAAGCCATTTACATCAAGAGAAGTCTTGGAATATTTGTTTGGATAATGCAAACATTATTAGATCTATCAAACCAGATAGAATTGATTCAAATATAGATTTTTCGGACTGGGATCGAGATTGGTTGAGTCCGATGGGAGTAGACCTTCAAATCAATGGTGGCTTGGGGATCGCATTTAATGATTTATCTTTTCAGCATTTGCCAAAAATCTTCGAAATTTTAGATTTGCTTTGGAATCATGGTGTTGAAGCAATTTGTCCAACAGTAGTAACTTCTAGTTTAGGTTCTTTAAGAAATTCGTTAGAGGTTTTAAAAGAAGCACGAAAAATCGAATCTCGGCAATCGTGCAAACTTCTAGGAGCTCATCTTGAAGGACCTTTTTTGTCAAAAAAATTTCATGGTGCTCATGATTTAGGTCATATTCTGGAACCTAGTAAATTAGCTTTAGAGCAAAGAATTGGGGGATTTGAATCTGAGATTGCATTGGTTACGCTTGCTCCTGAATTGGATGGAGCCTCTGAAATTATTGAATATTTAAAAAGAAAAAAAATTTTAGTTTCTTTAGGTCATTCTGCAGCAACAGCAGAAGAGAGTGAATTAGCTTTTGCTCAAGGGATAAGCATGATTACTCATGCTTTTAATGCAATGAATGGGATTCATCACAGGTCTCCAGGCCCAATAGGTCAGGTAATGAGACATGAGAAAGTCATGGTTGGTTTGATTGCTGATGGTGTTCATGTACATCCAAATATTGCATTCATGCTTCATAAATTACTTTCTAAGCAGATTTTCTTAGTCAGCGATGCTTTACCTGCTTATGGAACAGATCAATCTGAATTCTTCTGGAATGACAAGTTGTTAGTTGTTAACGAAGGAGCATGTAGATTAAAAAATGGCAAGCTAGCTGGATCAACATTGTCTTTACTAGAAGGCTGTAAGAGATTGGCTAAATGGACTGGAGACCCTTCGTCTGCAATTTGGTCAGCTACAATCTCTCCTCGTTATGCATTAGATCAAGGCAAGAGTATTGAAGATTTTTTGATTGGAAAACCACTACGAGAATTATTGCGATGGAGATTCCAAAAAGACTCTACTGATCTAGTTTGGACTCGAGCTGAGTAAGATCTTATTATTTCAAATGGATTATGGTTTTAGAAAATTATAAAGATCTCAAGAACTCTGAGAAACAAGAAGTTGCTAGTTACTTCAATGGAACTGGGTTTGAGCGTTGGAATAGAATTTATAGCGATACAGATGACGTCAATAAAGTTCAGAAAAATATACGTATAGGTCATCAAAAGACAGTTGATGATGTTTTGGTTTGGATTAAAGATTCGAACCTTATAGAACAAAGTAGTTTTTGTGATGCGGGATGTGGTGTTGGCAGTCTTTCTATACCTTTGGCTTTAATGGGGGCAGGTTCAATAGCGGCAAGTGATATTTCTGAATCAATGGTTAATGAAACAAGACTACGAGCAGAAAAAATTGGGATTGATATGTCAAAGATGAAATTTAATATTTCTGATCTTGAAAATCTTCAAGGTTCTTTTCATACAGTGATATGTCTAGATGTGTTTATTCATTATCCACAGAAAGCTGCTGAAGATATGGTCCGACATCTTTGCAGCCTTGCTGAAGAGAGACTAATTGTTAGCTTTGCTCCCTATACGCCTTTCCTTGCTTTATTAAAAACGATAGGTCAGTTCTTCCCTGGTCCAAGTAAAACTACAAGAGCTTATATTTTGCGAGAAAAAGGAATTGTACAAGCTGCAGAGACAAGTGGGTTTTCAGTCTTGAGGCGAAAATTAAATCAAGCACCTTTTTATTATTCGCAATTAATAGAGTTTAGACGTTCAAATGATTAAAAGCTTTTTCAACTTAAGTTACTAGATTATTTTCAAGTGCATATCTCACTAGTTCTGTGCGACTAGAGGTTCCTGTTTTAATAAAAAGTCTGCTTACATATTTTTCTACATTTCGAATTGAAGTTTCTAATTTTCTTGCTATTTCTTTATTCATTAAACCTTCAGCAACTAATTGAAGAACGCTGTCTTCTCTAGGAGTAAAGGTTGGAATAATAACGTCTTTTCTTGAAGATTCACTGTCATTGTGAGTTAACATGGATCTAATTTCAGTTATTTGTTTTGCCATTTGACTGACATCAGTATCTGCAAAACGTGCAGCTTCGGTTAATAATCTTTCTTGACGCTTAACAACATTTCTAACTCTTGCGACTAGTTCTTCGGGATCAAATGGCTTGGGGATGTAATCATCAACTCCTGCTTGATATCCCTGAGTTCTATCAGTTGTCATTCCTTTTGCTGTAAGGAAAATTACTGGAGTTCCTCCAAGACGTTCGTCATCTCTTATTTTCTTTAATAAACCATATCCATCGCACCTGGGCATCATTACATCACTAATAACTACATCAGGCATCATTTGCTGAGCTTTAGACCATCCGTCTTCTCCATCTATGGCTGTAGTTACTTCAAAGCCTTCGTCCTCTAAATAAGTTTGCACAGCATTTCTAATGCCAGGCTCATCATCAACCAATAATATTCGATGTTTTTGTGACTCAATTAAGTCAGAAGGTTTTGTTTCATTCATAAATGCATGAATTAATACTTGTGAAAATCTATAAGTGATTTAACTAATCATATTGATCTTCTAAGGAATTTTACGATTGGCTTCATGGAGAATCAACCACTGGATTTTGATTACCAGTCAACAACTCCTTGTTCAAAAGGGGTTGTTAGAGCCATGCAGCCTTATTGGAATGAGTTTTGGGCAAACCCTTCTGATAGACAGAATCGTTCTGGACTTCATATGTCAGCGTCAATTGGTCTCGCGAGAGATAAGTTGGCAGATTGTTTAGGAGTTAAACCTGAACGGTTGATTTTTACAAGTGGTGCAACCGAAGCAAATAATTTAGCTTTACTTGGATATTCAAGAGCTAAAGCAATTGAAATAGGTAATCCTGGTCATGTGATAACAATATCCACTGAACATCATGCAGTTCTTGACCCTCTTAAACAACTAAAACGAGAAGGTTTTCGTGTTACACAACTTGTTCCAGATTCTGAAGGAATTCTTTCTTCAGAAAAACTTATAGAGGCTTTTCAAGATGATACTTTTCTGGTAAGTATTATGTTGGCAAATAATGAAATTGGTGTAATTCAATCTTTAGAAGATTTTTCAAAATTATGTCAATCTAGAGGGATAGTCCTCCATAGTGATGCTGCCCAAGCGTTTGGTTATTTGCCTATAAATGTAGAACAAATGGGAATAGACTATTTAAGCATTAGTGGTCATAAAATATATGGACCTAAGGGCATTGGTGCATTGGTTATCAGAGAGTCTTTGCCTATTCAGCCTTTGATATGGGGAGGAGGGCAAGAGAATGGTATTAGGGCAGGAACTTTGCCCGTTCCATTGGTAATAGGATTCGCAGAAGCAGCATCAATTGCAATTAATGATCTATCTTTAAATAATAAGAAGCTAACTTTTCTACGTGATAAACTATGGAATGATTTGCAAAGTCAGATTCCTGATTTAATTGTTAACGGATCCTTGGATAGGAGATTACCTCATAACCTTAACTTCACAATCCTTGGTATTACAGGAAGCAGATTAAAGAAGCGTTTAAGACCTTTTATAAACTACAGCAGCGCATCAGCATGCAGTAATGGTTCTCCCTCGCATGTATTGATGGCTATTGGCCGAACTGTGAAAGAAGCAGAATCATCATTAAGATTAAGTATTGGCCGTGAAATGGAAGAGAAAGATATCAATAGTGCTGTTTCTGTAATTAAGAAAGCAGTCAATGAACTTCGTGCATAAGTTATATCTTCTTCCTTGCAACTCTTAACTTTGCACTTCTACTTCGAGGGTTTTTTGATACTTCATTAATATTTGCTGTTATTGGTTTTTTTGTAATTATTTCTAGATCTTTATTCTTCTTGAATGAATTTTTGACTAATCTATCTTCTAATGAGTGAAAACTTATAACCATAAAAATTCCATTCGGTAAAAGCCAATCTGGCCCTTGTTTTAAAATTGATTCTAAACAATCAAGCTCTTTGTTAATTACAATGCGTAAAGCCTGGAATGTTTTAGTTGCAGGATGGGTTCTCCCATAACGCCATTTTGGAGGATAACATCCTGAGATTGCATATGCTAAATCTACAGTTCCGGAATACGATCCCTTGGTTGATAAGTCATTTTTTATTTTTCTTGCAATACGTCTGGATAACTTTTCTTCCCCATACTTGTAAATGATATTGGCTAATTCTTGCTCGGATAATTGCGATATTAGCTCACAAGCTTTTATTCCTTTTGTATTATTCATTCTCATGTCTATTGGACCATCCTCTTTGAAACTAAAGCCTCGTGATGGTTCATCTAATTGAGGACTACTAACTCCTAAGTCAGCTAAAATTATTGATAGTTTTTTTAATGGTTGAAAGTCACGGAAATTAGTTTGATAAATTTTTACTCTAGGATGAAAAATTTGCAAATGATTCTTAGCAGCGTTAATAGCTATTGGGTCCTGATCTAGTCCAATGATTTGTATTTCTGGGAAAGTCTCGAGTACTTTGGCTGAATGCCCTCCACCGCCAATAGTTGCATCTAGCATACAGCCAGTATTTCTTATCTCTTCCGGGGAGTGATGAATAAATTCAATGATTTGTTCTGAAAGAACAGAACTATGTTTGAAGTTGGAATTTGAAACTTTGGAGTTTTCTTGCATAAATTCTCTCTAATATCATAAGTATTCATTTGATGTTTGGCCCCATGTCGCAATTGGAAACGCGAACGGAGCCAATGGTGGTAAATTTTGGCCCACATCATCCATCAATGCATGGTGTTCTGCGTTTAGTAGTCACACTTGATGGAGAAGATGTGGTCGATTGTGAACCAGTGATTGGCTATCTGCATCGTGGGATGGAAAAAATTGCTGAAAACCGAACAAATGTAATGTTTGTTCCTTATGTGAGTCGGATGGATTATGCGGCTGGAATGTTTTATGAAGCAATTGTAGTCAATGCCCCAGAACGTTTAGCAAATATTTCTGTACCAAAGAGAGCTAGTTATATTCGTGTTTTGATGTTGGAGTTGAATCGTATTGCTAATCATCTTTTATGGCTTGGCCCTTTTTTGGCAGATGTAGGTGCTCAAACACCATTTTTCTATATTTTCCGTGAACGTGAGATGATTTATGACTTGTGGGAAGCTGCTACTGGTCAACGATTAATTAATAATAATTACTTCCGTATAGGAGGAGTGGCTTGTGATTTGCCATGGGGTTGGTTGGATAAATGTAAGGATTTCTGCAAATGGTTTGGTCCAAAAATAGATGAATACGAAAAATTAATAACAAATAATCCAATCTTTCGACGCAGAATAGAAGGTTTAGGTTCTATAAGCCGAGATCAGGCTATTAATTGGAGCTTGTCTGGTCCAATGCTTCGTGCTTCTGGTGTGGCATGGGATTTAAGAAAAGTAGATCATTATGAGTGTTATGACGACTTCGCCTGGGATATTGCGTGTGAAAAAGAAGGAGACTGCTATGCCCGCTATCGAGTTAGAATTGAAGAAATGAGGCAATCATTAAAGATATTAGAACAAGCTTGTGACATGATTCCTGGTGGTCCAACAGAAAATATCGAGGCAGTGCGTATGGCTAAAGATAAGAGCCATCCTTTTACAGGCTTTGACTATCAATACGTTGCCAAGAAAGTTGCGCCAACATTTAAGATCCCTAAGGGAGAGCTATATACTCGACTTGAATCTGGTAAAGGAGAAATTGGGGTTTTTATTCAAGGCTCTAACGAAGTTACTCCATGGAGGTTCAAAATACGTGCTGCAGATTTAAATAACCTGCAAATTCTTCCTCATATTTTGAAAGGTGCAAAAGTTGCAGATATAATGGCAATACTTGGATCTATAGACGTCATTATGGGTTCAGTGGACCGCTAATTAATTGACGTATCTAAATCCTGAGGCGTGGCTTAATTTGAATAGAGTTGTTCGCTTTGGCGATACAGATGCTGCAGGTGTTATGCATTTTCTTCAACTCTTCCGATGGTGTCATGAAGCTTGGGAAGAAAGTCTTGAAATTTATGGTCTTGAAGCTTCGTCAATTTTCCCGCAAACCAATTTTCAAAAAGATGATGCTAAAGATTTAATTGGATTGCCAATAGTACATTGCCATGCTGATTTTTTAAGACCATTACATAATGGTGATTATGTCGACATTGAGTTGAGACCAGAAAAGCTAGAAAGAGGCAGATTCCAGATTGAATTTAATTTTAAGAAGAATAATACAAAAGTAGCCAAAGGACTGATTAGACATCAAGCAATTAATTCTCATACAAGGAAGTGTTGTTTGTTGCCAGATGAAATTACTTTGTGGCTTGAAGCCTCATCAGTCACTAGAGGTATAACTACTTGTAATTAGATCAATTGATTTGATCATTTAGTCATCTTGCGTGAGCTTATGTTTTACCCATGATTCCCATTTGGCTAATTCCCATTTGCCTACATCATTCCTTGTAAGTTGAGGGCAATTCAGCCATCTAATTGGCTGTTCATGAGATGGCCAACTTTTAACAAAGTCTTTTAGGTTATCTAATAATTCAGATACATTGATTGTTTCAGTATTGCACAATTGAATTAAAGCAACCATCCTTTGACCCCATTCAGAATCATCGACTTTAATTAACAAGAGTTCTTTAACAGGGAATTTAGCTTTTTGAATAGCATTCAATAAGTTCACTTGAATTAATTCTGGATATACTATTTCTCCTCCAGAATTAATAGCAGTATCTACTCTCCCAATAATTGTTAACTCTTTATTGCCTTTAACGTCAACTAACTCTGCGATATCTGCAGATGCCCACCACCCATCTACTTTAATAATTGATTGTACTTTTTCATTGATTACATTACCTATAGCTAATCTGGGAGTTTTGATTTCTAATCTTTGATTTTTCCCTAGACGTAATTGGACATCTTTTAAACAGCTTCCATGGCTGTTAATTCCAGACAAAAATTTTTCTGGACTAAGTGCAGTCACCATTGCTGTGGTCTCAGTTGTGCCATAACAAGGCGCTAATCGGATCTCTGATTTTCGTGCAAGTGAGGCAAGCGTTATCGGTAATAATGCTCCTCCTACCCAAACAACAGAGAATGATTGTAGCCATCTTATCCCTGCTGGATCTTTTAATAACCGACTGAGTTGAGTAGGGACTAATGATGTGATTTTAGGAGTATTTGTTCCATATGTTGAGTTGATAGATATTCTTTCGAGTTCCTCAGGATGCCTCATTACTTTAGGTGATATAGATATATATTGAGCATTCCAACAGTGACTTCGCCACCATGGCATAAGTCCACTGATGTGATTGAGTGGCAAACAATTATAGATTTGACATTGTTGACTGTCTAAACCTAGCGAGTTGAGCCATTCCTTTGAAGCTAATGCTGATTTATTTAAATGACTACATGGGATTAGACATTTATGTGCTCTTCCTGTACTACCGCCACTATTAATGATAAAACCCGGTCCTTGAGGCAATTGCTTGTAAGAAGGGAATACCTCTTTGTTGTTTTTGGAGAGTAAATGGATCCAAGTTTTGTTAGTTAATTCAAATTCTATTTGTTGAAGGATTTCTTCTGTTTTTTCAGGGTCACAAATGATTGAACAAATTTTTTTCATGCTGCATTCCATACAGATATTGGATGATCACTAAAAAGAGGAGTATTTGGACACCAACCAGGGCCAAGGCCAGGGGCAGTAGGCGTTGGCCCTTGCTGTTGCAAAGTCGCTAAATATTGCGTCCACCGCCTGCCTATTCCTGTTTCAAAGGATGAGCTGATCACTCGATAGCCCACTTTGTCATTTAATTCTTTTAAAAGTTGTCTGGGGTCTCCTTCTAGCAAAGGTTTGCGTATTTGCCAGCTTTTCCATGTTTGTCTTAATACTGGATAGTCAATAAGTGATTCATCTAAAGCGATTGGTATTTGTTTAGATAACATGGTCATTCCCTCAAGATCACTTGAAGAAAGTGGCTGTTCAATCCATTCCAATTTTGATTCATTAACTAAATAATCAACCCAATCTTTTGCAGTTTTGCGATCCCATCCGGCATTAGGGTCGATTCTTAACCGAGCTTTGCTGGGTAAACGATTTAGTATTTTATCGAGAAGCTTTTTTTCTATTTCATTAGGAAGACAAGCTACTTTCCACTTAAAAGTTATATTTTCATCTTTAGCACTTTGTTCATTAAGTTTAGATTCTAGAACTGAGATTAGAGAATCATCAGTTGGAAGAAGGAATGCTGATTCAAGCCAAGTCGATGAGTTATTATTTATATCGAGATCAATTAATGACTCAATTTCGGCTAGTGCAGCACCAATGCCAAAGGCAAATGCACCCGATGATTTTAATAGCTTTACTTCTAATTGTCTTTTAGAAAGTTTTTTCTCTAAATTATTTAGTAAGTTTTCACATTCACTCATTTCATGCTGATTAAGTGGAGCTATTTCCCCCCAGCCATTTTTGCCAGTCTCATCTTGAACATTTAATAGCCAACCTTCTTTTTTATTTATGATCCCTTTGGATGTATTTAAAGGCTTTACAAGCTCAAAAGAAAATGGCTTTATTTCAAGAGATAGTTCCATTAAAGAATTTTTATTAAATCCAATTTAATAATATTGGAAGAATAATAAGACCTATACTTAGACCTAAACCATTTAAGGTTTGAAACCTTAAGGCTAAGAACTTGCTCTCACTAATTAATGATGGATTATTATGATGCTTTGTAAGCAAATTTATTAAAGCAATTCCAGATGGCAAACAAATATATGAAAGTAATGTTGTAATGGGCCAATCTCCGTGAATGATTGGTAGTAACTCTAAAGTTAAAGTTATCAAAATAAACCATGGGATTAAACCAGCTGCATTTTTAGTACCAATTCGTACTAATAAAGTTTTTTTGCCATTAGCAGCATCTTCGACAACCTGGTGAAAATGAGAGCAAAAGAGAACTAGTGTTGTTGCAAGTGCTGGGCCTGAGCCTAGTGTAAAGGCTGTCTTCCAAGGTACTGTCGCAGCACTTTCTATCTTTGAAGATAAAACTAATAATGCGGCAGCAGTAGCAAGAGGTCCAAAAGCAAAAAAACACAACAGTTCTCCTAAGCCTTTATATCCCAATCTAAAAGGCGGCCCTTGATATAGGTAACCAAGAATGCAACATCCAAACACTAGAAAAAAAACTTTGGTATTACTATTAAATGCAAGTATGAGAATTAGTATTAGTCCTATTAATAGAACTAGATAGGCCAAAGTTCTTATCAATCTTTTGTTCCCAGTCAGAGCGACAACAGAATGGAATTTGAATTCATCTACTCCTGTATCTGCATCAAAAAGGTCATTTGTAAGATTTTCCCAAATCAAAAGCAAAATTGATGCAGTAAGAAAACCAACTAATTGATTTATACGAAGTACTTCTCCTGCATTTATTTTCCAAGCTGCAGCTATGAGAACTGGCATTACAGCTACAGAATATAAAGGCCATTTAATTGCTTTTTTCCAAAGCACAGCTTTGGTGCTTTTACTTGTTGGATGAATTGATGCAACAGCATTTTTTTCTTGCATTGGATTTGACCTACCTGCTCTTAACCTGAGTACGGTTGATAAATTGATTGGTTTCTTTGATCATTGCCTCATTTGGGTATGAAGTTTGACTCAAACTTTAGTGAAATTCTGCAAGCTTCTAGAAAGAGTTGGATTTCTAGGAAGGTTGATGAATGTGTTTTGAGCTTGGCGTTGCCCATAAAAACTATTGATCCTTTGAAGCATTTTCCTGTAATTGCTGATCAGCAACAATTTAGCTTTCTCTGGGACCTCGCTCCTGATGTTTGTATTGCTGCATCTGGTAAATGCCAAAGCTTTGAATTAATTGGTCAAAGAAGGTTTGAACTGTCTCAACGTTTTGTTCATGAAACATTTGCGCGATTGATTGATGTTGTACCTGAAGCTCCAATGCAATCTAAGCCGAAAATTTTATTTGCGTTTACATTTTTTGAGCAAAATTCTGAAATCAATAGAGATTTAGACTTTGCACCTGCAGTTCAAGCTATTCTCCCTTCTTGGCAGCTTTCTGCACAAGCAGGCAATACTTGGCTTCGATTAAATGCAGTTGTATCTCAAGAGTCTAATGTTCGAGAATTTGCAGAAAAAATTTGGTTGATGCGCGAAAAACTGTCTAATTTTCTATGCTCTGATGTTTCTTTCTCAGAGGAATCGTCTTTATCCATAAAAAGTTCACAAGATTGGGAAAGTAAATATCGCTTATCTCTTGCTCAAGGTATTGATTTGGTTAATTCTGGTCAGCTTGAGAAACTTGTTCTTGCTGTTAGGCAATCAATTGTTCTTAATAAACCTTTAAATCCATTAGCAATATTAGCGTCTCTTCGAAATCACCAAAAATATAGTTGTCGTTTTCTTTGGCAACGCTCCAAAGAGGAATCTTTTTTTGGGGCTTCCCCTGAACGTCTACTAAGTCTTCGACAGAATAACATGATTACTGATGCACTTGCAGGCACTACAATTTCAGGGCCTCAAGATAGTGCTTTGTTGAGTTCTGAAAAGAATCTTCGAGAACATCAAGTAGTTATTAGTTCAATATATGATCAATTGTCTGGCTTAGGCTTATCACCTCAAAGTTCTCTACAGCCACTTTTGGCGAGGCATGGGAAATTAGTGCATTTGCATACGCCCATTTCTTCACATTTAAGTAGTCAATCTCCTTTGCAGATTTTGAATGCATTACATCCAACCCCAGCTGTAGCAGGTTTACCTAGAGAGAATGCTTTGAAATGGTTAAGGACTATTGAGCAATTTGACAGAGGATTATATGCATCACCTATCGGATGGATGGATACAATGGATAATGCAGAATTTAGAGTTGGAATTAGATGTGGTTATGCAAGATCGAGGAATTTAGATTTAATTGCAGGAGCAGGCATAGTTAAGGGGTCTACCGTAGATGATGAATTACAAGAAGTTCGTTTAAAGTTTGCAGTTCTCAAAGATCAGATTTTTTCTGATTCTAAATTTTCAGGACAAACTTTTTAAGAGAATTTCTATGATTTGATCTGCTAATTTACTGTTCATAAGATTTTCAACTTCACGAATTCCAGTAGGACTAGTCACATTTATTTCGCTCAGCATTCCTCCAATTACATCAATTCCAACGAAAAACAGTCCTTCATTTCTTAGGGATGGAGCAAGCTCTTTGCAAATCTCTTTTTCTCGATTGGATAATTTAGTTGCTTCAGCTGTTCCTCCTAAAGCAAGATTGCTTCTGAAATCTCCTTCTTTAGGTTTTCGGTTTATAGCTCCTAATGGCTCACCATTAATTAGTAAAATTCTTTTATCTCCTTTTTGGACTTCTGGAAGAAATTTTTGCATCATAACTGGCAAATTTTCTTGTGATGTAACTAGCTCTAAGAGTGCTTGAATACCTGGCGAATTGTTGGCAATGCGAATAACACCTTGTCCTCCTTTCCCTCCTAGAGGCTTTAGGACCACTTCACCATTCTCTTCTGCAAATTTTTTTAGTTCATCAACTCTGCTGGCAACCAGTGTGGGAGCCATTAACTGACTAAACCTTAATGCTCCTAACTTTTCATTCCATGCTCTGAGAGAAGAAGCTTTGTTAAGAACCAGTACACCCTCACGCTCTGCTACTTCAAGTAAATGAGTTGCATATAAAAACGCTTCATCTACTGGCGGATCTTTGCGCATCCAAATGCAAGCAAATTGGTTCAGTGAAATGTTCTGAGGCTTTTCTGCAGTAATCCAAGGTGATGGGATTACTTTGCGAGCAATAACACCTGCTTTATTACCATTTGCTTGAAGATCTGCTGGGGTACAAACCCATACTTCAATGGAAGCACGATATGCTGCTTCCATAAGTGCTGCCGATGAATCTTTTTCAGGGTTGATGTACTTGATTGGATCAAGCACAAATAATTGCTTCATTTGTTTAGGTACTCAATAATTCATCAAGTTGTTGTGTCTCTTCAAGTTCATATAGCTCGCTGCAACCACCAATGCCTTGTTGATTAATAAAAATTTGGGGAAGTGTTGTTCTCCCATCGGCTCTTAGAGTCATTGCATTTCGAGCATCTTGATCTCCGTCAATAGCATATTCTGTATATGGGATGCCTTTTTTTGTTAATAAAGCTTTTGCTCTAATACAAAATGGACAGTATGCCCATGTATAGATTTCAACTTTGTTCATAAATCAAGAATTTATTTAATCATTATTTTATGTGAGGTCCTTCAACTGATAGTTTCATAGGAATAGTTTCTTTTTTAAGAATTGTTAGATTTAACTGAGTTTAAAAGAGATCTTTCTCTATTGCATGATCGTCTGAGCAAAGCTCAGGAGTGTCTTTGACGTACCTGTTTTAAATGCTCGTCAATCAGATCTTGAACAAATTGTATCTCAGCCAGATTTTTGGAATGATCAGAATAATGCTCAGCAATTGATGAGGCAGTTAGATGATGTTAAAGATCAATTGAAGAAATTATCTTATTGGAATAATTTATTAAAAGATGCTGAGGCATCCTTAGAATTGTTTGAATTTGAACCAGATGAAGAAATTATTACAGAAGCAAAATCTGGATTAGATCAATTAAGGATAGATTTGGACTTTTGGGAAGTAGAAAGATTATTAAGTGGACCTTATGACAAGAAAGGTGCAGTTTTATCTATTAATGCAGGTGCTGGCGGAACTGATGCGCAAGATTGGGCTCAAATGATTTTACGTATGTACACTCGCTGGGCAGAAGACCATGGAATGAAGGTTACAGTTGATGAGTTGTCTGAAGGTGAAGAGGCTGGTATAAAAAGTGCCACAGTTGAGATTGAAGGCAAATATGCATATGGATATTTGCAAAATGAAAAAGGGACGCATCGCTTGGTTCGCATTTCTCCTTTTAATGCAAATGGGAAGAGGCAAACAAGTTTTGTAGGTGTAGAAGTGATGCCAAAATTAGATGAAGAGGTTGAATTAGATATTCCTGAAAAAGATTTAGAAATTACTACAAGTCGATCAGGGGGAGCAGGAGGGCAAAATGTAAATAAAGTGGAGACGGCTGTTCGGATTCTTCATGTTCCAACTGGTTTAGCTGTTAGATGTACTCAAGAGCGTTCTCAGCTTCAGAACAAAGAGAAAGCGTTGACATTACTTAAAGCTAAGTTAATGATTATCGCTAAGGAACAACGTGCTGCGGAAATAGCTGATATCAGAGGAGATATTGTAGAAGCAGCATGGGGAAATCAAATTAGAAATTATGTTTTTCATCCATATCAAATGGTTAAGGATTTACGCACTGCTAAAGAAACAACAGATATTGAAGGAGTTATGAATGGGAAATTGGACCCATTCATTCAAGCTCTTCTTCTCCAAGGAGTAGACAACTTAGAGGATCAATTAGATAATTAGATAATGAGAAAAGATTCTTCTTTAAAAAATACTTCTTCGCCTAGCTTTATTAAGTTAGCTATGAGAAATATGGTAAGCAAAGGTAACCAAAGTTTAATTCATTTTGGACTTACTTTTTTTGGTTTTATTCTATTCATTGTTGTGATCGCTATTTTAGGTCGACCTAATTTGCCAGCTTAAGACGCATAAAACTTGATGCTTTCACAAAATATCGATATTGACCTTGCATTTCATGAGTGTTTAGATGAGAAGCTTTTAAAAATAATTGACTCAAATACACAAAAATTGTTAATAAGCCCTCAACCTTGGATTGTTTATTTTACAAAATGGATTAAAGTTTTTCATCATAATAAGAAACTGAATTGCCCTTCTTTAGTTAGACAAACAACTTCTTTTAGTATTGGTTTACAATTTACCGATGATTCTCATATAGCTTTAATTAATAAAAGGTGGAGGAATAAAGATTGTTCCACTGATGTCCTTTCATTTCCAGCTATTGACAATCATTTTTCTATGCAACCGGATCCAGCACTGGAATTAGGTGACATTATTGTTTCTGCTGAGACAGCACAAAGACAATCAAAAGATCAAAATCATAATTTAGATAGAGAATTAACATGGCTTGTTTGCCATGGTTTTCTTCATCTATTAGGTTGGGATCATCTTCATTCTACTAGCTTGAAAAAGATGCTTGATTTTCAAGATAAGCTGCTTAAAGTTAATACAGACTTCGCAATCAACCCTTTGAGCTGTAAAGACAAGTTATGATTGATGAAAGACAAGAGTTAGAAAATAAAAATAGTTCGGTGAAGGCAAAACACCTTTCAAGAAGGAGTTCTTGGTTGATTTCTAAAGACTTACCTTCTAGTTTTAAATATGCATCTCAAGGTGTTTTTTATGCTCTTCTAAGTCAACGAAATTTTCGTATTCATATTGTTATCGGATTCTTAGTGAGTGTTTTTTCAATATGGTTGGACTTGCCTTTTACTGAGCTTGCAATCCTAATTATTACTATTGGAGCTGTCTTGGCTCTTGAATTAGTTAATACATCTATAGAAGCAGTAGTTGATTTGACGGTTGGGAAGCAGTTTCACCCCTTAGCTCGTATTGCAAAAGATTGTGCAGCAGCTGCAGTGTTCATTGCTTCATTATGCTCTTTATTAATTGCAGGATTGTTAATTCTTCCTCCTTTTCTTGACCTTTTAGGTACTTAAGATTACTCAAATGCTTTTAGTTATTGACAACTACGACAGTTTTACATTCAATCTTGTTCAATATTTGGGAGAACTTTCATCTGAGCATTCAATTGCGCAAGAGATTAAAGTTTCTAGAAACGATGAAGTATCTATAGACCAAATTAAAGTTTTAAACCCGGATGCAATAGTTCTGTCACCAGGTCCAGGGGATCCAGATCAGTCAGGCATCTGTCTAGAAGTTTTGCATAACTTTTCCTCTAGTATTCCTACCTTAGGAGTATGTTTAGGACATCAAGTAATAGCACAAGCTTTCGGTGGAAAAATAATACGAGCAAAAGATCTCATGCATGGAAAGACTTCTAATGTGTTTCATAACGAAAAAGGTGTCTTTTGTGCATTGCCACATCCTTTGGTTGCTACTAGATATCACAGCCTGATTGCCGAAACAGAAACATTGCCAAGCTGTCTTGAGATAACTGCTTGGCTTGAAGATGGAACAATTATGGGGTTAATGCACAAAAAATATTCGCATATTCAGGGAGTACAATTTCACCCCGAGAGTGTACTCACAGAATCTGGACATCAATTGTTGAGTAACTTTCTCTCTTTAGCTGGATCATGAAAATTGTTAAATTTATTATGTAAGAATTTGTTTATGATTTACAACACTCATTTATTTAAATCACTACTTAAGCCATTTATTTTAGGCGCTTTTCTATTGACTTCATCTTTGCCCACCAAGGCAGATGTTGTCGAAATTATTAGTTTTGGCCATAGTGCTTTTTTAGTTAAAGGAGGGGGACATTCTGTTTTGATAAACCCTTTTAATCCTGTCGCTTGTGCTAAGGGTTTGAAAAAACCTAATGTGAAAGCAGATGTCATCTTGGTCAGTTCTGAGTTGCCTGATGAAGGATCTAAAGATTACAAAGGAACTTATTTTTCCCAGCCTGGTTCTTATGCAATAAAGGGTTTGAACTTGCAGGGTTCATCTGCTCCGCATGATCGTTTGGGCGGGCGTCGTTTTGGTTATGCAACGGCATGGCAATGGAATCAAGGTGGGTTTAATTTTTTACATCTCGGAGGGAGCGTGACGCCGATTAACTTGGAGGAAAAGTTACTTTTTGGTAGACCAGATGTACTTTTTATAGCTGTTGGTGGTGGAGCGAAGGTTTATAACGGTCAAGAAGCTGCAAAAGTTGTCAAAGACCTCAATCCAAGAATCGTTATTCCTGCTCAATATGCCAGAAGTAAGGTCTTGAAAGAATGTGATCAAACAGATATTCAGCCGTTTTTGCAATCTATGGAGGGCGTTAAGGTAAAGAAAGTTGGTAAATCTTATAAAATACGAAGAAAGTCCCCTGAAGAAACAGTGATTTATCTAATGCCTTAAATTGACTTAGTTGTTTTTAATCCTTCCCAAAATATTTGCATTTGCTTTGTTGTTCCAATAGAGACTCTTAATGAGCCTTCTATTAGTGGTTTGTCTTGCATGTTTCTTATTAATATTCCTTCTTTTCTTAGGCTAGATTCAACTTCTGAAGCTTTTCTTTTTGGCCATAGAAGAAAGTAATTTCCACTATTCATATGATGTTTTATGTTGTTGTCTAGTAATTTTTTCTGAATCCAATTGCGAGCTTGTAAGACTTTTTGGACATAATTATCTATATATTTTTGATCTTCAAGTGCGGCAAAGGCCGCAGTTACTGCAAAGCTATTTATGTCATAAGGACCAGAAACTCTTTTTATTAAATTGATCACATCTTTATGGCCTATTGCGAACCCTATACGTAAACCTGCCAATCCTGATGTTTTAGAAAGAGACCTTAAAACAATAAGATTAGGCATTCTTGAAAAGTTAACTATAGGCAGTATGCTATCACCTAAAAAAGCCTCATATAATTCGTCAATAACGACTAATGTCTCTGGAGAAGTGGTTGCTAGTTCTAAGATTTTATTAGCTTTTAAATTTGTTCCCGTAGGGTTATTGGGATTGCAAATAATCAGTATCTTAGGTTTGTTTTTTATTAATAATTTTTTGATTGTATTGAAAGGAAACTCGAAAGTTGTTGTTTCGTAGGGAATCTCCAGCACTTCCATACCTTGCATCTTTGCACAAGGCTTGTAATAACCAAATGTAGGGACTGTTGTTAAAAGTTGATCACCGCGATCACCAAATGAATGACAAATAGAATGAATTGCTGCATCAACACCATTAAATAGTCCAATTTGATTTATTTCAAGAGGATTAATTATGGTTGAAGAATTGATATTTGCAGCAACTGCCTTTTGGAGCCCATTATATTCTGGATAGATAGATATGTGTTCTGCCACAATTGTTTTTAGCGCAGCCATTACTTTGGGACTGGGCCCAATAGTATTTTCGTTAAAATCTAGACGTAGTAAATTCCTTCGGCCTTCTAAAGGGGCTGAGTAGGGAGTCATCATTTCTATTTCTGGTCTAGGTTTAGGGACCTTTACACAAGCTTTGTTTTTTATAGATTCCATTACATTCTTTCTAAAGTGGCAATTCCTAGAAGGTTTAATCCTAGCTTGAGTGTGCTTCCAGTCATTTGACATAAAATTAGGCGACTGGATTGAAAAGGTTCTTCCGCCTTTAAAACAGGAACATGATCGTAAAAGCGATTGAAAACTTGACTTAGTTCAAACAGATAATTGCAAAGGCGATTTGGCAGCAATTCTTCTTCAACTTGTATGATCACATCTTCAAACTTTAATAATTCTCTAATTAAGCTCCATTCTTCTTTTTCATGAAACCTAACTTGCATTTGTTTCTTTAAAAGGTCTTTACTTTTACGGTTAATTCCAGCAATGCGAACTAACGCATACAAAAGGTATGGTGCAGTATTACCTTGCAAGGAAAGCATACGGTCAAAACTAAACTGATAGTTTGTAATTCTATTTTGACTTAAATCGGCATATTTGACTGCTGCTAATCCCACAACCTTTGAAACCTCTTCTACAAAGCCAATACTTTCTTGACGACCTTCTTTCTCCAGACGATTTATAAGATCTTGCTTTGCTCTATTAATAGCCTCAGTTAGTAAATCTATAAGTCGTACGGTTTCCCCCGAACGAGTTTTTAGTTTCTTCCCATCCTCTCCTTGCACTAAACCAAAGGGTACATGCTCAACATGACAATTGTTAGGTATCCATTTTGCACGCTTTGCTACTTGAAATACACCTAAAAAGTGATTAGCTTGCCCAGCATCAGTTACGTAGATTACACGACATGCTCCATCTCCTTTAGGTGGAGGACTAAGTCGGTAACGAATAGCAGCTAAGTCAGTTGTTGAATAATTAAACCCTCCATCTGATTTTTTTATGATAACTGGTAGAGGATTATTATCTTTACCAGTTATACCTTCAAGAAATACACATTGAGCTCCTTGGTCGGTAACCAATAAACCTAGTTTTTCTAGATCAGTAACTACGCTTTCTAAGAAAGGGTTGTAAAAAGACTCACCTCTCTCTTCTAGCTTTATATCTAGTAGATCATATATTTTTTGAAACTCTTTTCTAGATTGACTACATAAAAGATTCCATGCTTTTATGCTTTTTTCATTGCCTTGTTGTAATTTGACTACTTCTTGACGTGAAGAAGATTTAAAATTTTTATCTATATCAAAACACTGTTTTGCTTGCCTGTAAAAAGCAACTAAATCTCCAAGGTCAACTTTATTTGCAGTTGTTAGTGCTTCAGGAGCAACATTTTTGAGGTGTGTTATTAACATGCCAAATTGGGTCCCCCAGTCTCCAACATGGTTTAGCCGTAGTACTGAGTAACCACGAAATTCAAGAATACGAGCGATAGAATCGCCAATAATTGTTGACCTTAAATGTCCAACGTGCATTTCTTTTGCAATATTAGGACTAGAAAAATCTACGATTACACGATTGGACTTAGAACTTTCCTCTTGGAGGATAGGAACACCAAGCTTTTCGTCTTGAGCTCGATGAATGATCTCAGTAATTAGATACTCTTCTTTTAGAGTGATATTAATAAAACCAGGGCCTGCAATTACTGGTGGGAGACATACTTCTTTAAATTTACTATTTCTGTTGAGTTGATTAACTATATTGTCTGCGATCTGACGAGGTGACTTTTTGATTAATTTTGCTAAAGACAAGGCACCATTAACTTGGAAATCACCAAATTCAGGTTTAGATGCCGGCATTATTTGAGGGTTTAACAAATTCTTTGAGATGTTCGTTGCTAATATCTCTTCCCTGAAGGCGACTTCGATTGCTTGTTGAACTTGTATACTTAGAAGTTGATAGATTCTTTGCATGATTTTATTATTGGCCTTTATTGAAACGCATACTAAAGTCTATCCAATAACTTTTAGTGATAGGGGAACTGCTTGAAATAAAGTCGACTCCGGTAGAAGCATAATCTTTTATTTTTCTTGGATCTATTCCTGATGCTTCTAAAACAATTTGCCTTGACTCTCGCTCATTAGAGCTTGTTCTTGCTAATTTTCGGAGAATAGGTACTAGAATTTTTAGTTGATTAGGGGGGATTTCATCCAGTAACACTCCATCAGCTCCAGATATCACTGCTTCTTTAGCTTGTTCCTCTGTTTCTGCTTCTACAATAATCTTTGCTGTCCATGGGATAGATTCTCTTAGTGATTGAACAGATTCAGAGATGCCACGACTCCAAGCTATATGGTTTTCTTTTAGCATTGCAGCATCATCAAGTCCCATTCTATGATTCATACCTCCTCCGCATTTAAAAGCATATTTTTCAAGTAGGCGAAGTCCTGGAGTCGTTTTCCTTGTATCTGCCAAGCGCACACCTGTTCCATTTAATTGACTTACCAGGTGCTTTGTTTCTGTTGCAATGCCTGATAAATGCATTGCAAGATTTAGAGAAGTTCGTTCACCAGCAAGTAACGCTGATTTCTTGCCAGTCACGCTTAGTACTTTTTGACCACTTTTGAAAGCTCCACCTTCGTCTACTTCTAGAGAAATCTGTGCAGATTTATCGAGCTTTTGAAAAATCTTTTGAACAAGAGGCCCACTACAAAAAATCCCACTTTGCTTTGCGATCCATATAGCAGAACACACTTCATCATCGTCTAAGACAGTTGTTAGATCTCCTCTTCCAAGGTCCTCAGTTAACCATAGATCTATCAGATTATTGATGGTAGGAATTTGTAAATCCATTGAATTATTTACCTATACAAAAACGTGAGAAGATCCTATCTAGTAATGCCTCAGATATTTCATCACCTGTTAATTCTCCCAGAGTTTGAATTGCTTCGCGCAAATCAATTGTCCAGAAGTCCCATGGCAACAATTGAGTTTCTTGAGTAAGCACTCTATTTAAAGCATTTGAAGCAGAAATCACAAGATCAATTTGTCTTTCATTTAGAGAGATTTCTATATTTTGAGCTTTATTTGCCCCACAAGTTTTTAATAAACTTTTAATTAAGCTCTTTTCTCCATTTCCGTTTAAAGCGCTAATGATTACATCTGTTTTTACAGGTTGGTCTTTGATATTTAGATCTGATTTATTTCCAATTAATAATACTGGGATATGCTGAGGAATCTTACTTAATAGATTTTGGTTTGATTCATTCCAAGGCTTACTTATATCAAAGATAAACATAATAATATCAGCAGTTACTAGCATTCTTTCACTTCTTTGTACTCCTATTGACTCAACAATATTATCAGTGTCCCTAATTCCGGCTGAATCAACTAATGTTATTGGAATGCCTTCTAAAATAATTTCATTTTCCAATAGGTCTCTAGTTGTTCCTGGGACTTGAGTAACTATTGCTTTTTCTTTTTTAGAAAGTAAATTTAGTAATGAACTTTTTCCAACATTGGGAAGACCAATCAGTGCAACTTTTAATCCATTTCTAATATAACTTGCTTGTTTGTTCTGCTTGATTAAAGCTTTTAACTCTTTGTTAATACTTGTAATATTGGTCAATACTTCACTCTTATCTAAAGCTGGCAAATCTTCTTCAAAATCAATGCGTGCTTCAATCTCACAGAGTTGATCAAGTAATCTTTCTTTTAATTGATTGATTTGTGCATAAATTGCACCATCTACTCCAGCCATTGCAAGCTCTGCAGCTTTTTGACTTCTGGCTTTTATTAGATCATTAATTGCTTCTGCCTGAGTTAGATTCAGTCTTCCATTGAGAACAGCACGTTGACTAAATTCGCCAGGGAAGGCTCTCCTGACAAACGTTTGTCTTAGAAGTTCTTCTAGTATTCTTTGGACATTGATTAGCCCTCCATGACAGTGTATTTCAACAACATCTTCTCCTGTAAAACTTTTTGGGCCATCCATTATTAGAACTAAGACTTCATCAATATGTTTTTTCGTGATTTGATCTATTACATGCCCGTACAAAATGGAATGACTTTTCCATTGTGCACGCCCTGGTGTATGGACTATGTTTTTTGCTGCTTCTTTTGCTCGTACGCCTGAGATTCGAATGATTGCGATACCTCCTTGACCAGCGGCTACTGCTGAGGCAACTGCTGCAATTGTTTCTTCAGTGGGGAAATTGAAATTCATCAACTAAAGATTGGCAATATTTCTTACGATTAACATTTGAATGTATTTTAGGTCTAACAGTCTATCTAATGAGGAAAAAGCTACTGAATTTGATTCAAAAAATAAGAAAATTTTTCATTTGGATTTGGAGACAAGAAGGAACTCCTGCAGAACGTGCACGTGGAGTTGCACTAGGTGTATTTAGTGGGTGTTTTCCTTTTTTTGGTTTTCAAACTTTAATTGGTATTTCTCTTTCAAGGCTTTTTAAAGGTAATCTTCTTCTTGCTGCAACCGCAACTTGGATAAGTAATCCATTCTCTTATGCCCCATTATTTTGGTTTAATTATAAAGTTGGAGAAGCTTTTCTTGGGAAAGGTACTGCTATAGGTGATGTAAGTCAATTATCAGGTAGAGAATTATTCGATCAGGGTTGGACTTTTAGTAGTAGATTGTTATTAGGCTCATCAATAGTGGGATTGTTTATGGGCTTGCTTCTAGGAGGTCTATGTTATGTACTATTTAAACGCTTAAGTGTTATAGATCAGAATTAATTTTGCAGTGATAATCTGTATTTCATGTTAGCTCAGTTCTTGCAATATCAATAACGTCTGCCATAGAACGAATTTGTTGCATTGTTGATTTTAATTGGTTTGAATCTTTTAGCTCAATCCGTAAATCAATACAAGCTGGCTTGCTATAAGCTGTTTTTACACGAGCATCGCTAACATTAATTCCACTATCTGAAAGCCTCATTAAGATATCTTTCAGAATCCCAACTCTATCAATTACTTCGATTCTTAATTGAGAAGAAAATCTTTGATCTCCCATTAACTCGCTTTCACTCCACCTTACAGGTAATCTTCTTTCTGTTGGTATATTGGCTAAATTAACGCAATCTTGTCGATGAATTGTAATCCCATGGTTGCCAAGTGCTACTGTTCCTATAATTGTTTCTCCAGGAAGAGGGCTGCAACATCCCCCTAATCTATAGTCAAGACCCTCGACGCCATAAATGGGAGTAGTGGTTGAACGTCTATTAGAAGTTCTTCTCTCAGACTGAGTAGGAAGCTTTTGAGGCTCATATGCATTTTCTGATAAGACTTCTGATTCCATATTTTGTAGACGTATCTCTTCTCTTAAACGGTTGAGGGCTTGATGTAATGTTATCGCTCCAAAGCCAAGGGCGGCCAGAAGATCATCCTTGCTCTTGAGATTGCATCTTTCTGCAACCTTTTTCATTGCTGTGCTATTTAATAGCGTATCAAATCCATCTCGACCCAGTTCTCGTTCAAGAAGATCTTTTCCACGTTGAATTGTTTCATCTCTATGACTTTTCTTATACCATTGCCTTATCCTATTCCTAGCTGTAGGTGTGGCAACAAAGTTTAGCCAGTCGAGACTTGGATGAGAAGTTTTATTTGTAAGAATTTCAATGAAATCACCATTGTTCAGTGGTGTAGATAATGGACATAATTTGTCGTTTATGCGACTACCATGGCAGTGGTTTCCAACTTCGGAATGAATGCGATAAGCAAAATCTATCGCAGTAGATCCTTTTTTTAGTCCGAGAACATCTCCTTTAGGAGTAAAAACAAAAACTTCTTCATCAAATAAATCCTCTTTTATAGACGATAGATAGTCATTATGGTCATCTTTGCCTCCTTCTTGTTGCCATTCTAAAAGTTGACGAAGCCAATTAAATTTTTCTGCATTTCCTGTAGCAGGTGACCCTCCTTCTTTATATTTCCAATGTGCAGCTATACCAAATTCTGCAACTTGATGCATTTCAGGAGTTCTTATTTGTACCTCGATAGGTCTATGCCTTCCAATGACAGCAGTATGAAGTGATTGATATCCATTAGGCTTGGGAAGACCAATATAGTCCTTAAATCGACCAGGAATAGGCCGAAATGTATCATGTACCACTGCAAGAGCTCGATAACATGTTTCTAGATCAGGAACTATTATTCGCAATGCGGCGACGTCGTATATTTCATGGAATTCTTTTTGTTGACGCTGCATCTTGCTCCATATGCCAAATAGGTGTTTTGGCCTGCCACTGATTTCGCAATTAATTAGTCCTGCCTTTGATAATTTTTCTTTAAGTAATTGAATTGTTACTTCAAGGCGTTTTTCTCTCTCGCTTCTTTTGGTCATTAATTCTTCTTGAACTTGCCTATAAGCTTCAGGTTCTAGAAGCTTAAATGCTAGATCTTCAAGCTCCCATTTGAAACGACCTATCCCTAATCGATTCGCCAATGGTGCATATATTTCTTTTGTTTCTAAGGCTATGCGTTGTTGTTTATCAGATTGAAGAGAATCTAAGGTGCGCATGTTATGCACTCTGTCAGCTAGTTTTACGAGAACAACTCGAATATCACAAGCCATTGCAAGAAACATTTTTCTTAAGTTTTCTGCTTGAGCTTCAGTTCTATTTGTAAAGTGAATACCGCCTAATTTAGTTACCCCTTCAACTAATCCACTAACTTCACTGCCAAAAAAATCCTCTAATTGTTGTGGGCTGAGGTCTGTATCTTCGATTGCATCATGAAGGAAACCGGCTGCTATTACGGTTGGACTTGCCCCTATTTCGCGCAATAAGTCTGCAACGGCCACAGGATGAACAATGTATGGATCACCACTTGCTCTAAATTGACCAGTATGAAGTCGAAAAGCTAAGTCAAAAGCATTGACAAGTAAAGACTCTGGATCAGTAGGACATGCTTCTCCTCTGCCAAGAGGAATCTTTTCAAGGCAGTCTTTTAGCCAATTAGGCAATACAATGCCATAATCCTCAGCTTTAGCAATTGTTTTAGTTTTCAGTTGAGGTTCTTCAGGCATTACTCACTGAAAGCTCAGATTGATTAGTGTTGAATTTGACCTATAGCTAGTATGTCAAATTCAACTTGGCAGATAACATATATTTTATTCAGGCTTAACATCCATTGCTACATCCTATGTCGAGTTCTTTAGGGGATGTTTTAAATATTCAAGACTTAAAGGTGCGCTATCCAAATAGTAGAAAATGGGTTCTGAATGGGTTCAATTTGAATATCTCAGCTGGTGAAAGACTAGCTTTGATTGGAAGCTCAGGGTCTGGCAAAAGTACTGTTGCAAAGGCTTTGATGCAGATTTTGCCTTCTGGGAGTCGATGTGAGGGCCAATTACTTTTAATTGGCAAAGAACTTTTGAATTTGAATGATCTTGAATTAGAAAAAGCTAGAGGGGAATTGCTTGGATTGGTTTTTCAAGACCCTATGACAAGGCTCAACCCATTGATGACCATTGGAGATCATTTGCTTGACACACTAAAAGCGCATAACAGCAGGCAAACTTCTTTAAGCCTGAGAGCTCGTGCAGAAGAATTATTGGAAAAAGTGGGATTAAACCCAGCACGTTTTGATGCGTATCCCCATGAATTTAGTGGTGGAATGCGTCAACGCGTTGCTATTGCTTTAGCTATTGCCTTAAACCCACCATTAATAATTGCTGATGAACCTACTTCGAGTCTTGATGTTGCAGTTGCTAATCAAGTAATGAGTGAATTAAGTCGCCTTTGTGATGAATTAGGGAGCTCACTCTTGTTAATTAGTCATGATCTTGCCCTTGCGTCTAGATGGTGTCAACGCATGGCAATAATACAAGAAGGGGCTGTTATTGAGGAAGGCTATACGAATGATGTCCTTGGCAGTCCTAAATCATTTCTTGGTAAAAGATTGGTAGCTGCTGCTAAAGCAATAGAAGCAAAAGCAGAGAACGAAACGTCAAATTCAGAAGTTATTTTAGAAGTTGATAGATTGCGTTGCTGGTATTCTGTTGGCAATATGCCTTGGGAAATTAATTGGATTAAAGCGATTAATGAAGTAAGCTTTTCTCTTCGTTTTGGTGAAACGCTAGGTTTAGTAGGTGTTTCTGGGTGTGGAAAAAGTACTTTAAGCAGAGCACTTTTAGGGTTATTACCCATTAGAGGAGGGGAGGTTAAACTTCTTGGTAAAACTTTGATTAATTCAACTAAAAAATTTAATCAAAAATCTAAGCAATTGATGCAAATGGTTTTCCAAGATCCCTTTGCATCTTTAAATCCCAAGATGACTGTTTTAGAGATTGTTTCTGATCCAATTTTGATTCATCAACTATCTACTTATGCCAAAGCCAAAGAAAAAACAAGGCGATTAATTGAACAAGTTGGATTAATGCCTCCTGAAGACTTTCTTAATCGTATGCCTAATCAACTTTCAGGAGGGCAACAGCAAAGGGTCGCAATTGCTCGAGCACTAGCATTAAACCCTAAAGTTCTAATTTGTGATGAAAGCGTAAGTATGTTAGATGCTGAAGTTCAAGGAGAGATTTTGACATTGTTACGCTCCTTGCAAAGAAAACTTGGTTTGGCGATACTATTTATTACGCATGATTTATCTGTAGCTCATAGCTTTTGTGAGAGAATTATTGTTTTAGATCAAGGTAAGATTATTGAAGAAGGTTTGGCAAATCAAGTTTTCACTAAACCCGCTTCACCAGTATCTAGAAAGTTGGTAAGAGCTTGTCCAAGGATAACAACCTAGAGTTGCTCTATTGTGCTCGTAAAACTTTTAATAAGCTATGAAATGTCTTAGGCATGGGTGCCTGGAAAACCATTTTTCTATTATCACTTGGATGGTTTAATCCAAGCTGAATCGCATGCAATACTTGTCCACTTAGTCTAATAGGCAGTTTTCGGCATCTACTGTAGGTTTGATCTCCTAAGATAGGATGGCCAAAATGCGCACAATGAACTCGAATTTGATGAGTTCTACCTGTATCTAACTTGAAACCCAGCAGTGAGTAATCTCCGAGTCTTTCTTTTAACTCCCAATGTGTGCATGCATATCTACCTAATTCATCTTTAACTACAGAATATTTTTTTCTGTCAACAGGATGTCTACCTATAGAGCCAATGATTGAACCTTTGTCTCCCTTGGGAACACCATGAACAATTGCTATATACTCTCTTGAGGCAATTCTTTTTTGAATTTGTTTTTGGAGATTTATCAATGACTCTTGAGTTTTTGCAATGACGATACAACCAGTAGTATCTTTATCTAAACGGTGAACGATGCCTGGCCTGAGCTTCCCATTAATGCCGGGCAAGTCAGAGCAGTGGTTCAATAAGCCATTAACAAGAGTCCCAGTCTTATTGCCAGGAGCAGGATGTACAGCTATTCCAGCTTCTTTATTTATTACGATTAAATATTCATCTTCATAAAGCACCTCGAGCTTCATATCTTCTGGCTGTAAATATGGGAGTGGTTCGGGTGGTGGAAGCCATAGGAGTATTACATCTCCTTCTCTAAGTGGAGTTTTTGCTTTTGCAAAGATCCCATTAACTTTGACGAATCTATCATTAATAAATTTTTGAATTCTTGCCCGACTTTGTTCTGGTCGCTGGCTTACAAGCCATCGATCAAGTCGCATTGGCAGGGGCTTACTGTAATGCATAGTAATTAACTCGCCCGTGCCTTCCCCAAAGTCTTTATGTTTAAGAGATGTATCTGTCATAGTGGAATATCAAGTGTAATACGACCTAATAGTGATTTGCGAAAATCATCTAGTATTCTTTGAGACATTCTTCTTATATTCTTAGACGTATGTAGACTTGCTGCATTCTCAAGCCATGTATGAGGAGTACTATTACTTTCTTCAAAACTAATTCGGTATCTTTGCTCAATTGACTCTTTCAGTAATTGTCTATTGTTTTGTTCTAAAGTATTAATCATTTGCAGAAAAGCTATGGCTATTTGTTCAACGTCATATGCCCCTTCACCAATATCGTCACATATTGCCAGCTTAATTGCAGCTTGTTGATCTTCTATGAAAGGAGGTAGCACACCAGGAGCATCCAAAAGGTCGATTTTTGGATCAATTCTTACCCACCTTAAAGATCTTGTTACTCCCGCACGGCGTGAACTTGAGACGACCTTTTTTTGAGTTAATCGATTGATCAGAGCAGATTTTCCAACATTTGGAAATCCAAGTAATAAGGCTCTAACAGCTCTTGTGCGCATTCCTCTCAGTTTACGGCGATCATTCAGCTCTTTGCCTAGTGCTATTGAAGCATCTTTTAATTCACTAACGCCATCACCATTTTTAGCATTGCACCATAATGTTTGCTGCCCATGTTTATCAAACCACTTTTTCCATGCACGAATGTTCTTTTCATGAATCATATCTTTTCTATTAAT
This sequence comes from Prochlorococcus sp. AG-363-M21, assembly GCA_003278305.1. Taxonomy (GTDB): domain Bacteria; phylum Cyanobacteriota; class Cyanobacteriia; order PCC-6307; family Cyanobiaceae; genus AG-363-N16. The sequence continues at coordinate 41,475 of QCFU01000010.1, forward strand.
TACTAATAAATGCTTTTTATTTTGTATCCATTTGCTTAAGTGTGGATGGGATGTAGAAATTGGAATTCTTGAATCCCTTACTTCTACAACTAAATCTACTTTATGTAGACTTTCACTTAGGAGCTTTTCAGCTTTTGCAATGTGGCCAGGATACCACTGAATAATATTTGTGCTCACGGAACTATTATGTGATAATAGTTTTTAAGCTTATGATTGTTAAATGAGTTACTCATAATCGCATTGCACTTTTTGAGTTTGTAGATGGGAGCCACTGCTTTCAAGGTTTATATGTATTACAAGATTATCAAGAATCAGTTCTTCAAAGTTTGATCTTTGGACAAATATATTGAGAGGAAATGATTTTTTTGTTTTTTGATTCCAGTCAGATTGCATAATTTCTTTTGTTTCTTTGGATTGCCCTTGATAAACATCTTTAAAGCTTTAGTTACGACATTTATATCAATCTTAAATGAATGAACGATTGCGTTGTTCTTTGCGTTGCTTGCTTAATTTTGAGTGTCTGGGGTTGTTCTAGAGGATTCATTGACCATTTTTAATAAAACTTGGTGTTTGTTTTGATCTAGACCATGTTCAGATACTATCTCTGGCTCAAATTATGACCATTCGTCCATTCCTCAGGTTAGTGTCAAGCCCGTTTGTATTTATGGCGGCTTAGCATGACAAAGCGTTCTCTTTCTAGTCTCAGCTTAGACGAGCTAAATGGAAAGCGTGTATTGGTAAGGGTTGACTTTAATGTTCCCATTAATGATCAAGGTTCTATTACTGATGACACACGAATTCGTGCAGCTTTACCAACTATTCAAGATTTAGTAGCAAAAAAAGCGAAAGTTATTCTCTCAGCACATTTTGGGAGGCCTAAAGGAACAGTAAATGATGGGATGCGTCTTTCTCCAGTAGCTCATAGATTGTCAGAGTTATTAGGCAAACCAGTGACTAAGACGGATAGTTGCATTGGTCCTGATGCAGAAGAAAAGGTTAATGCTATGAATAATGGAGACGTTGTTTTATTAGAAAATGTTCGCTTTATCCCTGGCGAAGAAAAGAATGATAAAGATTTTGCAAGGCAATTAGCATCTCTTGCTGAGGTTTATGTCAATGATGCATTTGGAGCTGCCCATAGAGCTCATGCATCAACAGAAGGTGTTACTAATTTTTTAAGTCCTAATGTTGCTGGTTATTTGATGGAGAAAGAATTGCAATACTTGCAAGGGGCAATTGATTCTCCAAAGAGACCTTTGGCTGCAATTGTTGGTGGATCCAAGGTCAGCAGCAAAATAGGAGTCTTAGAATCTTTGATTGATAAATGTGACAAGGTTCTTTTAGGAGGAGGGATGATATTTACTTTTTATAAAGCAAGAGGTTTATCTGTAGGTAAAAGTTTGGTTGAAGATGACAAGATTGAATTAGCTAAGGCTCTTGAAGAAAAGGCTTTATCCAAAGGCGTAGAGTTTCTTCTGCCAACAGATGTTGTGCTTGCTGATAATTTTGCTCCAGACGCAAATAGTCAGGTTGCTTCAATCACTTCAATTCCTGAAGGTTGGATGGGGTTAGATATTGGACCAGACTCAGCAGAGTCCTTCCAGTCAGCCTTGAGTAATTGCCAAACCGTTATATGGAATGGTCCTATGGGCGTTTTTGAATTTGATAAGTTTGCAAAAGGCACTAATTCAATTGCTAATTCTTTGGCTGATTTGAGTCAAAAGGGCTGTTGCACAATTATTGGTGGTGGTGACTCTGTTGCTGCTGTTGAAAAAGCAGGACTGGCCAGCAAAATGTCCCATATATCAACTGGTGGTGGAGCTAGCCTTGAATTGCTTGAAGGTAAAGTTCTTCCTGGAGTTGCTGCTCTTGATGATTTAACTTAAGTATTTTTTTAATTTATAAGGTAAAAGGTTTTCAATAGATTATTTAGAGAGATTTATTTTATAAATCAATGCTTTCAGATTCGGATATTATCCTTACCCTTTTTGTAATGGATATTATTCCATCTGGATGTGCAATTAGAGCTGCCCATGTTTGAATTCCAGGATTTAAAGGTGCTTTTACTAATTTAAATAAACCACCTGAACCCATTGGCTTAAGTTCTAAACTGTCTTCAAAGATAACATTCTTTTGAGAGTCCTCTAAGAGCATTAAACTACCTGCTATTATTGAACTTTCTAGGGGTTTATTGATTATAATATCTATCTCATACCAGCTACCTGTTAAAGCAGTACTTGGAATCTCTAGCGAGATATCAATTGGTTGATTTGTTGTTTTTAGAATTGAATATTCATCTATGATTTCGTAATTTTTTACTTTCCCTTCTTTGATATCTAAAGCTAATTTTTGTTTTGCTTCTAGCTTGTATGAATGAAAATCTTTTTTCTTTTGTGCTGTAACTGAAAGTGTCATCACATGACGCTTGTCTTTTAAAGTGCCTTGAGGCTTGACAACCCATTTCGCATTAGGAAACTCTTGAATAAAGGTTGAAAATTTTTGCTCAATTTCCATTAAAAGGTTTTTTTCTAAGAATTCAGTTAATTTATTTATATCTCTACTATTCAGCGCTTTTTCTATTGCTCTGCTTAGCTTTCCAATCTTTATATTTGTATTTAATGTAAGAGATTCGGCAACATCTATATTTAGCATATTTTCTTTATTGGCAGAATTCCTTATATTGTCTTTTGCCTTTATTGGATGATAAGGTAACTCATAAAATGAGATGATAGATAAAATTCCTGCATTGAGAATGAGTTTAATTAGATTGCGCACTAGTTTGATTTGCTTTACCTATAACTTCAGAGTAGGTAAAAAAAGAAATTATTTCTATGCCTAAGTTATTGATCGCTGCAAGTGGTACTGGAGGTCACTTATACCCTGCTCTTGCGATTGCTGATGATTTACCTGAATCTTGGGAGATAAGTTGGCTAGGTGTTCCCGATCGATTGGAGGTTCAATTAGTACCAAAACAATATGATTTGACTACTATTTCTCTCAAAGGATTAGGGAAAAATGCGTTTAAAAAACTTGCTCAATTGATTAGGTTTGGTATTGCTACTCTTTTAGTAATACGTTTAATTAAAAGAAAAAATATAGAGATAGTTTTTACAACTGGTGGATATATTGCTGTTCCAGCGATACTTGCAGCGAAATATTGCCGAATAAAGGTCATGATTCATGAATCAAATGCATTACCTGGGAAAGCAACTAGGGTTTTTGGAAAATTTTGTGATGTGGTTGCATTGGGTTTGGCTCCTGCAATTAAATATTTGCCGAGATGTAAATCTGTGATTACTGGAACACCTGTTAGAAAAGACTTTTTGCAAAGTCATCAATTACCTGCTTGGGTTCCAAAGAGCTATAGTCCATTAATTGTTGTCATAGGTGGTAGCCAAGGGGCAGTTGGTTTGAATCGAATGATGCAGAATATTTTGCCAACTTTGCTTGATCAGGGATGTAGGGTTGTCCATATACTTGGCAAAAATGAAGGTTCCAAGATTAAACATCAAAGTTTAGTTGAAATAGAATTCACTACTGAGATTCCTGCGTTACTACAACATGCGGATCTGGTTATTAGTCGTGCTGGGGCGGGCACAATTAGTGAATTGGCTATATGTGGTACGCCTGCAATTTTAGTTCCCTATCCATATGCGGCTGATATGCATCAAGACTACAATGCCAGTTATGCTGCTCAATTTGGGGCAGCCCTAATTGTTCATGAAGATAAAGAAAGTAAGCTAATATTGACGAATATATTGGGGCGTTTATTGCCAATATCTCAATCAGTTAGTAGTAGTCAATCTGCCAAACTATTGTCTCAAATGAAAAATGGAATGCAAATGCTTGCGCGAAGAGACGCTCATGATCATGTTATTGAGCTTCTTTCCAAGCTTAGTTAAGTATATGCTTCATTTCTTTTATAATTCTTTTGTTATCATCTTTTGTCTGGAGACTTATCCTCAGCCAACTCTCGCCTAGTCCTTTAAAAGATCTACAGTCCCTTACTAATATACCTTTCTGAGCAAGCCTTTCGCGTAAATTAATGAGAGAATTTTTGCTTTGAATTAATTGAAAATTAACAGAACTAGGGTAAGCTTTGATTCCTTTTAAAGTTTGTAGGTTTATGTGTAGCCAATGACCATCTTCGAGAATCCATGTTGCTATTTTATTTATTTGATTCTTGATAATGACGTCATTATTCATGATCATTGAACCAATGGCTATAGCCATTGCGTTTAATGGCCAGGGGTCTCTTAAGCGTTGCCATTCTTCTAATCGTTCTGAATTGCTTATCACATAACCAAGCCTTAATCCTGCTATTGCGAATAACTTAGTCATGCTTCTGATAACTATAAGGTTTTTGTGATATGGAACTAGTGGAATTAGCGACTCTTTCTCTCCATTAGGTACTAGAGGAAGAAATGCTTCGTCGCATATTACAAGGGTTTGTTTTTTTAGTAGCTTTTCTAGAGAACTACGACTCCATAATTGTCCTGTAGGATTATGTGGATTTGTAATCCATATAACATTTAAGTTTGATTGTAGTGGAAATGGCTCAGGGAAGTCTGATCTCCACGTTAGAGGCAGAGATAACTCTTGGTAGCTTGAATTCCAGCATTTCAGAGCTCTCCTGTAATCTGAAAAGCCTGGTGAAGGTAGTGTGCTGAAGCCATAAGTGGATGCTTCTCGGGCGGCCCATGTAATAAGCTCTGCTGCACCATTGCCAGGAAGAATCATTGACGGACTTACGTTATGCCACTTGGCAATGGATTCTCTAAGCTTTGAGTGATGGGCATCAGGATAACTCCTCAATTCAATACCATTAATTGTTTGGAGTAAACAATCTATAATTTCTTGTGGTTGTTGAAATGGAACTATTGATGCACTGGCATCTAATATATTATTTGGATTAATCCCTAACCTTGCGGCTTCTTGTATAACATTTCCTCCGTGATATAGCACTTTAGAGTAATTTGTATGTGAAGAATTATCTATGGCTTTTCCCATGGTGCATTGCTACCAATTGCTTCGGAAATATTTTGAAAGCCATGATGACTAAGTTGATTTGATAAGCCTTTTAATATGTCTGGGACCAATTGTGGGCCTTTAAAGATCCAACCAGTATAGATTTGTACAAGAGATGCCCCAGCCACTAATCTCTCCCAAGCATTTTGTGGTGAATCAATTCCCCCTACTCCAATTAATATTATTTTGCTTTCTGTGTATTTTCTGAGTAGACGTATTACTTCTAATGCTCGTTTGCAAAGAGGTGAACCGCTCAAACCACCATCCTCTTTTGCAAGAGTTTTCCCTGTTTGTGAGATAACTCGATTTTCTAACCCCAGCCTATCCATACTTGTATTTACAGCTATTAACCCATCTAATTTTTCATAAAGAGCTAGTTGTGCAATAGTACAAATTGCTTGATCATTGAGATCAGGTGCAATCTTAACTAATAGAGGAGGACAGTTTTTAACTGACCGAAGACGTTTAATTATGCGTCTTAATTGTTCTGGCTCTTGTAAGCTTCTTAATCCTGGAGTGTTCGGCGAACTTACATTGATTACGACATAATCGCTGAGCTCTCCAAGTAATTCAAGTGATGTTGCATAATCATCAGGTGCACTTTCTAATGGTGTTATTTTAGATTTTCCAAGATTGATTCCTAAAATCAATCGATGGTTATTTGCTAGATGAATATTTTGTTTTTTTAAGGTTTTGTTCATGACAATTGCACCATCATTGTTAAAACCCATTCTGTTTAAAGCAGCTTGTTCTTGTGCAAGACGAAATAACCTTGGCTTTGGATTTCCTGGTTGCGCATGCCAGGTAACTGTTCCTAGCTCTGCAAATCCAAAACCAAAGTGATCCCAGATTCCAGCTGCGACTCCATTCTTGTCAAAGCCAGCAGCTAGACCAATTGGATTTTTGAAATGGCAGTTAAATAACTTTTGTTCCAGTCGATAGTCCTCATACCGTAATTCCTTTTCTAATTGACTAAGTAATTGAGATATTCCTGGCCAAGTTCTATAAAGGGATAGTTGCTGAAGAGCAGTTAATGAAATCTTTGTTAGGTCTTCAGGATCTATACCATTATCTTTTGAAAGTATTGGTTGGAAAAGGAATTGATATAGTGATTCGCTTGAAAAATAACTTGGTGATTTCTGTGCACTCATTCTTAGCTATTCTTTGAATTTAGCTTAATCTCAATTTCTTTTGAGAAGCTCACAGCAATCTTATCGACTCTTTCATTGTCTATATCACCACTATGTCCTTTGACATATTCTAATTTCACATTGTTTAGTCTAGCTTTATCTAAAGCTTTCCATAGGTCTTGATTTAGTACTGGCTTGCCTGAGGATGTTTTCCAACCTTTCTTTTTCCAATTTTCTACCCAGCTATTCAGTCCATCAATGAGATATTTGCTGTCTGTTTTTATCTTTATGCTTGGATGAAGAGGCAGGCTTTTGAGTCTTTGGAGAACTTCTAATACTGCTTGAAGTTCCATTCGGTTATTGGTTGTATTAGAAGAATAACCACCAAATTCTTCATAGGAACCGTCTTCAAATCTTATTAAAGCTCCCCAGCCTCCAGGACCAGGGTTACCACTACATGCTCCATCTGTGGCTGCAAGTACAACGAGTGGGGCTGCATTTTTCATAAGAACTAGCCGGTCTTAAGACCGGCTTTTTACTTTGAGGATTTGCAGGATTTGAATAAACCCTTTCTGTCTATTTAAGAGTAACTTTCCCTCCTACATCTTCAATGGCTTTCTTTAATGCATCTGCTTCATCTTTTGAGACACCTTCTTTAATTGTTTTTGGAGCTGCCTCAACCAATGCTTTTGCATCTCCTAGTCCTAATCCAGTTGCATTGCGAACTTCTTTTAAGACTTTAATTTTGGCTGCAGCGTCAAAACTTTCAAGGACGACTTCAAATTCAGTTTTTTCTTCAGCTGCTTCTGCTCCAGCTGCACCTCCAGCTGCTCCTCCAGGAGCTGCCATAACGACGCCAGCAGATGGAGCTGCAGAAACTCCGAAAGCATCTTCAATTTGCTTAACAAGTTCAGAAGCCTCAAGCAATGAAAGACTTTTTAGTGATTCAAGAATTTCGTCGGTTTTTGTAGACATGGTTTTGAATTCAGCAACGGTTTGGGAAGAAAATTTATGTCGAAGTTAAGAAATCAGCTTTCGCCACTATCGGCATGCTGTTTCAGGGCTCTAGCAAGACCAGAAGGAACTTCATTCACTCCTACAGCAATTTTTGTAGGCAATGCATGTAACGAACCTGCTATTTGCGCCATTAGAGCTTCCTTGGATGGAAGATCCGCGATTGCCTTGATTTCGGCATTAGATAGCAGTTTCCCTTCAAAAAGGCCGCCTTTGGTTTCGGACTTTTTGGTTTCCTTTTGGAATGCTTGAATGGCTTTTAGAGCACTACCAACATCGCCTTTGACAAGTACGAATGCATTTGTGCCTGTAAGCAAAGAATCAAGGCCTGACCATGTTGTGTTTCCATCGATTGCCTTACGCATCAATGTGTTTTTGGTAATCTTGCAAACACCTTTGCTGGGCTCTAAGCGAGCCCTTAGATCAGACATTTCTTTGATTGACAAGCCCTGGTAATCCAGAACTAAAGTCATTTCAGCCTTATCGAGGAGCTGTTTGATCTCTTCGACAATTTGTTTCTTACTCTCCAGCGTGCGGCCCATAATAATTGGATCGAATCAGGGAAGTATCTAGATACGCGACCTTATAATTCTCTTATTTGAGACGAGACTACTTAAGATTAATCTAATCGAGATCAATCCTTGAGCAAATGCCTCGGTAGGAATTACTGCAAAAAAATGCAACCTACTTTCTTTGGCCGTGTTAATACCCTTAGGTATTTTCTAGTTAGTTAACTATATACTAACGAGCTCAACTATCTTCTTGAATATCTTGCAAAGCAGTAACATCAACTTGCACTGAAGGCCCCATGGTTGAACTTAAATAAAGGCTTTTCCAGTAACGTCCTTTTGCACCACTTGGTTTATTCCTATCTATCGTTTCTTGAAGAGTTTTTAGATTTTCTAACAGCGCCTCTGAAGAAAAACTTGCTTTGCCAAAGCGTACGTGGACAATTCCACTGCGGTCTGCTCTGAATTCAAGTTTTCCAGCTTTAAATTCTTTGATAGCTGAACTTAAATCTGTTGTTACTGTTCCAGCCTTTGGGTTTGGCATTAAGCCTCTAGGACCAAGAACTCTTCCAAGTTTTGCAACTTTAGGCATCATGTCTGGAGTTGCAATAAGAATGTCAAATTCCATTGCTCCTTTCCCAATGGTTTCAACAAGCTCATCTTCGCCTGCTAAGTCAGCTCCAGCTGCTTTGGCTTCACTAACTTTTTCACCTTTAGAAATAACAGCAATTCTTACAGTTTGTCCTGTTCCTTGAGGAAGGGCAACGGTAGTTCTAAGTTGCTGATCTGTATATTTTGGATCAATACCTAACCTTGCATGCGCTTCAATAGTTTCGTCAAATTTTGCCGTAGCATTTTCTTTGACTAGGTTAATTGCTTCAAGTGGTGCATAGAGCTTGTCTTCCACTTTCTCTGCAAGAGTGGAAACTCTTTTTGATGTTTTTGTCATAATAAAAAGGGGTTTTAGCGACAGATTGTCTCCCCCAGAAATGTTGATAAAGGATTATGTAGAAATAAATCCAGCAAAAGGTTCAATCAGAGATTGAAACACCCATGTTTCTGGCTGTTCCTTCTATGACTTTCATTGCTGATTCAATATTACTGCAGTTAAGGTCAGGTAATTTAGTTTTTGCGATTTCTTCTAATTGTGCTCGGTTGATTTTACCCACTTGGCCTTTAGCTGATTCACCTGAACCTTTTGTGATTCCTGCTGCTTTTGTAATCAGAACAGATGCAGGTGGGGTTTTGGTGATAAATGTAAAACTTCTATCTTCGAAGACAGATATTTCAACAGGAATAACAAAACCTGCTTTCTCTTGTGTCCTTGCATTGTATTCCTTACAAAAAGCCATGATATTGACTCCATGCTGACCTAAGGCAGGCCCAACTGGAGGAGCAGGATTTGCTTTGCCAGCCTGAAGGGCTAACTTAATCACTGCTACGACTTTCTTTGCCATCTTTGCTTGAGTGAAATTGGGTAAATTAAGACTTGCCTGTTAGAAGGGAAGTTTGAAGAGCTTCTGCAAACTTACTTCTTTGTTGGCTGAAAAATCTAATATAAAGCAGTTTTAGTCAGTTAGTTCTGTTTATTTATTTGAGAAAACTCAAGTTCAACAGGAGTCTCTCTTCCGAAAATTGAAAGAAGTGCTTTGAGTTTGCTTCTTTCGCCAGAAACTTCTATAACCTCACCTTGGAAGTCTTTAAAAGGTCCGCCTGTAACGATAATTCTGTCCCCTTCTGCTAGATCAAGCTTCACAACAGTTTTCTTCTCTGCTGTGCGCTTGAAAATTCTATTTACTTCTGAACGGCTAAGTGGCCTTGGCTTGATATGACCTCTCCCTCTTCCTGTAGGACGTCTATCTTCTGCACCTACGAAATTAATTACGTTAGGCGTACTTCTAACAGCCATCATGGTGTCTTCGTCAAGAACCATCCTCACTAATACATATCCAGGAAAAACTTTTTCCTCTGTAGATTGACGACTTCCGTCTTTTTTTAATTTTACGGCTGGAGTTTGTGGGATTTCTATTTCAAGAATTCTATTGCTCACTCCTAGAGTTACTGCGCGTTGTTCAAGAGTTGCTTTGACTTTTTTTTCGCAACTTGATGCAACTTGAACAGCGTACCAACGTGCAATGGCTGTTTTTGCTAATGAGTTGGCTTCTATTGCCTGTACTTCTCCATCTGCGATTGCAGATGAATTGACTAGTTGAGAAGAGTTTTGTGATGTAGTGGGATCAAGCTCGGACACTGTTTAAATGAATTGGTAAATTGATTAAAAATTGGTTGAATCCTTTATTCAACGAAAAATTTGAGAGGCTCCCCAACCATAAAATCTACTGATTGCTGCAATTGACGCTGCAGAAAGGGTTACCATCAATATTACTGCTATGGATTCACTAAATAATTGTTGGCGACTGGGCCAAACAACTAATTTTAATTCATCAATAGTTGCAGCTATAAATCCTTTGTTAGGTGGAGATTTCTCTTCATCTAATGGTGGGATTGGTTTTTGGTTTTCTTTAGGAGAAGTGCTTGTCACAGTGAAAAAGTACGAATATGAAGCTTTTTAATATGCAATAGCTAAAAAATATCAGATCATTATCGATATTACTCTCTTATTCTTCTCCTATAAAATTTAATATTTTCGAATCATCGTTGGAATTTTTTACTCGCACTGCATTAAAACCTACAAACTCATCTTCCAATAGTTTTGTTGCAAGAGGATTTTCTATACGTCTTCTTAAAATTCTCTTCAAAGGTCTTGCTCCGTATTCAGGCTCATAGCCTTCCAGGGCAAGAGTCTCTATTGTTGATTGATCTACCCGGAGTTCTAGGCCTTGCTCAAGCAGTAAACTGGTTAATTCTGCAAGTTGCAATCGTATGATTTCTGTTAAATCATTTTTTGAAAGAGGTGAGAATTGAATAATTTCGTCAATTCTATTAAGAAATTCTGGACGGAATTGTCTTTTTAGGATTTCATCAATATTTTTAATTAGGTCATTACTTTGGCCATTCTCTTTTGGATCAATCTCATTTAGAAGCTTTGTGTTATTTAAAATTGTTCTACTAGCCAGATTACTTGTCATTACAATAACCGTGTGACGGAAATCTACAGTTAATCCTTGCGAATCAGTTAAACGACCATCATCTAAAACTTGAAGCAAAATATTAAATACATCAGGATGTGCTTTTTCTAATTCATCAAGAAGGAGTACTGAATAAGGCCTTCTCCTGACAGCCTCAGTTAGTTGCCCTCCCTCCTCATAGCCAACATATCCTGGAGGTGCGCCAAGTAGTCTTGCTACAGCATTCCTTTCCATGAATTCGCTCATATCCAGTCTTATTAATGCTTCCTCTTCGTCAAATAATGAGGCTGCAAGTGCTTTCGCGAGTTCTGTTTTGCCTACGCCCGTAGGTCCTAGAAATAAAAAAGAACCAATAGGTCTATAGCCATCTTTCATTCCTGCCCTTGCACGTTTAATTGCTTCTGCAACTGCTTTAACTGCTTGATATTGTCCGATAACTTTATTTGATAATTCTTTCTCTAGATTTAAAAGTTTATGTTTTTCTCCTGCCATTACTTTATTAACTGGTATGCCAGTCCAATTTGCAACAACATCAGCAATATGCTCTGCTTCAACTTGTTTTTTTAAAAAATTTGATTGTGATTGATTTGTTTCTTTTAGAGATTCTTCTGCATTAATAATCTTATCTTTTAAATTATAAAGATTATCATATTCAAGCATTCCTGCTAGTTCAAGATTTCCTTCTTCTCTTGCTATTTCTATAGACTCTTCTAAATTATTTTTTTCTTCATATAATGCCTCGATTTCTTTTATGCTTGATACGTTGCTTTCCCATTGTTGAATTAAATTTTTAAGATTATCCTCTTTGTTCCTTATAGTGTATTCTAACCTGTCAATCTCTTCAGTTGAATTATTTTGCTTGGCTTTAATTAATTGATTGTTTAACTCTTGGAGCAAGCTTTCTTCTTCATTTATGAAACTTGGTTTTGATGTAGATTCAATTTTTATTTGTGCAGCTGCCTCATCAATTAAATCAATTGCTTTGTCTGGCAAACATCTGTCACTAATGTACCGATCTGCAAGTTTGTTTGCTGTAATTAAAGCCTGGTCAGATATTTCTAC
>QCFU01000011.1 GCA_003278305.1 Prochlorococcus sp. AG-363-M21
AACCCAGTCCTAATCTGCTTAACCCATGAGCTCCAGTTGTTATTAGATAATCGCCAGGCTTTGCATTAGATCTATGCAACCTTAAAGGACCAGATGATCCAAAAGCGGTGACGCTAATTATTTTTTGTTTACCTTTAGAACAATCACCACCGATTATTTTCCCGCCAAATTGGTCTAACCCTGTTTTCATTCCTGTATATAGATTATATATCCAATCCCATTTGGTTTCAGGCGGCGTGATCAAAGCAACTGTTACTCCTATTAATTGATTCAATCCACTTGCATTTAGATCAGATATGTTTGCTGCAATTAATTTCCATCCAATATCACAAGCAGTCATTGTGGTCTCATTAAAATGTACATCTTCTACGAGAACATCAGTATTGACTAGTAATTCATTGTTGGAGCATTTTATAATTGCTGTGTCATCGTCAATTTGGCCAATATCCATAAATTCTTTTAATCTATTTAGTATTTCTTTTTCTCCAATTTGAGCAAGTATTTCGTTTTTTATTGATTTTTTAGCCATGTTGTTCGAGTTTATCTAAACCTTCAATTACTTTTATAGAAATAATCTCATCATTGACGCCAAGTTCATTTAACACTTCTTCGCCATCAACTACATATCCAAATGCAGCATTTCTTCCATCTATTAAATTTCTACCTGCTGGATTCAACTCTGCTTCATATAAGAAAAAGAAGAATTGGGATGATCCATCATCTAATGCTTGTTCAGAATGAGCCCAGCCTAGTGTTCCTAAAGTTGCAAATGGAAGCGTAGGAGTTTCAGTATATAAACCAAGCTCTTCAAAGGTTTGATTGTAAATCGGCTCTAATTGATTAGGAACTTTTATTTCAAGAGGTACATGTCTTTCTTCATTAGTATTTGGATTGATATAGCCAATTTCTGGTCCTATAGGATCTCCTGTTTGTAAAATAAAGAATTCTTCTGCACGATTGATAGGAAGTTTTTCATAGAAACCTTTTTGAGCTAAATCAATAAATGCCCCAGAAGTTAAAGGTGCATTATACCCATCAATAATTGCATTCATTGATCCCTTAGTTGTTTTTATAACCACGCTTGCTCTACCGAGAAGCCTAGGTAAATCGTCAAATTCACTGGGTATATTAAAAGGAAATTCGCCTGGCAATAGTAAGGCTTCTAAATTGCCTATTTGTTGAAGTGATTTAAATCTAATTTTAATAAATTCAGATTTATTTTTATCACTTGCTGCTTCATTAAGATTGTCAAGGCTTTCTTTTAGTGAAGAAATAATATCCTCGCCTTGGTTTCTTTTTTCAAGGGGCAATGATTCTATGATTTTATTTTTTCTATTATTCAGCAAAAATACGCTTCTTGATGTTGTCTTGCTGATTGCAGGCCATCGGCTTCCTCTGACCAGATCACTTGTATTTTCAAGTGAATTTTGAAGTTCTCTTAGATCTTTTTGGTCTATTGGTAAAGCTTGTCTCAAAATTGCATATGGATCCTTAATTCGGTTTCCATTTGGAAGGGCTGCAATTGCAGGATTATCCCAAAACATTACGAATGGGATAAAAAGTGTCAGAATTGCTAGTAGAAAGATTTTTTTTGTCATGTGATGTTTAAGTCACATCTATGACTTTCGCACAGTTCTATGATCTCTTGGAAGGAAAAGCGGAAATGATTTCAAGTAACGACTTCCGCACAGGTACTACTATTGAATTAGATGGTGCTGTTTGGCGGGTAATCGAGTTTTTGCATGTTAAGCCTGGTAAAGGCTCTGCATTTGTTCGAACTAAGCTAAAAGCAGTTCAAACTGGAAATGTAGTAGAAAAAACATTTAGAGCTGGTGAAATGGTTCCTCAAGCTTTGCTTGAAAAATCTGTTCTTCAGCACACTTATATGGAATCAGGTGATTATGTTTTTATGGATATGAGTAGTTATGAAGAAACAAGATTAACAGCAGAACAAATTGGTGACAGTAGAAAGTATCTTAAAGAAGGAATGGAGGTTATAGTAGTGTCCTGGAATGAAAAACCACTTGAAGTGGAATTGCCGAATTCTGTTGTACTTGAAATAAAAGAGACAGATCCTGGGGTTAAAGGTGATACTGCTACAGGGGGTACTAAACCAGCTATTCTTGAAACTGGTGCACAAGTAATGGTTCCTTTATTTATTTCAGTAGGTGAGAAGATCAAAGTAGATACACGTAATGATAGTTATCTAGGTCGGGAGAACTAATGACAATGCATTTAGATCACGATGAACTTCACCGCTTATTAGCCACTTTGGCTGAAAGTGATATCCAAGAATTTTGTTTAGAAGGTGAAGATTTTCGACTAGAAGTAAAAAGGAATTTAATAGGACCTTCTCAGGCAGGTTCTTTCGAACAATCTCCTTCAGTTGCTGAAACCCCACAATCTTCCCCTCAAGTAATTGTTGAGCCTATTGCAACATCCCCTGGCAATCCCCCTCCTGCGGTAGCCTCCTCTCGATCTGAATATGTAGAAATAACAGCTCCTATGGTTGGGACATTTTATCGAGCTCCTGCCCCTGGAGAGCCATCTTTTGTAGAGGTTGGATCTCGTATAACTGTTGGCCAAACAGTTTGTATTCTTGAAGCAATGAAGTTAATGAATGAATTGGAATCTGAAACTAGTGGAGAAGTGATTGAAATCCTTGTAGAGAATGGAACCCCAGTAGAATTTGGCCAAGCCTTAATGCGAGTTAAACCTGCTTAAATTAATTAGATAACTCTAAAGCTGCATGTAATGCTGCCAACATGCTTTCAGCATTTGCTATTCCTTTGTCAGCAATATCAAAAGCTGTCCCATGATCTGGAGATGTTCTTATAAAAGGCATTCCTAAAGTTGTATTTACTGCTAAATCAAAGGCGAGCATTTTCACAGGAATTAGTCCTTGATCATGATATAGGGCAAGGATTCCGTCAGGAGAATTGTTGTCGGCAAAATTATTCCATGCTTTTGTTGACGAAATCCAGCAAGTGTCTGGAGGGATTGGGCCTTTTAACAAGATATTTGGATTTTTTTGTCGCCATTCTTCAATTATTGGAATCATCCAGTTAATTTCTTCTGAGCCAATTTTTCCTTGTTCCCCTGCATGTGGATTTAATCCAGCAATGAATAATGTAGGTTTTGGATTAAATCGCAAACAGAAATCTAAAAGGACGTTCAATTTGGAAAATATTAATTCTGGAGTTAGTTTTGTTGCAACCTTGTTTAATGGAATATGAGTCGTAGCAAGAAGAGTATTTAATCTCCATCCATTATGAGGAGACTTTGCTGTAAAAAGCATAGAGGGACTTTTTGTTTTTGTTAATTCTCCCAAACGTTCTGTTTGTCCTGGATAGTTATAGCCAGCTTGATTCCAAAAATATTTAGATATAGGTGCTGTTACCAGAGCTTTTGCATTACCTTTAAGAACTAATTGAGTTGCATGTGTTAGCCATATAAAACTTGCATGCCCAGTTTTTTTGTTTGGCATTCCAAGCTTGATTTTTCCAAGATATGGAATGTCTTCAAATATGAGATCGTTGGGATTTGCTAAATCTTTAACTCCTTTGCTTTTGAGGTTTGTATAGATATTTTCAACAGTTTGTTTGCAACCAACTAACAAAGGTTGCATATTTTGATGCAAGTCTAAGGATCCTAACGCTTTGAGTGTTACCTCTATCCCTATTCCTGCAGGGTCACCTAATGAAATAGCTATTCTTTGATTTTTATTTGTTGTCATGTTGCGTTTGTTGTTATTTATTTTTGTTTTTTATGGAATCTTTACTGGACTGAAAGATGGTTGGCTAATAATTAAATGGAGCTACTTATTACATCATGCTGGATTTTCACAAACTCAACCTGATAAGCCTATAAATTGGAATCAATTTTTAATTAAGCAATTTCAAAATGGTGATTAATTAGAATATTTTGTTTTTTGTTCAGTTGTTTTTAGTAAACAGTCTTTAAGGCCTGATTTATAGTCTGGATGAATTAACGAGTAACCCATGCTTTTGCACAAAATTTTATTTGATATTTTTCTATTCTCTAGCCAGAATGAAAGTGCCATTGGACTCATCTCTTGAGATGCAATTTCGAAAGGTTCAATTAAAGGTAGTTCAGTGCCAAGAAGATTGGCCGCATATTCCATTACTTCTAGATTTGATGCAGGTAAATTATCTGCCAAATTAATAATTTTTGGACATTTTCCTTGAGCATATAAATTTATTAAATGAATAATTGCTCCTGCAATATCATCTATATGTATTCTTGAAAATACTTGTCCAGCCTTATCAACAGCTTTAATACTTTTTTTTTTGTATGCGTCGAGAGTAGATCGTCCTGGCCCATATATCCCTGGTAATCTAAGTATTTGAATAGGGAGGCCTGTATCTTCCCATGCTTGTTCACAGGCTAGCCTTCTTATACTTCTTAATTGTTTAGGCCTAGGCGTATCATTTTCCGAAACCCAGTTCCCTTGGCAATCTCCATATACTCCTGTTGTTGATAAATAACCCACCCATTTTAAAGACATTTCTAAAAATTCTTTTCCTAAGTTAATTAATACTGGATCTTCACCATTCGGTAATGGCGGTATGCAGCTAATAACATGAGTGACTCCATTTAGAATTTTTTTTGATTTAATAAATTTTTTGTTACTGTCATATTCAAAGTCTGCACCTTTGCTTTCAAGATTTCTTCTGCTGCAAAGGACTTCTGCTCCTAAACTTCGTGCAATTTCAGCTATATGCTGACCTGTAAAGCCTCCGCCAAAAATGAGAATTTTGGAATCTTTGGGAAAAGGGATAGACCTCTTGACAACATCGTCTAGCATGAGTACAAATGTATTACTGACTTAGATAAGGATTGGAGATTTGCTTTTTCATTATTCTGCTACCAAAGTAATCGTATTTCCTAAGCTTAAAGGTTCTTCTTCAGTTGATGAATCAAATCCTTGCTGTTTTGTTTTGTTAATTGTTGTATTCATGATTTTTTGTTCAAGTTTGGTTGCGTCTGATAATCCTATGCAGATGGCTTCGATTTGTGAAAAACATAACTCAGTTAAAGCATGTCAAGTGTGGTGAAACTATTTAAGCGATTTGTAAGTCCCAATCTTCTTTGGAATCATTTATTGATTTTGTAAAACTTTCTTCTTCTAATGGTTGTGCCCATTCAAGCAACCTAATTGCTAATCGCAAATCTCCATCAATCCATGCTCTTATTGCCATCGCTCTTCTAGGGTCATAAAAACGTTGACGTCTATACCAATTAAATACATCAGTATCAGATTTATCGCCATTGCATGCAAGACAAGCTGGAACACAATTTTCTGTGACACTTAACCCTCCTTTGCTTCTTGGAAGAATATGGTCTATCGATTCAGACGCCTGGCCACAGTAAATACAACTTTTCCCAGTAAAACTATGGAGTGATTTTCTCCAGCGTCGCACACGTAGCTTGGGACAAAAATCTTCTAGGAAAACTGCATCCCTGTTTTGCATCCGAGTATCTCGGTTAGATGAATTGTGCCGTGAGCTTTGATTAAGTCAATCATTTATTGAATTTTGTGGTCTAATTATTTGATAATGTATTTGGAATCAATAATTAATAGCTATATCTGTCTTTCTTGCTACTTGTTTGGGGTGCATTGTCTGATTTAGAGGTATAAGTGTTTTGGTTTTTACCATCAGGATATAAATCACCTAGATAAGCAACACAATCTTTAAATTTGTTTGGATTTCTGACAACTGCCTCAACTATCATGCTGGCAGCTTGTCTTGGAGATGTTTTAAATAAACCTTGTTTTTGGACTTTAATAGATTGATATGCTGCTATCCAGCTTGATTCGTGGTCATTGCCTCCATCACGCATGACACAGTAGATGTCCGCACCAACTCCAGCCCCTGCATAGGAAGCTGTGTTGAGTGCATAAAATGAGCCAATACAAAGAAAGCCTAAAGAGACAAAAGCTTTCTTATTGATTTTGAACATGATTTTTATTTCTAGTTCTTATCGCTAACTTATCTAGGTATTTGACTATGTCTAGCTTTCTTAGGAATTGTAAGTAGAATTAAGCCTATTTTTGTCTACAAAGTCTTTACAGTAGCTTTTTGTGTCATTCTTGCTAATCACTTTTCAAACCAGATTTTAGAGAACAATAGCAATTTTAAAAATGAGTTTAGTGATCCATGCGATGGTTAGAAAAATAATAACTACTTATTTGATTAGAGTGTTTTAGCAATTTTTCTTCTTTTGGATATTAGGAATGCATGGCATTATATTTTTTCTCAGGCATTAAGACTTGAGTCTTCTTGATTTATGTGTTGTTATCAGTGAAAGTTTTGGCTTTATTAAATGGCATCTTCTTGTTCATTCAGAATCACTAGAACTGCTGAAGATCTTGCACAGACATTGACAGCTATTTCGCAACGTCTCGTGAAATTGGAGCAGCGCTTAGAAGCTCTTGAACTTCAGTCCACCCAAACTAGGGGAGAGCAACAATCAGATGAAGAAATCGTTATGCTTGATGGAGTCGATCAATTGTTAGAAGAATGCAAAGGGCTGTTAAATACATCTGCTCCTGAAGGATCTATTGAAGAACAATCAGATCAATATTGGGAAGAACATAGGGAAAATCAAGATAATATTGCTGCCTAGCTATCTTCTAGACGATCAATTACAAATTAAGAAGAGGTTTGATTTTTTGATCTCAATTTCTAGTATTGGGTTTAAAAAGTTAGAGTTTTTGAGATGAATTCTAATAATTATATAAAATATCTTTATCAATTTAGCTCAGGAGATATTTTTTATTGAGAACATACAGATACTTTTATTTTGAATAAATAGTTTAATTCTAGCAGTGAATACTTTATAAACTTTTTAATAAAATTTCTGAGGCCACAGCAACACCTTTGCCTATTGGTGCTTTTAATTTACCTAATTTATTTAAAGTTGCTTCTATAGCAGAGATAGCTGTGAGTATGTCTCGGTCATTAACAAATCCAAGATGACCTATTCTAAATATTTTACCTTTCAGATGATCTTGGCCACCAGCTAGTAGAATATCAAAATCATCTTTAATAGATTTTCGAATAATTTCTGCATCAATTTCTTTTGTTGATATAGCTGTAATAGATGGACTACTATTATTTTCATCTGCAAAAAGTGATAAACCCATTGCCTTTATTGCTTCTTGAGTTGCTTTTTTATGTCTTTTATGACGATTAAAAATATTTTCAAGACCTTCTTCTTGCATCATTTTCAATCCTTCAAGTAGTGCGAAATATAGATTCACACCAGGAGTAAATGGGTTGCTATTTTTGTCGCCTGCTTTTTTGTATGAACTTAAGTCTAAATAGAATTTAGGAAGGTTAGATTCCATATTTGCGTCCCATGCTTTTTGACTCATTGCAACAAAGCTGAGTCCTGGTGGCATCATGTAACCTTTTTGAGATCCTGATGCAATTACATCTATTCCCCAATCATCCATAGGAACATTGCATGCTCCTAAACTTGTAACACAATCTGCAATCATGATTGCTTTTGGATGCGTCTTTACATAATTACTAATTTTTTGTAGATCATTTATGACTCCTGTAGATGTTTCAGAGTGAGTAATAATTACGGCGCGAATATCTTTGTCATTCTCAAGAATATGTTTAAATTCTTCTGGATTGAGAGGCTTTCCCCATGTGGCTTTTATAACCTCAACTTTTAATCCATAAGCTTTCGCAACTTTTACCCATCTTTCTCCAAATTTGCCATTTTCTCCACATATAACTTTATCTCCATGACTCAGCGTGTTAATAATGCCAGCTTCCATAGCTGCAGTTCCGCTACCGGTGATTGATAGCACATCTCCTTTTGTTTGATGTAGCCACTTAAGCATTTCTGTGGTTTGCCGGACTATTTCTTGAAACTCAGGGGTTCTATGTCCTATAGGGTGTTTTGCTAGTGCTTGTAGTACTTTTTCTGGGACTGGTGTAGGCCCAGGAATCATGAGAGTAAGTTTTTCTTTCATCACTAAGTTCACCAAAAGAGTTATTTTAAAAAATTATCCACGCAATTTCTTTTATTTTTACTTCTTCTCTTGATTCTAAAGAATTCACGTTGCCTGTTTGGGTCGCTGCTGCTGCGCATGTTGCTGCAGAAGCATTGGCAGGTATGGAATTTAAAGAAAGCCAAGAAATTTATTTGCCAGATCAGGATAAAGCAATTTTTGTACCAGTCTCTTCAGCGGCTGTCCTTAATAATGGTATTGAGGCAATCGGTATAAGTCATTGCAATTCTGGACTATCTCTTGATATTACTAGGAATTTAGAGATCTGGGTATCTATTAAATATCAAGATCTACATTATTCTTCCCCTAATGAGTGGTTGCAGATTAATGGTGGGCAAGGAGTTGGGAAAATGAATGTCAATGGGCAAATTTGTATATCTGAATTTGCAAGAAAATTACTTGATTTAAATTTGCAATCATTTAAGAAACCTCAAAAGATTTTGAGATTAGAAGTGATTTTTCCTTGTGGTAAAAAATTAGCGGAACGAACTAGTAACTCTTCATTTGGGGTTGTAGATGGATTGGCACTAATAGGTATGCAGGCTGAAGTGAAAAAAAGCGCGTCGCCTGATCAATTGCAAAAAACAATTGAACTTTTAAAAGAAAAATGTAGTAAGCCTAATTTTAAAGGTGATTTGATTTTTGTTCTTGGGGAAAATGGTTTGGATATTGCTCTAAAACATGGGTTAAACGAGGGTTTAATAGTTAAAACAGGCAATTGGTTAGGCCCTTTATTGGTTGCCGCTGCAGAGACAGGAGTAAAGCAGCTTTTAATTTGGGGATATCATGGAAAATTAATTAAACTTGCTGGGGGAATCTTTCATACGCATCATCACTTGGCTGATGCTCGAATAGAGATATTAATTGCGTTGGCTGTCAAGACTTCAGTCCCTCATAATTTAATTAAAGTGATTACTCAAGCATCATCTATTGAGTCAGCATTACTAATGATGGAAGAACATGATCCTTTGCGTGCTCAGAAATTATGGTTTGATTTGGCAAGTTTGATTGAATATAGAAGTATTGAATATGTTAAGCGTTATGCTTTTGCTATAAAAATAGGCTCTGTTTTGTTTGATCGCCAAAGGAAGCTACGCTGGGCTGGATCATGTGGGCTTCAAATGATCAAATCTCTTGACTTGACACTTGAGGTCTAATTTAAGAGTATTTTGCCTTCTCATTTTTCAGAAGACTTTTTAAGCATTATTTTGGAGATATGTCTCATTCATCAGATGACAATCAGCGTAACCCTTCAATAGTAATTCTTGATTTTGGATCACAGTATTCA
Organism: Prochlorococcus sp. AG-363-M21; assembly: GCA_003278305.1. Taxonomy (GTDB): domain Bacteria; phylum Cyanobacteriota; class Cyanobacteriia; order PCC-6307; family Cyanobiaceae; genus AG-363-N16. The sequence goes on from QCFU01000011.1 coordinate 9,342, forward strand.
GAATTAATAGCTCGGCGTATAAGAGAAACTGATGTCTTTTCAATGGTCGTAAGTTATGACACATCGGCTGAGGATATCAAAAAATTATCTCCAAAAGGAATCATTCTTAGTGGAGGCCCTAATTCTGTTTATGAAGATAGGGCACCTTTATCTGACCCTGCAATTTGGGATTTAGGCATTCCTGTACTTGGTGTTTGCTATGGCATGCAAGTTATGGTTTCTCAATTGGGTGGTTCTGTACATCCAGCTGTAGGGAGAGCTGAGTATGGCAAGGCGCCTTTACTAGTCGATGATCCAACAGCATTACTAACAAATGTTGTTAATGGTTCCACAATGTGGATGAGTCATGGTGATTCTGTTAAAAACCTTCCTGAAGGATTTGTTCGTTTAGCGCATACAACTAATACTGCTGAAGCAGCAATTGCGTTACATGACCGTAATTTTTATGGAGTTCAATTTCATCCTGAGGTTGTTCACTCAACAGACGGAATGGTAATGATTCGCAATTTTGTTTACACCATTTGTTGTTGTCAACCTGATTGGACAACAAAAGCGTTTATTGAAGAATCTATTGCACAAGTTCGTAAGCAAGTTGGTAGGAAAAAAGTTTTGCTTGCATTATCTGGTGGAGTCGATTCATCTACACTTGCTTTTCTTTTGCAGAAGGCCATAGGGGATCAATTAACTTGTATGTTTATTGATCAAGGATTTATGAGGAAAGGTGAACCAGAGTTTCTTATGGAATTTTTTAATCAAAGATTTAATATTAATGTTCAATATATCAATGCGCGTAGGCGTTTTATCACAAAATTACAAGGCATAATTGACCCTGAAGAAAAAAGGAAAATTATTGGTGCAGAGTTTATTAGAGTTTTTGAAGAAGAAAGTGTACGTTTGGGACCATTTGATTATCTTGCCCAAGGAACTTTATACCCTGATGTTATTGAAAGCTCTGGCACAAATATAGATCCTAAAACGGGTGAACGGATTGCTGTAAAGATTAAAAGTCATCATAATGTTGGAGGCTTACCCAAAGATCTGCAATTTAAATTAGTTGAACCATTAAAGAAATTGTTTAAAGATGAGGTAAGGAAGGTTGGCAGGTCTTTAGGTTTGCCAGAAACAATTGTCCGTAGACATCCTTTTCCTGGACCAGGTTTAGCTATCAGGATCCTTGGAGAAGTAACAGATGAAAAATTGAATTGTTTAAGAGATGCAGATTTAATTGTTCGTGAAGAAATTAAAAAAGCAGGTTTATATCATGAAATTTGGCAGGCTTTTGCAGTCTTATTACCTGTGTGCTCAGTAGGGGTAATGGGTGATCAAAGAACTTATGCTTGGCCTATTGTTGTGAGATGTGTCTCTAGTGAGGATGGAATGACAGCTGATTGGTCCAGGCTGCCAAATGAATTATTAGAAATCATTTCTAATAGAATAGTAAATGAGGTTAAAGGAGTGAATAGAGTGGTTTTAGATATTACAAGTAAACCACCTGGAACCATTGAGTGGGAATAGTTTAGGGCAGTAAAACGTAGTCCACCACTCAAAAACCCACTTCCATAGGTCACCTTCTCTGCGGAGAAATCGTAGAAAGTCATTTTTCTCTACACCTACTATTTTTAGTCAAAGTTTGACCGATCTGAAATTTGGCAATTAATTGACGATTTCTCTACGAATGATCTAATTTTTATTTGATTTACTTTTAAGGATTTTCTTCTTTTGATAAAGATCTTTTCATCTCAGACTCTAATTTCTCTGCGGCACGAATTGAATCTGAACTCACTTCAACCGAAACCTTAACTAACTCTCCAGGCACATAACAATTATTAGTCATCGTAATTCCTCTAAGAATTGAGGATGTTTGAAAATTATATGACTTAAAAGTTCTTTTTAATTTCCTATTGATTTTATTTTTATCTAATCCATTCACTCTAATTTTAAGAGGTTCAGTTTTATCTTTCTTAGAAGCATTAGTCATCATCTTGATGAATCTAGAAATATTAACAATCGCTGCATCTTCTGCTTCTTGTCTGGCATCTAAATAAGTTTCTTGATCATTAAATTCAACGGCAACTTCTGTTGAGGAAATGATTTTGAATTTACCATTTAATTCAATGTAATTTATTCCAATCTTTTCAGGATAATTCTTACATGATTCTGCAAATGAATTTAAGGGAAAGCAAATAGAAAATATAACTAATAAATGTAGATTTATTTTATTAATTCTGAACATATTTTATTTCGATCGAATTCGCTGTATCTAGAAATAGTTGCAAACATAATTTGCCATTATATAAACTCAATTTCTACTTTTTTTATTCTGCTAAGTATATCAACATCAACATCTAAAACAAGCATAAAGTAGCGCTGAAATTCAAGTAAAGAGTGATCTTTTACCCCACGATTAGTAAATTCATACTTATAGTAATTTTCATCTCCATTAAGAAGAGGTGCAAATCTGCTTTTATATACAGTCTTGTTGTCTACTGTATAAAGATGAATTTTATTATCGCCATTAGAACCATAAAAATAGATTTGTGATTGCCCACCAATTTGTGGATAATTTTGTATTAATAATTTTTGATCATTTTCATCTATTAAATTTATATTGAATGAGTTGTAAGGAATACGCTTTAATGTATTTTTTTTACTTCTTTCTTTTGCCTCTCTAGAAATATTTTTTAGGAGATAATCAGTAGAATTAACTGCCCTTCCATATTCGAAATCATTGAATCTAATTATATAATCATCAATTTGAGTACTTATTCTAAACCCAGATCTATTTACTGATTTATCATCACTAATGTTATTCATAATATTTATTATGTTCTTTTTGAAATCTTTTTTTATCGTGAATGCAACTGGCATAACAATGACTTTTTGCTTGTTATAATATGAACTTGTTATGTTTGAACAGAAAATACTTTGTCCCCATGATGTTTCATCTAAGTAACTATTCCCAAACTTGTTTACATAATTTTTTCTTATTTGATCTCTAGAACAATAATTTGTAGCAATAAAATCTTCATAAGGTTGTGGTTTCCCTATTTCAATTTCAATTACTTCTCCTTTCTTAATAGGAGTGATTACTTTATCTCTCAAAATATCTAATTTTTTATTTGATGTATTTAAATTAGTTGCTATTTGTGTAAATAATCCTTCTTCTACTTTTTGTGAACCGTATGCTAATTCTTTAATATATGCTCTGAAATCATCAACCCTTACATCTACTCTTGCAGAGACATTATAAATTGAACCATTTTGTTGAACATTTAGGACCTCAAAGTATTTAATTGATCCTTGTGAATAATCTCTTATATCTTTTTTAATAACCTTGGTTTTACTAATAACTCCATCTCTAATTTCTTTTTGTTTTTTAATTTGAGTTTCTGCATCAATAAAAGAACCAACGACTTGAGTTAGAGCATTTTCTGCAGCATTTTGAGCAGCAGCATCGATAGAGGTTCCATATCCACTTGCAGTTACTGTTTTAATGATCTTTTCGTCAGACCCTGCGGCATTACTAATAAGCATTGTATTTTTATTCTCTACTGCTTCTAGAGATGAAAAGACCTGACCGGCATAGGAAGGAGGGAGAAGGAGGAATAAAAATAGTGCTATTAAACGCATTTGATTTATAAATTAAGAAGTGTGTCTCCCTTTAAAAATCACTATTGTAATTTGAGTATCCATCCATTGAATTAAATCCAGAGGACTTGGATCCAGAGTTGTTAGAAGAACCAGAGCCAGAACTATTTCTACTGTTTGTCATGTTTTGATTGAGTCGACTTGCACTGATAATCGTTTCAGGTTTGATACCAATCGTTAATTTGACAAATTTACCTGGGGTATAGCATCTTCCTACGTCGACGACTCCATTTAAAATTGCTTCTGTACTTTCAACACTGCTACATAAAGTAGTTTTGATTTTTTCGATATTAACGTTTTTAGATTCATTCCCTTCGGGATCCTTACTCATTAAAGTTCTTGATAATTTTGCACTTTTTCTTTCGCAATCTTTGGCGATTTTAGTTTGCATAAATTCTGAAATTTGTGCTTTTGCTTCTGCTTTCGCTTCTGCATATGCATCCATCACTTCGTCTGCATCATCAAAAGGCACAGAGACTTGATAAGTAGAAATTATTTTTGGACCATTTTCCTGAGGAATAACAGTTGCTCCAAGATTGCTTGGATAGTCTTTACAGGAAGAAGCAAATGCATTTAAAGGCAAGAGAAAAGAAACAAATAAAGAGGCAGACGTAGCAACTATTTTCATGAATATCATGTGAATTGGTAGATTGTATAGCATTGCTAGAAATATTGTATTTTGTTTAAGAACTGTCTATAGAAATGTTTTTTGAATACATTTGATAGTTTTTTTTATTTCAGGCAAAGCAATAAGTGTCCTAATTAGCAGTGGAATTCTTAATTACACAACCAAAATGAAGGAAGAGATGAAAAAACCATGAAATTTCACTCATTACTTGCTGCAGCGATATTTTTAACACCCGTAGGTGTTTTCGCAGATGAATATCAAAGAGGATATACAACCCAACGGTCTTGCTTTAAAGAAATCTATAGGGAGGAATATGTACCAGGCACAAGATCATCAAAAGGATATGTGAAGGCCTTTTCTGACACTGTTGAAGTCCCTTGTGGTTCAAGTAGTGGGCATTCAGTTCGTAGTTACAACCATTACCCAAACAGGCATTACAGAAGAAGCAAAAACCAGGTATTAGTGTCTCGGAATCATAGATCACCAAGTTGTAGTGCAGGAAATGCAACTACAGGAGGATTGATCGGAGGAGGTCTTGCTGCTGCCTTGAGCAAGAAGGATGCTTATGGATGGTCAGTTCCTTTAGGTGCTGTTCTTGGCATGGGAATTGCTAATGCTAATTGTTAGTCTTTTTCTGATTGCAATTTTGAAAGTAAGAAAAGCAAATATTTGTCTCTAGAAGACTTCCACACCGTATAATAGGGGGTGAAACCCTTGTTCACCACTCAATAATTTTAGCAGGTGCTATTGAGTGGGAGTAGTATTGACTACTAAAAGGTAGTTATTGATAAAAGGTTGAGTATCTTTGCTTTCATTACACATCTTTATATAAAACTAGGGAAAAATTGTATGTGTTAGGCATAAAAAAACCGTCCTTATGATTAGGACGGTTTTATGGAAGATCTACGGCAAGTGTTTCCTTGTTTCCACTGCTGACGGATCTTGACTCCTCACAGAAGGTATTTTTACTTACTTGAAAGCATTTGGCAAGCTTTTATTACAACGTATAGTTCATTGCATACAGTCGCTTTGTGTATCATGACAACAATTTGAAAAAAGTTGTTTTTTAATTTGTTCTATCTTTTGCTAATCTTTTTTCGGTTTCAACAGTACAAACTTGTTCGATTACGCTTAGAATTAACTTGTCTCCATTGGGAGATTTCCATTCTAAATCTTTATTTTTAATTTCATTAAACTTCTTAGTACCTATTGCTACATCTTTGAATAATGTTTTTGAACAGTCAATATCCATTGTATAAAGGATATTCTGCATAATTCCGTTGCTATTTCTTGGTATAAATTTGCTGAATACTCTTATAGATCCATCTTTATTGGTTTGCATATTCTTTTTATCCCATATTTGTTCTCCAAATTGGCTTTGTGGGACTGTAACCCAATCGTATGACAAAGCATACGTTATTTTTAAAGGGTAAAACATAATAAAAGCAGCTAAAATATAACAATAAATATTTTTCATGTGAAAGATTTTCAATTGGTTTCAGCAACTTCTGAATATTTCTAGAGAGTACGCACTTTGATTGGCTTGCATCTATATTTTATAAAAAAATTGTTGCCTAGTGAAAGATCTAAATATATATGTAATTTTATGAGTTGCAGGATATTTTGTGCTTAACGTTAATGCCCTATTTCATAACCAATGGAAAGTCAAAGTGCCTAAGAAAGAATAGGATCTATTTTTTTGATAACTAACTACTGGTAAATCAAAGTTAGGAAAGGTACTTTAGGATAGTGATTAATAATCCAATTGACAGTAGCCAATCAAGTTGACACTAATTTGGACCGAAGACTGCAATATGACAGTATAAAGCTGTCAGGTAAGACGATTTTTTTAAACCCTTTTCTCTATTGGAGAAGATTTGATACAAATACTGATCGCTGGCTACGAGAGCCTGGTCAGCTAAGTGAAGATCAAATTAGACTTAATCGCCTTCGTTTTTATCCTGAGATTGATTGGACGTATCTCGAGGCAGAAGAAAGAAATATAAAAGACGGTGCTGTAGAAATGTTTTTAAAAAGTTTGGAATTAATTGGGACTTTTCATCCAGAATTGAGCTCAGGTCAATTATTAGAAGTAGAAAGGAAGATGGCTGTAACTAAGAAAAGAGCATTTGAGAAGTGGGTAGAGAAATCTTTCAAGCGAAGACTAAAAAAAGAAATACAAGAAAAGAAACGTTTGGAGAGAGAAAATTTCTTGCGTGAATGGCGTGAATGGTTCACCCAAGAAACCACTCATAAAGCATTTGTTCCTTTAGTGGCAATTTGCTTTCTATCTTTGTTTGCAGGCTGGTCATTAGGTGTTTCTAGTAACACCTGTATGCCATATTTCAGCTCTATTGAGCAAAATAGAATTAATTAGTCTTTAGGCTCTTATGCCAGACAATCGATTCGAGAGGTTACGCCTTCTTTTGATGCAAGATGTTTTGCCAGTAGGGATGGCAATTGTAGATAGAGTAAAACGAGGCGGTTTTTCAAAAATTACAGATGTTTTTGTAAATGAAGAAGATCCTTTGGATGAACTTCGTAATGAAGGAGATCAAGCGGCAAGTCTCATAAGAGAGAAATTGGATGAAATCACTCCCGGTTTAGGTAACCCAGTAGTTAATGTTAAAATTTCTGTAGAAGATACAGGCATTCAAAAAGAGAGTTTGGATGATAGTGTTGAATTAAAAGTAACTTTGGAAAGGATAGAGGAGCGCATAGAATTATTGGATAAATATTTAGATTCAATTTAGGGAAGGCATGACATGAAAGGTAGTGATTTACATAAAGAGAATAGAAATAGAAAAATTCTTTTAGTAAATCAGCCGAATTATTTGTTGGTATTGATTATAAGTTTATTTGCATTAATTTCAGGAAGACTATTTTGGTTGCAAGTAATCAAAGGTTCATTTTTTCGTAAATTGTCAGATGAGAACCGTATTCGATTGGTTTCAAGTCCTCCAATTAGAGGGCGCATCTTAGATAGAAATGGCAGGATCCTTGCCGATAATAAGTTAACTCATTCTTTGATACTACAACCTCATTTAATATCTGATACGCAGTGGGCTGAATATTCTTCTTTGTTAGCTAATTTGCTAGAAACTGATTATCCAACTTTGAATAGTATTTATAAAAAAGGAATAGACAATAAAGATTTTACAATTACTTTAATTCGCAATATGTCAAGTAAGCAAGTTATTCGCTTTCAAGAGCAGGAATCACAATTTGAAGGAATTCAGATACATGTAGAGCTGGTTCGCTTTTACCCTAATAAGACACTCGCATCGCACGTTTTAGGCTATACACAATTTATAACTCAAGAAGAATATGCTCGATTAAAAAAGAATGGCTATAAAATGAGTGATCGCATAGGAAGAATAGGCTTAGAAGCTGCTTTTGAGAAAGATCTTAGAGGTACATGGGGTGGAGAGATGTTAGAGGTTGATGCTATAGGAACTATTCAGAGAAGTCTAGGTTATAAAGCACCTCAGGCAGGCAAAGATATAATTTCAACAATTGATTTGCAATTACAAAAAAGTGCTGAAATGGTTCTCAATGATAAATCTGCAGGAGCAATAGTTGCTTTGGATCCTCATACGGGAGCAATTAGAGCAATGGCAAGTAAGCCAAATTTTGATCCAAATTTTTTCACAAAATTTTTGACGACACAAGAAGAATATGAGGCCATATTTTTGTCATCTGATTTACCTTTAATGAGTAGAGCATTAAATGCATATGATCCTGGAAGTACTTGGAAAGTAGTTACAGGCATGGCTGGCATGGAGAGTGGTAAATTTCCTCCAGAAACTCGATTAGAAACAAAAAAATGTATTAAATACGGCGCACATTGCTTTCCAGAGCACAATCGTCAGGGTTTTGGTTGGATTGGCTATGAAGATGCTTTTCGTGTTTCAAGTAATACTTTTTTTTATCAAGTAGGGGTGGGATCTGGCATGAAAGAATTATTCAAGAATGCTTTGAAACTTGGCTTTTATAACCGAACAGGAATTGAAATAGCCAATGAAGAAAGTAAAGGTTTTGTTGGTAATCAGGAATGGGCTGCAAAGGGAAGAGGTTGGGCCAAACCAGGAACAACCCCCTGGATTCCTGAGGATATTGCTAGTGCTTCTATTGGTCAGGCAGTTGTACAGGTTACACCTCTTCAATTAGCGAGAGCGTATGCTGTTTTCGCGAATGGTGGTTATTTGATTACACCTCATTTAGTAGATCAAGATATTGATTGGGTTTCATCTAAATATCGACAAAAGTTAGACATCAAGCCAAGTACATTAGAAAAGATTCGTATCGGTTTGAGGAAAGTCACTGAATCTGGCACTGGTCGAACTATTAACTATGAGGGCTCAACTCTTCCTCCAGTAGCAGGCAAGACTGGTACTGCAGAAGACAGTACAGGTGGGAGTGATCATGCTTGGTTCGCATGTTTTGCCCCTTATGAATCACCAGAAATAGTTATAGTTGCCTTTGCACAAAATACCCCTGGCGGAGGATCTGTTCATGCGTTGCCTATGGCAAGAGAAATTTTAAAGGTTTGGAATGAAGGAATATAAGTTAATACAAATACAGTCTTCAATATTTTATGCTGCATTAATCATTTCTTTTTGATTAGCGAGCTTTAGATCAATTATTTTTTTCACCTCCACTAAGGAACAGGGATTTGTTTTAAAAGGAAAAATAATTATTGGACTTTTCTCCGGTCTTGCGACCCAACTTTTATTTTCTTGCTCTATGAGCAAAAAACCTCGATAACGAATTGCTCTATTTCGAAGCGAAAGATATCCCATTTCAAATAGATTTAAATTCATTTACATTATATTTCATAACACAATATATAGCGTATAGGCAAATTACAGATTTTTTGATTGCTCCACTTTGGTTAATTCACGTATTGCCCCATCCTTTTAAGATCATTTATTTTGAAACTCGATTGGACTTGATTTTGATTGTTCTAATGATCCTTAGTCTTCACCCTTATTTATTCATAGACTCTATATATGGAGTATTTGAACAGGTTGTTTAGACCTTTAAGGGTTCCATTTGTAGTAATCTTTGCAAAATATCTTCTATTGACTCATCCTTGGGAGGATTTTTATAATTACTAGCTAATTGCCGACCTACAACTTGTGCTCCAAGATGAGTGAGCTGTATTCGCATTGAGAGTAATAATTCCATTGAACCTCCACCCGAAAAACTTGCCATAGCAATAGGTCTGCCATTGAATAAATACCGAAAATCATTTTCTTGTACTGAGAGCCAAGCTATAGCGTTAGTTAAAATTGGTGGGATTGACCCGTTATATTCTGGAGCACATATTACCCATCTGGGTATGGAAACTATTTCTGAATGGAGTGAATTAATTTCTTTAGGTATACCAGTTTGTTGATAAGTTCTGGAATTAAATAGTGGCAAATCAATTTCTGTTAAGTCAATTAACTTAGGTTTTGCTTTTAATTGCTTACCAATTTCATAAAATCGCTTTGCAAGTTTAAGATTTTCACCATTACTGGCTGTAAGCACTAATAAATTTTCAGTAAAAGTCATTTGAGTAAATCCAATAAGATTGTTAATTCATTCAGGTGAAGTGGGTCACTAATAATTACTACCAGTTCGACGATGATGCACAGCGGTTACTCCATTTGAATCAAGTACTTTTCCATGTTGCACTTCAGCATAGATTAACCAATGATCTCCACATTCCATTCGTTGCTTAACACAACCTTGAAGCCATGCTAAAGCATCTGGAATAATCGGTTGGTTCCCTGGACTTCTGTCAATATTCATTCCGGTGAAACGATTTTCACCTGGTTTAAAGGGTTGTAGAAATTGCTTTAAAATTTTTTGATGATTATTTTGATTCAAAATATTAATTGCAAATAGATCATCTTTATGAAGTAACTTTTCTACTGCACGATCTTTAGCAACTGCAATTGTAATACCGGGGGGGGAGAAGCTGGCTTGACTAATCCAGCTAGCAACCATTGCACCACTTAGATTTTGACTGCCTTCTTCTTCTTTCTCTACAGTGAGAATAGACAGAGATCCAATTACCTTACCTAGAGCCAATAATGATGGATCAGTTTTAGTAGCTTTTATTCCTCCAGTTAATTTGGTTTTTATTTTACGTTGCTCTTTATTGAGCTTTCTTCCAAATACAGCGCCTGTTTCTTCAAGGGTTTTAATCATAATTGCGTCAGGACTAAACTTAATTTTGATTGGATCGAATCCAAATTTAAATCCACCATCGCGTAATTTGTTTTCAAGAAGCTCCAATGCTTCTCCACTCCATCCATAACTTCCAAATATCCCTATATATTTTTTACGATCTCCTTCAGCTAGTAATGTTCCGAGTGCTGAAACAATTGGAGTTGGTGCATGTCCCCCGAGAGTAGGTGATCCAATGAGATATGCATCTGATGTTTTGATTACTTTTAGTAGTTGACTCAGAGGAGTGAACTCACAATTTAAACTTTCTACTTTAATACCAGTCGAACTTATGCCTTTTGCTAGTGAATCTGCAATAGATGCAGTATTGCCATAGGCGCTTGCATATAATAGTGCAACTTTGATTAGTGATTTATTTTGTTGATCACCCCACCTTTGATAGTCTTTCAGCAAACTACGCCAACTAGTTTCGATTGCTGGTCCATGAGAAGGTGCAATGGTGCGAATATCTAAAAATTCAATTTTTTCAATAATGCTATTTACTTGATTAATCATAGGGCTCATAAGACAGTCAAAATAATGTCGCCGTTCTTCTTCTGTGCTAGCTCTATTGATTTCTGCCCAATTAGGTGTGCATATATGAGCTGCAAATAGTTTATCGCTCATTAGCAAACCAGTTGCTTCTTCGAATGTTATAAGACCACCAGGCCAACGAGCTGTTGGTGCTGGAATAAAGTGTAGTTGATATTTATTATGAATAGGCATAAACTCCTCTTGTTTGATTAAACGAATCACGGGCAAAGGAGGAATATTGATTACTTTATTTTCAGATGGTTTAACTTGTCTCCAGAGATCTTCTAATAATTTTGCACCTGGATTAGAGCATATAAGCTCGATATTAGTAAATACTTCAGCAAGTTTCTTGAGTAGCGCAACTCTATTTGGATTAATGTGTCCAACAACTACTTTTAGCAAAGTATTTTTGACATTCAGAATATTTTTTATTTCCGGTATAAAGACTTCTTCAAAGTTTTTTCCTGGTGGGTATATCAGAATAGCAGTAGAGGATGCGGATGATTGACTGTCAATAAATAAAAAAGAGTTTGATGTTGTTCCTTTGCTAAGTGAATATTCAACTTCGAATCTAAGCTTTTTAGGACTCATACATTTTAGGCATAGTAATCCTTCTTCAATAGGTAATTTGATCAAATGCTTTTCTTGTTGGATTCCTTGCATTAGTAAGATGTTCCTACTTTACGATGATGAACAGCTGTTTTGGAGTCTGCTTTTGCAATACTTCCATTTTCTACTAATGCATAGATAATCCAATGATCATTAGTTTCTAACCTTTGTTTTACAAGACAGTCTAGAAATGCTAGAGCATCTTTTAGTACTGGCCCACCTTTTGCTACATCTTCAAGTAATTCAATCCCTTTAAAACGATCAGCACCTGGTGGAAATCTTTTGAGAAATTGACGAAAAAGTGTTTGATAATTATTTTCTTCTAAAATATTAATGACAAAACGATCTTCTACTTGCATTAGAGTTTCAATAGCACGATCTTTTGCTACTGCAACTGTAATTCCTGGTGGTTCAAAACTTGCTTGACTCACCCAACTTGCGACCATTGCTCCACGCCGCTGATTGGTTGCCGTTCCTTGACTTGCTGTCACTACATATAATCCTCCACTAATACGACCCATTGCCTTCATTAAGTCTCCATCAAAACTTTTAATGGTTGCTATATTTTTCTTTCGATTTAACAATTGACCAAGGTCAGTTCCAGCTTCTTCAAACCTTTGAAAGGTGGTTGCATCTGGAAGTTTTTTTACTCTTAGAGCTGAAAAAGCTTCTTTTTGTCCTAGGTCTCTTAATTTATTTGCTAATACATCAATTGGCTCATCGTTTCCTCCATACGCATCATAAACTGCTACCCATTGCTTTGGATTTAAGGCAGCAAGTAGTGTCCCAATTGAATTTTGTAGATCACCATCTGGTTCATTCGGCCATGTTGGTATGATCACTGCTTTTGCTTCGGAAATAAGACCACTTAGTTCTTGAGTATCTGTAGCTATTAAGTCAAGAAGTTGAACCTGTGCATCAGCTTTACTTACTCCTAAAGCAATCGATTGGCTTAATTGATCACAAAATCCATGTTGACTTAAATAACAAATAACTGCATATCCTTCACTTTTACTACGTTGACTACTCCATTCATGATATTTGCTTTGCCAAAGGCTTAAATTATGGCGTAAGAGTGGACCATGTCCAACTGCTATCGTATTTATTTCTGCTAAGTTTTTAATTCTTTTTTGAGCTTGTAAAACGCTGCGTGCATTTGGCCCCATTAAACAGTCATAATAGTACCTAAAATCTTCAATAATAGAGTCTGGTTCTACATCAAATAGATCATTTGAACAATAATGAAGTCCAAATGCATCGCATGTATAAAGTGTCCCAGTTGCATAATCGAAGCTAAAAATTGTATCTGGCCAATGAAGATTTGGGGCACTCACAAATTCTAATTTGTGATGTATACCATTTTGTGGGTTAATCCCTAAGTCAAGTTCGTTTCCAGTTTTGACAGCTCTTGATTGAAATGAACGATGAACTTGATTTTTTAAAAACTGTATGGCTACTTTTGAACCAATAATTTCAATGCTTGGATTTATATCTAATAGGTCCCCAATCAGTCCAGAGTGATCTGGCTCTGTATGACTTACTATTAGGTAGTCAATAGATTGTGGATTAATTAGCTCTGTTAAAAGCTTAACCCAAGTATCACGAAACTTAGAATGACTGGTATCGATTAGAGCATTTTTTTCTCCTTGAATAATAAAGCTGTTGTAGGTTGTTCCATTTCTTAAGCCAAATTCAATATCAAAACGATTTCTATCCCAGTCTAGAGAACGAATGGCAGTTGTATTATTTGCAATTTCCTGACATTGCAATGATAGTCTTAATTCTGGCGTTTGCTGCTCTATCAAGGATTTGGACTTAGAGAGAATTGTTTGTCTTTTGATTCTACATATTGGAAGAAGCTATCGACTGAAAATGTTTTTAAAGTCGGTTTAATTTTTGTCTAGTAAGCTCATTCAATTAATGCTTTTATACCGTAGTAAGGTAAATCTTACTTTTTAAGTATTAGTTTGCATTGCTTTTATCATGGCCTTTTGAGCCTCTTTTTGGCTATGCGAAATGAGATTGGAAATGAACTGAGATTTCGAATCAGGAAATTTTGGATCTGTTGCTAGTGGTATTTCTCCAGCCATATTGATCCCAGTTTGACTATCTATCTCAGGAGTTATGATAACTAAATCTGGATCTAAACTATAATCATAAGACCACCAATAATCATTGTTAGAAAAGCTAGATTGAGATAAATTATTCTCAATAGAATGATTCTTTGGTTGCTTTATTTGTGTTGTTTTATGTGCTTGTATTTCTTTACGCTCCTTTTTTAAATTTGATATAATAGTGTTTTTATCACGTCCTCTTAATTGAAATAAAATAAAAGGATCTTCTTCAAATCTATCACCCATTAAAAAATAAATAGCGCTTATATGTTTGCAAGGATTTGCTTTGTCTGGACATGAACATTGACTGTTTATCTCTTCCAGATTAAAAGGGAATAACCTTTTACCACTAGCTGCAAATGCTTTTTCAATATCTTTAGGCATTATTCCTGCTAATAATTGTGCAGACCATTTTGCTTGTTTTGCAATTTCTTCTAGAACAAATTTCCAGTCTTCATCATTAAGCATGTCTAACCATAACTTAACTAGATAGGGCTCTTTTTCAGTGCCTTGAACCTTTGCATACACTCCTTGGCTTTCAAATTTTATAGAAAGTACATTTCCTTCTCTTGCATATTTCCATGCCCGTTCCAAGCGTTTTTTATAACGGTAAGTATTAATGAGCTCCATCCATTGTTCCACCCACCATGATTGCTGACTTAATCCTTCATTGCCAAGAGAAGTTGTTAAGTCAGATTGAGAGGTTTGGGAATCATTCATTGTTTTCTAATGCAACTAATTGGCGTATTTCATTGATTTCCAGGCTTCCAAGCCATTCTTCCCCTGATCCTATAACTTCTTCTGCTAATTGAGATTTTTTAATAATCATTTGATTAATTTTTTCTTCTAAAGACCCTGTTGTAATAAATTTATGAACCATTACTGTTTTTGATTGACCTATTCTATAGGCTCTATCTGTTGCTTGATTTTCAACCGCTGGATTCCACCAACGATCAATGTGTAATACGTGATTGGCTCTAGTTAAATTTAAGCCTATCCCTCCCGCCTTTAATGAAAGTAAAAATAATTGTGGACCTCTAGGATCTTCTTGAAATTGATCCACTAATCTTTGCCGATTTATTTTTTTTACACTTCCATGTAGGAAAGGAATTTCTACTTGCCATTTTTTTTGGAAATAGCTTTGCAGTAAATACCCCCATTCGGTGAATTGCGTAAAAATTAGTGCTCTATCGTTAGCTTCTAAAATTTCTTCGAGAATCTCTTCTAATCTTTGAATTTTTCCAGATCGAGAGGAGAAGTCTTTCGTTATGTTGTCTTCTTTAAGGAAAAGTGCTGGATGATTGCAAATTTGCTTTAAACGAATCAGTAAACTGAGAAACTTTCCATTTTTCTGGCCAAGAGGAGCAGTAGAGATTTCATTTAAAGTCTTATCAACAATTTTATTGTATAAAGCTCTTTGTTCATTACTGAGATGTACCCATTCATTATGCTCAATCTTTTTGGGAAGATCAGCAATAATTGATTTATCTGTTTTTAATCTTCGTAGAATATAAGGATTGACGCGACTTTTTAAGTCGTTTAAAGAGGAAATGTCTCCATATCTTTCAATTGGTAATTTATACCTTTGTTGAAAAAAATCACTTTCTCCAAGAACTTTTGGATTTAAAAAATGCATCATCGACCAAATTTCGCTTACTTTATTTTCTACAGGTGTGCCAGTTAAAGCAAATCGAAATGAATTTTTTATATTTGTTTTCTTTAACTCGTGAATTGCTTGACTTTGCTTTGCATTTGGGTTTTTGATTGCTTGTGCTTCATCAATGATTATTCCTTGCCAGGTAATTGTTTTTAATAATTCTAGATCTCTTAATAACAATCCATAACTTGTGATCATAACATCTATATTTTGTAGATGTTTTTGCAACTTATTTGTTGTAGTAGACCTTTTAGAACCATAATGCTCAAGAATAGATAATTCAGGTGTGAATTTTAATGCTTCTCTTGTCCAGTTGGTAAGTAGTGAAGTAGGTGCAATGATCAAAATCACCTGATGCAGTTCTTGCTCTTCTTTTAGGTGTTGTATAAATGCAAGCATTTGAATAGTTTTACCAAGTCCCATATCATCTGCAAGACAACCACCCTGACCAAAGCGATATAAAAACTTCAACCAACCCAAGCCCCTTTCTTGATATGGTCTTAATTGTCCAATAAAATTATTTGGTGCTGCTATAGGCTCTGGAGATTTTTGCTTGCGATGTTTTTCTAAAATATCTTGAAGGTTTGGACCTACTTCAAAATGATGTATAGGTAATCCCATAAGCGTATTACCATCAGTTGCGCTTAAACTTAAAGCATCATCAAGGCTTAGACTTGGGTTAGAGCCATAGAATTTTTCTGCATTTTTCAGGTCACTCGGTCGTAATTGGATCCATGTATTTTTATGATGCACCAGTGGACTATTTCTTTTTGTTAGTATTTCTAATTCTTTAACAGTTAACCTTGCGCCTCCAATCATCAACTCCCATTCCCAGTTAAGTTTTTGGCCTAGGACGATTTGTTTTGATGATGGCGACAACTCTGCTTTTATAGCTATTCCAAGTCGACTTGCTAATCCGCCTGAAAGACTTTGTGGGAGTATGACTCCAATACCTATCTTTCGCAGTTGTTTTGCAATTGTTTGTAGGAAAAGAAATACCTCAGCTGGTTCCAGTTTCATGGAATCTGGAGTTGCACATTCCAAGCCTTTTTCAAGAATTGGAAAAATTGCTAATGCTCTACCTAGACCTTCTAAGAGAATTTCCTCTGCATTCTTTATTCGCAAATCACCCAGTTGTACTATTTCCGAATCATTACTCCACACAGTTGATGCTGATACGCGCAGATTCGGATCTGCTTCTGCTTGTAAGGAAAAATTTAATTTCCATGTATCTTCTTCTTTCTCTGGAGTACATAGTTCAAGACATAATTTTGCAGCTTGTATTTTTCCGGATATTCGTTCTTTCCAATTAGCACTAGCTTGTATTAAACGATTTAAGTCTTCACTATTCAGATAAATCTCTTTTTTCGAACTGGTGAGTGCTTCAAGCCATGCTTGTAGTAAGGGATCTATGCTGTCAAGATTGGGACAAAAATCTTCTCTAAGATGAGCATCTATTAATTCTTCTAAAAGCTGGACGACGAAGATAGAGTTGCTTTTTGGATAGGTAGATGATAGGAAATTCTTTTTTGAGTTTTTTTTATTGTTGTCTTTTAGTACAACTCCACAGGTTGCCACTCGTGGAAGTCTAGTACTAAATTCTTCTAAACGCTTGCGCTCATTTTCATTGCTTATGAGTGGTATCCATTTTGCTTGAATTAAGGAATCATTATATTTATTTACCTCTACCTTTGGTAGCCATAAACCTTTTGCTATGAGACTTAGTACCCAACGCTCTAAATGACTCCACCAGAGCAAATCCTCTCCATAATGTAAACTCTTGTTTGACAGGGGTAATTTGCTAAGCCAAGTTATTGCTTCATATGGATCTAAAGCTAATCCCTCAATTTCCCAAGGCCACCATTCATATTTTTTAGGAGTAGGCTCGCCAGCTTGTAAAGGCAATATACACTCACTCATCGAGTCTATAGTTTTTGATTGAATCCTTTTACTAGGAAGTGTTAGGAGCGCTTTTTGCGGAAAACTTTTGGAGGGATACAACTCTTCTTTTTGCAACCAATTGCCTAAATCATTTATAGAAAGAGTAAATGGATGTTTAACGGGTAATGCTGACAAAGCTTTTGGCTCTGTGGCAACCCATTGATCAGCCCATAGAAGTAAAATGGGCTTTGGATAGCTTGTTTCTTCTCCTTCAATCTCTTGAAGCCAAGTAGCGTGAAGCAAGCTCATTATCGCAACATAGAAACCATTAATTCTTTTCCTTGCATTAAAAAAATTATATCCATCAATAACAATGTAAAGTAACCTCTTCTCTAGTAATGAAAGCGAATTAGTTAGATTTTATGACAAGAGAATCACTTCTTTTGTATTTTTATACGTACATCATGTTTTATGAACTACCCGTAAAAGCTAAGTTTTGTTATGGCAGGTGATCAATTGGCATCAGTAAAGAAGGTTCAATCTCTCAAAGGCGATGAGATTCGAGCTAAATTTTTAGATTTTTTTGCTCAACGTGGACATAAGGTTTTACCCAGCGCTTCTTTAATACCTGAAGACCCAACGGTTTTATTAACTATTGCAGGAATGTTACCCTTTAAGCCTGTTTTTCTTGGGCATCAAAAGAGTCCAGCGGCCAGAGTTACTACAAGTCAGAAATGTATAAGGACAAATGATATTGAGAATGTTGGTCGTACCGCAAGGCATCATACTTTCTTTGAAATGCTAGGTAATTTCTCCTTTGGTGATTATTTTAAGGAAGAAGCAATTCAATGGGCCTGGGAACTAACAACTCAAGTATTTGGATTGGCTCCAAAGAATTTAGTAGTCAGTGTTTTTCGTGAAGATAATGAGGCAGAAAAGATATGGCGAGAACTGATTGGGTTGAATCCTAAGAGAATAATCAAGATGGATGAGGCTGACAATTTTTGGAGTTCTGGGCCTACTGGACCATGTGGTCCTTGCTCTGAATTGTATTATGACTTTCAACCTGAGCTCGGAGATGAAAATATTGATTTAGAAGATGATTCTCGATTTATAGAATTTTATAATTTGGTTTTTATGCAATTCAATCGGGATGCGAAAGGTCGTTTGACGTCATTGGACAACTTCAATATAGATACAGGTATGGGATTAGAGCGAATGGCGCAAATTCTTCAAGGTGTTCCTAATAATTATGAAACAGATTTGATTTACCCTCTGATTGAAAAAATTGCTTCTTTGGCAGGTGTCCAATACCAGAGACTGCATGAACAAGATAAATCTTCTTATAAAGTTATTGGTGACCATACGAGAGCACTTGTTCATTTGATTAGTGATGGTGTTACGTCAAGCAACTTGGGTCGAGGTTATATCTTGAGAAGATTATTACGTCGTGTAATTAGACATGGACGTTTGATTGGAATAGATAAGCCTTTTTTAGTCGAAATTGGATTACTAGCTATTGAATTAATGGCTTCTTATTATCCACAATTATCAGAGAGGAAAACAGTAGTCGTTAAAGAATTACAGCGAGAGGAAGCACGCTTTCTTGAGACTTTGGAAAGAGGCGAAAAATTATTATCTGACTTGCTTGCAAGTAAGCCAACACAAATTTCAGGAGAGCAAGCATTCGAGTTGTACGATACATATGGATTCCCCTTAGAACTGACTGAAGAAATTGCTCAAGAACAAGGATTAAATGTGGATATAAAAGGTTTTGAGAATGCTATGCAGAGACAGCGAGCAAGAGCAAAAGCAGCTACTTCTACTATTGATCTAACAATTCAAGATTCAATTGATACTCTGACTAGAACTCTTCCTTTAACTAACTTTCAAGGATACGAAAGTTTGGAAAAGATGTGTAATGTACAAGCTATAGTAGTTGATGGTCAGTCTGTAACAAAGGCTCAAAAAGGTGATTCACTGCAAGTGGTTCTCGACGTTACTCCTTTTTATGGCGAAGGAGGTGGACAGATTGGAGATAATGGGGTTCTATTTTTGGATGAATCTAAATGCTTAGTTGATATAAATGATGTCACTAGAGTCAATAACATTTTTGTTCATAGCGGAGTTGTGCGACAAGGTATTTTACAAATTAATAATGTTGTGACATGTAAAGTTAATCCAGTCACTCGTCAAAGAGCAAAGGCTAATCATACAGCTACTCACTTGTTACAGTCGGCTTTAAAGAAGGTAGTGGATGGAGATATTAGTCAAGCCGGGTCTTTAGTGAATTTTGACCGGTTAAGATTTGATTTTCACTGTCCGCGTGCTCTTTCGCAAAAAGAGTTGCAAGAAATAGAAGGCTTAGTGAATGATTGGATTTCAAAAGCAGTTGCTTTAGAAGTTAGAGAAATGAGGCTTGATGAAGCTAAGTCCGCAGGAGCTTTGGCAATGTTTGGTGAGAAGTATGGTGATGTAGTAAGAGTTGTAGATGTTCCAGGAGTGTCAATTGAGCTATGTGGCGGTACTCATGTCTCGAACACGGCAGAGATTGGAGTTTTTAAAATCATTAGTGAATCAGGTATAGCCGCAGGTATAAGACGTATAGAGGCTGTTGCAGGACCTTCTGTTTTTAATTATTTAAATGAAAGAGATTTGATTGTTAAGACATTAGCTGAACGATTTAAATCTCAATCTAATCAGATTGTTGAACGGGTAGTTGCATTGCAAGAAGAAGTTAAGAGTCTAAATAAGACATTATTAAATGCTGAGAAAGAAGTTGCATTATCTAAAGTATCTATGTTGTGTAATCAGTCTATCTCAATTGGAAGTAGTCAATGTGTTATAGCTCGTGCTGATGGAATAAAGAGTGATAGCTTGCAAAGCGTTGCTAAAGCTCTATTGAGTCGATTAGGTGATAATTCTGCTGTTGTCCTTGCAGGAGTTCCTGACTTGGATAAGGAAACAAAAGTAATTATTATTGTTGCTTTAGGATCTCGGTTGATTTCGCTAGGTTTAAACGCAGGTAAATTTATAGCTCAATTGGCTCAAATCTGCGGTGGGGGTGGGGGTGGACGTCCCGAATTCGCTCAGGCTGGAGGTAATAACCCTAATGCCTTAAAAGACATGATGGACTTTGCCAAAACAGAATTAACTTCACGACTAAGTTGATGTTATTCGTGTAAATATGTAATTTGTCTCAGACTAGTTTCTAAATGTTCTAGTAGACGTTGTGCATCATTAATCTTAAGCTTTCCGCTTTCTATTGCTAATTCACTAGCCATTCTTAGCCTTTCTAGTAGGTGTTCAGGGTTGTGCTCCATTAATTTCAATACATCTGCTTTTGTATTACCTCGAATTACATGATCTAATTTATATTCATCATTATTTGTAAGGCGTATATGTACAGCATTTGTAGTACCAAATAAGTTGTGAAGATTTCCCATCACTTCTTGATAAGCACCTCCAAGAAACATGCCTATCCAATATGGACTACCATTTTTAAAATCATGAAGTTCTAATAGCGATTTTACTTTTCCATTGTTAATAAATCTTTCTAGCTTGCCATCAGAATCACATGTTAGATCTACAAAATGACCTAGTTTAGTTGGTTTTTCATTTAGTCTATGTATTGGCATTATAGGAAATAATTGCTCTATTGCCCATGTGTCTGGTGCTGAACGAAAAATGGATAGATTTGCATAATATGTTTCAGCAAGAGCTCTATTTACTGCTTCCAGTTCTTTGGTCACTAATTTATCTTTAGGTATACGTCTGGCTAACTCTTGTGCGCATAGCCAAGTTAATTGCTCGGCTTTTGCTCTTTCAGGTAAACCAATATAACCAAGGCGAAATGCAGTCAATGCATCATCTTTAAACTTTAGAGCATCATTCCATGCTTCTTGAAATTTCGGAATATCAGAATCTTTGTTTTTATCAATAGCTATTATTGTATTCAATGTCTTACGCAAATTTTCAACTGCTAGAGATTCCTGATTTTCTTGCTTGGGAATTTCTTCACAATTTGAATCTGTTCCAAGAATATTAAAAATTAATATTGAAAAATGACTTGCTATCGCTCGACCACTTTCACTAATGAGTGTTGGGACTTTTATATTATGTGCAGCACATGATTCCTGAATTGTTGCAACAACATCATTAGCATAGTTTTGTAGCGAATAATTCGTCGAAGCTGGAGTAGCCGTTTGACTTCCATCATAGTCAACTCCTAAGCCACCTCCTACATCTAAATATCCCATCGGTGCGCCTAAATGCTTTAATTCAATATATATTTGCCCAGCTTCCTGTAAAGCATCTTTTAAAACTGCAATATCAGTGATTTGACTGCCAAGATGAAAGTGTAAAAGAGTTAACTCATCAAGTAAGTTTGCGGATTTTAAGGCTTTTACACCGTTAATGATTTCTGGTATGGATAAACCAAACTTTGATTTCTCACCTACAGAATTTTTCCATCTCCCATTGCTTTGACTAGATAACTTTGCTCTGATTCCAATTAATGGTGCTGCCCCCAGCTTTTTACTTGCAGAAATAATACGCTCTACTTCATCAAATTGTTCTATGACAACAATTGGGTTTTTTCCTAATTGGCGAGCAAGAATAGCAGTTTCGATATAACGTTGATCTTTGTAACCATTGCAGATAAGCAATGCTTCTGGATCATTGATTAAAGAAAGTGCAATTAGTAGCTCTGCTTTGCTTCCAGCTTCTAGACCAAAATTCCATTGTCTACCTGAACGTAAGATCTTGTCTATAACATGATGCTGATGATTGCATTTTATTGGAAATACGCCTTGATACTTTCCAAGATAGTTATAAGTAGATATAGAATGTGTAAATGCCTCACGAAGCTTTTTTATTCTATCTTCAAGAATATCGTCAAAACGTAGCAGAAGAGGGGCTTTCAAGTTTCTTCCATTCAGCTCTTCAAGTAAAACCATGAGGTCAAGCTTTTCTGTTGGACTACCTTTTGGGCTAACAGTGATATTGCCTAAAGAATTTATAGAGAAATAATCTTTTCCCCAACGATCAAGACCATATAAAATAGAGCTATCTTCAACTGTCCATTCGCTTGGATCTTTCGTTGACTTTGACTGTGTCATATTTAGAATTTGAAAGTTTTGACTAAAAAATTTGAGTAAAAAGATTTCCTCTACCCTTCAAGAGATTTTAAGAATAATTTTTGAAAATTCTTCTTTTACTTGCCAAGAGGGTACTTGGAGGAAGACGATAGCGAAACTGTAGATTTTCATTCATGACTTCTGAAAGAACTTTTATTGCAATTAAACCGGATGGTGTCCAAAGAGGTTTGATTGGGGAAATTTTAGGTCGTTTTGAACGTAAGGGTTTTAAATTAGTTGCTTTAAAGCAATTAGTACCTAGTCGTGCATTAGCTGAAAAGCATTATGGAGTTCATAAGGAGCGTCCATTTTTCAGCACATTGGTTGATTTCATAACTAGTGGACCTGTTATTGCAATGGTGTGGGAAGGAGAGGGTGTAATTCTTAACGCAAGGCGTATGATTGGTGCGACTAAGCCTTTAGAGGCTGATCCAGGAACAATACGAGGAGATTTGGCAATTGATATTGGTAGGAATGTTATTCATGGATCAGATGCACCTGAAACAGCTGTTTTTGAAATTGGATTATGGTTTAACTCTGAAGAATTAAACTCTTGGACTCCTTCTGATCAAATTTGGAGAGTTGAAAACTAAATTTGTTTAGAACCTGTTCCATTGGAAAACTTGAAGAATATTTTTTTCTTTACGAGTTAATGGGATTTGGCAAATACTTTTTGAAAGAATTTGTGCAGTGATTGCTGCAAGTAAAACGCCATTTCTGTAGTGGCCTGTAGCTAGCCATAGTCCTTGCAATTGGGATTTCCCTAAAATTGGACCTTCATCTGGAGTACATGGTCTAAAACCCCACCAACGCTCCATATGAGGCCATGAACTTGCTAAAGGTAATAGTGATTTCAGCCCTTTTTGTAATTGAATTTGTCCAAAGGGATTTAATCCTTCTTTAAACCCTGCATCTTTTTCACTTGTTGCTCCAACAATGATTAACCCATCTTCTCTTGGGACTAAATAAATTCCTGGTCCAAAGATTATTTTTTTTAATGCATTTTTGGGTCCTTGAATTGAAAACATTTGGCCTTTGACAGGAAATACAGGAAGATCATTTAGCAACTGACTACTCCATGCGCCACTGCATAAGATTGCTTCTTCACAAGCAACTGTTTTAACTTCACCTTCTGCGTTCAGTATCTTTATTCCTGTCAAAGTATTGTGATTGCGTAATAATTCCTT
>QCFU01000012.1 GCA_003278305.1 Prochlorococcus sp. AG-363-M21
TTTATTTATTCTTGGTTGGGGCCTCCCTGGAGTTTTATTAGGTTCCAATTTAATAATTTTCTTTCCCAGCAAAACATCAACGCTTTTCTTAGGGCTATTAACTCTATGGCTTGGGCTTATATCATCAAAAATATCTCTTGAAGAAAGAAAGAATCAGAAAAAAAACTTATCCGGTTTACGTAAGCTTATTGGAGGATTTGTTCTTTTCTTGATAGGGATTCTAAATGGATCTTTATCTTCTGGTACTGGTTTATTTGTAACCATGTGGCTGGTTACTTGGTTTGGGTTTTCATATTCAACCTCAATAGCTTACACATTAGTTCTGGTGGGAATTTTCTGGAATGGAGCAGGAGCATTGGTCTTAGGTCTTAATGGGGATGTCTACTGGAGTTGGCTTCCAGCATTAATAGTTGGCTCCTTGATTGGCGGATATTTAGGTGCCCACTTATCTTTAATTAACGAAGAAAAGTTAATTAAAAAGGCTTTTGAATTTATTTCAGTCTCACTGGGTCTCTCTCTCTTGATCAAAGCTTCCTTATAGACAAGTCGTTCTTCTTAATTCAAAGCTCAAGTTTCCCAAAAACCTTCATTATCTTTAAGACTGGGTTGAAAGGCAATGGGCATTAAAACCGATTGCCTTTTTATAGCTAAAGAGCAAGTATATAAACATCCAAACTCGGAGGCACCAAAAATGGTAGACACTCCACCTGAGTATTAAGTCTGAAGCACGCTGACTTCTGGCTCCTGCTCCAACATTCTCAAACAAAAGTGGGCTAGTCGTCTGACAGGACAAGGATCAATGATTTAGGTGCGTCTTGTCAGTCGAATCTCTTCTGCATCGTTTAGGTGCCCTTACAAGAGAAAGGCCTAACACCTAGAAACATGGCCCCAGGTGCCTACAACAGAAGCTTCTTTATATTCCATAAAAAAAAGGCTTAGAAGGCCTTTTTTTTATGGAATAAATTCATTTAATCTTAACTTTCAATTTTTCTAATAGAATCTTTTAAGATCTTCAATTGATCATTAACTTTGTCTAGGGTAATCATTAAGTGCCTTTCAGAAGAATCAAAAGAAATTATTCAATCCAGAAGATAGACTATTACAACGACAATTATTCTGTAGAAAAATTAGCAAACAAAATCAAGTCTTTAGAAGTCCAAATAAATGAGTCAAATCAAGCAATCTTGCAGGCTCAAGTTGTAAGAATTCGCTCGATGTTTTCAAGAGAAACAAATCTCTTAGCTGGTTTGCAAAGAAGTCTTGTCGAATCTCAAACTAGTAATTCTATTAATTGGCACATTAAAAATCTCTATACCCTAAAAGAAGAGAAAAGAAATGCCCAAAGGAAACTAGACATTTTGACAGGTCAAGTCTGGCAAAAAAGAATTAAAAATTTAATTTCTTGGTTATTCATAATTTTATCAGTATTTATATCTATAGTGATTCTGATAATGGGTATATTTGCAGCTATTTATAGCCTACCTTTTTTGATTACTTTACTAATTGGTTTCTATATTTTTAATAGATTGAAAAAATAACAAGATTCTTAGACTTTATTTCTCAAAAAAAGTTCCTTTAATGTTCGTGACCTTTGTCTAAATGATGCATTTTAGAATTTTCAGAGCTGCCTAAACCATGACTTTCTGCTAATTTCCTCAAGGAATTAGAACCGCAAATTGCTGTCAAAGCTATTACAACAAGTGAAAGGGAGCTTAGCAACTGAAGAACTATAGGTAGATGAGCATTAACTCTTTCTCTAAATGAAGTCATAATAGTAATCGAATGTTTAGATTTTCAAACAGACAGGAAACTCCGTAGAAATTAAAGGGGCTTACCTGAAATGATTTGATGGACTGAAGGCACATATTTATATAACACATATACAACTACAACCAAGACGTTCCCTCCCACTACTAAAGCTCCTGTAATCAAGTTTTGCCTACTTGAGGTGTAATCCCATTTAGGCTGATCATTTTCAGGTTGAGAGTTTGACATAAGCTTTTTTTATAAGTTTAGAGTAAGTACTGAATGAAATAGCTAGGTGCGAAATATCCGTAGATATTCTCTATTCTAAAATAGCAATCTTCCCCTGACTTTCTCCAAAAAGAACCATTTCTAAAAAACCATGGTTAAAAAAAAAGCTAGTTTAACTAAACAGATTCCACAGACGTCAAGCATGTCTGTTCCTATGATCGTGTTAGGGGTTATATTGTCTATCGTTTCCATATCACTTTTGATATTTGTAATTTCGACAAAGATCTTTAATCATTTCTGACTAGTCGATTCAGAATAGGTGAGAGTCTTATTCCTAAAAACATAACCCTAGTGCATAAATATTACTAATCATTCTTCCTTATTGTTTTTAAAAATGCACTTCGTAAAAAGAAGTACAATTACCAACCAATTAATACAGACAATCAAAGAGTTCAATGTATGCATGCCCTTGATGATTAATAACTTTCCTGGTTTTTATCAGTCGAATTACTTAGCGGTTAGTCATAAAGTCAAATAAAAAGACCCACAGTTTTCTAATTATGATCTCAAAAGTTGTTAATCCCTACTTGATAAAAGAAAAAATCTAAGAGATCTTTAGAAAAATATTCACTAAGAAGAAGATGCTTGTTATCGTTTCCTTCATATTCATTCTTGGAGCTGGGGTTTCTATTGTCCTAATAACCAATAAAAGTCAAACCGCCGAAGAGATAAAGGCTATTTTAGGACAAATTTACAAAAATCTAAAAGATTTATTTATGAACATAAAAGAGCTAGCAATCATATTAAAGAATCTAATTCAGGAAAGCATTCAAGAAAAAAATACCCCTGAAGACGAGAGCAAGAATAATGAGAACAAAGATGTAGAAATCACATCTTCTTCTAAACAAAACAATCCCATTACTAAAGTTCTGGAAGAACCAGATTCACAAGATCAAAGTATCTCTTCCAACGAGCCAAGCCCATTAGCCTCAAAAGAGGACGAAGCGATTGCCACAAAAGGGCCTGCGGACTCAGAACTGTCTCCATTAGAAACTAAGTCTGAATTTCCACCTACCTCTTTAGATAACAATTCTGAAGAAATAAATACAGAAATATCTGATAAAAAAGAAGATATAAGCTAACAACAATAGAAAAGATTCTGATTTAGTAGAAATACTGTAGGAAAGAAATAGAATATCACTTATGGATAAAGCATCAAAGGTTGAATTAATTGCGTCATCTTCTGGTTGGGTTTCTGCTTTGCTCAATTTCTTCCCAGGGCTAGGTGTTGGCTATATCTATCAAAGGCGTTGGAAAGCTTACTGGATTACAAATTTGGTATCAGTGATTTGGCTAATTTATGGTTTTTATAGTCAGCTAGAAAATGATCCCTCAGATCCAATTCAACTAAATAATGATCAACAAAGTTTCTTTGGCCTTTTCATTATTGCAACTGTTAGTTCGGTAGAAGCTTGGTATGCATCCCAAAAAGCAAAAGAAAGGCGTTCTAGCGACAAGGCATAAATACTTGAGTCATTTATCTCATAGACAATTCAGAAGACATCTATTAGAACATAATTAGAGCCGAAAGGTATTTGCGAGAAAAGCCTTGAGGCTTAGGGGGGCACAAGAAGAATCAAACCAGCCCCCCCCCAACTTACCAGGAGGAAATTATGAACAACTTAGACCAATTGATCCCAATTATTATTGGAACCACAATGGGTTGGTTCGTATTTCTTGGTGTCCGAGAATTGCTAAAGGAGACATCAACTGCCTTCAGCAAGCGCTCTGCAGTTTGACAAAGTTAGTCAGATTTAGCAATTGTAGTGTTTGAATAATAATCTCTTAAGTCATATTTCTTGCTTCTAGACACTATAGATAATGAAATGAGTAATTACTAGTTATAAAAGTTTGATATCTAAAGATAATATGTTAAGAGATTAAATCCTAAGCCTGATTCTAAAGATAATTGATTAAGTATCGTAGTTCAAGCAAGCTATCCTAGCAGGCCTAAGAGAACACTCATCATCCCAGAAGTCATTTGATAATTGATTTTTTTGCTTTAAACCAGTTTTACCAAGAGCTATAGGTGCTAACCCAATTGAATCACCATAATAATGGCTTGAAACCTCAAGCATCCCTAAAAATAATGTCTTAAGCATTTGGAAATTTCGTAAAAAGTTATAGATAAATCAAAACGTCTAGTAATTAAAAGGGCAATGCGAATGATTACTCATTTAAGGCTTAATTAACGCAAGAGGGTATTCACCTCTCGTATTTAGAAAATTTGCACTAGATTAAGATTAAATTATTTCTTAAATTTTAATTATGAATAACGGCGAGCCAGATGGCGGAATGGTCCAAGCTTTAGCTGCAATTGCCATATCAGTTGTTTTTGCTGGTTTAGTAGGGTTTCTTGTTCTTCACTTTTTGCCTAACACTCCTTTTTAAGAGTTACAGTAATTATTTTATTCTAAAGAGTTTCTATTAATTTTAGTAGTAAATAAATTGCTTAATAGAATTATTAAAAGCTTTTCAAATGTTTAAAGAAATATAGTTTAGAAAAAGTATCAATACCTTCTGATTAAATTATTTATCCTGTGTGAGACCTTAATAAAAGGAATAAAGTGCTAGTCCAAAGCGATCGCTACTAATGCAAGTCTAGCCAATGACTTTTTTCAGAATTGAATTTGACATCATATTTATTTGTTGAGAATTATAGAAACTTTGTTAATCAACAGTCAGAAGTATTGCCTTTTAGAATCATGAGCATGCATCAAAAAAGAAATTTAATTAAAATTAGAAGCACATTGATTCCAAAGAGTTAGCTATAAATGATTAAAGATTCTTCTAAGTTAAAACAAGGTCAAGTCTTAAAAGTTGATCTAAAGAAAATCAAAGACAGAATACCAGAAGATCTATTCTTAAAACTAGAACAAAATCCACATGGAACCTTGATTGGTTTTAAAATGGTTGATGGGAATCAATTTGGCCTTGTTCTTAAACTAGAGATTGGGTCATCTCAATGGTTCTTTGAAGAAGAGCTAACTGAGCAAGAAGTATGTTGAAGCTTTCTTCTAAGTTTTAATAGGTATATATAGTTAAACTAATGAAACTCAACTTCTTTAAGAATCCATAAAGGTCTGTCTTTCTTTTGTTTTTTCCATATCAAGGAGAATAAAGCCTCTAAAGCTTCTTTTTTCCTTGGAAGCTTGCAACTTAAAGAATTTCTGACAGGTATTGAACTCATGATAATTCCTCCATTATTACTTTTCTAGGACAAATTGAGATATTTAGGAATTAGTACAAATTCCTAAATATCTCAATTAATTTTGATCATTAGTTTTATGTATTCTTAATTAAACTAAAAAGCTTGATTTTATGTCAGAAATGCTCACAAGTGAAGATGCTAGGAAGTTGAGAGCAGATGCTCTTGTTAAGTACTGCCATCAGCAAGAGCAATTAGCCAATAAAATTATAAAGATGGTTTCTTATAAGCTTAAATCGAATCTCAACGAGATAGGTTTCGCGAAAATCTTAAAATTTGATAAGGAAAGAAGCTATGGCCTTGTTGAACAAGCTTTGCGTCACAACACTAAAAAACTTCTTGAAAAAAACTTTGAAACGGTACTCAATGAATTAGTCAAAGAGCTTTCAAAAGTTTATGGATTGAATATAAAAACGGATTTTTCAAATGACTTGTATGATGATGACCCTAAGTTAGATTTCTTTGTCTAAAGCCTAAACACTCTGCAGATAAAAGTAATTTATTAATTATCTAAAGCTCAACGCAAGTAATAACTAGACTTCTCAATAAAAAGAAAAGCTTAAGAAGTGTCTTCTTTATACACGTTCCTAGGAATTTCTGATTAAGTTTTGAAATTCCTGTGAGTACAAGGTTCAAATGACTCAAAAGATTTCAATTGTATTAAACCAAATACCGAGCGGCGGGAGAGACTTGCTTGAGTTTGTATTTTTTTGTGGTGTAGGTTTTACTGCAAGTTCTTTTGGCCTGATCTAGTTAGAAGAAATCTCTTATAAGAGCATCTCTCATTCAAATTCACTTTTTTGAAGCAATAGGCCAACGAAATACGAAGATTTTCTCAGAAATAAGATCTTGGGATCATTAAGTTTGTATGCTCCGTTGGTTATCAAAACGACCACAGACAATTTCATGTCTTTCTTATCATTCGCAACATTTGGCATTGGCTCTGCACCTTCTGCTGCTTTTGCTGGCATTTTGGCAGTGATTCTATTTGCTGTAGTAGGGGTTATTGCAGGACCTAATCTGGAAAAATTTGATGTAGAAGACAAAAAGTAACTCAATAAATTTCATTGGTTTTAGGGAGGAGGTGACTGCTTAAGAGCTCCTCTCTCCTTAAAGCCCATGCCTCTCAAAGTACTGTGGGGCTTTTTTATGCTGCTTTGAAGCCTAAAGTGGTTAATCCTTTAAGTCTTATCAGCCAAAGGTAAAGATTAGTTATACAGTTGCTTGAAAATTCATTCAGTTTATATATAAAGTTCCCTATTAACAATAGGTTGTTGACATCCTTGCAAAGAAATCTTTATTTATTTGGATTAGTTTATTAAAATAAAAATATTATCGTTAACAAAAACTTGATAAGTCTAATGAAAACTAAGCTTGATTTGTCGACTTGCAAACCAACCAATAATTTATGGTCTGACTTCGTAAAAACATTCGGCATAGAAAAAGCTCATCAAGCTGTTAGGGAAGCAATAAATTTGCAAAGGATGCAAGGAGATCTATATAGTCTACCCATCTTCTTTATATCTACAGGTGGAATTGCACTAATATCATTTGAAACTCTTAAGAAACAAACTGGTCTTAATTTAGAAACCTCAAACAAGATTCTTTTATACTGCCATAAAAGAAAATCATATCAAGTTATACATGAATTAAAAAGTCTGAATAGAACAATCTAAAAGTAAATTTTTTTCTCTAGTGGAAACATGATTTCTTGTTGAGCATTAAGTGTATTTGCTTTTTAATTAAACTGAAGAATAATAATAAGGTTATGCATTATTTTAAGTTAATCTTCCAAAAAGTCGAGTTAGACTACTTATAATCTAATTCTTTTAAAATAGTAATATTTTTAAATCAAGGATGACTATATAGAAGCTCAATGATTAAGCTAGTAGTAGTTATATTGATTTTCAGATGCCCTTGACTAAAACCATTAGGACCACCAACTTTTCTTCCCAGTCAGCATTCTCAACGAGTAAATTAATTCAAAATCTTGGTTCGATGACAGAGCAATACAAATTCAAAGGTAACATAAGAGAAGTTTATGGCAGAGATTAATGATTTTGCTTTTCAAGCCAGTTAACACCTATATTTAATAATACTTATCTTTAAACAAATAATTATAATAACCCGGTTTATTAATCATAAGTGTATTGGCAGTGCTCTGAGCGCAAGTAATAAATACAGCTTTTCAAACCTTTATTATAACTAATTGTAGGAAATTTTTTAATAAAATCTTGCCTGCAATTGATTCTGAAGATAAAAGTGACATAATAAAGTTCATTTGCAAAAGAAAGGTAATTAAAATGAATCAAATCAACTGCCCTGAGTGTGGAAAAATTTTTAAAATAGATGATACAGGTTTTTCAAATATCCTTAAGCAAATTAGAGATAACGAATTTAACAAGGAGTTAAATAAAAGACTTGAATTAGCAGAAGAAGACAAAAGGAAATCAATTGAAATAGCCAAACAAAATATCCAAATGGTTTTCAAGGAGTCTGAAGTTAACAAAGACAAGACAATCATGGAGCTCCATGCAAAACTCAAAGAGGCAGAAAACAAGAAGGAATTAGAAGTCAATCTTGCAAAAGCGTCTGCAGAGAGAGAGAAAGATGCAGTTTTAAACCAATTGGAATCCTTAAAAGATCAAGCTGTTATTTCAGAAAAACTAGCCATAACTAGAGCAGTTTCATCTTTAAATAAGGAGCGAGATCACTTGAGAAACAGTCTTGACAAAGCACAACTCGAAAAGCAACTCTCTGAAAAATCATTGAAGGAAAAATTTGATGTGCAACTAAAAGATCGCGATGAAGCAATTGAAAGGCTTCGAGATATGAGATTACGTCTCTCAACTAAAATGGTTGGAGAATCGTTAGAGAAGCATTGTGAAAATGAATTTAATAGAATCAGGGCATCAGCCTTCCCTAAAGCCTATTTTGAAAAAGATAATGAAATAAAGAATGGAAGTAAAGGAGATTATATATTCCGTGATTTTGATGAATCTGGTCAAGAAGTAGTATCAATTATGTTCGAAATGAAAAACGAATGTGATACAACATCTTCAAAAAAAAGAAATGAGGATTTTATAAAAGAATTAGATAAAGATCGACTTGAGAAAGGTTGCGAGTTTGCCATTTTAGTGTCTTTACTTGAACAAGATAATGATCTTTATAACACTGGAATTGTAGATTTATCACATCGTTATTCAAAGATGTATGTGGTTCGCCCTCAGTGCTTTTTGCTAATTATCACTCTTCTTCGCAATGCTGCAATAAAATCATTGACCTATAAAAAAGAGCTTGCATTAGTAAAAGCACAAAATATTGATATTACAAACTTTGAAAGAGACCTCGATAATTTTAAAAATGCTTTCGGAAAGAACTATAGCCTTGCTTCAAGACGCTTTGAAACGGCCATTCAAGAAATTGATAGGTCAATAAATCATTTACAAAAAACAAAAGATGCATTAATTGGAGCAGATAGAAATCTAAGGCTTGCCAATGATAAGGCACAAGATATTGAGATAAAAAAATTAATTAGAAAGAATCCAACAATGAAAAAAAAATTTAATGAATTAAACAATCAAGATGCTGCTGCTTAAACCATAGTAATAACCTATAATTATTTTATACTCAAATTAAAAGGACTAAAAGAATGACTAATGAGAAGCCATCACAAAATTTAAAAGATTTAATAGCTTATTTATATATAGGATCAGTGCTAATAGCCTTGGCAATCTGGATAAAAGGACTGATTACTTCTTTTATTTAAGAAAATAATCTTCAGATAAAGTTAATCCTTAAACTAAAAATTATTTTATTTTAATCCCAGTATTTTTTTTCTCAGCTTTGCTCTTCAAATTTTTAGATATTTCATAAGCAATAATACCACTGCTTAATTGGAAAGAATATTGAACACCTTTATTAATACTCCTCTCATCAGTTTCCAAAGCTGTGATATACATAAATGTAAAGGCAACTGCAAATGGTGCAAATGCGAGAGACCATGAGCGCTGTCTAAGTCCCCATATCAATGAACTAAGAGGAGAAACAAAAGCTGTAAATATAGCTATAAGCAAAGGGCTACTTTGCTCTCTTCGTTCTGCAGGAGTAAGTGCCATTTTGTTAGAACAGACTGATACACGATAGTCATTTCCATTAAAGATTCTATGGTTTCAGAAATACTTTCATGACTACGTAACTTAATCAACATGGCACAATTTTCCGATAAGCAAATGATGGCGGCCATTCAAAAAGAAGGCATAGTAAAAGACTCTTATATGAAACTCCAAGAGATATGCCAAATATTAAAGACTCAAACCGGTTGTCCAGACGAAGATATTGATTCCTTGCTAAATTTTCTTATAGGAAGATGGCAAAAGGGTAATTTCACAAATTAAATCTCCTCGTTAGCCACAAAAGAATAGGAGTCTTATGGCTCAAGAAAACCTAAACAGGTCTTTTCCAAAATTTATTGGACTTACGTTTTTTTTTGGTCCTCAAGATCAAAAACATTAGTATTGGTGCCACTCCCACCAAAGGGACTGCAAGGTTCATGGCAAAGTTATGTTCCATTCGAAAAAGAAGGTACAAGATACTTTTAGCAAGGTTAAAAGAAAAAAGAATCAGTATTTGGTACTAATTTCTGAAAAGCAGTTCCTCAGGGATAAGAGCTATTTATCAGGAAAGTCACAAGACATATATTTAAAAGGCATTAACTTTTTTGCAATGATCAAGCAAATAATCAGTTTTAGCGTCAAACTCATTAAGTAATGGCTGAATCATCCTGAAGCAATGCAAGTATTCAATCTATTCGCAATGTATGGACAACCAGGAGTCCCTTGGGATTTCTTTTTGCTAACTTTTTTCCATGCTTTGTTTGTAATCCCTTTCCATATAGTGCTTTTCCGTTGGCGAGCCAAGCAAGGGTATTCAAGTTTTTATGCAAAAGACTATTACATAGTCAAAGATTAGAAATTAATCTTTCAACTCAGAAAAGAGCTTTGGTAATTACCAGGCTCTTTTTTTGAGAAAGACTAAAAAGTTTATCTACTTCTGATTTAAGGTTTCCAAGTACCATTCCGTTTCTGCTTACAAGAGCGAAGTTCATTAAAATTTTTTGATGCAGAAATACAGTTTTTCAGTTGATCTAAGTATTCAAGTTTACGACTCTTGTATTGAGGGAAAGTTTTTTTGTCTTGAGTCTCATGAGGCAAAACTGATAAAGGCAAAAAACAAAGGAAAGACAGTGATAAAAAGATCCTTCTCAATTTTCTAACTAGCTTTGAACAAAATGATCATTGCATGAAACCCCCGAGATGAAAAGGATTTCTAAAAATTAATTTCACTTAAAAAAAGCTTCAAGAGATAGATTTTATCTAACCAAAATTGTTTTCTTTCAACAGAGAAGAATCATCGTTGCAAAGATCTACTGCAAAAAATTGTATGTTTTTATTTACCTGGCAGAATTATTAGAGTATCTCAAAGAGCATAGGGTTTCAATAATGAATAACCTTGTCAAGGTATCAAGTGGAAGCTTCTTACCTGCATTGATTGGGCTAAGTGTCACTTGGCTTGGTTTTAAGTTGATCAATAGCGAGAAATCTCTTGAGACAAGAAAGGTTGAGCTTGAGATTCAACTGTCTACGAAGAATATAAATGTAGTGTAATTCTTGCTTTAGTCATGCAAGAGCGAGCAAGAACCAAGATTTATTCAAGAAAGATTAATCTAAACCCATTATCAATAGGAAGCGCTATCTAAATGAAACAAGGTTCTATTGATATCTCTTTTTTCTTATTAGCTTTTATCTGCTTACAAATTTGGTGGTTATTCCTTACTATTAAAAATAGCGAGAAAGAGTTTCTATGGCCTAGCAAAGACAAATTAAATAAAGTCAAAGAGCAATTAGAAAAAGATTTCGAAAAATAATCATTACCTAAAACTCATGCTTTCTCAGCAACTATTTCATAAATATAAGACATGTTAAGATCTTAACAATATACTTTCTTCTTTTAATTTTATTAATTTTTAGATAAATGGATTATTCTTTATTCAAATATCTCAAGTTAAGTGGGGCTAATTCAACTACTTCTTTAGTACTTTTATCTATGATCCTTTTTCTTATAATTTTAATTAGCTTAATGGCATTTGCTCTGTTTAAACAAATGAAAAAAAGTTATTCTTTTAGAAAAAATAAATCTATTTCAAGAGTTAAAAAAATCAAGCCAGAAGGATTCTAAAAAGATCTTTCTCAGGGAATCCTTTAAATAAGCTATAGCCCTCCTTGCTTGATTACATTAATAGCTATTGGAGAGATGCATATTATTGCAACCAAAGCCGCAATGGCTATTTGAAGTATTGGCAATATATTATCTGGTTTCATTGGTTCTACTGATCCGTCCTGACTTTTTTCAGTACCTTCCTTGCTAAATACTCTCGTAAGGAATTTATCTTTAAGCGCCATTGACAATTTTAATAATTATAGAAAAAATATCTTATCAAATTGTATTTGTAGAAAAGATCAACTTTTTATTTATCTTTTTAAAAATTTAATTATTTTAGTTTTTAAAACACGGGTCTTAAAGGTCCATATCTCCAAAGTCAATAAAAATCCTTTCAAGATTTCAGAAAATGGAATTCAACTACCTTAATTCATTAGATTAAGAGATAAGAAAATCAGGACTCCAAAAATGAAAGGTTCACTGAAATCCCACAACAGAACTATCTGGAAACTTTTACAAAGATTGATCAAAAGTATTTCCTTCATATTTGTATCAGCAATCTTAATGATTTCAATCATCCTTTCAGGACAGGCAAGCAGCAATGCATTGTCCGACGAAGCAAATGGAGACAACCCTCTAAAAATAGTTATTCAGCCCTCTGAAGATATGGTGAATGTAGATAATGAAAAGGGAAAGGCTCCCAAGCTAGAGCCAAAAGCAAATAGTCAGCCTGACTTAGGTGATGATCAAGTGTTCCCTTTTGCTGCTGGGCTAGACTCATATTGATCGAAATTTGAAATTAGTTAAAATTCTTCCACAAATAAAAGATCCCTAGTGATTGGCTCGTTGACTTGAACACCTACTTTAAAGCCAAGGCTAGAAAAGACCAGTCAAATAACTTAGGGCAAAAATTTTTAAGCGTATCAAATTAGCTTATAGTTTGTTTAATTCCTCTTAATCATAAGTATCAAGAACCTCATTTTCAAAGGGTTATATCTACATTTTTTATACAAGTTTTAAAAAGCCCCCCCCCTAAAGAGGCAAGATGGTCATATGAAACACTCATTGCTATTACTGGGCACAGAACAAGCCATATCAACGGCTGATACATTAAATGCATTGTTTACAATCGGATTCGCAGCATTTCTAGGTCCAGTAGCCATAGGTGGTTTGTTTTTTATATTAAAAAAGAACTCTTCTCGCAATAAAGAAAAGTAGGGATTATTATATTGATTAAATCTACTAAATCTTAAAAAGTAATCACAAATTCATGAGTTATCTTGTAGATTAATTTTCAAGAAAGAGTAACAATCAATGGAGATTAAAAATGGGGAATGAGGTTGTTTGGTCAGTCAATATAATGATCCTGATCCTAATACTTGCAGTTATTTGGTGTCTCTATTATATCTTTACTTACGATTCAGATGGGATCTAACTCTGTTCTTCAAAATTTTTCTTATTTCGTCTCTTCAATAAAGGCTGAGCTGAATAGCTAATATAAAAAATAATGTAAGAAATGAATTTAGATAATTAAAAGCGAAAGCAAGCATCCCCTACAATCCTTAATTTTTCCATTGTTTTTAACTCTTCTGATTTCAAAAGAATGCTTGGAGACAAAGCAGATGAAAGTTTTAGTTTTCGTTCAAAATCCGCCATAAAAGATTGTGGGTCTGAGGACTCTTTATCCGCATTTAAGACAATATCCTTTGCACATTGCCAACCATCTTTAGATGCGACTCCAGGCCATATAACCCAAAGTCCACCAAAAAAACCAATAGCTATAAAGAAAAAGCTTTTAATCATATAAGTCCCTGAAAAGAATATTAAGACAAATAGATGCTCACTTGCTTAAGGCGCACCTTAGAAGTCGAATAAGTTTTAGGATCATACATAATCTTAATGGTTTTAACAGACGAGTCAAACTAAAGCAACTTGTCTTTTTACTTAGAAAATTACTGTGCAAAAAGGTGCCACAAAGATCAACAAATGGTGAAAAAATGAACTTTGAGCTTTATTCTTTTTACAATTGACATAGGGGTTTAGGCTAAATATGTTCCAAAGTTTTCTCAATACAAGAGGTTAGATGGGAGAATCAGTTTATAAAACTCTTTCATTTGTCTCAACCTTAGGAATAACAGTAATTGCAATTCAACTAGTTCCTTTTAGTCGAAACAAAGAGCTTAGTAATCATTGCAGAGAATATTACGCTATTACAAAAGGGCAAGAACTCCCAATTATAGATAACCTAATGGATTCCAGGCTGGACAAAAAAGTTAAGCTTATAGAAAGGAAGACAGGCCTGAAGCACACTCAAGAAATTCATAATTATTGCCACTCTTTTTACCTTAATCAGAAGTCTTAAAGATCAAAAAATCTTCAATGGCAAAAACTGACTGGTATTACAAGCTATTCGATTTATAGTATTTTTAAAACGCGTAGATAACAACTCTCAATTCAAAAGAAAGATTTATGGAATTTCTTGAATCTCATAACCTCAATTATTGGCAACTTTGGGCACCTCTCATTGGATGGTTCGTTATTTACATTGGGTTGAATATTCGTCTAACAAAGGCAGATGATAAATAAGCTTAATATTTTTCATTGGAACTTGAGGCCTGACCACTATCAAACATCGGCAAAGTTAATGCTTAAAAGAGTAGGAAAGTATTTGAAAACCCTTATTTTCGGCCAAAGGGAATCATGATTTTGCATTCAACCATCTCACTAATGCTTTATTAGGATCAGTTATCTCACTTATTTTGGTGTAAAAATAATTTTTCCAATTCTCTGAGGGCAATCCAGCAAAAAGCATTAAGTTTAGTGGATAATCTTCTGAGTCAGTGCAACGACGGAAGTCATCACGAAATAGAAATGTTGGTTTTCCCAATGCTATAGCTACACCTAATTCAATCATTACTCCTTCATCAGGTGGTGTGCCATTTACAATTGCAAAAATAGCATCAGAATCTTTTACATCTTGAATATCTGAGATGGCAACATTGTGTGCCCAACCTGGCTTTGACAAGTCCATCTGATTATTTCGCTGAAAAGGCTCCCATACTTCTGCGCCAAGACTCTCCAGAATAAGCACAAATTCAGGAAGCAAATTTTGGCTCCACTGCTTAGAAAAGCCATAAGGAGAGGCCAAGTAAATTATTCGCTTAGCCATGCGTCTGATTCTTAGCTAACTGATAAGCCATCATGTCTTCCTCTGCATATTCCCTGCTTTCCCATGGGAAAACCAGCCATTCATTAGAAATAGTTGTTTCAACAGCATTCCACCAAATAGGTGTTAATTTACTAATCCAGACAAAGGTAGTTACTCCAGGGATTTCAGACACCTTATTTAAGGTTGCACCTGTTTCATATACATCATCCACAACTAAGCAGCCAGGTTTCAACTCATTCAAAAGAGGGGTTCTTAGAGAATGACTAAGTGCTACTGCCATACACAGCCCTCCTCTCGGCATACCATATACACCAGTGAATTGATTCTTTTTGCATGAAAAAGTAATTGCATGGATACAGTTATCAAAATTATCCCAATTCAATACTCTCATTTGATAATCCAGTAAAGATGTCTCTAGTCTGCAAACCAAAAGCAAAAGAATCAATCTAAAAGCAGTTCCATTTTTGTTTCATCATTAAAGCTCAATATAAATCAGTAAAAACATTAATAAACTATTTTGGACCATCTATATTTCCTCCAGCATCAAGGATTTGTAGTATTGCAGGTATCAATAAAAGAACTGTTGTTAATCTGACTGCATGAAGAGCCGCAACAGCGGCCCCAACCCCAAATTCTGATCCAACAAGTGTCATTCCTATGGTTCCTCCAGGAGCAGCTCCTAGGATTGCAACTATCTTCTCCACTCCAAGGAATTTACTAATTAATAATGCAATGAAGATTCCAGTCACCAAAAGAGTAAATGTAATAATCAAGGCGGGTTTCCAAAGTAATTGCAATTCTCCTAATGTCTCTCTATTAATAGCTGTACCAATAACTGTTCCTATCCCTATTCCGAGTATTGTTTTTGTACCAACAGGCCACGTTGCTGCATCAAGCTGACCACTAATACTTAATAAGCCAGATCCTAATATCGCTCCCAAAAGAGGAGCCGCAGGAATGCCTGTTAGAAGCATTAAAGATCCTAAAGCTGCTCCTCCAAAAAGGTATAGAAGCAAAGTCACTAAAGAAGGCATGCTGATAAATTGAATATATTTTCTAAGTTTAAGAATTCATAGACAAGCTTGCTTCTTCTTTTATTGCAATGAGGTACAGAGTTGAGTTAATTAATTTAGGAGGGACTTTCCTTGAATTAAGAACACTAACCTAAAATTTAAGTTTCATTGATCAATCCAATTCTACTTAAGGAATATATTTCATTCTTCAAAATCCATCTCAAAACGTTGCAAAAGGATTTTAGTAAAAATAATGTAAGGAAGGTTTAGATCATTTGTGGAACAGAATGGATACAACTAAAAATAAGATTGATTTTGATTGGGCAAAGACTTTGACTGTTTTTGCTCTACTTTTATGTGCCTTTTGCCTTGCTCTAGTTGTACTAACTTTGCGTCCAATAGCTAAGTGGGCTGATTATCAAAGCACCTGTGTTGAACAAGAAAGTGCAAAAGCCCCTATTTCATGGGCCGTAAGAAAATGCAATGGACGTTCTAAGGTCTACCAAGTCAAGTGATTAAGACGAAAATCTCTGTAAATAAACAAAATCAAAGAAGAGGAGATTCACCTATTAGGCTTGCAATGATTAATTCTTTAATGGAAAGGAAATTCAATTCCCCTAATACCAATCAATCTAGAAATTAATAAAAAACCCCTTAATAAATAAAGGGGTTATCTCATTACCGGATAATCCCCATCACCCGGCTCACTAATAAAGATAATAATGCCTTCTAATAACAACATGAGTACTTTGTCTTAATTGAAACACTACAGATAGTGCATTCAGACCTTAAATACACCCCATTTAGGGGGTGTTGATTTCTTTGCTCAAATCATTTAAAAGTAAATTCCCCATCACAAAGGTCCCTCTTTTATTTTAGGGCCTCTTTTTTTCCTTGAAATATTGAGAATCCCTAAAACCTAGTTGAAGTTCTTTATTTCAAATTTTCGCTTTATCAACCAAAGTTAAATTTTGCTGGTCTTTGCAAATTGGTTATCTATAAAATCAAGAAAAAAGAAACTTTATGGGAGAAGCTAAAAGAAGGAGAGAAAAGGGCTTGGCTCCAAAAAACCAAAAAAAAACCTCACCATCAAATTCGACTAATTTACTTACGAGGTTTCCCCGGTTGCCATTATATATAGGCATTTTGCTGGGCGTTTATCTAATCTTTGATTGGATAAAGTTAAATTCAGCTGGCTAAATACTGAAATCTCTAGATATAAATAAAAATAAAGCTAAAAGTAAGTTCCCTTAAGATGCCTTTCCATACAAATTGTTTGACAGTCTTCCTCTTGGGAATCAGTCGAACAATAAGTTGTGCATTCAAAGTATTCATCTATAGGTTCCCTCATATCTTCAAAATTAGTCCTGGCATGTTCTTTATTCATAACAAATCATGCAATTATCATCATAATAATAACGGCTGATTTTATATTGAGCATCAGCATTTTTTACTAGTCCAGATCAATGAAAGTCAGATTAGAATTCAAACGGCGGTAACCTTTACTTATCAGATTTCAAATTCTTTAGAATAGCGTAAATCATATATTTCAAGGTTAAAAGTTCTCTAAATCAAACTCATAGGTTGCGACGAAGTCAAATTTAACCTGAAAGATTTAAGTGTTTCTAGTAGATTTAATAATAAAAGCCCAATTCAGAAAAGAATAGTTTTGGCCCAATTGTTTCTGAAACCTCCTTGAATTAACTTTTAAGACGATTCCATTTGAAGGATATTTACTAAATAATTTACACTCCTCCCAAAGTTCCAAATACAAATCAATTTCTCCTATAAAGCTAGTCATTTCATGTTCAGGGGTCTCAAAACCTAACTTTTCCAACTCTCTAAGTTGTGTGGAATGATTTAAATCAGTGTTCAAGATCTGAAAAACACATACCCTCAGACGTTCACATCCAAATTTTCCTTTGATTAAATATCTATTCGCCAAAAGTCGAACATTTGCATTATCAATAGCAGAATTGTATAGTTTTCCTCGAACTTGAATATCTATTTCTACTGGTAATTTTTTAGGGAAATTCTCCTTTTTGTTTAAACTTTTAGTTATATCATTGCCTTCTCTTGTAATCGCTTGCATTAAAAGACCTTTTTCATAATGCAAGGAGACACCAAAACCAATGATACTGGGTTCAATAATTAAAACTGTATCCAAACAAAACCTCTCTAGCAAACACTCTTTATAGTTAAATTTATTCAAAGGGACTAACATTCTTGTATTCTTAAAATATGAGTTTCCAGCATTACTCCTAATGAGATTTTGCGCCAAGTGATCAAATTTACAACTATTCACTTCATTCATTTCTATCAAAATTTTAAGCCTAAACTGTAATTACTACTATAAAAAAATTTATTAAAATTCTAAGTTAAGCAACATGCTTAAGAATCAACCTATAAAAGTAACTAAAGCAAAAAACATAGCTAACTCTTCTTTAAAAATATGGGAATCATCTTTCCACCATCTTGATCATCATCATCTTCAATAGGGAAAAAAATGATCACAATAGCTACCACAGCTAGAAAGGCCGAATAAGTTATTACTCCAAGCTCAGTCATGTACTTAATTTGCTTTCAAGGACAATAGCAGCATTCTTTCTTGAGGATGTATTTTTTTTTACACTTAAATGTTGGACAATCAGATATGACCTGTTCTGATAAAGCAATCGCAATTGTTTTGAGAATGCGTAAAATTCAAGAAAAGTTTTATGAAGTTTTTTAATCCGGATATATTCGGTTTTATAGCGGCTGCATTAACTACGGTTGCTTTCTTGCCACAAGTCATCAAAACATGGCTCACCAAAAGAGGGGACGATGTATCAATGACAATGCTCATCTTATTCATTACTGGGCTTTTGTTTTGGATCATCTATGCAGTTCAGACAAATTCCAAACCTGTCTTAATTGCAAATATTATTACTTTTATTTTAAATATGATTATCCTAATCTTGAAGCTTATTTATGAAGACAAAAACAGCAACAAAAAGCCAAATCAAGTGATCATATAAATCCATCAAAATCTCTATCAAGGAAACCCATTGAATAAATCTTCTCTTTGATTTGCAATACTTTAAATAAGATCAGTGCTAGTTAGACCTAATGATAGTGATACGCCCATTGCAACGTGAAACTGCTCGCATGTTGGCTTCTGAATGGTTGCTTTCTTTTTTCCAAATCTGGTTAGAGGCTTGTCCTATACAAAAAACCTGAGCTGCATTATTTATTGCTCCAGGGATCTGAGTTAAAGCTATAACAATTAATGCCGCACCAGTAATGGCACCATTTTTGTTTGATTTGTAAATTTTACGCCACAATTTCCTACTAATCATTACTCAAGTCAAGTTCAAGTATTTACATCATCCCTTTTTACATGTCTTCTCTTATATATCTCTTGACCTTTTTGTAATTAAGCTAAAAAAATTGAAAGATGCTTTCTCGCGCAAAGAATAAGCATAAGGAATGAAATTCATATGCTAAATAAAGCAAGTTTTACTGTTGAAATGAATGAAGGAATTACTTTTTAACTGGGACAATTTCTTTTAATTCTCCAGCCTCTATTTCTCGCAATAATCCTTTTACGACTCCCCACATAGGGGCCCCTGTAAAGAAAGCCAGTAAAAATGAGGCGATTAAAGAATTTATAGTCGAAAACGTGAATACTTCAAGAACACCAGTAAACATTACTGTAAATCCTGCAAGGATGGAGCAATAGCTTGAAATTGACAAGAATCCTTCCAAAGGTAGAGGTGGAATACTTTGCTCTTTCCATTTCTGAATTTTTATTTGAATTACATATATAAAGACAAAAGAGAAAAAAGCAATAAAAGAACCACCAATCCAGGCTACCGTTTTAGAATCAATCATATGTGTGTACAAAGAGTCTTGTAATCCTAAGATTGTACTTCTAGCTAAGAATATATAACTAATGTCCAAGGCTGTTTCTAAAAAATCCAACACATGATATCCAGCCAAATAATTTCATAAAAGCCCTATTGCTGTTCAAGAGCACTTGCCTAAAAAGATATCTAGAGGACTATTAGTTCAACAGAATACAATTCTATGAATGATGACAACTGGAAAAAAGAATTAAAACTATGGAAACCTAATTTAAAGCCTTTAGAAATCAAATTGCTTGAAGAAGGAGCCCAAAGCAATAGTCAGGCTTTAATGCTTTGTGACATGTGGTGTGAATGGAAAACAATTGCGGAGAAGAAAAAAAACAATCTTCAAGAAAAACATTTGATTATAAACGACCCTTGGGATAACAAAGAACAGGAAACAATCGAACCATTTATAGGTAATTCTTCATAAGAAACGCAAAAAGCACAAGGGGTAACTAAGCCCTTGCGCTTTTTGATATATCAAGCAAGTAACCCTACTTAGTCGCCACTGTTACTCTTTTGGCCCGTCTAGCTCTTCTAGGGTTTGATGCTGTAGAGGCCTTCTTGGTAACTGTTTTTTTTACAACTGCCTTCTTTGTAGTCGAGACTTTCTTTGATGAAGCTTTCTTTATGACACGCTTTTTAGAAGAGCTTTTTTTGGATGCTGAACCTTTGCGAGTTCTATAAGAAAGAATTAAAGCCCATTCTTCAGCCGAAATGTTGGCAGGTTTATTGCCATGCACTTCTGTTTGCTTTGCGGCCTTCTCGATGTCTTTAATCAAGTTCTTCCAAGAAGCCGCATAACGCTTGTCAGATTGCGACTTTGCGCCGCTTTCAATAAGTGTTTCTACCACGCCTTGTGCAGTAACTTTTTTACGACGACGATTAAAAATTTCCTTTTGCAAGGTGGCAATCATCGCCTCAGCCTTAGGGGAGACTTTGATAGAAAGTTGAGACATTGTAGGTAGTTAAGTCTTATATCTCACATCTACCACAAGGAGGGTACAAAATACAACAAGAATCAACGTCACAGACATAGCCACAGTAAGAGCTTATCTCCACAAAATCAAGGAAAAACCCTACAAAGGATGGTTTCAACGTTAATTCAGCAACTAGAAAATCAATACAAATGCTGGATTTAAAAATCTAAAACCCTAGTTTTGTTAAAGGATCTAAAGGCAAAGGTCAAAGTCAAAAAAATATTTACTCAAGCAAAATAAGTACGCCAAACCTAAGTACACCTATTGTGCATAAGACGTTCTCAAAAAAATATAACAAGGGAATATGACAAGCTTTACCGCAAAAAACAAAATAATTGAATGTTGTAAAAATCTAAAGCGAAAAACGCAATACTCAAAAGACCTACTAACCACATATAGAGTGTTCCTTAATTGATAGCGTGTATTGCTACATACTTTATCGAAAACCTCATCCAAACCATGCTAAGCAAATGAACACAGATCTTGAACCTTAGAACCAATTAATCAATCTTGTAGTGGTAGAGACGAAGCCATATAAAATCTCTAATGACGGTTTAATCGTTAACTACAAACTTTCTTATAAAATTAAATAAAAAAAGCCCTAAAATTAAGGGCTTTTGAAATGAATTAAATGTTTATTTGGCGTAAGTCTGGCCTCGGTAAGTTAGAGGACTATCAAGAGTGTTTTTGATAT
Organism: Prochlorococcus sp. AG-363-M21; assembly: GCA_003278305.1. Classification (GTDB taxonomy): domain Bacteria; phylum Cyanobacteriota; class Cyanobacteriia; order PCC-6307; family Cyanobiaceae; genus AG-363-N16. Next base: position 21,208 of record QCFU01000012.1, read on the forward strand.
GCTCGCTACAAGTATTGTAGTGCTTGCGGCGGTAAGTCAACTCCACACATTCTTTCTGATCAACAGGTTCTTTGTGCTGGACATAGTTTTGTCCACGATAAAGAAGAGTAGTCATCTTTAAACTCCGAATATTGACTTAAGTCCCCGTTCCTTGGCTTAAGTCGTAATGCGGCTCACCAAAAGGCGAGTTGAACGTTTTTTGTAGCTATTGCTACATAAACTTTATAGCACTTAAAAACTTTCTGCGTCGTTCATCCTGATACAAATAGTTGGTTCCAATCAAGGGACCGCATGACATCAAGCTTTAAACCTAAGTGATCAAAAGATCCTCAAAGGATTAGATATTAAAAAAAGATAATCCATTTGATTCACTGAGTCTTTATCTGAAAACAATAAGTATTTAAAGTCATCTCAAAAATGAATTCCATAGCTATGCCTTTAAAAGGAAGTCTTTCCTTTGATTATGAGCAATGAATCAGAACTAAAAGAGATCTTGCATGTCGCAGTGAAAAATGCTGTTTCAAGAATGGAAATACTAAAAGAGCCTTCTGACCGCCGCTGCTTATTCCATGAATACAAAGAGTGGCTTGGCAAAGATATAAATAATGAAGTTTGGATAATTCCATCGACAAAAAAATAATATGCAAGCTTCCTAAAAGCATGTAGAAAAACTATGCTTTTCTTAGTCAAATGTATTTGATCACAAACGAGCCATATCAATCAAAGAATAAACTCATGAAATCCTTAAGAAAACCACATCCCGCCATTTTTAGTTAGTTCTATAAATCTCTTGTTTTGCTCAATCTGTTTACTAATCAAATTCCGAGATTTTTTTGATGCAATAACTTCTATATTGCCATACTGATCTTCTTGTGGAGTGAGTCTTGCAACCCATGATTTTGCTATTGCTCTTGCGAATGCGATCATTCGTCCATAGATAAATTAGTTGGCAGGCAACTGATTAGCTGTCTAATTTATTTATAGCTTTGAATTAGAAGTCAACAATCGCCATTGTCTTGAGATAAAGATTAGAGTCGATAAAACCCTCAAAGAAAATTTCTTTCACTTTCTTAAACAGCAAAATATCTTCGCATTGCCGACTAGGCAGCCTTGAGATTTCGCTTTTCATCATCCCACATTTGATCAAGAATTCTGGCTGAAAACTGTCTATGCAGTTTTTTGGAAACTTTGCTTGCATGCTTCTTTGCTCTAACTCTTGCGGCTCCTAAAAAAAGACTTTCCATTGCAAAGTCGATCTCATTCTGCGTCATGACAAATTTCTGAGGGATTTAAAAATAACGCCTAAAGAAAAGCGCAAAACCCGTCAAAACACCTAATTAATTGTCACAAGTAAAAGCACTCATAGCTGGAGCAAGGTCTGCAAGATTGGCATAAAATCAAAATATTCTGTATAGCAAAAGGTTGCTCAGAGTTTTCTTAAACGCAAAAACTCACTACAAGGAGATTAAGAGTGCCTAAATACCATTGTCCCTTTTGCTCTCCTCTTTATCAATTTCACAAACAAAGGTCAGATGGAGT
>QCFU01000013.1 GCA_003278305.1 Prochlorococcus sp. AG-363-M21
TCCATATTCTTATTGCTCTAAGATTTCTCTTGAATGACTTAGATAATTGTTGTGATGATATCAATTTATTTCCTCAAGTTTTTCTGAAATAACTTTCACTTTAGAACGGATCTTATTGATTCTTTCTTTATATATATTTGGTTTATTGCTTTCGTTTTTACTTTCAGTTGACTTGTTTTCTAGTCTATTAGCTTCTTGAATTATTTCTTCTTTAAGAATTTCTAATTCAAGCTTAATTTGTTCAGGTATATTCTTGGCTTTGTTTGAAAGCTCATTAGCTGTATTTGCAAGTCCCTTTTCTAATCGAAGTGTAATTCGATTGAATGCTGCTTTTAAGAGGTTCTCAGATGAGCTCATGAGTTAAGTCATCAAATTATTTTGGACCGCCTTATGATTGCTAAGGTTCTGGAAGTGTTTGAAATAACTTTTCAATAATCTTTTCATGTTGGTATGATAAGGATTTTTGGTATGAAGTGGATGAGGGGTTTGTAAGATTGGATTTCTTCTTTGAATCACCATCTATAGCAAGGTTGAGTTTTTTTGATTCATTGCTTTTTACAGATACTAGATTTTCTGTATTGGGTTTCTTAATCATTGATCCTACTCTGGGATTATTTCTTTTGTCTTTCTCGAAGATGGTAGAAGGGAAAAAATGATTTTGTGAGTTGTTAGTCTTGCTGCTTTTTTTCTTGTTGATAAATGTGTTTTGATTCGGCAGATTATTCTGACTTAAGGAATTTTGGCTTTTGATTGCTTTGGTTGGAGATGATGCTCTTGAGGCATTCCTTGTATTATTTGCGACCTTTGGCTTTTGCAAAAAATTCATTGTTCTAATGGTCAATGTATAACCAGTAGAAAAAAGAACTCCTGATAGGGCTGGCATTAACCAAAATAAGGTTGTTTTTTTCACTGGTTATGGTTTGTTTTTTATGCTTGAAAGCTTAAGTGCTCTTTGCTTATCAACTGACTTAGAGAGCATTTTTTGAAAAGCTTCTTTGATTGAAGTTTTTACTAATTATGTTGAGACAGTTTTTCTTTTGCTCATGCTTTTCATAATTATCTAATAGAGTTATTTCTATAAATTTCTATTTGCCTTTCATCCCCTCCAAAACATTTGCTTGGCTGTTGGATTGGCCTATAGAATTGATCATCTGACTTCTTTTGATAGAAGTGAAACATTCTAGGAGAGAATCCTTTGGAAACTTTTGAAGCTGATGTAGTGATAATCGGAGGCGGTCCTGCTGGCTGTGGATGTGCTTTATACACTTCTCGAGCTGATTTAAAGACAATTATTTTAGACAAAAATCCCTCTGTAGGAGCTCTTGCAATAACCCATCAAATAGCAAATTATCCAGGTGTTTCCTCAGAAATGAGTGGAGAGGATTTGTTGACAATAATGCGCGATCAAGCAATTCAGTATGGCACTGATTATCGGAGGGCCCAAGTTTTTGGTGTAGATGTCACTGGAGAGTGGAAAACTGTATATACACCAGAGGGCACATTTAAAGGCCGTGCACTAGTTCTTGCTAGTGGAGCTATGGGTAGACCTGCTTCTTTTAAAGGGGAAGCTGATTTTTTAGGGAGAGGTGTTAGTTATTGTGCCACTTGTGATGGAGCTTTTTATAGAGATAGGGAAGTTGCTGTTGTTGGAACCAATAAAGAAGCTATTGAAGAAGCCCAGGTACTCACAAAATTTGCATCAATGGTTCACTGGATTACTCCTAGTGATCCAAAGGAAGATGATTCCCATGCTCAAGCGTTAATTCAACAATCTAATGTCAAGCATTGGAGTAGAACAAGACTTACGCAAATACAAGGAAATGAAGGTGGTGTAACAGGAATACTTCTAAAGAACCGAACTCAGGAAGCTCATCAAGAAGTGCCTTTGGAAGGTGTATTTGTTTATATGAGTGGTTCAAAACCTATTACAGATTTTCTTGGAGATCAAATTGCTTTAAAAGAAGATGGGGGAGTAATAGTAGATGATTTTATGTCTACTACCTCAGAAGGCGTTTGGGCTATTGGCGATATTCGAAATACCCCTTTTAAACAAGCTGTGGTCGCTGCTTCTGATGGTTGTATTGCGGCAATGGCAATAGATCGTTATTTGAACAGTCGTAAATCAATAAGGGTTGATTGGGTGCATTCTTAAAAGACAGATTATTTTCTTGCTTTACATAATAACTTTAGTTTATCTTTAAAATTATAGTTCTATCGCCTCAGAAACATAAGCTACACCACCATAATAATTAAGTGTTGGACTTACATTTGTTTTTATCTTTTCTAATACTTCTTCCTCGCAAAAAACTATTACATGTGCATTAGCTCCAAGTCCAGTGAATTCCATATCTTCGGAAACAATTGTTTGAGGACCTCTTCCAGTTGCATGCTTCATAACTGTATACCCTGGAACCTCTGCGATTTCTAGAGCTTTAATTATTGCGTCTAACTCTCTTTCACTGAAAACTAAATCTAATCTTTTCATTTACTTAGGTTATAGAAGGGATGATTTTGTTGACCAGGCCCATATATATAGGTATTCCAAAAATAATGTTAAAAGGGAAAGTTAATCCTAATGTTGTTGAAATGTAATAGCTAGCTTTTGCTTCTGGCACTGTCATTCTCATTGCTGCAGGAACAGCAAGGTACGAAGCGCTTGCACAAAGGACTGCAAATAAAAGAGCATTCCCTCGACTTAACATCAAAGCTTTAGCAACAAAAATACCTACGCCTGCATTTAACAAAGGGATAAGCACAGCAAAAGCTATTAAAAACGAACCAGCTTTTTTTAAACCAGGAAGTCTTTGTGCAGCAACAATGCCCATGTCAAGAAGAAAGAAGCATTCTGCTCCATAGAATAGTTTCCCTGTAAAAGGTTGCATCTTGTCAACACCAACTGGATTGTGAGCAGCTGTTAAGAAACCAATTAATAAACTTCCTAAAAGTAAATACACTGAACCATTTAGCATTGATTCATGAAGAATTGCTTTCCATTTCATTACTTTTGCATTTGGTCTATTCTTCGGAGCTCCTAGTTTGACAAGTAATAATCCAACAATGATTGCAGGTGATTCCATTAAGGCAAGGGCTGCAACCATAAATCCATCAAATGGAATATTTTGACTTTCTAGAAAACTTTCTGCAGTGATAAATGTAACTGCACTAATTGAGCCATAAGCTGCAGCTATTGCAGCTGAATTAAATACATCCAGTTTTAATCTCAATATGACATAACATATTAGTGGGATTACTAATGACATAATTATCGCTGCACTAACTGTTGGAAAGACTTTGCCTCCTAAACCACTTTTTTCAAGTTCAATTCCACCTTTAAATCCAATTGCGAGAAGAAGATAAAGAGAAAAAAGTTTTGGTAAAGGTGCAGGAATTTCTAAGTCAGAGCGAACAATTACAGCAATTATTCCAAGAAAGAAAAAAAGTACAGGAGGTGTTAGTACATTTTGAAGGAAGAGATTTGTCTCCATGAAGTTTATTTATTGGCTTTCAGTAGAGATTTGAAATTCTTAGAATTCATGAAAGTTGATGCTTAAGCTTTTATATCATTAAGCGCAGCTGTAAGAGCATCTTTCCTTGAGTCTAAAACCATACTTACCCCAAACTTAAGAAGTCTTTCCTTAACTTTTCCAGTAGCGCCAGCAACATATGCTTTGCGCGAATTTAAATTAGCTTCTTGAATCATGTCTTCAATTGCCAAGGTTGCTGTTACTCCTAATCTTGGAACATCAGTAATATCTAAAATTAAAACTTTATAGTTCCTAATTAATGCCATTCGTTCTGTAATTCCTTTGGCAGCTCCAAAGCTAAGAGGTCCTTTTAACCTAAATAACATAACTTCTCCTTTGCAATCTCCAAGGAGTTTCTGCTCTTCCTCAGGTAAAGGTAAATCTTCAGAAGAACCTTCTAAAGGGTTATCTGCATCCATTCCTTCCAATTGGGTTTGTGTAATTGAATCGATTGTTAGCATATTTGCAACGAACACACCAACTAAAACTGCCCAGATTAAATCCCAGAAAACAGTCATCAAAAGAACTCCATACATTACACCTGCCGTTTTCAAGGAAAGGCGATGAGCTCTTAATAAGAATCCCCAATCAATAATGTCTAGACCAACCTTAATTAGAATTCCAGCTAACAATGAGGTTGGAATTTGCTCTGCGAGAGGACCTGCACCTACTAGCACTATCAAAAGAACGATTGAGTGAACCATTCCAGACAATGGAGTAGATCCACCAGATTTAACGTTTATTACTGTGCGCATCGTTGCTCCTGCCCCTGGAAGACCAGAGAAAAGACCAGCTACTGCATTACCTATACCTTGGCCTATTAATTCTCTGTCAGAGTTGTGCCGAGTTTGTGAAATATTATCTGCAACTAGTGATGTCAGTAATGAATCAATTGCACCTAAAACTGCAAGAACTAAACCTGCTTTAAGAATAATTGGGAGATATTGTTCACTAAAGTTGGGAAAGTTTAATGAAGGTACTCCTCTTGGAATATTTCCTATTCGATCTATACTTGCGTCACCAAAAAGGATAATAGATAGAGGTGTAACTACTAATAGCGCTAATAAAGGTGAAGGAACCCATTGAGTTACTTTTCTGGGAGTTAAAAAGACTATTCCTAATGTCATTATTGCGACTCCAATAGCTGCTCCATTTGGGTCAAAATTATTAATTACTGTTGAAAGTGATTCAACTACCCCTCCTCTTGTGGATATTCCTAAAAGTGGACCAATTTGCAAGGCGATAATGATTACACCTATGCCAGACATAAAGCCTGAAACAACTGAGTATGGAACTAAAGTTATATATTTACCAAGTTTTAAAAATCCAAATAAGACTTGAAATAAACCTCCTAGAAAGACTGCTGCCATAACTAAAGGCAAAATCTGTTCAGCTGATAGATCTCGAGGAACCCCGGCCGCAGCCAGTCCAGCTATTACACCTGCGACTGTTACGCTCATTGGGCCTGTTGGCCCGCTAACTTGTGCCGGTGTGCCTCCAAATAATGCAGCCAAGAAGCCAACTACTACTGCTCCATAAAGACCGTAAATTGCTCCGCCTGGTCCTAATGCAGCATTACCAAAAGCAAGTGCTAGAGGCAATGCGACCACTGCAGCAGTTAAGCCACCTAAGATATCTCCTCTGATATTTTTTAAATGAAATCCATGAATTAGAGCCACTTAAAATACTCCAAATGATCAATGATGTTTGCAAGCTTATCTCGTTACGTGCATTTTCGTTCGGGCTTCCCTCCATTTAGTAAGTTTCAACGTTTGAGATCCGCTGTGAAAATTATTACATGATGAAATTTTTTAGATAAACAACAACAATTATGGTTGGTAATGATTATCGAGATTATTTCAAGGTTCTTGGAGTTGAGCGAAATTGCAATTCCAATGAAATTAAGAATGCATTTAGAAAATTAGCTAGGCAATACCATCCGGATGTAAATCCAGGCGATAAAGCTGCTGAAGCAAAGTTTAAAGAAATAAGCGAAGCTTATGAAATTCTTTCAGATCCAGAGAAAAGGACAAGATATGAGCAATTTGGAAAGTATTGGGACCAAGTTGGTACCAATAATTCAAACGTGAAGTCTGGCTTTGGACAGGACCTTGAGTTTGGTGATTATGGAAATTTCGATGAATTTATAAATGACTTATTAGGGCGATTTAATGGAGGAATGAATGGAGTAGGCGGTTTTAGAGCTAATTCTTATCAACAATCCTTAAAACTAGACGCTCAAATCACTGTAAAGATTGCTCTTTCAGAGGTTTTCTTGGGCTGCAAGCGTACGTTGTCTATCAATGATGAACGCGTTCAAATAAAGATTCCAAAGGGTATGAGATCAGGATCGAAGCTCAGAGTGAAAGGAAAAGGTAATTTTCAGCCAGGCACAGGAATGCGAGGTGATCTTTATATTAAGATTGACTTAGAAGAACATCCAATATGGAAAATCAATAGAGATCATCTTTGCGCTGATCTTCCTGTATCGTTTGATGAACTTGTGTTAGGTGCAATTGTAAAGATTTTGACACCAGATGGAAAGACTCAATTGAGTATTCCGAAGGGGACATTGCCAGGTCAGTCTTTGAGATTAAAGGGTAAAGGTTTGCCAAATAATAATGGTCGAGGAGATTTAATTTTTACTCTTATAATGAAATATCCAGATCAATGGTCTTCTAAAGAGCTTGAATTGTTTGATCAATTACGACAATTGCGTATCAATGATCCGCGTAAGGATTGGTTGAACAGTGCTCGAGCTTAAGGCCGATCTACGATCATAAGTATTTTGTTGATCATATGGATCTCATTTATCGCCCACGCCGACTTCGTCGCACTGCTTCTTTAAGAAGCATGATTCAAGAAAACACATTGAGCGCCTCGGATTTTATTTATCCCTTGTTTGTTCATGAGGGCAAGGATGTTCAGCCTATTGGCGCTATGCCAGGAATAAATAGATGGAGTTTAGACTCATTGCTTAAAGAAGCTGAACGAGCTTGGAATTTAGGTATTAAATGTGTAGTGCTTTTCCCTAAAATTTCTGAAAGTTTGAAGACAGAAGATGGAGTTGAATGCTTTAACGAGAAGGGTTTGATTCCAAGAGCAATTAGACTTTTAAAGAAGGAATTACCTGAGATGACTGTCATGACAGATGTTGCATTGGATCCATATTCCAGTGATGGTCATGATGGAATTGTTAGCTCGGAGGGCGTAGTTTTAAATGATGAGACAATAGTAAACCTGTGTAAGCAAGCACTTGTTCAAGCGCAATCAGGAGCAGATTTAATTGGCCCTAGTGACATGATGGATGGAAGAGTAGGTGCTATTAGAGAGGCTTTAGATGATGAAGGTTTTGAACATGTTGGAATAATTAGTTATACCGCGAAATATTCATCTGCTTATTATGGACCCTTTCGAGAGGCTCTGGATTCGGCTCCAAAGGCTTTAAATGCAAAACCTATCCCTAAGGATAAAAGCACTTATCAAATGAATCCTGCTAATGCTCGTGAGGCAAGAATTGAGGCGCATTTGGACGAACAAGAAGGTGCAGATATCTTAATGGTTAAGCCTGGATTGGCTTATATGGATATCATTTATCGCTTAAAACAAGAATCTGATTTGCCAATTGCTGCCTATAATGTCAGTGGAGAATACTCAATGATTAAAGCAGCAGCAGCTAAATCATGGATAGATGAGAAAGCTGTTGTTCTAGAAACCCTCTTGAGCTTTAAAAGGGCTGGAGCAGATTTGATACTTACTTATCATGCATGTGACGCAGCTCAATGGGTAAGAGATGTATGAATTTATTTGTAAATAATCCTTCTGTAATGGTCTTCTTCTTTGTACATGAGGAGAGCCTCTGATGGAAGCAGAAATGAAAGCAGCAATTACTAACATTATTAATGTTCAAAGGCTAGGGCACGTAGCTATAAGGGTAAAAGATGTCGAACGCGCGAAAACGTTTTATATGACGTTGGGTATGAAGGTGGTCTGGGATGATAGTGATTGGTGTTATCTAGAGGCTGGCCCAGGTAAAGATGGCCTTGCATTATTGGGCCCGGGTTACAAGGCAGCTGGCCCTCATTTTGCCTTTCATTTTACTGATAAGGATGAAGTTAAGAGAGCGCACACCGAATTAATTGAAGCTGGTTTTCATGTTGGATCTTTACATGACCATCGAGATGGAACATCTTCATTTTATTTAAAGGACACTGAAGGGAATTGGCTTGAAATTCTCTATCAGCCTTCTACAGGGATTCCAGCAAAAGAATAGAATTTTCATAATTTTTGTATGCTCACATATAAAGACAACGCTTCAGAGTCAATTGTAGATATTGCATTTCAAGAAACATTAGAGTTGCTTGACTGGGCTACATTGTGTTCTCAAATTGCGACATTTAGTAGTACTGCCCAGGGGAAAGAAAAATGTCTTAATTTGCCAATACCTACTGATATAGCAACTAGTCGGAGTTATTTGCAAGAAACCCTTGAGATGGGTGAATTAGATAAGTTAATTGAAGGTGGTTTGTCCTTTCAAGGTATTCATGATTTAGAAAAAATACTCTTATTTTGCATTAAGGGAGGATTTGTTTCTGGTGAAGAGCTTCTCCAAGTCGCAGAGACTCTTCGCTCAGCACGTCGACTAAGACGTCAAATTAGTGATTTTCAGATAAGACCAACTTTGTCATCACTATTAGTAGAGCTATCCACTCTTCCGGAATTGCAAACACTTCTTGAATCAAGCTTGGAAGAGGGAGGTAGAATTGCTGATAGAGCAAGCACTGAATTGTCGAGATTACGTCGACAATTGCAGGGGTTAAAAGAAGAAAGGAGTGACATATTGCAAGATCTGTTAAAGCGATACAGCCCTATACTGCAAGATATAGTCATAGCAGAGCGATATGAGAGACCTGTCCTTTGTCTAAAGGCAAATGCAGTAGATCAGTGTGAAGGGACAGTTCATGGCAGCTCTTCTTCAGGAAATACATTTTTTGTAGAGCCTCAACAAGTTATCTCGTTAGGCAATCGTATTGCTGAATTTAAGATAAAAATTCTTCAAGAAGAACAAAGGCTTTTGGCAGTCTGGAGTGCAGAAGTTGCTGTTAATGCTGTGACTATTAGACATCTGTGTGGAACGATGTTACGGTTGGAACTTGCATTGACTAAGGCGCGTTATGGACATTGGGTCGGTGGACTTCCACCTGTATTAACTGAAGAAGAAGATTCTCCATTTGTTATAGAAAAGTTTCGTCATCCTTTATTGATCTGGCAGCAATGTTACGAGGGTGGTGATTCTGTGATTCCCATAGGTTTTAATGTTTCGCAGAATTTAAAAGTAATAGCTATTACAGGTCCTAATACAGGCGGCAAGACGGTTGCTTTAAAGAGCATGGGATTGGCTATTCTTATGGCAAGATCTGGGTTGTTGTTGCCATGTTCAGGCGCTCCCTCCTTGCCATGGTGTAGTCAAGTATTTGCTGATATCGGTGATGAGCAATCTTTACAACAAAATTTATCTACTTTTAGTGGTCATATAAAGCGTATTAGTCGTATTCTTGATGCTCTAACGATAACGTCTGGACCAGTAGTGGTTTTGTTAGATGAAGTAGGAGCAGGTACTGACCCCACTGAAGGGAGTGCTTTGGCTATTGCCTTATTGCAAAGACTTGCTGACCGAGCAAGATTGACTGTCGCAACAACTCATTTTGGTGAATTAAAGGCTCTTAAATATAATGACATCAGATTTGAGAATGCTTCTGTTGCTTTTGATAGCGAGACTATAAAACCTACTTATCATTTGCAATGGGGAATTCCTGGACGAAGCAATGCGTTGTCAATTGCGAAAAGACTTGGGTTGGACTCATTTGTAATAGACCGAGCTTCAGAGTTGATTGAACCAAAAGGTGTAGAAGATGTTAATTCAATTATTAAAGGGCTCGAAGAGCAAAGAAATCTTCAGCAAGCTGCTGCAGAAGATGCTGCTGCTTTATTGGGTAGGACTGAATTACTACATGAAGAATTACTCAATCAATGGAAGAAGCAACGCCAGAAATCTCAAGAGTTTCAAGATAGAGGGCGCCAAGATTTGGAGTCTTCTATAAGAGAAGGCCAGAAAGAAGTTCGCGATTTAATTAAACGATTAAGGGAACCAAGTGCTGATGGCGAAATTGCAAGAAGGACAGGGAAACGTTTGAAGCAGATTCAAGTTGCGCAGAAAAAAGAGACTATTATCGATAGAAAAGGTTGGTCACCTAAGATAGGTGAACGTGTAAGAGTCATTTCTATTAATAAGACTGGGGAGGTCCTTGAAATATCTGAGGATGGAATAGATATAACTATTCTTTGTGGTGTTTTTAGAAGTACGGTTCAGGTGACATCTATTGAAAGCCTGGATGGACAAAAATCTTTGAGACAACTTCCAAAAATCAAAGTTAGTAGCAATACGAAACAAGTTAGTAAGGTAGAAGTGAGAACTAAGAAAAACACCATTGATGTCAGAGGATTAAGAGTTCATGAAGCCGAAGCAGTCATTGAAGAAAAATTACGCCATACAGCTGGTCCTTTATGGGTAATCCATGGCATAGGAACTGGCAAGTTAAAACAAGGTTTATTGCAATGGTTGAGTACTGTTGATTATATTGAGAAAGTTACTGGCGCTAGTCAAAATGATGGAGGTGCAGGCTGTAGTGTGATTTGGTTAAAATAAGGTTTGTGTATTGCTGAGTTAAATTTTTGCATGATTAAAAGATGCCTTGGGTTACTTTGGACACCTTGATATAATCAGATATTATGCAGTTTATAGATCATGCAAATATAAAGGTTCGAGGGGGTAGTGGTGGTGACGGAATTGTCTCATTTCGTAGAGAGAAATACGTCCCAGCAGGGGGGCCTTCAGGCGGTGATGGAGGTAATGGAGGTAAGGTCATATTTCAGGCAGATTCTAATCTTCAAACTTTATTAGATTTTAAATTTAGGCAGTTGATCTTTGCTGAAGATGGTCGTAGAGGTGGTCCTAATAAATGTACTGGTGCTTCTGGAAAAGATCTTATTTTAAAAGTCCCTTGTGGTACTGAAGTGAGACATTCAACTACTGGTGTGATTTTTGGTGATTTAACTGTTGATGGAGAAACTTTAGTTATAGCTTTTGGAGGAAAAGGGGGGCATGGTAATGCCCATTATTTAAGCAACCGAAATCGAGCTCCAGAGAAATTTACAGAAGGGAGGCCTGGTGAAGAATGGGAATTGAATCTTGAGTTGAAGTTATTAGCGGAAGTTGGAATTATTGGTTTGCCTAATGCAGGAAAAAGTACATTAATTTCTGCACTTTCTTCTGCAAAACCTAAGATTGCAGATTATCCATTTACAACTCTTATCCCAAACTTAGGAGTAGTGCCCAAACCTAGTGGTGATGGAGTGGTGTTTGCTGATATACCAGGGCTAATTGCTGGTGCAGCTTTAGGGGTTGGTTTGGGGCATGAGTTTCTTAGACACATAGAGAGAACTAAATTGTTGATTCATTTAGTTGACGTATCTTCGCCAGATCCATTAACTGATATTCAAATTATTGAGAATGAGCTTTTGGCATATGGGAATGGTTTGATAGAACGTCCACGGATTTTGGTTTTTAGTAAAAAAGAACTTCTACAAGAGACAAGTCAGGAAGAAATCCTTAAGAAACTTCAAAATATAGAAATTGGAGATCCCCTATTTATTTCTTCAGTAATGAATGATGGACTGGATTTACTTCTTAATTTAATTTGGGAAAAGCTAGTAAGCTGATATTCTTTTATGTGTTTGGTATATGATTAGTACTTGTCTATTCTTGAAGAATTGGTCATAAATGGTATGAGGCTTTTGTAATTATGAATTTTTACACTTGTTTTGATGGCCAAGGTAAAGTCATCGCAAGATGTCAAACCCATCAAGAAATTCAATCTCTAAAACGTATGGGGAGACCAATAAAAGAGGTTCGTGAAATGAAAAATGAGGAAGCAGTTATTTGCTCTCTTACTGGCAGTCCGTCTGATTACAATATGGATTATTAAAAGAATTTTGCAGAAAAAAAGCGGGCAATATGCCCGCTTTTTTTATTTTATTTTATTTTTTAATCATCATAAACAAGACATTCTGGTTCATCTGGGTTTGCATCACAAAATAACTCAAGTGCATTAGGATCATGCTTGTCTTCAGGATGATGCTCTTTATATTCTTCAAGAGACTGAAGTTCTTCCTTTAAGTGTCGTACCTTAGGAGAGTTCCCTTCAGCTTCTGCAGAACGGATCTCGTTTTGATCTTTTTGGATGTGTTCGTCAATAGTTTTCATGGAAACCTAAGCTTGAACGTGCTCAATCAACTCTTATACATTAAGAAGAGTTTGGATTATCTGCCATGTGTGTAAACCGATTTGGTTTGATTTACAACACTTTATTGGTAGGAAAGTAGTCATGTATACCATTAAGCATTTTAAGTTTTAAGAGTTTAAATATTCGAAAACGCTTTTATCTCCAATATCTAATGATGGATCCATGCCAAATTTGCGAATGCCAAGAATTAATAGAAGCATTGCGGAAACACTTAAACAAATCATTATCAATTCTGGACTAATGATTCCCAGCGAATAGCCTAAAATGCTTATTGGAATTAAAAACGTAAGGCCTATAGCCTCAGGCTGGCGAAAACAAAAGAATTCTTTAAAACCTAATCCGGTTAAAGCTGCAAAAAATGGACCCATTAATAAAACTTTTAATTTGTAGATAGAAAAGCTATATAAAAGGTCTTGGGGATTTCCTGAAAAAATTAAAATTGTTATGCTAAGAGAACCAAGTAGGCAAAGAATTTGAAGTGTTAAGTGAATAGCTTTAATATAAATATGGATCCATTGCAGAGCCAGACTTAAAGAAATAAACATTAAAATTAACCATACCCATACATTTTCAGAACCAAAAGTTAGCCATTGTCCCATCCCTATTGAAAAAGATAAGCCACAACATAAAAGAGCAATTCTATAGCACTTGACTTCATTCTTATCTTCTAAAGTTATTCTAAATTTTCCATATAAACCCTGATATTCAGGATCTTCTTTTATTAGAGGTTTAATATCTTTCATGATGTTTGTTTTGTTCATTAGAATTTTTGCAATGGGCTAAAAACTATTTTTTTAAGTTCCGGCACATTTGGAATTATATTACTTGGATTCAATGGGAATAAGGCGCCAAAGTAATCTTCTGTCCAATGAAAAGAATTGCATGTTCTTGAGACATTTGGGAGTTCAAGAAATTTTTGCCTCCATTCCCAAATGTTTGGGAATATCCATAGAGGTTCTTTAGTGCATTTAAATAAGGTTGAATAAACAACTTCCCATCTAATCAGAGTAGGAAATAGTTTAATATCAGCAAGAGTCAGATCTTTTCCACATAACCATGGACCTTTTGCAGAAAGACAAGTTTCAACTTTGCTAAGCGCTTTAAAGAGATTGTTACTAGAAAAATTATATGCACTTTGGTTTCTTGCAAAACCACATTTATATACCCCATCATTAATGTCAAATTGCAGAATAGTTGACCAGTAATCTATTTCTTTTTTAAGGTTAGTTGGATACAAATCAGGAGCATTCTTTTTGGTAGGCCATTGATTAAGTACTTCTAATAATTGAGCACTTTCATTCCCAAGTAATATGGGGTTATATTTGTTATTAGGCATAGGATCTATTAATGCAGGAACGGTTGCCCTAAAAGTAGGTGAAGTACCACATAATTGATAAATTTCTAGCAAAGACTTGCATCCAATATATTCAGGTTCAATAAGCCATCGCCCCCCATCCTTGTCAGCCTTTGCAAAGCATAAATTTAAGCTATCTCTTAATCCTCTCAGTTCATAAATTAGCCATGTGCGATGTGCCCATGGACAACTTCTTCCAATTATTAACAGAGGCAAATCTTTCCTTTCCCTATTTTCAAGATCTTTTTCGTCTGGTACATGAGCATTATTTTTTTGACTTGGGACGCGCTGGAAATTTCCATTCTTATCAGCTGGGGCAAGCCCATTCATGAGCTGCAGCCATTGCCACTTCCATCCTTTTTTGACTGTATAAACAATTTTTGGTGGAATTGACATTTTCGAGAACTTTGTAGTTATTTTCAGTAAATCAGTATTAATTAGGAAAGTGCATGTCGAGGACTGAAGTGCTTTTAGTTGCAGGAACTCATGGGAATGAAATCAATGCTTGTTGGTTTTTAAATCAGGTCTTCAAAAAATCTGAACTTCAGGAGAAATATAGTTTTAATATTTCTACTGTGATTGGTAATCCATTGGCTTTTGAAAAAGGGGTTAGGTACATAGACCGAGATTTAAATAGAAGTTTTTCATCAAGATTACTTTCCCAATTTTCACAATCTAGAGAATATGAGGTTAAACGAGCAAAAGAATTAATTGATTTATATGGCTCTCATTCTAAAAAACCATGCCAAATAGTCCTTGATTTTCATAGTACAACTGCGGCAATGGGAACATGTATTGTTATTTATGGCCGTCGTTCAAATGATTTAGCACTCGCTAGTTTAATTCAAAGTCGTTTAGGAATTCCGATTTATTTACATGAAGGTGATGATGAGCAAATAGGCTTCCTAGTTGAAAAATGGCCTTGTGGATTAGTTGTTGAGATCGGCCCAGTAGCGCAAGGCCTTCTTGACTATAAAATTATAAGAAGCACCTCTACTGTACTGGAAACTTGTTTAGATGAGATTCAAAAGATAAAAAACGGTGACTTCACCTTTCCTATGAGTCTTGATATTCATAAGCATTTAGGAAGTATAGATTTTCCTAGAGATTCTGATGGGAATATCAATGGAATAGTCCACCCTCAGATTCAAGGAAAAGATTGGATACCTATTACAAAAGGACAAGCTCTGTTTATTAACTCTAATGGGGAAGAAAAGTTTTTTAATTTTGACAATATGCCTGAATCCGTTATTCCAGTTTTTATTAATGAGGCTGCTTATTTAGAGAAAGGTATAGCAATGAGTTTTACAACTAAAGAACAGCTTTTATTTGAGAAATCTTGGTCTGAGGATTTTTACGAACTCTTAGCTTAGAAATTTCCTGACAATCTACCCACAAGCCCAAATATTTTGTTCTTTTGTGCAGGGTAAGTCTGTCTTCATTCCATTAGACCAATAAATCCTTAGCCGATCATCTTCTGTGCCAAGTCTAAAAGTCAGAGATTTTATAGTTGCTGATTTGTTTTTATTATCAGAATCTTTGAATTCATTCTTCAGTCCATTTTCAAGCTTTAAAATACGTTTTTCCAATTGATTGATTGTATTAGAACGAAAGCTTGTATTCTTTTTTGAAAAATTTGTGCAACTTGTTACTGCCAACAAAAGAGGAAGAGATGAGAGCAGAATAAGCCTTTGGAATTTTTTTGTATTCAAAAAAGTTTTTCAAGATAATTCTATTGTATTTAATTCTATTCAAATTATCGATTTTTGTATGCAATCAACCTTGCTGGACTCAAGAGTATTGATATGGATCTTGTTTTATTTTGAGTGGAGTCCATAAGTTTTTGTGGGCTTTATGAAATGACGAGGTGATTTTTGTATTTTCTTTATAAATTCCTTTGTTTGTAACACACGATTTGCACGATTTTCATCTACAATCTTGCTGGCAGGTATTTGCCTGTTCTTAATTACTGTCCCTTTGGGACCTGATTTACGTCCTCATGACAACCCTTCAGCAGCAACGTTCGTCGTTGCTTAAAGGTTGGCCTCAGTTTTGTGAGTGGGTTACATCTACTGACAACCGTATTTATGTCGGTTGGTTCGGTGTATTGATGATCCCTTGCCTGTTGGCTGCAACCGCTTGCTTTATCGTTGCCTTCATTGCAGCTCCTCCAGTTGATATTGATGGTATTCGTGAGCCAGTAGCTGGTTCATTTATTTATGGAAACAACATCATCTCTGGTGCTGTTGTCCCATCTAGTAATGCAATTGGCCTTCATTTTTACCCAATTTGGGAAGCCGCAACAGTTGATGAGTGGCTTTACAATGGTGGTCCATATCAGCTTGTAATCTTCCACTTCCTTATTGGTATCTCTGCCTATATGGGACGTCAGTGGGAGCTTTCATACCGTTTAGGTATGCGCCCTTGGATTTGTGTTGCTTACTCAGCACCTGTATCCGCAGCTTTCGCTGTATTCCTTGTATATCCATTCGGACAGGGTTCATTCTCTGACGGAATGCCTCTAGGGATTTCAGGAACATTCAACTTTATGTTTGTGTTCCAGGCAGAGCACAACATTCTTATGCACCCATTCCATATGGCTGGTGTTGCTGGAATGTTTGGCGGTAGCTTGTTCTCTGCTATGCACGGTTCATTGGTTACCTCTTCACTTATCCGCGAAACCACTGAGACTGAATCTCAGAACTATGGTTATAAGTTTGGCCAAGAAGAAGAGACCTATAACATCGTTGCAGCTCATGGATACTTCGGTCGTTTGATCTTCCAGTATGCAAGTTTCAACAACAGCCGTAGTCTTCACTTCTTCCTTGCAATTTTCCCAGTTGTTTGTGTTTGGTTGACTTCAATGGGCATTTGCACCATGGCTTTCAACCTTAATGGTTTTAACTTCAACCAGTCTGTGGTTGATGCTAATGGAAAGGTTGTTCCTACATGGGGCGATGTTCTTAACCGTGCAAACCTCGGAATGGAAGTAATGCACGAGCGTAACGCTCATAACTTCCCTCTTGACCTTGCTGCTTCTGAATCTACTTCTGTAGCTTTGGTTGCTCCAGCTATTGGTTGATTTTGATTTAATCAAATTGTTGATTAGATAATTAATTAACCCAAGAAGGAAAAAGCCCCCTCTATTGAGGGGGCTTTTGTTTTGTCCTAAATTACTGAATACTTACATTGAAAAGAAGATTTATTAGTTTCTTTTTTTTAAAACTTCTTTACGCTTTACAGAGACTGAGGCATTTATGGGAAGCAGTTTTGGCAATCTTTTTCGAATAACAACTTTTGGGGAATCTCATGGAGGAGGTGTTGGTGTCGTCTTAGAAGGTTGCCCTCCCAGGCTTCAAATTGATATTGAAGAAATTCAAAAAGAGTTAAATCGCAGAAGACCTGGTCAAAGTGAAATTACTACTCCTCGTCAGGAGTCAGATCAGGTTGAAATTCTTAGTGGAGTCATTGACAACACAACACTTGGGACTCCACTAGCAATGCTTGTAAGGAATAAAGATCAAAGACCTTTGGATTATGGTGAGATGAAAAATATATTTCGTCCTTCCCATGCTGATGGAACTTATCAAGTTAAGTATGGTATTCAAGCTTCTAGTGGAGGTGGAAGGGCTTCTGCTAGAGAAACTATTGGGAGAGTAGCTGCAGGAGCAGTTGCGAAGCAGTTGCTAAAAAAAGTTCAAAATACCGAAGTTTTGGCATGGGTCAAAAGAATTCACAATATTGAGGCTGATATTGATTTCAAATCAGTACGATTATCTGACGTTGAATCAAATATTGTGCGCTGTCCAGATGAGTTGTCTGCGAAATTAATGATTCAAAGAATTCAAGATATAAGACGGGAAGGAGATTCTTGTGGAGGAGTGGTTGAATGTATTGTTAGGAACCCTCCTGCAAGTCTTGGCATGCCAGTGTTTGACAAATTAGAAGCTGATCTTGCTAAGGCCTTAATGTCTCTTCCTGCTACAAAAGGTTTTGAAATTGGTTCTGGATTTCAAGGCACCTTTCTTAAAGGAAGTGAACACAATGATGCTTTTCTCCCTTCTGAAAATGGACGATTGAAAACAGCTACTAATAACTCAGGTGGTATTCAAGGAGGAATCAGCAATGGAGAACCGATTGTGCTTAGAGTTGGATTTAAACCAACAGCAACTATTAGTAAAGATCAGAAGACGGTAGATTCTGATGGTAATGAAACTATCCTTTCTGCAAAAGGGAGGCATGATCCGTGTGTTTTGCCTCGAGCGATTCCAATGGTAGAAGCCATGGTTGCAATTGTCTTAGCAGATCATCTTTTAAGAAACCATGGGCAATGCAAATTATTTTAGTTAATTAGTTAGTCCTAGCAATTTTTCTTGAGCCACCTTTTAAGTAATGGATCAATTGCATTTTTTTGATAAAGCCCTTTCCCTAAAACAATTGCGTTGTGACCTGCACTAAGCCATGGCTCTATGTCTTTAGCTTTAAGACCACCTGCTGCAATAATGAAGGGTATGCAATCAAAAGGAACTTTTAGTTGGCTTATATAATTTAGTCCTAATGTTGAAGCAGGGAAGAGCTTAACGATTTTACAATTTAATTGGATAGCTGCTTGGATATCACTAGGAGAAAAAACACCTGGAATTAAAAGTTGACCTAATACTTGAGATTTTTCTACCATTTCTTTATCTAGAAAAGGGCACATTGCATAGGAAAAACCTATTTCAGAAATCAGCTCTAATGAAGAGACATTAGTTATTGATGCTGCTCCAAACTTTATACCTTTAATTACTTTTGTAACTTCTGAAGCAATAGAAGTCCAGTTTGGATGAGATGACCAGGCTATTTCTATATTTCTAATTTCATGGTTAATTAAGTCATTTATTACAGTAATTATTTGATTGGAATTATTTTCTTCAAGATCTTGCTCTGAAATTCTCAGTAAGACTATTAAGGGCTGTTGACCTAGTGACGTAATTAATAGATCTTCTCTTTTAAGAGAAGATCTTGTTTTTTTTGAGTTAGACTTACTCTGCAATTTTGACTTCTTTTTTGATTAATAAATCTTGTAATTCATCAGAGTTGATAGTTTCTTTCTCTATAAGCATCTTCGCTAATTCATCAAGAACTTTACGATTGTCAATTAAAACTTTAGTAGCTCTTTTATAAGCTATACCAACTAAATCAGACACTTCTTCATCAATTGTAGCTGCAGTATCTTCAGAGAAATCTCTTTCTGATGCAAGATCTCTGCCTAGAAACATTCCTCCTTGGCTACGTCCTAATGCAACAGGACCAAGTTTTTCGCTCATTCCAAACCTGGTTACCATTTGCCGAGCTACTTGGGCAACTTGTTTTAAATCATTAGATGCACCAGTAGTCACTTCATCATCACCATAGACAATCTCTTCTGCTACACGTCCGCCAAGTGCTACAGCCATTTGATTCTGAAGGTATGACCGTGAATATAGTCCTGATTCCATTCTTTCTTCGCTAGGAGTAAAGAAGGTAAGACCTCCAGCTTGACCACGAGGAATAATAGATATCTTTTGAACAGGATCATAATCAGGCATTACTGCTCCAACAAGAGCATGGCCTGCTTCGTGATAGGCAACTAATTCTTTTCTTTTATTACTCATTACACGATCTTTTTTTTCTGGTCCTGCCATTACTCTTTCAATGGCTTCAGCTACTTCATAATTCCGTACTTCGGTGAGTTCTTTTCTTGCGGCAAGGATTGCGGCCTCATTCAGTAAATTAGCGAGATCTGCTCCTGTGAAGCCTGGAGTTCTCCTTGCGACTTGATCTAGATCAACATCTTTTGCAAGAGTTTTTTCTTTTGAATGTACTTCAAGTATTTGAAGACGACCTGAGTAGTCAGGACGGTCTACTACAACTTGCCTATCAAATCTGCCAGGACGCATTAAAGCTGCATCAAGTACATCTGGTCTATTTGTTGCTGCGACAATAATTATTCCTGAATTCCCTTCAAACCCATCCATCTCAGTAAGTAATTGATTAAGTGTTTGTTCTCTCTCATCATTTCCCCCTCCTAGACCGGCGCCTCTTTGACGGCCTACTGCATCAATTTCATCAATAAACACAATACATGGAGCATTCTTTTTAGCTTGCTCAAATAAATCTCTTACTCGACTTGCACCAACGCCTACGAACATTTCTACAAATTCAGACCCTGCTATTGAAAAGAAAGGAACTTCTGCTTCTCCTGCAACTGCCTTGGCTAAAAGAGTTTTACCAGTCCCAGGAGGTCCAACAAGCAATACCCCCTTTGGGATTTTTGCTCCTACTGCAGTAAATCGATCTGGACTCTTTAGAAAATCAACAACTTCAGTAAGTTCTAGTTTTGCTCCTTCTACTCCTGCAACATCTTTAAAGGTTACTTGAGTAGAAGGTTCCATTTGCAATCTGGCTTTGCTTTTACCAAAACTCATTGCTGGGTTGCCACCTGCACCACCTTGGGCTCTACGAAATAGGAAAAACAAACCTCCTAAAAGGAGCAATGGAAAAATTAAACTACCGGCGGCTTGCTGGAAAGGACTTGGTTGCTTAGTTGGTTGAACTGCAATATCAACATTGTGATCGGTTAAAAGTTTTAAGAGGTCTTGATCGGGCGCAAGGGTAACTTGCGCTCTGCTCCCATCATTTTCGACAATTTGTGCAGTTCCGTTATCAGGAGAAATAAGTACTCGACTTATTTGATCCTCTTGTATCGCGTCTATAAAATCGCTATATCTAAGGGTCGCCGATTCTCTAGAAGTGTTGGGTTTGTCAAATAAAGCAGTCCCAACAAAAATTACAACTACCACTATCAGGAAGTAGAGAGCAATGTTTCGCCAACGTTTGTTCAAGATTCTTTTTGTGAATAGGACAATATTAATAGGAATTTAGTTTTTACGTAGAACTTCTACGACGCTTTTAAATGCAAACCATTCTGGTATGTCTTCACCACTGCGAAGCATTTTTCGAAATTGAGTGCCACTAAGTTTTTTGATATGTAATTTGAGGTTTTTAGCATGATCTGCAGTTACATAGCCCTCTTCTTCTGTAAATACAAGGTTTAGAGAAGGTACTGTATCCATTAAGAGTTCTTCAGAGCATTCTTTAGCAAAGTCTTGAGCATCATAAGGTCCATAAAAATCTTCTCCTGAAATATTGGATTTGCATCCGGCCATGTCCCTGCCAATTATGAAGTGCGTACAACCATAATTTCTTCTAATAATCATGTGCTGCAAAGCTTCCCTAGGCCCTGCCATGTGCATGGAATAAGGAAGATATGCCCATTTGATTTTTGAGTTTTGAACCTCAGATGCCAAACATTCATAAGTCTGGAAGCGAACTGATCCAGGGATATCATCTTCTTGAGTTGGTCCACAGGTTGGATGAACCAGGACTACAGCATTCTCACTAACATTTTTAGCGTCTAATGCTCTTGTGAAAAGCTCATAGTGAGCTCGATGAATAGGGTTACGGCATTGAAAAGCTACAACATCCTCTGTTTTAGGAAGTTCAGATCTTAATTGTGCTGGTGTTTTGCAAGGAAATTCTCTGTTAGGTATTTCTAATCCCAATATCGGGCCACCAATATAAAATCTTTTTCTTTCTGTTTGAATCATCCTGACTGCAGGATGCTCAAGAGAAGTAGTTCCATAGCAGTTTTTTGCTTCTATGTTTTTATCAGGTTCCCATTTTTCTTTTATTTCCATTACTGCTAAATTTTGACCTTTATATACAAGTAGGACATGATCATTAATCTCCAAGTCTTCTCTATCTGTATCCATAACAATTGGTAATCCAAATAATTCTCCTGAACTAGTTCTATGATTTTTTACTACTGAGTCATAATCTTTTTCCAGCATAAAACCTTTTAAAGGTGAAAAACCTCCAATAATTAGCAGCTCTATATCACAAGCATTCCTATCAGAACATTCTAATTTTTTTGTGGCTTTTTGTTTTGTTTCTTCTATTTCTTCATTTTTAACCATTAAGTCGATCAGTTCTCCTCCATAAGGAGGAATTAATTCAGAACGC
>QCFU01000014.1 GCA_003278305.1 Prochlorococcus sp. AG-363-M21
TTTATTAAAGGCATTAAAAAATGTAAGAGATGTTATAGGAATGATAGAAACAGCCAAAGATGTATTAGAAGCAAAATCAAGAATAATGGTAAGACTGGATGTTAACGAAGAACAAGCGGATGGAATTCTTGGAATGCCACTTAGAAGATTAACAACATTGGAAACTGAAAGTTTATATAAAGAGGCAAATGATCTTGAAAAGAAAAAAATAGATTTAGAAAATGTTTTAAGAGATAGAAATGAACTGCTGAAGGAAATGATAATTGAACTAAAAGGACTAAAAAAACTTTTTGGATCAAAAAGAAAGACAAAGTTAATCGAAGGTGGAGATGATTTACTTGCAGAAAAAAATGCTAATATTCGTCCTAATGCAGAGCTTCAGAAAAAAAAGGCATTTGAACAATTAGCAAAAGATTCTAAATTAATTATTCAATATAATGAAGATGTAAAAATAGTTAGTCCACAGGTTGTCGGTAAATTACATTTGGATAAAAGTACATTACTAGGACAGACAATAACTCCAATAAAATTAATATCATCAATAAAAGATCGGCCTAAAATACTAATTTTAACAAAAAGTGGTAAAACAGCATTATTAAAATGGGAGTTTGCTGGAAATCAACCTGGAACCATCAATAATTTTCTGCCGACTATCTTGGCTAAAGAAGAGATTATAGATATTTTACCATTAAATAATAATTTAGAAGATAGTCTTGGTCTGTTAACTAGTGACGGTAAATTCAAAAGATTAAACATTGAAGAAGTTATAGATATGTCAGGAAGAGCAGCATCAATCTTAAAACTAAAAGAAAATATTCTTTTAAAGTCAAGTTGCTTATGCAAAGTAAATAATTATTTAATTATAATAACTGACATTGGAAGGATTTTAAAAGTAATAATTAACGAAGAATCATTACCTTTAATGGGTAAATTAGCTCAAGGTTCGAGTCTAATTAAACTATTCCCACAAGAGAATATTATTAATGCAATATCAGCTAGTAACAATGAAGATCTAATTATTATAACCAAATATGGATCAATTATTAAACATAAAATAAAACATATAAGGCCATCTCAAAAAGGGCAATTAGGAATAATGGGAGTTAATCTTAAAGAAACTAAGGGAAAAGCAAATAGAGTTGTCCATATTGCCAAAAACTTACAAGCAATCACATTAGTAACTTCTCAAAATAGATATATGAGACTTATTTCTAATGAAATAGAAAATCTTAGCTTTGAGCAGGAGAATAATAAGCTTATAAATTTAAATAAAGATGAGTACATTAAAGATGTAATAACTTTAATTGAAAATTTTTAATAATAAAAAATCTTCATGAACTATACTCTTCTTGAACCCAAGACAAATATTCATCTGTGACATTACCGGTAACATACTTACCATCAAAACATGACATATCTAAATGGTTAACATCTGAATCTTTAATAATTGCTTGTTTAAGATCTGTTATTTCTTGATATACTAATTTATCAGCTGATAATATAGCTTCAACCTCAGATATAGAACGATTATAAGCTATTAATTCTTTCTTAGATGGCATATTAATTCCATATACATGTGGAAACCGTATAGGTGGAGCTGCTGAAGTAAATGTTACTTTATTAGCTCCAGCGAATCTTGCCATCTGAACAATTTGTTTAGATGTTGTTCCTCTCACTATAGAATCGTCAACTATTAATATATTTTTTCCATCAAACTCAGTACTCATAGCATTTAACTTCTGTCTTACTGATTTTTTCCGTTGTGATTGGCCAGGCATTATAAAAGTTCTTCCTACATATCTATTTTTAAAAAAACCTTCCCTATACTCTATTCCTAATTGTCTAGCTACTTGCATAGCTGAAGGTCTTGATGAATCAGGAATAGGCATAACAACATCAATTTCACCAGAATTAATTTCTTTCTTTATTGTTTTTGCAAGTAAATCCCCCATTCTCAATCTAGCTTCGTAAACGGATATTCCATTCATAATTGAATCTGGTCTTGCTAAATAAACATATTCAAAAGAACATGGGGAAAGGAGAGGATTTTCTGAACATTGTTGTGTATAAATCTCGCCTTCTACGTCAATAAATACAGCTTCACCAGGTTCTACATCTCTTACTATTTGAAAATCATTATTTTCTAATACTAAAGATTCACTAGCAACAATCCATTCCGTTTTATTTTTAGAAGATATTCTTTTTCCAATTACTAATGGCCTGATCCCAAATGGATCTCGAAAAGCCAATAAGCCATGTCCAGCAATTAAAGCAATAGCAGCATATGAACCTTCTACTCTTTTGTGTAAAGATCTAATAGCGTCAAAAATATGTTCTGGAGATAATAAACTTCCATGTATTTGTGATTGTAGTTCAGTTGCAAGTATATTTAATAACATTTCGGTATCACTAGAAGAATTAGTATGGCGTCTATCAATATTAAAAAGTTCTTTATCTAATATTTGAGTATTAGTAAGGTTCCCATTATGTACCAAAATAATTCCATATGGTGCATTAACATAAAAAGGTTGAGCTTCATCTTCTCTATCTGCAGCCCCTTTAGTTGCATATCTAACATGACCTATACCTATACTTCCTAACAAAGACCTCATATCTCTAGTTCTATAAGCTTCTTTAACTTGACCTTTAGATTTGCATAGATGAAAAGTACTTCCTTCCATAGTCGCTATTCCAGTAGAATCTTGACCTCTGTGTTGCAACAAAAGTAAACTGTCATAAATCAATTGATTTATTTGATCATTTGAAACAACACCAACAATCCCACACATAGAAAAACCCCTTAAATATTGTAAAAAATGAATAAGTCAGTCATTCCTTAATTCTCATTCTACGTGGTATTGCATTTTCATAAAAGCTCGTTAATTCATAAATTGATAAATTAACCAATTCAAAATCATCATATTTTATATATAGATTATTAGTAGAATTGACTCTTCCTATATTAATGGCTTTTAAACTTTTTTTATTTTCTAAATTAAATATCTTTAATTGCGATTTAAAATAATCTATATCTTCTGGTGAAATAGAAATTATAACCCTAGAACCTCCTTCAGCAAAAAGTATTCTATCTAATCTAGAATTAGTGGCAGATAATCTACAATCAATGCCTAAATTTGAGGCAATACAACTCTCTGCTAAAGCAAGAGCTAATCCACCGTCACTAATATCATGAGCAGATCTTATAATTTTCTTTGAAATTAAATGGCGTAATAATTGTTGTATAAACTTTTCATGGTCTAAATCAATTTTAGGTGGTCTTCCAGTCGATAATCCATGGATTATCTGTAAATAAGAACTTGCACTTAAAGAAATACTTTCATCTTCTGTTTCTAAGTTTTCTAAAGGTGTTCCTAACAACCAAATAGTATCTGATTCTTTTTTTAAAGATTGAGTAATTACATTTTCTATATTATCAATTAATCCAACCATGCCAACAACAGGAGTAGGCTGTATTGGTTGAATTTTCCCATTTGATAGTCGAATTTCATTGAATAATGAAACATTGCCTCCAGTAACTGGCGTATTTAATTTTTGACAAGCTTTAGATAAACCTTTACAAGAATTAGATAATTGCCAATAACCAATAGGATTATTAGGAGAAGAAAAATTTAAATTATCAGTTATAGCTAATGGTTTGGCACCTACACAACTGAGATTTCTTGAAGCCTCCGCAACCGCAGCAATTGAGCCTCTTTCAGGATCTAATGAAACCCACCTATTAGGACAATCAACAACAGCAGCTATACCTCTTTTGGAATTTTTAGTAAAAGAATTTACTGGTCTTAATCTTATAACAGCTGCATCCGCCTTACCAGGAGAAATTATTGTATTATTCTGAACTTGATGATCATATTGATTATATACCCATCTTTTAGATGCAATAGATGGATCATCAAGTAGTTTTAAAATAATTGAGTTCCAAGAATAATTTTTATTATCAATAAGAATTCCAGATAACATTGGTTTAGGTAATTCTTTTTCACTCCATTTCCAATGGTTAAGTATTTCTTTAGGAACATCATCAATCAACTGGTGTTTATCAATTGGAGTATCCTCAGCTAATGCTATAGCAGGCAAATTGACAACCAATTCATCTTTAAATAAAACCCTAATAATATTTTCAGGCAAAACTTTACCAACAACAACAGCATTTAAACCCCATTTTAAAAAGATATTCATGATATCTTTTTCTTTACCTGGTTGAATTACGAAAAGCATTCTTTCTTGAGATTCAGAAAGTAAATATTCATATGGAGTCATTCCATCTTCTCGAGCTGGAACTAGATCGAGATTTAATTCAATACCAACATTTCCTTTAGCAGCCATTTCAGCACAACTACAAGTTAAACCTGCTGCACCCATATCTTGAGCAGCAACAACATTTCCGGTTTTAAAAGCTTCTAAACATCCTTCTATTAAGCCTTTTTCTAAAAAAGGATCTCCTACTTGCACTGCAGGTCTATCATCAATGGAAGATTTGCTTAATTCTGCACTAGCAAAACTTGCACCTCCCATACCATCCCTACCAGTTGTACTCCCTACATAAAGGACTGGATAGTTAATTCCTTTTGCACCTGAACAAACAATATTGTCAGTTTCTAAAAGTCCTAATGCCATTGCATTTACTAATGGATTCCCTGAATAACTGTTATCAAAAGAGACTTCACCACCTACTGTTGGTACGCCAACACAATTTCCATAATGAGCTATTCCTGAAACAACACCTTCAAACAAGCTAATATTTTTTTCATTTTCTAATGGACCAAAACGAAGAGAATTTAATAATGCTATGGGTCTCGCACCCATTGTAAAAATATCTCTCAGAATACCTCCTACACCAGTTGCTGCACCTTGAAAAGGTTCTACTGCAGAAGGATGGTTATGACTTTCAATTTTGAATGCTAGTCTCTGACCATCACCCAAATCGACAACGCCAGCATTTTCGCCAGGACCTAGAAGAATATGATCACCTGTAGTTGGAAAATTATTCAATAGAGGTTTTGAGTTTCTATAACAACAATGCTCTGACCACATCACACCAAACATTCCCAATTCTGTTCTATTAGGAGGTCTATGTAATCTTTTAACTATTTCAATATAATCATCTTTTTTTAAACCTTCTTGTAGCAAAGCTTGTTCAACATCATAATCTACATAAAAAGAATCAGAGTTAATCAATTCTAAAAAAGTTTGATTCTGTAAGTTGTTATTCATAATTTAAATCCAAGGATCACCATCAGGTTTAGATTCTAAATTATTATTTGAATAATCTATAGTATCAAAATAATTAATTTGATCTTCTGAATCTAGAAATTGATTATTTTTTTGAAAATAATTAACATTGTCATCCCAATCTGTTTCTTCTAACCAACCTTCTAAACGATTATTTACTTTTAAGGATATCTTTTGAAATTCTTCTTTCCACTTTTTACTACTTTTAAAAAGATCTTGTTTTATGCTAGATTTTACAATAGGTATTTCTTCAAGAGTCATTATATCTGTAATAACTAAACCAGGTTGTTTATCAATTATATGATCAATAGATAATCGCCATCTACTAGTCCCAGGGATTTTTGGACTAGATCTAGAGACTAAATAATATAAAATTTTACCTGTATTAGTTTCGAATAAGAAATCTGCAACTAAACCTAGTTTTTCATTTTGAGTATTTAATAAATCTGCATTTATTAAAGTTGGAAATCTATCTAGAGTAGCTTGATCAGATAAAGCAGGTTCTCCTTTTAAATAAATTTGATTATTGGTAATTGCTTTAATTTGATTCAACCTCCAAACATCTCTAGAAAGACTTAAAGCAGATGGTCTAGTTGCCCAACCTAAAATTCTATGAACAGGTGGATGCATCCAAGCTAAAACACCTTGTCCATGATCTAATCCCTTATCACATCTAGTATTGTGATTTAAAAGATGACTTAAAAGTATTTGCTTAGATAGTGCCAATTAATTTCTAATTTGAACTGGCATGACTAAATAAATATAACTATCACAATTATTTAAAGGTGAAAATATAGCTGGTGTTGTAGGGGAATTACAACGTAACAAAATAACTTCTGACTGAATAGATCTAAGACCTTCGATCAAATAACGCGCATTAAATGCAATTTGTATACTAGGACCATTATATTTTACAGGAATAGACTCTGATCCAGAACCTACATCTTGTGCATCAACTATTAATTGAAGTAAATCAGAATTTTCATCCTTTAAAAGTTTAATTACATTATTATGTTGTTCTGCTAAAATTGCTATTCTTTCTAAAGCTGATATAAATAATAATCGATCAAATTCAAGAAAATGAGAATATTCTTCAGGAATCAATTGTTGATAATTAGGGTATGTTCCTTCTAATGTCCTCGTAGTAACAACCTGATCAGCTGCATTAAAAACAACTTGACCTCTATCATAGAAAAGATTAATCTCTTTTTCATTTTTCCAACTACTTAAAAATCTTTCAATTTCCTTAAGCGAGCGGGCAGGTAAAGTAACTTCTATAAGTTCCTTTTTGTCATCAGATATTAAATTAGAATTAGTATCAACACAATTTAAAATAGAAAGTCTATGTCCATCAGTAGCAGCAGCTTTTAAAGATTTACCATCAAAAGTTAAATTGACACCAGTCAGAATTTGCTTTGCTTCGTCAGAACTACTAGCAAATAAAGTCGCTTTTAAAGCATTTCCAAAAATCAAAGGATCAATATTTAACGACATGCCATTTTCTACTAAAGGAAGATCAGGAAAATCATCAGCATTTAAGCCACGCATGTTATAAGAACCACTTTTACTAGTTAAAGTAATTTTTTCTCCTGAGTCATCTGCAAGCAAGTGAATAGGTGATTCAGAAGAAAGTTTAGATACTATGTCTGAAAATAATTTTGACGGTAAAGTAACAGCTCCACTAACTTCTACCGAAGCATTTACAGAGGTTCTTATTCCAAGATTCAAATCAAATCCTGTTAGATTTAATCGACCTGTGCCTGCATCAGCAATTAATAAAATATTTGCTAATACTGGATGAGTAGGACGAGAAGATACTGCTCTACTCACAAGTTGCAGAGCAGTATTTAATTCGGATTGAGAGCAAGAAAGTTTCATCGAGTTAAATTTAACTGCGAATACTCCAAAAAGTAATCCTTACTTTTGATACCAGTACAAAATTTCAAGATTTTCTTCTTTTTATTCTTTTTTCTATTAATAATCAAAGAAAATAAATTAAACAGTAGTAGTAGAGTCTGTGGAAACAGTGGAAAATGCGTAAAATCGATTTACATTACTGGTATTTTCTTTTTTTTAATTTGGGGAAAGTCGACTGACAAAAGTGGAAAATTTTTCTATTTCTGTGCTTTTCTTGTTAGTCTTAGACAGTCTTGGTTTAAGAAAGATAGTTTCTTGGTCTTTTCCCCAATAATAAGTAAAGTAATTCTTTTGTTTCCCCAGACAGAACTTTAATTGGTTTTGTAAGATTAGTTTAAAAACCCATTGCTTTAGCAATTATTTCAATACTCGGTTCTATATCAGATTTAAATTTTGAATTATTATTTGAAATAGCACAATCAGGATCTTTTAATCCATTTCCTGTTAAAACAC
This sequence comes from Prochlorococcus sp. AG-363-M21, assembly GCA_003278305.1. GTDB lineage: Bacteria > Cyanobacteriota > Cyanobacteriia > PCC-6307 > Cyanobiaceae > AG-363-N16. The sequence goes on from QCFU01000014.1 coordinate 7,624, forward strand.
ATACTATAACTGAATTTTTTGGTATTTCATTTTTCAATTTTAATAAACCGGCTAAAGAAGCAGCACTAGCAGGTTCGCAAAATATACCTTCTTCTTTTCCAAGTAATTTATAAGCATTTAAAATTTCATCGTCGCTTACATCGAAAAAATTTCCTTTACTTTCTTTTTTGACAATAAATGCTTTATCTCTATTAACTGGGTTTCCTATCCTTATAGCAGTTGCTATGGTTTCTGGTTCATTAATGGTTTTATTAAACACTAAGGGTGCTGAACCAGTAGCTTGAAAACCCATCATTTTCGGTAATTTTTTTGTAATACCTGCTTCAAAATATTCTTTAAATCCTTTCCAATAAGCTGTTATGTTTCCAGCATTGCCCATTGGTATACAAATCCAATCTGGCACATACTTTAAAGTGTCAACTATTTCAAAGGCAGCTGTTTTTTGACCTTCAATTCGATATGGGTTTACAGAATTGACAAGGGTTACTGGATATTTATTGGAAATTTCTTGGACAATTTGAAGAGCTTTGTCAAAATTTCCTCTTATCGCCAGAACTTCTGCTCCATATACAAGAGCTTGAGCTAGTTTTCCTTGAGCAACATATCCATCAGGTATTAATACGAAACTTCGCATATTTGCTCTTTGTGCATATGCAGCAGCAGATGCAGATGTGTTCCCTGTACTTGCACAAATAACAGCTTCTTTTTTGCTTTCTTTTGCTTTACTTATAGCTAATGTCATCCCTCTATCTTTAAACGATCCTGTTGGATTTAACCCATCGTATTTTGCGTATACTTTTACACCATTTCCTATTATTGAATTAATTTTGTTGAGTGGAATCAATGGTGTTCCACCTTCTTGTAAAGTAATTACAGGAGTATTGTCATTTACAGGTAGCCATTTTTTATAACCTTCTATTAGGCCTGGCCAATGCTTATATTGTTTTTTTCGACTTATTTTATTAATAATCTTTTTGTAGAAAGACATTTTTTAATTAAAATCTTAAGAAATTTAGACTTACTCTTTAAGTTTGTCTAATGGTGAATTGGTAAAAAATTCTACTAATTCAGACATTGATTCTACTTTAACTATTACTTTATTTACTTCATCAATATTTATTGCAACATCTTTACTCGGATATGCTTTTAGAAATTTGATTACGTTGATTTTTTCGTTTCCTTCTGCTAACGCTTTTATTGTTGCAGATTTGATGGCTAATCCTTTTGTGTAATCATCCTCTATTCTTAATGGGTATATTATTTTTGATATTCTATTAATAATTATACTTCCTATATTGCTAGATAGTAATTTGCTAGTTAATACTAATGGAGCTTTATGCTCTTTTGTTAAGAGATTTTTTAGTTTAAGTTCATCTTCTTTCTTTAAAACTTTTTTTATAAAGCCTTTTTTTATACCCTTATTACTAAAATCTTCTAATTCTTTTATTGTTATAACTCTATTAAATATACCTTTTGTCAAAATAATTCTTTCAGCCCCATATATTTTCTGACAAATAGAATCAAAGGAAATTAAGCAACAACTAATTAATAAATGAATAAAAATATTATATCTTTTCATTTCTTTCCTCTGGCTGCTATTCTAATTAATCTAACTATACTCTTTTCTGTTACACCTTTAGCAATTTGTATACTCATATTTCTAGCATCTTTTTCTTTGATTAACCTCGGTAATTTTTTGATTATTAACTTATTACTATATCCTGGTATATTTCTTATTATATTTATAAATTCTTTGATAGGCTTCACTTCCATTAAAAATCTTGTTTCTTCGTTGTCTTTTGTTTTATATCTAATAGATTGTGGTAATTTATTATTGATTTTTTTTATTGTTCCCCAACTTAAAGAATCAATTTTTAAAATAATTGCTTCAACTAATTCTTCTTGTAAAACCCCTCCATTACTTGAAAATAGAAAATCTAATATTTTGTCGATTAAATTTTCTAAGTTTAGATCATTTTGATTAGATGCACTAGTGATTAGATTTTCTAATTTCTCCCATTTGAATGTCTTTCCATCAAAAACCATTTCTTTTAAACTATTTCTTAATTGAGGGTCTGAATCCTCGATTAACCTTCTAGCAAAATAAGGATAAGCAGCTCCAAGAATTTTAAAATTTTCATCAACACTTAGTGCTATTCCTTCTAAAGTTATTAAAGATCTAATAATCAATGCATAGTATGGTGGTAGTTTGAAAGGAAATCTATACATTACACCTGATAAATCATCCGTTACACTTTTGAAATCCATTTTATTAACACCTAGCTCTAATGCCTTGCTAAAAACCTTTTCAAAAGCAGGAACTATAGGTTCAAGATCTATATCTTCATTCAAAAAGCCTAAAGATACAAAATCTTTAGATAATTTATCAAACTTTTTGTTAACTAAATGTACAACTGCTTTAATTAGACCTGTTCGAGATTGACGTGAAACTTCACTCATCATACCGAAGTCTAAATAACATAATCTTCCATCTTTTAAAGCCAATAAATTTCCTGGGTGTGGATCTGCATGAAAAAAACCATCTTCTAATAATTGCTTTAAACTGCAATTGACTCCGATATTAATCATCTCATCTGGGTTAATACCAAGATTTTTAACAGCATTTATATTGGTTAACTTTACACCTTCGATCCACTCCATTACTAGGACTCTCCTACTTGTATACTCTTTATATATCTTAGGAATAGCTATTTTATCATTATTTTCGTGAAATTTTTTAAATTTATAAGCATTATTTGCTTCATTAATATAATCCATTTCTTCAAATATTCTTTTTCCTAATTCATCAATAAGTGCAACAAGATCACTTCTTATAAACCAAATATTTCCTTTTAGCCAAATAAAAATATTTCTGACTATATATAAATCTAGTGTGATTTGTTCTCGTAAGCCAGGTCGTTGAATTTTGACTGCAACTGTATCATTATTTTTTAACTTAGCCTTATGAACTTGTCCCAATGAAGCGGCTGAGATTGGATTTATATCTATGTATTTAAAAATTTTTTCAGCTTTTATTCCAAGATCTTCTTCTAAACAAGCCATTGCAAGCTCACCATTAAAACCAGGTAGCTGGTCTTGTAATTGTGCTAATTCTTCTAGTAGAACTTTTGGCACTATGTCTGGTCTAGTAGATAATGCTTGACCTGCTTTGATAAATGCTGGTCCAAGTTCAACCAATAAATTACTGAATTCGTTTGCTCTTTCCCTTGCTTTCTTTGGATTATTCAATAATCCAGTGATTTTATCCCAACCCACACCAATCAGAAAAAGTGAAATTGGTACTAAAGTCTCCCAAATTCTTTTAAGGAGCCTTTTAGGATTTTTTTGATATATCTTTGAAATTAAGAGTGGATCATATTCCAGTAGCCCAGAAGCTTCTATAAAATCGCCAAGTTCTTCATTTTTGTCCATCATGGCTATTTTGCACCCCTTCTAATTTACAGAGGTTTTCGCTACCTTTAGTTCGGTTACTTTAATCAATGTGTTAGTCGGATTGCGACTTGAGAATATTGCTCTTATAGATTCTTTGGAACTTTCCTTTGAAAAGGGCTTTAATGTATTCACTGGTGAGACAGGAGCTGGTAAATCGATTTTCTTGGTTGCAATAGATTTTTTGCTTGCTGGTGGTCACAATGGATCTCTAAATAAATTAATAAAGCAAGGTTCTTCTAAGGCTTTTATCGAAGGTATTTTCAAAATTAATAACCTTATTAAAGAATGGTTAATTGAAAATAACTTTGATGAAGAGATAGATGAACTTTATATTACAAGAGAAATGAGACTTAAAGAAGATAAATGGTCTACAAGATTTCGGTTAAATGGACTAATTATAAACAAACAACAACTTTTAGACTTAAAGAATTACCTAATTGATTTTACTATTCAAGGTCAAAGCAATCAATTTTCTTTGTCTAATAATTTAGTTGAATGGATAGATAAATTTGGTGATAACTCTATTCAAACTACTCTTATTAAAGTACAAGAAAGTTGGAGATCTTGGAACATAGCAAATAAAAAATTTCAAGAAGCAAAACATAATTCTGAAACTTTAAAAAAAGAATTTGAAGAGATCAATCAATTTTTAATAGATTTAGAAAATGCTAATTTTAATGATCCATCAGAATTTGATAAGCTTACTCAAGCACAAGATAAACTTGTACATGGCGTAAAACTTCAAGAGGGTCTTTTGCGATTATTTAATTACTTAAAAGAGGTTCCTGGTAATGACCATAATGTATTAGAGCACCTTTCCCTTTGCATTAAGGAGATGAAGAGTCTCGTATTGCTAGATTCATCCCTTTCCAAACAATTAGATAGATTTATTGATATATATTCTCAATTAGATCAATTAATTATTGCGTTAGATGAATATTACTTTACCTTAGAAAGTAATCCTGATCAATTACAATTAGTTCAAGAGAGGATTCTTTTGCTTAAAAGATTACAGAATAGATATAATCTTTCATTAGAAGAGATGGTGCAAAAATATAATGAATATAGAGAGACTAGTGATTTTAATGATCAAACTATCCGTTTAGAGAAACTAAAAGAAGAAGAAGAGTATTTAAGAAAGGTAAGAGATCAGAATAATCAAATTTTAACTAATTTGAGATTAGATGCTGCTATCAAATTTAAAAATATTTTAATCAAATATTTGAAATCATTAGCGCTTCCTAATGTTCAGTTTGAAGTTCTTATTCAAGAGGGAATCCCTTCTGAAAAAGGCTCAGATAAATTATCTTTTTTGTTTTCTGCTAACCCTGGTCAACCACTGGCACCTTTATCTGAAGTTGCTTCTGGTGGTGAAATGTCAAGATTGTTGTTAGCTTTAAAAACTGCTTTAGCTGAAGTAGATGGAGCGAGTACTTTGATTTTTGATGAAATTGATTCTGGGGTTAGTGGTCGAGTTAGTTCTGCAATAGGAAAATTATTAAAACAATTGTCATTACATAAACAGGTCTTTTGTGTAACGCATCAACCTTTGGTAGCAGCTTTGGCTGACCATCATTTTTCAGTCTCAAAGGTTTTTGATAAAAATACTACTCATTCAAGTATCAAATATTTACAGAATTTTGATGACCGCCAGAAGGCATTGGCTGAATTAGCAGGCGGAGATTCTGAAGAAGCAACAATTTACGCTGCTAGCTTGTTAGAAAATCAAGCCGCTTAATGGACAAAAACATTCGAACAATTCTATGATTTATCTTTGGCTGTATGAATCCTTTGCCGGATAAGTCCACAGAAAAATCGTTATTAAGCGATTCTTTAGAAGAGTCAATAATAATTCGTGGTGCTCGGCAGCATAATTTAAAAAATATTGATCTCAAAATTCCTCGCAATAAATTAATTGTTTTTACTGGAGTTAGTGGCAGTGGAAAAAGCTCTTTGGCTTTTGACACAATTTTTGCTGAAGGTCAGCGTCGTTATGTAGAAAGTCTTTCTGCATATGCACGGCAATTTTTAGGCCAAGTAGACAAACCTGATGTTGATGCTATTGAAGGTTTGTCTCCTGCTATTTCTATAGACCAGAAGTCCACTAGTCATAATCCACGTTCTACAGTTGGCACTGTTACTGAAATTCAAGATTATCTGCGATTACTTTTTGGCAGAGCAGGAGAACCTCATTGTCCTGAATGCGACAGACCTATAAAGCCTCAGACGATTGATGAAATGGTTGATCAGATCCTTGCTTTGCCAGAGGGAACTCGTTACCAACTTTTAGCCCCTGTTGTAAGAGGTAAAAAAGGTACACATGCAAAATTATTATCTGGTTTGGCTGCAGAAGGTTTTGCGCGTGTACGGATTAATCAAGAAGTAAGAGAATTGTCCGATAATATTGAATTAGATAAAAACCATTCACATTCAATTGAAGTTGTAGTTGATCGTTTAGTTGCAAGAGAAGGTGTTCAGGAACGCTTGACTGATTCTTTACGAACAGCACTAAAAAGAGGAGATGGATTGGCTCTTGTAGAAGTTGTTCCTAAAAAGAATGAAACATTACCTAAAGAGTTAGAAAGAGAAAGGTTATTTTCTGAGAATTTTGCTTGTCCTATTCATGGATCAGTAATTGAAGAATTATCTCCTAGATTATTTTCCTTTAATAGTCCTTATGGTGCTTGTCCTGATTGTCATGGTTTAGGTCACTTAAAGAAATTTACTGCTAACAGGGTAATTCCAGATCCAGCGTTACCTGTTTATGCTGCAGTAGCTCCATGGAGTGATAGCGATAATTCTTATTTCTTTTCTTTATTATTTTCAGTTGGTGAGGCTTTTGGTTTTGAGATAAAAACACCATGGAAAAATTTAACTCAAAATCAGCAAAACATATTGCTTAATGGCAGTGAAGAACCAATTTTAATTCAATCTGATAGTAGATATAAGACGAAAGGAGGTTTTAAAAGACCATTTGAAGGGATTCTTCCTATTTTAGAACGACAATTAAGAGATGCGAGTGGAGAATCTGTTCGCCAGAAATTGGAAAAGTTTTTAGAATTAGTACCTTGTGCGACTTGTTCTGGAAAAAGATTAAGAGCTGAAGCTTTAGCAGTGAAAATTGGGCCTTATTCTATTACAGAACTTACAGAAACCAGTGTTTTGGAGACATTGGCTAGAATAGAAAAATTGATGGGGATAGGAAATTCTTCATCTCCTTTACTTTCCTCTCGTCAAATACAAATAGGTGAATTAGTTTTAAGAGAAATTCGTTTGAGATTAAAGTTTTTACTAGATGTTGGATTGGACTATCTGACATTAGATAGGCCTGCAATGACTTTGTCAGGAGGAGAAGCTCAAAGGATTCGCTTGGCTACACAAATTGGCGCTGGGTTGACAGGCGTACTATATGTTTTAGATGAACCAAGTATTGGTTTGCATCAAAGAGATAATGATCGATTATTGACTACTCTTGAGAGATTGCGTGATCTTGGTAATACATTAATAGTCGTTGAGCATGATGAAGATACTATACGTGCAGCAGATTATATAGTGGATATTGGTCCTGGTGCAGGTGTCCACGGTGGGAAAGTGGTTGCAGAAGGTTTATTAAAAGATTTGTTGTCTGCTAAAGATTCTTTAACTGGTTCTTATCTAAGTGGAGATTTAGCTATTCCAACACCTACTATTCGTAGGCAAGGTGGAAAAAGAAATTTGCATTTAGTTAACTGTAATCGAAATAATCTTCAGGATTTATCTGTTACATTTCCCCTAGGCTGTCTTGTGGCTGTTACAGGCGTTAGTGGAAGTGGCAAAAGTACTTTAGTTAATGAATTGCTACATCCTGCTATTAACCATGAATTGGGGTTAAAAATTCCTTTTCCAGAAGGTTTAGAAGAGATACGAGGCATTAAAGCGATTGATAAAGTCATCGTGATTGATCAATCGCCTATTGGTAGAACACCGCGATCTAATCCAGCCACTTATACGGGAGCTTTTGATCCTATTAGACAGATTTTTGCTGCATCTGTTGAAGCTAAAGCTAGAGGTTATCAAGTTGGCCAATTTAGTTTTAATGTTAAAGGAGGAAGATGTGAAGCATGCAAAGGTCAAGGCGTAAATGTAATTGAAATGAATTTTTTACCCGATGTTTATGTTCAATGCGATATCTGTAAAGGAGCAAGATTTAACCGTGAGACTTTGCAGGTTAAATATAAGGGCCATACTATTGCTGATGTTTTAGAAATGACTGTTGAACAATCAGTAGATGTTTTTGCTGCGATACCTCAAGCTGCTGATAGATTAAGAACTTTAGTTGATGTTGGATTAGGTTATATGAAATTAGGGCAACCTGCTCCTACTTTGTCAGGAGGAGAAGCTCAACGAGTTAAGCTTGCAACTGAATTATCGAGACGTGCCACTGGCAAGACACTTTATTTGATAGATGAACCAACAACTGGATTAAGTTTTTATGATGTACATAAATTGATGGATGTTATTCAACGTTTAGTAGATAAAGGAAATTCCATTATTGTTATTGAGCATAATTTGGATGTTATTAGATGCGCTGATTGGATTATTGATCTGGGCCCTGAAGGTGGTGATAAAGGAGGTAAAATAATTGCAACTGGGACACCCGAAGAGGTAGCTGCAAATTCACAAAGTTATACTGGTCAATATCTGAAAAATGTTTTAAAAAGACATTCTTAGTTTTTTAAAGAGATTTTTACAAGGATATATTAATCGTTTACTTTTTGTTGCTATTTTAGCTTCATTCTTTTTTGATACGCATTGCTTGAATCCTTTTCATATCAATCGATTTGATAATCAATTTTTCTTTTTTTCAGATCCTTATGCTTTCTTTATATTTAAAACTTTCAAAATATATTTAAATACACCCAACTAACGGAGGGTAAATATGGGCTACAAGCTTATGCATTTACACCTTCATGGTTTGATTCGTTCCAGAGACTTGGAATTGGGACGAGATGCAGATACTGGGGGACAAACACTATATGTTCTTGAATTAGTAAAGGAATTAGCAGCTTGTAATGAAGTTGATAACGTTCAATTGGTTACGCGCTTAATTCAAGATAGGCGAGTTTCTTCTGACTATGCTTCTGAAAAAGAGGTAATTGTTCCAGGAGCTGAAATTATTAGAGTTCCCTTTGGCCCGAAAAGATATCTACGTAAGGAATTGTTATGGCCTTTTTTAAATGCTTTAGCTGATAAATTAATTGCTCAATTAAATAATGAATCAACTTTGCCTGACTGGATTCATGCGCATTATGCTGATGCTGGTTATGTAGGAGCTTTAATTAGCAAAGCATTGGGTATACCTCTTGTCTTTACAGGTCATTCTTTAGGGAGGGAAAAGAATCGAAGATTACTTGAAGCAGGAATGGATCATAATCAGATTGAAAATACATATTCCATTACTCGTCGAATTGAAGCAGAAGAAATGGCATTATCAAATTCAAGTTTGATAATTACTAGTACTTCTCAGGAAGCAAAAAATCAATATGCACGTTATGCAAATTTTGTTTCATCTAAAGCTCATGTAATACCTCCTGGGGTTGATCTTAAAAGGTTTAATTTAGCCCAAAATCAAAATGATATTTCTTATATCGACCAGCTTATGGAACCTTTTTTGAGAAAGCCTGAATTATCTCCTTTATTGGCAATTTCAAGAGCTGTTAGACGAAAAAACATACCTGCCTTAGTTGAGGCTTTTGGCCGTTCGAAAATTTTAAGAGAAAGACATAATCTTGTGCTTGTTTTAGGAACAAGAACAGATTCTCGTCAATTAGATAAGCATCAAAGAGAAGTTTTTCAGCAAATTTTTGAACTTGTAGATAGGTATGAGTTATATGGACAAGTTGCTTATCCGAAAAAACATAAGCGCGATCAGATTCCTAGTTTTTATCAATGGGCATCTGAACGAAAAGGGTTGTTTGTTAATCCTTCTCTTACAGAACCATTTGGACTGACTTTGTTAGAAGCTGCTGCGTGTGGGGTGCCAATGGTCGCAACCAATGATGGTGGTCCTGTTGAGATTTTGTCAAAATGTGGAAATGGTTTGTTGGTAGATGTAACTGATTTGAATTCATTACAAACTACTTTAGAAAAGGCTGGTTCTAATGATTATTTGTGGAATAGATGGAAGGACAATGGAGTAGAGGGAGTAAATAATTACTTTAGTTGGAGTGCCCATGTTGCTAAATATATTGCTTTAATGAAAGATTATTTGAATAATCATTCAACTCAAAGATTACAAAATATGATTTACTTATCGAGAATTAAAGTTAGTTGACGGAAAGGAGGTTCTTCACTAATAAATCCCCATGATTTGAATATATCTTGATCTTTATGAGTAATTAGTTGTTTCTTCGATTCTTTTTTCAACTCAAATCCTTCTGAGGCCATTCTTCTCATTAATTTAGCTGATTCTTCAAAACGAGCTGCCATTGCTTCTAATGTTGAACAGTCACTAGTGAGACCTTTTTCTTTCCATGTGAAAAAACTCATTTTAAAAAATGCAAAACTCTAGAGAAATAAAAGTTTTAGAATTACAAAATTAATAGTAATGAACCAGAAGTTGCGCACTATCTTAATTTCATTTTGCCCATTAAGTTCAAAATGATGATGTAAAGGCGCCATCTTTAATATTCTATGCCCTTGGCCCCTAATTTTTTTGGAGATTTTAAAAAAGCCAACCTGAATAATTACTGATATAGATTCAATCAAAAAAATTATGCCCATTATGAGCAAACTCCATAATGTATTAGTAATTAAACTAATACCTGCAAGAGAAGCACCCATTGCAAGAGATCCAGTGTCACCCATAAATATCTTTGCAGGATTTTTATTGTGTAAGAGGAAACCTAACCAGGAACCTGCCATGGCCATACAAAAACTAGCCATTGCATAGCTTTCATTACTTCCTTGGAATAGTAGTTCTATAGAAAGTCCGGTGAAAACAAGTGAGCCACATCCACTAGCTAATCCATCTAATCCATCGGTTAGATTTGTTGCATTACTTTCTGCTATTAAAATAAATAAAGCGACAGGCCAGATTAACAAACCTAATTTAACCATGTAATCTCCATATATATATATATTTGGATTGATCCAGTTATTACTTGCACAAGTTAGAAGGAAGACACTTGCCGCTATGCATTGAAGCACTATTTTTTCTTTAGGTGATAATCCTAAATTTTTTTTAAGCGAAAAACTTCTCCAATCATCGATGAGACCTATCAACATAAATGATAGGCTTAATATACTTAATGTTAATAATTTTAGACTTGATTCATTATTAATGTTGAATAGATTTCCAACTAACAAACTAATAGGAATTACAGCAATGCCTCCCATGCTTGGAGTTCCGGATTTCTTATAATGTTTTTTTGGACCTTCTCTTCTAATAATTTGTTTTAGTTTAAGTGATTTAAGTTTTTTATAAGTAAATTGAGTAGATATTATTGTTAAACCTAAACTGAGAATAAGAGGAATGAATAAAGTATTTCTTGATAAAATAACATCTAAGATCAATGAAATAATACAAATTAAAGTCAATAAAAATATATATAAACTATTTGCATTTTTCTTGTCGCCGCCGCTTTGAGTGGGATTAATTGATTGGTTTAACTTTTTCAACCTATTGTTTTTTTATTGTATTAGTCTTCCCATTCATCGTCTGATCCTTCATCGTCAGTTTTGTAGTCTTCTTTTTCTCCCATTAAAGCAGATAACTCTTCTTCCTCAATTGTGCTTATATCTTGTACTGAGGACGTATCATCAGTTATTAGCCTTCCGCTAGCTTCAAGCCAAGTTAGTAAGTCAGGTTCTTCACGTAAGGGTAAAACAGGAGCAGGATCTTGCCTGTTATAACGAGTTAAAGCAGGATTAACTGTATCGAGAGAGCTCATCAAGGTTTCAGATGACCGATTTAATAACATAATGCATTATGAGACTTATTTGATGTTTTGGCTTCTAAGCTGCCATTAATGGTATTGATTTGGTTCGTTGCTTTATGCGTTGGCATAGGGTTTAGAACCTGGGGGAATGCCCATCCAGATCCTTTTGTTATTAGGTCATTTTTAGTATGGGTTCTATTATTTTTTCCTTCTATTGCGCTAGCTTTTTATTTGATATTTTTTGAACCTCAAAAATTTGATGCTTAAACCAAAATCGAGGATTAGTCCTAATGAAACATGCTAAAAAAGTCGTTCTTGCTTTTTCAGGAGGCGTTGATACTAGCGCTTGCATTCCTTTTTTATTAAATGAATATGGTGTAGATGAAGTCGTTGCTTTTGCAGCAGATCTGGGTCAAGGCGATGAATTGGAGTCTGTTCGTCAGAAGGCTTTAACTGCAGGTGCAAGTCAATCTTTAGTGGATGATTTAATCAAACCTTTTATAGAAGAATTTGCATTTCCAGCAATTAGAGCAAATGCTTTATATGAGGGAAAATATCCTTTGTCTACAGCTTTGGCTAGGCCTCTGATTGCTCGAAGATTGGTTGAAATAGCGAGAGAAGTAGGTGCAGATGCAGTAGCTCATGGATGTACTGGCAAAGGTAATGATCAGGTACGTTTTGATTTGGCTATAGGCACACTTGCTCCTGAATTAAAAGTTTTAACTCCTGCAAGAGAATGGACAATGAGTCGCGAAGAACTTATTACTTATGGAGAGCGGTTTGGTATTCCTGCTCCAGTGAGTAAGAAATCGCCATATTCTATAGATTTAAATCTTTTAGGAAGAAGTATTGAAGCAGGTTCATTAGAAGATCTTTCGTTGCCTCCAATGGAGGATGTTTTCCAGATGACATCTTCTATAGAAAAATCTCCTGAGAAATTTGATGAAATAGAAATTTTATTTGAGAATGGTAATCCTATTGCAATAGATGGTATTCATTTAGATCCAGTATCATTAATTTCTAAAGTGAATATTTTAGCTGGAAGGCATGGGTTTGGTCGTATAGACATGATTGAAAATAGAGTGGTTGGCATTAAAAGTAGAGAGATTTATGAAACTCCAGGATTGCTTTTACTTATTAAGGCTCATCAAGAATTGGAATCCTTAACATTACCTGCAGATGTTCTCAAAACCAAATTAAATATTGATCGTCAATGGGCGGAACTTGTATATCAAGGCCTATGGTTTACACCATTGAAGAATGCTTTGGATGGTTTTATAGAGCGTACGCAAAATGATGTGAATGGATCAATTAAAATTAGACTTCATAAGGGTAATATGATAATCATAGGAAGGAATTCAACTAATAATAGCTTATATTTATCAGATTATTCAACATATGGAAATAAGGATAAGTTCCAGCATCAATTAGCTAAAGGATTTATATATATTTGGGGTCTGCCTAGTAGGATTTGGGCGGAAGTTAATTCAAGAAAAGAGTTGAAATAAGTTATTCTTTACTTTCTTCATTCTTGCTTCCTTTTTCTTCTACCTTCGACTCTTCTTTTCCTTTTTCTTCTACCTTCGACTCTTCTTTTCCTTTTTCATTGACTGACTCTTGTTTGTTTTTTGTTTCTTCTAAAGACTCTGTTTTATCTTCTTTCTCACTGTTTTTTGGTGATTTTTTAACAGGCAAAGGACCATCTTGCTTAACAGTCATATATCTAATGATATCTTCACTAAGCCTCATGGCCTTTTCAAATATTGCTATATGTTCGCCATTGCCTTTATGACTTAATTGTACATAAATCCCTTCCTTATGTTTAGCAATTGGATATGCCAGCCTTCTTTTGCCTCGCATTTGATTATCTAAGACCTCTCCTCCGGCCTTGACTAAGATTTCGCTGTATTTTGAAAGATGCTTGTCTACTTCATCTTCCGGGATATCAGGCCGGAGGATGTACATTGTTTCGTAGTAAGGCTGTGTAGTCATTTAGAAAATACTCCGACTAGGACATTAGGCTCACTCATATGAGCGACGGAATTACCACAATATCCTTTTATGGGTGTTTATACAAATTT
>QCFU01000015.1 GCA_003278305.1 Prochlorococcus sp. AG-363-M21
CCTAAAACTTCATCATGTCTTTCTAGTGCTGATTTAAATACTGCTGCAGGACTTTTCTTTTGAAGTTTTGCTTCTTCAAGCATGTCTTGGTAACGACGATCACTAACTAAACCCTTAATAAATTTCGCAACGCTTGTTTCATGTTCTCCACTTTGATTAGCCATTCTCCAGAGAGAAGCTTCAGTAAATGGCGCATCAGCTCCGCTATAAGTATTAGACCAATTCCAATCCGCCTGATCTAGTTGGTTTTTAATGTCGAATGGTTGATTAGTTGAGGTACGTGCTCCTTGCCAAGGATCAGCAAGAGGTTTGTTTTTTGATCCTCTAAAACCAGATGAAGTCATTCCTCCACCTAATTCTTCAATAACTTGAGACTCTGCCAGTTCGAGTTTTCCTTTCTCTATTACTTGACTATCGACGTTCTCAATACGCTTTACTGCTGTTAGTGGTTTTCCAACATTTGCAAGCATTGCATCAAAGGCATAACCAAGACCCATTTCTTCAAGGGTATTCTTCAAAGTAAGAACTAGAGGATGATCATCTTCTCCAGCTGCCAAAAGACCATAAATGCCATACTTTGCTAAAGGAAATTTATTAACGATTGCTGTAGACATAGTATCGTTTTTCTGTGAGTTCTCAGAAATTAATGCAACTAATGCCTCTGCTCCTAAGTACTTGAATTTACCTTTTATTAAACCAGTTCTTATTGCCCACCGAGTGCCAATACCATAGTGAACTACGTTTTTCGTAAGATTACCCCAACCAGAATTGACCCAAGGATTTTTCACCTTTCCTAGTGGATCCCAATCAGGTTTATATGGTTCTGGGTCTCCTGTTTCTTCATTGATTTTACTTGTATCGATCAAACGACCATCAACACGTTTCATCTCACCCGTCGTCATATCCCAGTAGCGTTCTGGTGCTGTAAGAACTGAAGATATTACTGATAGAGAACCTGCTTTAATAGCATTAGCTATTTCTTTTGGGACATCGCCTTGTTTGGAAAGAGCATGTTTTCTGATTAACCAAATATCGTAACCTGGATCAATGGGGTCTACTTTTCCGTCTGGACCTGTATATGCCGAACCTGTAAATGTACCTTTTAGTTGATCTTGCCATCTTGGATGTCTACCACGTCTATCATAAACATCTAGCATTTCCTCAGTCGGTCCTCTACCTTCTAACTCTTCGTTCCAGGGAATATCTAATCTGGCAAAGTCAAATTGAGGATGGTTCCTTATATCTTGTCCATCAACGACTATTGGTTCGTCTGATTTGTTGGGTGTAGGTACTTCTTTAGGTACTTCTTGATTTTCAACTTGTGGCTGAATATTCGTTTCTGATGATGCTGGTGGTGTAAGACCTTGGTCTCGTTCATCATCTTCGTTTAGATAATCCTCTATGATTCTGAGACTATCTTCTGCTCTGCCACTCCATCCCGTAGGATTTGTGTCATTCTCATCCATCTGATTATTTATGTAGTAATTAAGCCTGGTGTTAAAAGACTTGGATTATGGTTGTAGACTGAAGACCCTATCCAGTACTCCATATCTAAAACATCGTATTTTGCTTGTGATATTTGTTGGGAAGTAGTTAGTTTGTTTAGCTTTCTCTTTAAATCTTTAAGTAAGGGATCATCTAGTGTTTCTAATATTAGAGGTCTATCACCTAAACCTTCTTTAACACCAGATGCCTTTAGTTGAGCATCAAGAATATCCCAACCTGAAAGTTCATCAAAGTCTTCTGCTATACGTCGATAGAAATAAGGTACATCATCTATTTTTCCTTCCTTGTATTTCATACCGTCTGAAAGGTAGGTATCGCTTCCATCCAAAAGAGTTTCTGAAAGACTATTTAATGCATTTTTCCTTGACCCATAAGATTGAATCGTTTTAATAGCGGAGTGTATATGTCTAGATTGTGCTTTATTCTTGCCATATCTCACACTTCCTGATTCTTCATCCCAATAGTATCCAGGAGGTAATTTTGATTTAGAAGTTTTATTGCTAGTCCAATATTTACTAAAAAGAGGAGCATCTTTTCCCTTATCAAGTTGAAAACTGTCTTCAACGTCTTGAAGAGCAAGTTTTTGTGCACTTCTCTGATTTTCACCTACTCTTATATATTCAGCAATTAGCGCGTGATAATCATCCAAGGCATTGAAGTATCCCTCCACAAATTCTTTAGTGTCTCTTTGTCCTTCGCTTAGGTCTACTGCTGTAGTTGACCACGCTCTAATTTTACTTTCTGCCGCAGTTGTGTACCGCTTTGGTATTTGTGCTAAGGGTTTATCTTCTATCACAAAACCAATCATCTGTTGATAGACATCTTCAGAGACATGAGTTAAATCAGCTTCAAGTAGATATTTTCTTTTTTGTCTCAACTTTTTAAGGTCTTTAATATCCTGCTCATCGTCTCGATCTTCTTTTGATTTGAAATCTGTAATGAAGTCTGGAGCTTTATCTCCTGTCGCTGCTTCATATATCTTTGCCCATTCCTCAAGGTGAACTTCTCTGATAGCCTCCTTATTCTTTTTTCGTTCTTTAACCCAATTCCTAAAATCTCTTTTAATTTCCTTACCTTTTGTTGCCTGAGTATCTAATTCTAGTTGTACGTTATCATTTGCCTGTTTTTGTAGATCCTCTTCTAATAAGTCAAACCTAGTTTTCCAATATTTACCAACAACAACTTCTCTACCGTCAACTGTTGTTGTTTGGTTTTTCATTTCTTCAAACTCTTCTTCAGTAATTGACCCCGCATCAAAAAGATCTTTAAGAACCTCAACGCCTTTTTCTAAAGCACCTCTGTAACCATACTTACTTCCCTTCTTATCCCACAATGGAGCAAGACTACTAATTAGTGACCCAAAGTCTCTATCAGCGGTGAACTCTCTAATGGCGTCCTCTTCCTTTAAGAATGACGTCTCAATAGCATCTTGTTTTTCAAACTGTGCCATTAGTTCTGAATGAGCAGGTAATGCTTTCTTATAAAAGTGATCTGCTAGAAGAACTTTGTGAACACCTAATAAACCTCTCTCATCTAAGTACTGTCTCCTTAATGCAGTCATCGCTACTCGCTTCTGTGCCAAGGTCTTCGCAGTAGATGGAGTGAACTCATCTCCTTGATAGTTAATCTGTATGTTGTCGTTATTTGCCATCTCACCTTCCATCCAAGCTTTGTAGGAATCACCTGCTAGCTCTGCTCTCTGCATGGTAGCGCCATACAATTTCCAACCAGAAAAGTTTTTGATTTGTTCTGACTCTTCAAAAGTTGCTCCATTGTCTTGTGCTGTTACAGCAGCGTTATCGAATGCTTTCTTACTCTTCTTAAGTGTGTCTAAAGCAATTTCATATTCATCTCTCTCATCTTTAGAAACAGAGGAACCTGCTTCTTGTTCTTCCTTTGCTATGTCTTCTTCTATGACCGCAACACGACCTTCCTTCTCTAATCTTTCATTCTCTTTCTTTTTTCTCCAAACAAGATGGTCAGCTAATGTCGTTGAAAATTCAGTAAGTGCTCCTAATTCAGATTCAACCTCACCTTCAGTTATTCGAAGTGCATCTTGTCCGTATTGATTGCTGAGATTAATAAATCTGTTTTCGTTTGCTTCGAGACGACTTAATACGTTGTCTAGTGCCATATTCTTTCCTGATTAAGTTTTGATTGCCTGTGTTAGGAATGAACTTCCCAATTGTGAACTAGCTAAATTTCGACCTCGTTTACTAAAGAAAGAACTAATGCTCTGTTGATTAGTGGTTTGTCCTTGCTTCTGTGTATTTGGTAGTGACCAAGCGTTGAATGTACTAGGTGTTATTGAAGTTGATTGCTCTGTACTTGAGTCATCACCTCTCATTTCTTCGTCTGTATATGGAGGATCTAACTCTGACTTAAGTTGTCTGTACTTCAAAAATTCACCAGCAAGAGGTAGTACCAATCCAGTCAATAGATCAGGTTGATTTTCTAAAGGTATTGATGGTGGTGGTGTACCAGGCATTGGTCTTCCAGTAATGGTCTTGATTTCTGATGCCTGTGCTTGCCTATTAAATTCCTGACTCCATGTTGTTCTATTCAATGCTGCGGTGTTTTTAGCTAAAGCGACTTGGGAAGCAATCTCATTCATCTTCCCTGCATATTTCAATACAGCTTCTCGTCTATTGATCGTAGTTGCTGAACGTCGACCTGATTGTTCACTAGCACCAACAGACATCATTGCTGCATAAGCTTGTTGTGTTGCTATACCAGCTTTTTGCATACCAGACCATAATTTCAGGTCATCACTCGCGAGTTTCGACAAGGTTTGCTGCCATACATCGTCTACTTGTATATCTCTATCAGCACTATCGTTTTGCCATTTAACAATATCTCTATTGAAATCATTGATGTATTTGGCTTTGTTAAGTTCGTGCTGTTTTAATTTTTCTCTGTTTCTTCTACTTACTTCATTCCTGTCGGAAAAGAACCCAAGAACTTTTGGAGCTGAGTTAAGGAGAAGAGAACCTAGTGCTGTGTCTAGCATTGATCTTACAAAATTCGATAAAGGTTAAATTATTGGGACCGTAGGGTATCTCTCTTAGAAAAGTAAATCCCAAGTATCTAAGGAGTTTTATATGTGTGGAATTTCTTTTATCAACAATGTTCCAAAGAAGTTTCTCAGGTCTACTATTAATAAAACGTATGCAATCTCTTGCATATTGAATTGGATAGCGTTTAACGATGGGTGTACATAACATCCATATCTTTCCACCATCTTGAACACCTCCTATAGCGGCGTTCTCGCCGTTAGGTGCTTTGTAGTAATAGCTATTAGATAAGGCTAATGCTCCAATTGCTATGTCGGCGATGTCGTTATATCCATAACCTTCTATACATTCTCTTCTGTCTGTCGAAAGTAAGTTAGAGGCTACTGAGAAAGCAGCCTCTGCGTTAATAGGGTGAAAATTACTAAGCACGACTATAGAATCTATTTGAATAATCTCCTTCCCAACTCAAAGCATGGAGTGTTGCTGGAGATGGGTGCGATGATTTTAGGTGTACAGTTAAATTGGTATTTCTTTCGTAAGCAGGGATGGTATGGGTAAATTCGTTAGCAATGCCTATTTGACTAGCACTATAATTGTCCCAAAGTAACGACTCATAAGTAGTTGTATAATCCTGCTTGCCTTTCCGTTTTAGTGTTGTCTCAATAAGACCAACAGAACCAAAACTAAACTTAAGTCTATGAACAATTAAAGATGACCTTATATCTGCTCTTGTTCTTTCACCATCAGTTTTTACTGGATAAATAGTTGGAATCTCTACTTCCCATTCATACAAATATCCAAGGATTAAGTTTGTTCCTGTCCAATCACCATCGATCTCAACATTTGAACCATTAATACTGGCAGTGCTATACCGACCAACATTATTACCAGCAACATTCACATAGACTGCTAACTGCTTACTACTATTAAATCCAGTTGGTTTAGTAAATGAAGTTTTCTTTGTTGTGGCGTTGTAAGTAAGACCGCTTGATGCAATGAGTTTATGGCAATCTAGGTGAACTTTATAATCATCAGGAGCAGTGCCAACAATCGTCGTATCGTCTTGCTTTCGGACGTCGTATGCTTCTAACGTATAGTTGCTTCCATTCTTGACGACTGTGTAGTAAACATCATCCATGATTGTGTGATAGATAAGATTTCCAGGTATTTCCCATCTAAACCAAGATGATTGAACTCTCCGTTCACCTGTATTAAAGAATCTATATCCCCAGACCTCACTCTTGTTTTCTGAACCAAAAAGAACCAATGTGTTTTCTTTAGAGGTAGCTGCCATCGTCAGATCAATGGGCAGTAATTTTGATACGACTTTACTTTGTTCTAAAACAGTTGGTTCTCCTTCACGTCTTACATCTGCCATCTCAAAAAATCGTGCATTCTGACCTGTGCTATTGATGAACCCTGAGGTTACTCCAAGTGAAAATGGTTTGGTTTTATGATTAAAGTTGTAAGCAGATAGATAATTAATTTTGGCGGTTTGAGGAGTAAGCGCATCACTATCAGTCGTAAGCATGAACTGCTGGTTTGAACTGAAAAGGAGAAGTCCACTATTAACTTCTATACCGTCATAAAGAACTGTGGGGAATGTTGAACTTGATTGCAGGTCAATTGGATCATCATTACTGATTGCCATCGCAGTCTTCGACCAGAAGTTAAAGAAGTCATTTGTCCTAGACAATATGATGTTCTCTTCACTGAGTATTGCGAGTCGATTTCTAAAGAAGAGAAGTTTGTTGATCTTGAAGTCTACAAAAGTAGGTTTAGGGTTTGTGACATCATCACCAACATCTCTCTCTTCCCAAGTTGGTTTCTGCGCGAGAAACCTGCCATTTGTATAAGTACTACCAGGAAGTTCTCGTACTAACTTGATTGGAAGAGTATCATCATCAAATTTAATTTCTAGGTTTGGAGCAGGACATTCCTCCCATACCCCAACACCAAATCGATTTGAAGAAGGAGTACCAGTTACGTTATCAACCTTGAACTTGAGATAGAAGTCATCATCTTCTTCTCCACTGTTCACAACTCTGACAACATAATTATGTCTGCAACTTGTAGGAAGATCACCAATATTATTTGCTTCTGATGTTGTGATCTGCATGAGTTGAGGTTCAGGCGTTGTAACGTTGAATGCTGAACTTCTAGTTAGATGTAAACAAGTACCGACAATCGTTGCTGTAATACCATGTCCTGAGATTGCATCTAATGATGCCTTCATATCACCAAGTATTCCCTCTGCTGTCACTGCTTCATCTGCACTAGATGAGGTTGCTGCTGGTCTAACCCTTGCAAGTCCTGCTCTAGTCGTAACCGTAACGTGTTTCTTTATGGTGATTGTTGTTGTTGCTCCCTTCTGACTGACATGACTATGGGTATCACCTGTAGTCCAACCTTCTCCACCAAATTGGAGTTTTGCATATGGTTGGTATGAATCGTCATATCCTGGATTACTTGTTCCACCAGATTCAGCAACAGGTGCACACCTAAGATCCATCTCATAACGAAGGTTAGTTTTGCCTGTTACTGTTCCTTGGTTAACAACCTCACGACCCATTAATGAACATTTACCATCATCGGTATATCCACTCGATGGAGTGGTAATGGAATCAGATGCTGCTATAGCTGTAGCTCTAGTGAAAGTTTGTGTATTAGTGTCAGTTGGTTCGTAGATGTCTAATGCGTACTGCTTACCGTATGAGATTGTTTTTAATTCAATAATTGCTTCATGAACAACAGCAGCAGACTTGTCAGAAGTACCTGTCTTCATAGCAACCGTGGTGTTTCGATTCGCTATAAATGTGCTTTCATTAATTGTTAATGCTTGCAGTTCATCAGCATTAGTCCAACCACTTAAATAAGTACAAGCATTAGTGCCAGGAACAGCGGAGTAATCAATAGGTATGACAGCACCATCACTTGTCCTCCAAATTTGAATAACACCTGATGTATTAACGTTGCCTATATATTGATTCTCTTCATCTGTATAGATGTGAAACCAACTAAGAGTCCCTGAAGATGGAGTGATTGCTGATACTAATTCTCCACCTGGTCTTTTTATCAATCCTCTAGTGACATCTGGTAATCCATTTTTTAAATCCACTACTTGACCAAGTGCTTTCATAAAGTCAGGTTGTTCTGAAATGCCTTGGACATAGTTAGGGATCTGTTGAGTAATACCTGCCATTATCTTCTTAATGCTAGGAAAGGTTGATAGGAGTTATATGAAGACTCGTGTGGTAATCCAAAGAAACTATGATCTCCTTGATTACATTCGTATTCCATGCACGCTGCTCTCGCCTGTAGTTCTTGATGTGCTAGTAGTTGTACAAGTTGTGGATTTGCTACTAATTGAGTTGCAGCTCTAGTGGATGCTTTGTAAGTTATATACCTTTTAAAGACTGAAGGTAAATCTTCAAATTCAAATAACCAAACTATGTTTACAGTTATATCACCTGAGAAAACATCAGTATGGTCTACCTTGTCATATAGACGTCCGTTTCTCTTTACTACATCATTAAATTTGTTATTAAGTCCAGTACTACCTACTTGTCCATCAGTCATATCCATTCGAAGGACATTGTTTGGAACAGAGACATAACCATTTGAATCCGGTGTCTTAGTAACGTGGTCTTCTCTGTTAAAAGACCAACCTTCATTTTGGACATCGATGTTGCATTCCTTCAGGAGATTATGCACAAAAGAGATTTCTGGATTTTCATAGGTAGAGATGTTATTAGTATTAACGACATAAGTACCTAGTGTTGTTACTGGTGATTGACCGATCGCTCCAAGTATTGAATTAACAGCGGAAAGTTCGGTTTCGGTATCAACAGTTGTTGGAGCAGAAGAAGTCATAAGTTATATGAATAAAAAAAAGGAGGTCCGAAGACCTCCCGTGTGAATAAAAAAATATATTGATTAAGTGAAACTTGCGTTAGAAACAGCAGTGTTGTTCCAGTTAGCGGATACGTCGATTCCAGCAACTAATTCAACAGCAGCAGCAGGATTTAAGAAATCTGCTCCCATTGCTAAACGTCCTAGGATTACGTCTCCTTGATCGTGTTTTCCATTTCTTTCAAAATGGCACGGACTATATCATCTACCCATTGGGTAGTCGGACACTAATGGTGTCTTACATGGGACGCTTCCCAAACCACCTAGTCTCTGAACCTTCCTTTCAAGCGTGAAAGGCTTGGCTGCTGATTACCTTATCTTTCGACTTAGGGTTCCAGCAATTCATCCGATTATTCGATAGCCATTACTGACTAAAGGTGCAAAATTTCACACAACTGATACATCGCCTGATGTTACTTGGACCTGAGGACCAATTGCCTCTACCACCCCTGCAGCTTCTTTCTGGAAAATCAAACCACATGACCCACCAAACTTGGCAGCAGTACCGTAGTTGTTAACGGTCTTCTGTCCAGATGGTGTGTTAGCAGCATCCATATCTTCCATATCTTCACCAATGAAGGAACCTTTGGAGTTTGCTTCACCAATGTTAGATACAGCACCTGATGGTAGGTTCGCTAGATTGACACCATAGTCTCCAAGGAATGGAATGTTCATTGACTTGTAGATTTTGATACCTGCAATATCTAGGATTCCATTACCAGACTGTAAGGCGTCACCTGTTTCGTCACGGTTGATCAGGTTGTTTGTAGCACAGTTCCTGATTAGTTCGTAGTACTGTCTTGGGTTTAGTACAGCTACTCGTCCGTCGCCACTGACACCTTTCTCATCTAAGATTGCAGCTGCCTCGAAGAAGGCTTGTACTAACTTATCTGAGTCATATGCATCTGTTGCGGCGGTACTATTAGCAGCACCAACTTTAACAATACTTCCGCCTGGCTCTTTAAAGTTAGCCATATTGACGGGTGATGGCTGTCTAGCAGCCTTCGTGATCGCACGGAAAATCCTGCGGTCATAATTTTCGGCTAATGCATAACCGATCTTGCGAGATATTTCTCCACGCAAATCATAGTGAGCGAGTGTCTCATCCAATTCATACACGAATGCAGAACTGATTAAGAGGTCATCACAAGTGATGGTCTTTTCAGCTACTGGAGGAGACTTCTCATCATTACCTAATATTGACTGTCCAGGTACATGGAACTCAGCTTTGGTTCTACCTGTATAGATGAACTGTAAGGACTTACCGTTTTTAAGAGTACGTCTTGTTACTAGATCCCTTGCAATTGTATTGCGTTGGAATCCTTTAAACATCTCACCAGAAAACAGCTTCAAATATAAAGCTCTTCTCGCAGTAGTAGTGGTGTTAGCTCCGTTATCGGCACCACCCCAAATCGGTCCATTGGCATTGGCAGTCGTCGCCTGTTGCGCCATTGTCTTTTAATAAATTTGTATTTGTTATCTGTCTTTCGTACGAAAAAATTTTCTGATCATTTTTGCGGGTCTATCCCCACCGTCTAGACAGCTTAACGGTATCCGCGTACGGGCGATAAGCCAATGAAGAAGCAGTCCGACACTGAGGTGCTGCTTCCTCCTCTCTTATGAAGTCAATGCTTCTTCGAGATTGTTGTAATCTATTTCTTCATCTACTCCAGGAGGTTGTTGATCACTAGGATTAGTATCTACTTCCTCTGGAGAATAAGGGACGGGATGAGCAACCCCGAACCCTCCTTTATTTTGTTGTCCCATATCAAAACTTATATTTAGCACCTATTTTTGTGCCGTATGTATTTTCAGCATCTTCTACTTGAGCAAAAGACAACTCTCCATATAGAGATAATTTCTCACTAGCTGCTACGGATAAACCGCCTTTGCCAGAGAGATTAGTATTTCCATCACCTGCATCTACATCAGTGAAAGCTGGTCCACCTTGAATGTAATATCCAAGTGAACCTACATCGCCTTCATATCCAAGATGAAGATCAGTAGTTCTAGAGGTATAGTCATTACCTGTATAAGATGCGTTTGACTCGGCATTAATATAGACGCCAGCCATTGCAGGAGCAGAAGCGATGGTGGTTACTGCTAGAGCTAGTGCAAGAGTTTTCATAAAATTAAAAATTACTTTGTTTTTGTATAAGAGACGCCGCGATACTTAAGAGTTACTGTCATGAGTTTTCTCCAGTACCACACCCCCGTTCCATGATGTGGTGGCATGCGTTCCCATTAGGGAATGAACGGACGCGACGATTATTTTTTCTTTGTTTGTTTCTTTGTTCCGTAAGGCAGTTTGACTACCTTTCCATTTACGACTTTTCTAGGCATATGCTTTTTCCTTAGTAGTTGCTAGATCAAGTGGGAAGTTATGAGCGTTTCTTTCATGCATTACTTCAAAACCTAAATTTGCTCTATTCAATACGTCTGCCCATGTGGGTATGACTTTTCCATTTGAGTCAACTATTGATTGATTGAAGTTAAAACCATTTAGGTTAAATGCCATAGTGGAGACTCCCATACTGGTGAGCCATATGCAAACCACTGGAAAAGTGGCAAGAAAGAAATGCAGAGAGCGAGAGTTATTAAAACTTGCATATTGAAAAATTAAACGTCCGAAGTAGCCGTGGGCAGCAACGATGTTATAGGTCTCTTCTTCTTGTCCGAACTTGTATCCGTAGTTCTGGGATTCGATCTCAGTTGTTTCTCTAATAATGGAACTTGTTACCAAGGATCCATGCATCGCAGAGAACAATGCTCCTCCAAAGACACCCGCTACTCCCAACATATGGAAAGGATGCATGAGGATATTGTGCTCTGCTTGGAAGACAAACATAAAGTTGAATGTCCCCGATATACCTAAAGGCATACCGTCAGAGAAACTTCCTTGTCCAAATGGATATACAAGGAAGACTGCAAATGCTGCAGATACTGGTGCTGAATATGCAATTGGTATCCAAGGTCTAGCGCCTAGTCGATAACTCAATTCCCATTGTCTTCCCATGTATGCGGAGATTCCGATGAGGAAATGGAAGACGACGAGTTGGTAGGGACCGCCGTTATATAACCACTCATCAATGGTTCCTGCTTCCCAGATTGGGTAGAAGTGAAGACCAATTGCGTTACTGGAGGGTACGACTGCACCAGAGATAATGTTGTTTCCATAAAGTAATGAACCTGATACAGGTTCTCGTATCCCATCAATATCGACAGGAGGTGCAGCGATAAAAGCAATAATAAAACAAGTCGCTGCGGTTAATAGTGCAGGGATCATGAGCACACCGAACCACCCCACGTAGAGGCGGTTGTCGGTACTCGTTGTCCAGTCACAAAATTTTTCCCAGTTATTTACTGGTCTAGATATTGTGGCTGTAGCCATTTAAAAAATTCCAGGAATAATTTGTCCAGTTGTTATGTATGCGCCAAGAGCTGCTACGAAACCAATCATGGCTAGTTGACCATTGACTCGTTCAGCGTTGTCAAAATAATCTCCTTCGATTACTTGTGCTTGGGGTTCGGTAGCAAATCTGTTATCAGGCATCGTGATAAATAAATAAAAGTACGGTTGTGGCGGGTACGATTCGATGCGAGCCGCCGATAGTAATTAGAATTGAATATTTGAACGATCTAGTTTTTCTAAAATATCCTGTCTGTATGCAGGATCTCGGTCATACTTAGGATTACTCATTGCCTCTACGACTTCTGCTTGTGATCTAAATACATCTCCTGAAGATTGTGGTGCCTTACCTGAAAGCATCCGTCCTTCATAACCATTAGCATTTTCATATTGTGCTTTTAGTCCATTAACAGCTAACTGAATAGCTTCTACGTCTCCTGTATCACAAAGATTGTCGAATGCCTCAACAGTATTTCTAGGTAGATTCTGTTCTGCCCAACCAATGAGTTGAGAATATTGCTCCTCACCTCCAGCAGAATTTTTTATCGTATTGATTTGTGCATCTGTAAGGTCAGGTGCTTCTGTTGCCTGTGGTTCTGCCTTGGATGCTATAGATTGCATCTCCATATAAGCGGAAACTAAATCCTGACTACTCATCTCCTTGAACTTGCTTAATGTCTCAGGAGCAAGTTCTCCTTTCTCATTGAACTCAGTACTTGCATCAGCAATTAGTTGAACAGTTGGTGATAATTCAACTGGTTCTGAATCATTTGATTCTTCAGTCTCTACTGATTCATCCTTTTCTTTATCATTGCCAAGTTTTTGTTGAAGTTCTACATAAGCTTTCTCAAGCTCCTCAGCATTCTTATATTTACCAGCTAATAACTGATCTTGCTCTTCAACTAATTTAGTCCCTACCTCTAGAGAGTCTTGCTCATCTGCGGTTAGGTTGCCTTCTGTAGATACGGTATCTGGACCAGCATCATATGTAAGTGTTTCTGCCATCTTTATTCTGTAGGTGGTTCATCTTCTAGTTGCTCTTCTGGAGCACCCATTTGTTCTGCCATTTCAGGATTCTTTGAAGGATCCATCATTGGTGCACTAACAAATTTACTAGCTTGTTTTGTTAGTTCTTGTTGTTGTGCTGCTTGTTGCTGTGCCTCCATCTCTTGTTGAAGTTGTTGTTCAGACTTCACAAGATTTAAGACATCAATACCTTGAGCAGCAGCGAGTCGTTTGATGTATTCACTAGGATCGACATACTTCATTAGTGCCTCTGGTCCCATTGTTTGTGCAATGGTTCCTACAAATTGTGTGAGACTTTCTCTATCCTGACCTCTACCGAGAGCATTGACTCCAGCAACGATCTGAGGACGTATCATATTCCTAGGTATCTTTGGTAGTTGATTACTACGTTGAAGAATGTGTAGAGTTCTATTCAGATAAGGTACTAAGAACTCAACAGTAAGAAGACTGAATAATCCTCCTAGTTGTTGTTCTAGTTCTAACTGAGTGAGGCGTACTTCCTCTGCTGTCACCCGTTCTGCTTGACGCATTTGCATAACCAAGAATGCATCAGAGATACGTCTCTCGATAGCAACTGCTTGCTCTGCTGCTGTTCTGAAGTCGGCACTTTTCTGGACTTGAATTACCGAAACGTCATCCGGTCTTCCTTGCACGATTGCACCGTTTGATGCTTGAGCAATTGTCTGCGGTTTAGTCGTAGAGGATGGTGAAACCAGAAATAAAACTTTTGCTGCTACTGAGGCACCTTCAGTCAGTGCTTGACTTAATGCCTCTAATGATTTGAAGTCACCGAGAAACTCTTCAACTCTTCCACGTCCGTAATCTTCACCATCACAAGAGTTAAATCTCAAGACCAACCAAGGACTTGTATTTTTAGGTGCACTACTTTTGCTACCTGGAATAATCTTGTCGAATGCTTCTTGGTGCCATACCCATCGTCCACTCTTCTGATCTAGTTTGACGCATGTATATACTGGTACGTCTTTATCATCTGATCCTGTGTAGTACTCACCATTTGGTTCATTTGGTTGAGTTAAATTAAGTTCAGGCAGATCAATACCTAGAACTGTTCTACTAATAAGTTCCTTAGTAACGATCTCTAAGATATTCCCGTTTCCATCACGATTAACGACGTAACGGTTTAAGGGATAATTCTTGAGACCATCCTTACCCATAAAAATAAGAGCATTCCCACCAACAATCAGATGCTTCAATGCTTGGTGAACAACTACACGGTCATTAGAAGCATTGATGTAATCCATCACCATCCTTTCCATCTTGGAAAAGGAAAGATCAAGTTCGCTTCTAATTTCTGGAGGTAGTTCTGTCCCTAACTTGTCATCTCTGATTTGTAATTTGAAGAATGTTGTTTGAGGTGGTAGTAAGGCAAGCATTAATTTTGCTGCCAAGTTAACTACTGACTTCGCGCCAATGCTTTGCCAGGGTGTAGTTAGTTTCTGATGATTCTGTATGGATCTATCATCTCTAATTAGATAAGGCAGAGTAAGTCCTGAACAATCAACTGCGGTTTCAAGGAACTGATTGCGACCATTGGTAAGTTGATTGTATCTTTCTCGTGCTGTTGTCATGTCGTTGGTTTCGGTGTACCCGCAATTCCCATAGCAGGTGCACTAGGGAGATTTGAACTAAGAGGATTAACTGCTCCAAGTGTTTTTGTACCAAGAGCTACTCGTTTCCTATCTTTCTTTTGTTTAGTTGTTTGGGTAACTTTTATTTCTTCATCATCTTTTTTTAACCTATCTGCTTCAGGTGTCCCCATTGCTGCAGACCTAGTTATTCGTGTTGGTGGTGGAGCGTTTGTGGTTATATTGCCAGTGGTCTGTGGTTGTCTGGTACTAAGCACTCGTTGTGCAGCAATAGCACTCACCGCTGCAATCACCGCTGCAGGCGCACACATTAGATTTCG
The DNA here is from genome assembly GCA_003278305.1 of Prochlorococcus sp. AG-363-M21. Classification (GTDB taxonomy): domain Bacteria; phylum Cyanobacteriota; class Cyanobacteriia; order PCC-6307; family Cyanobiaceae; genus AG-363-N16. The sequence goes on from QCFU01000015.1 coordinate 14,795, forward strand.
TCCTCCATAATTGATTTGATATATTCGATGACACTGGCTTGACCAGCTCTGTACATAATTGATTCGATGTTGTCGTTAGGTGTAACTGGTCGAGCAGAAAAGTTTTCTTCTAGACGTCTTACTAATTCGTCGAGTCTTTCGTTGTGAAGTTTAAGCGTATTGAGGGAGATTGACATTTGAGTGTTCGAAAAATGCAGGTACTCTGCTTGCTTTGGTGGAAGTTAACTCTGGTGCTTTTCCCTCATACATAAGTCTATCACTAGCATCCAGCCAAAATTTTTTGTCCAAATATCTATCGACTGTATTGACTCCTAGGGGTTGAAGTATCCAGTTAATGGTGGCTTTCCTAAGCTTGTCCAAAGAAGGACTGCTCCGTAGACCCATAGCAGAACATACGAGAGAGTTAGTGGCAACGTGTATTTGCTCGTCACGACTGATGTCGGCGCTGACAGTCCTAAGACCAGCATCGCCATTAAAACGAAAGAAGGGAAGAAGTACGAAGAATATTGCACGTTCAATAACTAATGCCTTTAAAAGTGTGTGATCTGGGTGGTGCTCCCATGCATCTCTCAAACGAAATGCTTCTTTTTCTGCATTTTCATTTACACCAATGGCATTTGTTATGTAGCCGAGTGCGAGATCATGCTTTATTTCATCTTTTACATTTGATTCGAGGAGTTTCCGAGCAGAAGCAGGTACATCCTTCTCAAGAGCATCGGAGATATAATTCCCCACTGGAATTTCCATGTGGCGTATTGCCAAAGCACGGTAGATGGTCTCTTCAGCTCCTTCTTTAAGTGTTCCTCCTGTTGTCTGGACAGGAGTCCAGGTTCTCTTACGGTTAAGTAATTTCTCATAGGGGTTATTCATTCTTGGCAATCACAACTAACAGGTTCATTTAAAATTTCCTGCAAGTAATCTTCGACATCCGAATCATCTAATGCTGCATACGCATCGCTCTTATCCTGAACATCTCCCATTACCTGTAGAGAGTAGTAAAGGGAGGTCTGGGGTGATTCCAACCACTCTTCGATAAATTCATCGTTATAGGTCACTACGTCTGACCAAGAATTAAATGAGTATCCATGAAGAAGTCCCGTGTTTTCGAGAAGTTTCATAATGCCGTCTGCTACACGTTTATATACGTCCCAGCCAACTTCTGAGGCGATCTCAACGTCGCCGTATTCATATCTTTGAACACCTAACAATCCAGAATCTCTATCTACTACTCGACCTACTGGAGGAGCAATTTCTGGTGTTGATACATATCCATCTAGACCTTTGCTTTTATAACTACAACTTGCAGTTGGAGCGATAGCAAATGCTCTATCCATATTATGCTGACGTGCTATATAAGCAGCACCATCAATAGCCTCTTTTAAATTAACGACTATGTTTTGTGCATTAGAACTGCAATTTTTATACTCTAATGCATTTGCTAAGTCAGCATAAGTTACGTCGTTTTGTCTGAGGAAGTTTGCCAAACCGAGCATTCCGAGTCCGACTTGCTTGTCTGTATCTGGCGAAAGATATTCTCCAGATTCTCCAACACCTGTTCTGCCATGAAGCTCGCACAACTCGGACATACCTTGAGCGAAAGCCTTTTGTAAGTCGCCGATGCGACAGGCACTGAGACGGACATGCTGTAACAAGCAGCTTCCACGTGAGGGCAAGTACACCTCAAGACAGACGTTTCCATAGATCCTGTTGCCATTGTTGTCGTGTTTAATTTTGTTGAGCCAGATGTCTCCTGATTTGATTCCATAGATCAATGCTTCTCTAGTTTTGGTGTCGGAGCGTCTCCAAAGATCGGGCGAAATATCGACGCATCGCTTGACCCACTGAAGATCGGATCTCGGAGCATTAATAAAATCAACAACATCGGGATGATCGTAATCGAGATGTATAACAATGGCTCCTTGCTTGACTGGACTACCACCTCTAAGAAGTACTTCATTTAGTGCTGAGTAAATTTTGCAGAAGGATACTGGTCCTGAAGAGACAAGTCCTTTCTCATTTGTATGACCTTTAGGTCTTAGTCTTGAAAGATGTACTGCTACACCTGCACCCATGCGAAGAGCATAACTGCAGTACCTCCATGACTTTTCGATAGAATCTCTACC
>QCFU01000016.1 GCA_003278305.1 Prochlorococcus sp. AG-363-M21
CTCCTGTTCTTGCAGGTACTTTGTGGAGATCAGGATTAGTACTTGGATTATTGCTATTAACTTTTCTTAGTTTATTGCCTCCACGGATTTGGTGGAGATCTGTGCTTTGGTTATTAATTATCTCTTTAATTGTTGGTTTGTTAGCTATGTTCTTGCCTACTAGTGAAGAGTCAATCCTTTTTAATGTGCGCTCTACATGGGAATTGCCTAATGCAATCCCTTCAGGAGTGAGTTGGGAGATTATTAATTTAGGCCCGATATATATTGGTGAATTTGAAATCGGACCTCTTCTGATTGATAGAAGATCTTGGGAGCTAGGTATTAAAACATCAACATTACTTTTTACCGTTGTGCATAGTGTAAACTTGATGCTTTTAACAACTCCTCCAGAGGATTTGGTTTGGGCTTTAAGTTGGTTTTTGCGTCCATTGGCTATTTTGCGATTGCCGGCTGACCGAATAAGCTTCCAGCTCCTTTTGGCGCTTAGATTCCTTCCTTTAGTGCAGGAAGAATTGCAAAATCTTTTAAAGTCATTAGCAACAAGAGCAGTAGATTTTCGATTGCTTGGTATAAAAGGTTCCTTAAGAGTTTTTTTGTCACTGGGAGAAAGGTTCCTGGCAAATATTTTGTTAAGAGCAGAGCAAGGAGCAGAAGCGCTTTTAGTTAGGAATAGAGGATTAATGATTCCATCTGAGAAACTTAGGTCTGATCAAATAGGTCATTCAGGAACCTTATGGTTGAACATTATCTCGGGCATTGCTCTAGTATTCACTGTATTTATACGTCACAAATATGGTGAGTTTTAACCTATAGCCATGTGCGATAAAAATAATTTCCGAAAGTATATTTTTAAAGCAATTTTTTACTTGTTTATAGTAGCCAGTGATGCTTATTGTATAGGAAGAAACAGTTATTGAAAATTTTGATTGCAAGATCTGAGCGATATTTAAATCATCCAACCTTTGGAATGCTTTATCTTGTATCACCTGCTGGTGAAGGTAGAGATGTTTACGCAACGCTTTATGCGCAGAAAATGTTCTTTTTAGTTGTTCTTGAACCCAGAGGAGCCCAGTTTGAAGTTATTCCATATCTTGATGCGCGTTATCATGCTGAGTTGCATTTAAATCGTTGTCGAAGAGAAAGATCGCCAGACTTTGATGGCTGGCAAGAGTTGTTCAAGCAAACTTTTATTTAATGGAGCAGTGACTTCTTTTGATCGATTTCATGAAATCCAGCGGCAACTTCCTGAAAGAACTAGTTTGTTAGCAGTTAGCAAAGGGCATAGAGCTGCTGCAATACGATCACTTGCTAGCCATGGGCATTGTGACTTTGGAGAAAGCCGGTTGCAAGAGGCTATCCCAAAAATGAATGAATTAAGCGATATAACAAAAATTAGATGGCATTTTATTGGTCATTTGCAAGCAAATAAAGTCAGGTCAGTTGTTCAGAAGTTTGATGTAATACATTCATTGGATTCTTTAAAACTTGCTCAAAGAGTATCAAGAATAGCTGGAGAAGAGGGTAAGAGTCCTATTGTCATGGCTCAAGTTAAATTTCGAATAGATCCTAATAAATCAGGTTTTTCAGAACCTGAGCTTTTGGAAGCATGGTTTGACCTTGTTAAATTGCCAAACATTCACTTGGTTGGACTAATGACAATCGCTCCAATTATGTTAGATCTCAACCAAAGAAAGACTCTGTTTAAACAATGCCGTGACTTGGCAGACAAGCTGGACTTAAAAGAATGTTCAATGGGCATGAGTGCTGACTGGAAAGAAGCTTTGGCTGCTGGTGCTACATGGGTCAGGATAGGATCTGGATTGTTTGGAGAACGTCATAAATAAGCCAATTGCACAGAGATATCAACAAAAGCAATTGAAAGCCTTGCCCCTATCTTGAAATAACGTTATTTAGGTAACAAGGGATATATTTTCTTTATTTAGAAAATGATCCTATTGTCGGTATTACCCGATTTTCTCAAATCAATCAGAGGATTTTAAAAGGTGTCGCTTATTTCACGTCTTCGTCAAGTTGTCTCTGGTGATGACTATTTAGACAGCGATTTTGATGAGCTTGACTATGAAGAACGAGGTGATGACTTTGATTCAGAATCTAGAGATCCAAGAGATTATCAAAATGGCTTGACGTCTCTTTCTCAGTCCAATCCTTTTGATCGACGTGGGGTTAACTCTTCTAATGTAATTGGCATGCCTGGGATCTCAACTACAACATCAGAAGTTAATCTGATGGAGCCAAGAAGCTTTGATGAGATGCCTAAGGCGATCCAAGCTTTAAGGGAAAGAAAAACAGTGATTTTAAATTTGACAATGATGGAGCCTGACCAAGCGCAAAGGGCAGTCGATTTTGTGGCAGGGGGGACTTTCGCTATTGATGGACATCAAGAACGAGTAGGTGAAAGTATCTTCCTCTTTGCTCCTAGCTGTGTCACTGTCACCAATTCTTTTCAAGAAGAGCCCTCGCCATCAAATATTATGACTAAAGAAGATTCAGAGGAGACTTCTGTTGAAGCAATGGCTGCACCTGAGCCGGCTTGGGGGCCCTCTATCGCTTCTGCCATATAACACTTGTGCCTTTGTCTATTGGGATTATTGGTTTAGGTCGAATGGCTCAAGCCATCTTGACTCCTTTGATAGAAAAAGAAGATTTTAAAGTAAATGAAGTTTTAGGAGTTGTCGGTCAAGAAGAAACTGCAAAGAGATTGTTAGAACAAATGCCTAAAGGTATTAATATTTTTCACGCTAGAGATGAACGCTCTAAAGAGATTTGGTCTGCTCCAATAAAAATTTTAGCTGTTAAGCCTCAACAATTAAATCAGATCCAAGAAAATAAGGATTATATTAATTTAAATAATGAAAAGCCATTACTTGTTTCTGTTTTGGCAGGTGTGAATTTAAAAAGACTTCAATTAACATTCCCAAATCATTGTTGCGTACGTGCGGTGCCCAACATTCCTGTACTAGTAGCTGCCGGCTTAACTGGATTGTCTTTTGGTAAAGATGTTTCCTTGAATCAAAAATTATCTGTAGAGGCAATTTTTAATCCAATTAGTGAAGTCATTGAATTGCCTGAAGAACAATTAGATGCTTTTCTTGCGCTAACTTCTTCAGGCCCTGCATATGTTGCTTTGATTACAGAAGCATTGTCAGATGGTGCTGTAGCAGCTGGCTTGCCTCGCTCATTAGCTAATGAGCTTGCAACTAAAACTCTTGCAGGTTCAGCAACTCTTTTGGAGAAGAGAGGCATGCATCCCGCGGAGCTTAAAGATATGGTGGCATCCCCTTCGGGAACTACTATTGCAGCTTTACGACATCTTGAAATGTCTGGAATAAGATCTGCGCTAATAGAAGCAGTTGTTTTGGCGGCCGAACGAAGCAGAGAACTTAGTTAAGTATTTAAAGCACTTTGTTGTAAAGCATTTCGAGATTGTTAATGTTTTTCCTAAGAGTGTAGTTATTTAAAACTCTTTTTCGAGCACGAATGCCAAGCTCAGCAGTTAATACAGGTTGATCTTTTAATACAGGTAATAGTGTTTTTAGTTGAGAAGTGACATTATCTGTACTTAAGGTAATCCCTGCACCTTCTTTCAGGACTTCTCCATCTGCACCTGCATCAGTTGCAATGCAGGCGACCCCAGTAGACATTGCTTCAAGTAATGCCAAAGACAAACCTTCGACGAGACTAGGTAGAATAAAAACTTCTGTGCATTGAAGCAAAGCTATTTTTTTTTCTATGTCTGACTCGTATCCCCACCAAACAATCTTATTCTCTTCGCTAGACATAAAGTTGCTTTCTAATGTTGGTCTTAAAGGCCCATCGCCTACAATTACTAATTGACATCCTTTCGTGTTAATTCCACTCCATGCTTTTAGAAGGGCTTCTATATTTTTTTCAGCGGCAATTCTTCCCATATACAAGAAAGTTCTTTTTTCTCCAAGACGGCTTCTGACGTCTTGTTCTTTTGAACTGATAATGTTTTCATTTTGAGGTTTCCATAATTCTGTATCTACTCCGTTTGGAATGACTACTAGCTTCGTTTCATTGACACCTAATTTTGAAAGTACTTCTGCTTGTTTCTCGGAAAATACAATTACCTTGTCGTATTTTGCTAAAGATGGTGCGTAAAGTTGATATGTTAGTTGTTGAGTGCTGGCTGTTAGATTTCTGAGCTTTGAATCAAAAGGCGGATGAAATGTAGCCAATAAAGGTACGCCAATTTGTTGACAAAGCTCTGGCAGCCTAAAGTCAAGAGGGGAAAGAGTAAGGCTTGCATGAACCAGATCTGGCTTTAGCCTCTCTAAAGATTCCCTAAGCTCTCTTTGGGCTCTTGGGGAAGGTATCGTATAAACCTGTGATTTGATCAGGTATGGCAGGCTTACCTCTGGGTCATTAGCCAGTAAAGAAGTCGTTGAACTCTTAGGGTTGGTTGGATTATCGAAGTGAATAAAACTTGTCTGGTGACCTCTTTTGCGAAGTGCACTTGTTGTCGTCATGCCATAGATGACATTGCCACAAAAAGGTGATTTTTTCCCTAGCCATGCAATATGCGCCAACCTTTCTATATGCAATGTCTAATGAAAGCTAGCATTCTGAATTAAATTTGTTGAAGAAATGCTCCAAATAATGTCAAGATTGCAAGGAGGTATAAAACAGGGCTTAGTCCAAATTGACTTATTAGTCCTCCTGAAATTACTAAAGGTACGCTTAAGGCAATATTTATCAGATTGTTTTGTAAACCTAAAACTTTTCCTAATTGTTTTTTAGGAGTTTTTTCTTGAACAATTGTTTGAGCTGGTACAGCAACTAATGAAGCACCTATTCCAAGGCAGACGCAAGTGATGAGAGTGGATGTTATGAGGCCTTGGAAGTGATTGAGTAAAAGCAAGCAAGCGGCTATCAAGAACATCCCAAGAGAAGCTAATTGTTTTTTGCTGAAAACATGTCCTATTTGGGGTATTGCAATCGCACCTAACGAAATTCCGAGTCCAGTGCATGCAAGTAGGATTCCAAATTTAGTAGGACCTAATCCTAATAGAGAAGATGAAAGGTTGATTGCAAGAATATATAAAATACCCATTAATGAATAAAGAATAACTAATTGGTAAATTGCGTAACGTACAAGTGAGACTTCCTTCAGTACTTTTATCCCTCCAAGTATTTCTCTCATAAGATTAGTTTTATTTTTTTTTGCAAACTCTTCTCTAATATGAATCTTTTTTAATGCAAACGATGATATCAAATAACACATAGGTAAAAGAATAAACTCACCTCCCTGAAATCCGATTAAATTACTCATGAAAACCATCCACCTTATTAATGAATCTCCAAGCGCGAATCCTATTATTGCCGCTGCCATAGTTGTTGATTGATATAAAGAATTGGCGGCTAATAGATTGTCTTCACTAACCAAAAGACGTATTGATGACTGTTCTGCAGGTGTAAAGAATTGCGTTGATAAAGAAATGAAAAAAGTTATTATTAGGATATACCAATACCCAAATGGAATAGAAAGAAAAATTGATCCTTTTATTAAACATATTGGTAATATGATTGAAAGCAAAGACCTTAAGTAATTAGAGAAAACCAAAACTCTTGATTTTGGCCATATATCACATATTACTCCTGCAAAAGCGCCAAATAATATTGCAGGTATACCATTAGATATGTAAACTCCAGTTGCCAAGAGAGTTGTTAATTGTACTTTATTATAAGTTTCTATTTGGTAATCTTCTATCCAATGATTTGAGATTAAATAAATAGTTAAAACTATAAAGAATTTATCTGCAAGCTGTGAAAAAACTTGTGCTATCCAAAGATGATAAAACTCTTTATTTTTAAGGACTGTTATGACACCTTGTCTTGATTCTGCCCTGGGAAGATTTTTGTACAAATTAGCTAGAGATATTTGATTTAATGATTTTTAAGATTGGGAAATATTAGGTTCTTTGTAAACTGGCCTTAAGATTGTTAATGATGAAATCTTCTTTTGTAGATGTTCTTCTACCCATTGATCAATAATATCTAAGAATTTAATCCAAACATCAATAGGCCCCATTATCATTCCATCTTTTTTTATAGGAAGTTCCGGCTTGATTAGCCGTTGTAACAAGGCTAATTCAGAAGCGTTTAATTTTAGAGGAACATCTTTAATGGAGCCTAAAGCAAACCCTTCTGATGGAATAAAGCTACATCTCCAATCCCAATTTCCAATAGGTGGATCAAGATTGACTCCACTTTTACAGCAGGTATTCAGAGGCAAGTTGTATCCTCCAAGGGCAAGAAGGTGAATGCAAGCCTGAACACATACGCTTAAAGTCAGAGAAGGGTTAAAAGCATTAAGCTCAAGTCTCTCGAGATGTAATAAAACTGTATTTAATGTTTTTGGCTGAGGATCCTTAGTCCCAACTAATAATAAACATAACTCACTAATTATTTGTGCAGAAGCAAGTGATTCGATATTGGTACCTAGTGTGCTAAAACTTTTTATAATTTTCATTTGTTTGACTCTTCTTAATCCAGTTGAATTTGTTATTTGCAGGTCAAGGAAAGTTAACGAAGCTGCAGCAGCAAGACGACTTTTAGGACGTCTTGCGCCAGGGACAGCAAGTCTAATTATTCCTTCTGTGTCGCTTAGAAGAGTTAAAAGTCGATCGTATTCTCCAAGGGGACCAGTCTTTAGCGATAGTCCCTTTAATTTTTGTTCTTTGCTCATTGGTTAAGGGCTTTAAATTCTTTAATTAATTCGAGCCCTTTTGAAGTCCCAATCTCTGAGCAGCCTGATTTAATTAGATCTAAAGCTTGAATAAGGTTTGTAACTCCTCCAGCAGCCTTTATTGAGCATCTGCCTCTTACTAATGGCAGTAATCTCTCTATTGTTTTGGGAGTCGCTTTTGGCCCAAAGCCATTTCCGGTTTGGATTCCCTTTACTCCAGCATCTATAGATGCTTCTACAGCTATTTCAAGTTTCTCCATATTTAATCTTGTTGTATCAAGAATTGCTCTGGTTGGGAGTCCTAATTCACAGATTTTGGATAATTCATTAGAAAAACTAGATCCATTTCCTTCGTGCAAGTTTAAGAAGTTTGGAACCACATCTATTTCGTCTGCCCCTTGCTCGGCTGCCCATTCGGCCTGAGCTTGTTTTAATTCTTCTGGGATATCTCCAAAAGGGAACCCAATGACAGCTATAAGGTTCATGCTTTTTTTTGTACTTATGCGATTTCTAGCTAAAGGAATACGCACCAAGTTTGTGCAGAAACCTTTGAAATCAAAGAAATCAGATGCATCGCATAATTGATTTAATTCTTCGATATTTGTATGTGGCTCAAGGACAGCTTGATGGATATATTTTGAAAGATTGGTTACTTCTGCATTTATGTTTTTTTTGTGCATTAAGGGTTTTTGTCTAAGTCCTTTTTGTCTTGGATGATTCCATACCCTCCGTGGTTTCTTTTATATATAACTTGTAGCTCCTTGCTCTCAAGATCTCTAAAAACATAGAAGTCATGATCAATAACATCTAATTGAGACCTGGCTTCTTCTGCGCTCATTGGTGGCATAGAAAAATATTTTCGTCTTATTCCTGGGTGAGGGAGATGAGCCTTTTTGCCTTGGAGCAAAGGTCCTTCAATAGATTCTTCTTTTAAAACTGACTCTGTGGATTGAGTAATTGATGCACTATGTCCATGACTATGATGATGATCGCTATTGCGCTCTTTATATTTCCTCAATTGACGGGCTAATTTATTAGCTACCAAATCAATACTTGCATAGAGGTTTTGACTTCTTTCTTGCGCGCGAATTATTGTTCCATTTGCGAATAGAGTCACTTCAGCAGTCTGTTGAGGAACGCTTGGGTTCTTGGCAACAGATAAATGCACATCTGCTTCTTTTACTATTTCACCAAAGTGCTGAATAGCTTTTTCAAGTTTTGATTGGGTATATTCCCTTAATGCTTGTGTTAGTTCAAGATTGCGACCATGAATAAGCAATTTCATGAGTATTCTCCTGCCCCAGATGATATGAATGAGTTAGATATAAATTATTTATCAGATCAAGGTTCTTCTGCATTAATTTTTGAACCATCTGAATTAATAGAATTTAAGAGAGCATGGCAATGGCAAAGGCAATGGCAAAAAAAACTTCTTACTAATCCTAGTTCACCACAAGCCATTTGGCTTTTGCAGCATTACGAGTGCTATACCTTGGGCCGCTCTGGTAGCAAAGAGAATTTGTTATTTAACGCAAAGAAACCTCCATTCGATTTGTTCCATATTGATAGAGGAGGAGAAGTTACTCATCATTTGCCGGGCCAATTGGTTACTTATTTGGTACTTGATTTGCATAGATATCAAACAGACCTGAATTGGTATTTGCGTCAAATCGAAGCAGTTTTGCTGGATGTGATTAGTGAGTTGGGCCTTTATGGGCAAACATTAGATGGACTTACAGGTATTTGGGTAAATGGTTTTAAAGTTGCTTCAGTTGGGATTAGTTGCAAGCGTTGGATTACACAACATGGTTGTGCATTAAATATCAATTGTAATTTATCTGGCTTTGATCAAATAATTCCCTGTGGTTTAAAAGGCCATCAGGTGGGCAGACTTGATTCATGGTTGCCAGGTTTAACAACAAAAGATGTGCAGCCTTTATTAAAAAAAGCTTTTATTAAACGTTTCGCTTTGTGATGTATTTATTAGAAATGTTTTGATTACTATAACTATCACACCCACTGTCTCATTAGGCTTTTTGCCTTAGTGAATAATTTTCGAAAAGTATGTTTTTTAAAGATTCCAAAATTAATCCTCGAATAGCGAAGGCTCAATGGAGAGGTGTTGAAAAAGAGAAAAATGTATTAAAAAAACGATCGGCCTTAAATCAAATTAATCGTGTTGATCAAATGTGGCCTTTGTTAAAAGAAGCACATGGTTCTATTTTGGCACTGGATGCTCCACATGCTGTTTGCCCAGAAAAGGTTACTTATGAAGAACTTGCGAACAAAATCTCATTAGCAGCAAGTTCGTTTTCTAAGTTAGGCATTCGAAGTGGTGATGTCGTAGCACTTTTCTCGGAAAATAGTCCTAGATGGTTGATCGTCGATCAAGGCTTGATGAGACTGGGTGCTGCAAATGCTGTTAGAGGGGTATCGGCTCCAGTGGATGAATTGAGATATATATTAGAGGATTCAAAAGCAGTTGGATTAATTGTTCAAAATGATCAACTATGGAAGGAACTTGATTTAACTGAGGCGCAAATAAATAAGCTTAAGTTTGTATTACAGCTTGAAGGTGTCCCTATAGATGATTTACTGTCCTGGAAAGAATTCTTATTAAAAAGTCAAAGTAATGACTATATAGACGTTTATAACGAAGTATCTTCCAATTCAATAGAGTCTCCTCTTGCAACAATTTTATATACATCAGGGACAACTGGAAGACCGAAGGGAGTACCTCTTTCGCATTCAAACTTGCTTCATCAAATTAGATCTTTGGCATGTATAGCAAATCCATCTCCTGGGACTCCTTTGCTTAGTGTGTTGCCAATTTGGCATTCGTACGAAAGAAGTGCTGAGTATTACTTTTTCTCATGTGGATGCACACAAAATTATACAACTATAAAAAATTTAAAATCTGACCTTCAAAGGGTTCGACCTGTTGTTATGGCTACTGTTCCTCGTCTTTGGGAAGCAATCAAGACTGGGTTTGATGATGCAATAAAGAAATTGCCTAAATCTAGAAGAAAAATCTTGCAAGCTGCTTTGATGAATAGCAAAAACTATAAACTGGCCTTAAGAAAGGCTAGAAATTTGATGCTTTTCGATATTAACTTTTTAGATAGGTTTTTTGCTTTGTTAGAAGCCTCTGCTCGCTTGCCTTTGCATTTGTTTTCATCTTATTTGTTTTGGGCAAAGTTGCGAAAGCAACTTTCTGGAGGTAATTTGCTTTTCCCAATCAATGGAGGAGGTGCAATAGCTCCTCATGTAGATGAATTTTTTGAAGCGATTGGAATTGAATTATTGGTTGGATATGGGTTGACTGAAACAAGCCCTGTAGTTAGTTGTAGAAGGCCTTGGAGGAATATAAGAGGAAGTTCAGGGGGACCCTTGCCAGAAACTGAATTTCAAATAATCAATCCTGAGACTAAGGAATTAATGAATTTGATGGAGTGCGGAATTGTTCTTGTTAGAGGGCCACAAGTAATGAAAGGATATTTAGGTAAACCTGATGAATCAGCCAAAGTATTGGATGTTGATGGTTGGTTTAACACAGGTGACTTAGGAATGCTTTTAAAAGATGGATCACTAGTGCTTACTGGTAGAGCAAAAGATACTATCGTTTTAAGCAATGGAGAAAATATTGAGCCTGGTCCTTTAGAGGAGGCATTACTTGCTAGTCCTATAATTGACCAAGTCATGATTGTTGGACAAGACCAAAAGCAGTTAGGAGCCTTATTGGTTCCAAATCTTGAACAGCTTGTGATTTGGGCAAAAAGCCATGGAATTGTTTTGCAAGAGAATATTGAACTCCTTTCTCAAGAAAAGGCGCTAGAAAAATTGATGAGAAAAGAGATTAATACCTTATTGGATGCAAGAAATGGGTCTCGCCCCGATGAAAGGGTTGCTGGGATTGCATTTGTAAAGCCTTTTTCTTTAGAGAATGGCTTGTTGACTCAAACGCTTAAACAAAAGAGAGCACTAATTGTCGAAAGAGATCAGAAAGCTATTGGGAAGATATTTGGCAATAAAGTTTGAGCAATTCAATAATTTAGTTGACCAATTGCACGTTGCCTGAGATTCTTGGCCCTGGTTAGGATTTTTCTATGTCTGAAGGAATGACGATTTCTATCAAGCGTTCTATTAATATTAGAGCTGTTGTTACCCAAACTTGGAAGCAAGATGCTGAGAGGGATCTTAGTAGTGCTATAACCTCTACAGATGAGCAGCTCGCGCAATTGGAGAAAGAGGGTCAACAGGTTATAGATGGATTAAGAAGTCAGAGCTCTAATCCATTGGATCCTAGGGTCCAAGAGCAAGTGGCTCAAGTTCAACAGCAAGTTGCTGCTAAAAGAGCAGAGTTAGAAGAACAAAAAAGAAATTTTCTTGAACAGCAATCTCAAGTTAGAGAATTAGAAATGGATCAAATAGTTGAGCAGGGTCAAATGGAAAGTTTTTGTGACATTAAGGTTGGAGATAATTTGGTTGAGAAAATGCAAGTATCAGTCTTAGTTAAAGATGGTGTTATCCAATCGATAGATCAGAACTAATTACTGAATTTGTTACTTAGAGTATTTCGTATATAAAATTAAGTAATTTAGTGTTTTAAGGGAGAAAGTATTGGCCACACACGACATCTTTATGCCTGCACTTAGTTCAACAATGACTGAGGGCAAAATAGTTGAATGGCTTAAGAAGCCTGGTGAAAAGGTTGGCAGAGGAGAATCTGTGCTGGTGGTTGAATCTGATAAGGCGGACATGGATGTCGAATCATTTCAAGATGGTTTTTTGGCAGCAGTGTTGATGCCTGCAGGCAGCACAGCGCCAGTAGGAGAAACCATTGGTTTGATTGTTGAGAATGAATCTGAAATTGCCAAGGTTCAGTCTGAAAATCCTGTAAAAACTAATTTTTCAAATGATCAAACTTCTACAGAAAGTAATAAAGGAAAAATTGACGAGGTAAAAGATTTAAAGCCTGCTTCTCCACCTCCAGAAGTTCCTTTAAGACAGTCATTTGACGATGAACCTGCTCCTAAAATTGTTATTAATGATGGACGTATTGTTGCCACCCCAAGAGCAAAAAAACTTGCATCTCAAATGGGAGTTGATTTGTCTACAGTTCGTGGCACTGGTCCACATGGAAGAATTCAGGCAGAGGATGTTTATAGCGCCAAAGGGCAGCCAATCTCTGTGCCTTGGGTGGCTGAGAGTAATGCGCCAGCTTCTTTGCCAGAATTAGGGCGATCAGGAGCATCAGTTTCTGGGTCTAATGAAACTTCTAAGAAATTAGTTTCAACTGAAGTTCCCCAAGGGAAGAGCTTTGGAGGGCCTGGGGAATCAGTTGCTTTTAATACTCTTCAACAGGCCGTCAATAGAAATATGGAGGAGAGTTTATCTACACCTTGCTTTAGGGTTGGATATTCTATTTCTACGGATAAGTTTGATTCTTTTTACAAAGAAGTGAAGCCCAAAGGGGTAACCATGACTGCTCTCCTTGCTAAAGCTGTTGGTAAAACACTAGCAAGACACCCTCAATTAAATGCAGCTTATGGAAACGCTGGAATGACGTACCCGACACAAATTAATGTTGCTGTTGCTGTTGCTATGGAAGAAGGGGGTTTGATTACGCCAGTCCTTAAAGATACTGATAAGACAGACCTTATTGAATTATCTCGTCAATGGAGTGATCTTGTTAAGCGTTCTCGCTCTAAACAACTTCAACCTCATGAATACAATTCAGGAACCTTTACTCTTTCTAATTTGGGAATGTTTGGAGTAGATCGTTTTGATGCAATTCTTCCTCCAGGCACAGGAGCGATTTTAGCAGTAGGCGCTTCATTGCCAAGAGTCATTGCTAATCAAGATGGATCTATTTCTATCAAGCGTCAAATGCAAGTTAATTTAACCGCAGATCATAGAGTTATTTATGGTGCAGATGGAGCTGCATTCTTAAGAGATCTTGCAAACTTGATAGAGAATATTCCCCAGAGTCTTTTGAGTTAATTTTAGTCAGCAGATTTTGTATTGTAGTAAGTACGAAATATAGAAAACATTTTTGTTGTTTGATTGATTCAAAAGATCTATTCCTAAGCTCTTATGACTATGGATTGCCTCCTGAGTTTATAGCTCAGGTTCCTGTTGAGCCTAGACATGATGCCCGTTTAATGGTTTTGCCTAAATTTAACGAAGATATCGATAGTGCTAAAAATCTAAAAGTTTGGGACCTGATAAAGCTTTTGAATCCTGGTGATCTGCTTGTAATAAATGATACTCGTGTCCTGAAAGCAAGGCTAAAAGTTAGGTTGGAAGCTAGAAAAAGATTGGCGGAGTTGTTGTTGTTGGAGCCTAAAGGAAGTGGTAAATGGTTATGTCTAGCAAAACCAGCAAAGAAGATGCAAATTGGGGATCACTTGTTTTTGGAGGCTTTAGGGCACAAGCCATTGGTGTTAAAAGTTGTTGATAAAGATCAGCCTACTGGTGGACGTATTATTCAATTCCCTGAACATTGCGTAGATAGTGAAAGCATTGAGGGCCTTTTGGAAGAATATGGAGAAATCCCCTTGCCTCCATATATTCAACGTCACGAACCCTCCGATGCAAAAAGATATCAAACGACCTTTGCTACTCGACCTGGAGCCGTGGCCGCACCTACTGCAGGCCTTCACTTAAGTCAAGAGCTTTTAATTGCCTTATCACAACGTGGAATTAAACTTGCAAAAGTAACCCTTCACGTAGGGTTAGGCACTTTTAGGCCTTTAGAAGTAGAAGATCTTTCGGCTATTAAATTACATACTGAGTGGGCTGAGATAAAAAAAGATGCAGTTAAAGCTATTTCAGAGTGCCGTTCTCGTGGTAATCGCGTTATTGCTATTGGGACAACAACGGTAAGAACACTTGAAGCTTCTTATTTGCGTGGGAATGGCTCTTTAATTCCTTTTGTTGGAATGGTTGATTTAGTGATCAAACCTGGATATAAATTTGGAGTAGTCGATGGGTTGTTAACCAACTTTCATCTCCCAAAGAGTTCATTGTTACTATTAGTAAGTGCCTTTATAGGTAGGGAACGTCTACTTGCCTTTTATGGAAAAGCTATAGCAATCAAGTACAGATTCTTCTCTTATGGAGATGCAATGTTAATTCTTCCTGGTGCAGTACTCCCTAGAGCTCGTGTTTAAGTCGTTGTTGGTTGCTCAATGATGCCACTAGGGACATCTGAAAACATTACCGATGAAAGATAACGTTCTGCCAAGTCAGGCAAAATAACAACTATTGTTTTGCCTGCAAACTCATCTTGCTCAGCCAGCCTGATAGCAGCACTTGCTGCTGCACCGCAAGAAATACCAACAAGGAGTCCCTCTTCTTTAGCTAAACGAGTTGCCATTTCTATTGATTCTTCGTTTGAGACTTGCTCTACTCTGTCAACTATAGAAAGATCAAGATTTTTTGGAATAAAGCCTGCTCCAATACCTTGAATTTTATGGGGTCCTGGCTTCACTTCTTCATTATTCATGGTTTGTGTAATTACTGGACTATGTGATGGCTCTACTGCTACTGAAAGAATATCTTTTCCTTTTTCTTTTTTTAGGTATTTGGAAACACCAGTAATAGTGCCTCCAGTACCTACACCTGCGACTAAAACATCAATTTCACCATCACTGTCATTCCATATTTCGGGACCAGTTGTTTTAAAATGAATTTCAGGATTTGCTGGATTGTCAAATTGTCCTGGCATGAAATATTTCGTAGGATCACTATCTGCTATTTCTTTTGCCTTCGCAATAGCTCCTGGCATCCCTTTTGCTGCTTCAGTAAGGA
>QCFU01000017.1 GCA_003278305.1 Prochlorococcus sp. AG-363-M21
CTTTTTCAGAAAAATGGTGGCCTGTCTTTGCTTTAATTTATCTCCCTTAATTTGCAAAGTTGCTCTAAAGGTGGTCTGCCAGTTATAGCAAGACGCCATCCAGCCCAAAATCTATAAGCCTTGTCAAATAAAGGGGCCAATATTGGAAGACTTGTTGGAGAATAAATCCAACCTAAACCAACTAATCGATATGCTTCTCGAAAAACTGCAATATCTTTAAGGATCTCTCCAGTATCTGTAATTGCATGAATTTGCCCCATCGCTTCTTTATAGCTAATCCCTCTAAAAAACTCTGGATTATAGCTAGGCGAATCAATATCTACAAAGGAAATAACATTCAACCGATCTTTAGAGCGAAGAAAAGTAACCTCTCTTTGACACAAAGGGCAGGCTCCATCAAATAACAGAATTAGCTTTGTTTGATCCACAATGAAAAAGAAGTTTAACTCTTAAAGATCTAAGACTTGCTAATTTATTTTACTCAAACTTAATCCTTTGATCAAACCTACTTGGGAAAATCGAACCCTCGAAGAATCAACTATGAAATAATGCCAACTCCTCTAAAAGGAATGAGTTAACCTATTCCTTAATTTTGGCTCTTTACTTAATGACTATAAAAGAAAGTATATCCTCTAATCAAAAGTTGCTAGTCTAAGAAAAATGCCTAAAAAGTTCTCAAAAGTTATCATCCTCATAATGATATCTTTATTAATTACTTCTACTTTTGCTGGTCTGATTATCTCCATTTTCCAAGGGTAAACTTACCCTAGAAAAGAAGGGTCTAGGCGAGATGGTCGATAAGAAAGCAGAAAAGGGCTCTTATCACTCTTAATTGCTGTAATCACATCTTCTCCTGTGTGCCAAGTCCATTGTTGTTGAGAAGAAATTCCATCAACATCAATACTGGCAGCAACTGGAGGCCCAAAACGATTTCTTAAGCCTGCTAAAACTTCAGTCATATTGTTATAATCCATTTCATAAGCAAGTTGCCGTAACCCCTTCTGATCTTCAATACGAACACGAAGCCTTTGCACAGGCACCGTACTCATTTGGAAATCTCTAATTTCAAAAATATCTTTATTTGCTTCGTCTAGGGTAGGCATCAGAGTTACACCAAGATGTTGCTCCACGCTTGCTCGATCCATTCCCCAAGACAAGCCTTCAATGCATGCAATGGCAGGTGAAGTGAGTAGCTGAAAAGAAAAGAAAAGTAATGAACAAATAAAATAGCGAGCAAGCCTAGACATCTAAACCTTTTTCAAAATTTAATAAGTCAAACTTTAGACAATCAAAAAAACAAATTACCACCTTGTGTGGAGCTGCAAACCTGAAATGCCTTTATAAACGGCATCACCCAAACCCTTTAGAAGATGTTTTAGTTCTTAGTTTAAAGTCCCAAACATTAATAACTCCTTTTGCGTTAACTGCTGCCAAAGCACTGTCATCAGGTTTCCAGGCAATTGTTCCAATAAAATCTTCCATAAATGCACCACCAACCGGATTACCATTACCATCATTCTGCAGAAACCATACATAAACAGAACCATCACGCGCACCTGATGCTAATAACATCCCATGATGCGAGAAAGAGAGGGCAGAAATGGGAACAGTATGCAAAAACAATTGGCCTGGGATAGTTCCTTCAGGGCCATCACCTTGAAAGCTCCAAACTGTGACAACTTCGCTTCCCCCAGTCGCAAGAACTTTACCGGCTTGATCAAACGCCAGCTGACTTGGCTTTACTTGATACCCAGTCATCTCAGAGTCTTGATTCGTGGAACGACGCCAGAAATGAACAGAATTATCCTGACTACCACAAGCCACAATATCCCCATCAGGGCTAAGGGCCATTGAAATAAGTGAGCCTTTCCATTTTAGCTTCTGATTAACCTGACCACTAACGACATCAAAGAAAGTCACTTGGCCATAGCACGCAGTAGCTAATTCATTCGAGCTTGACCACGCAATTGCGCTTACAGTGCTTTGATGTTCATCTGAATGCCAATGCTCTTTACCATCCTCATGAAAAACAAAAACACGCCTTAAAAAGGCTACTGCTAATAAAGTTCCATCCGGCGACCATGCAAGATGTTCGACCCAACCTTTCCCAAGCTCGATAATTTTTCTCTGCTCACCTTCTTTCGCCTTCCATATCTTTACATTCCCATCCTGACCTGCAGTTGCAAAGATATGTCCCTCTGGATGAATAGACATAGCAAGCAACCCTCCTTCATGGACCTCCTTTTTTTTCCACATATCTTTCCCAGACTTTCCTTCAAAAGTATTCAACCCACCTGCGGCATCACCTACCAACAAAGCATCACCCTTCAATATCCATCCACAAACAATCGCATAATCATCAACCTGAGATGTCCAACTCTCGTGAAGCATTCCTCTGGAGGAAAGCGAATTTAGATCAGGCATTTATCGAACTCACTTCTTAAACTTGCTTCATCAAGATTACGACCAATAAAAACTAGTTGATTACGACGTACTTCATCACCCCATTCTCTATCAGGTTGAGATGTAAACAGCATATGCACTCCTTGAAAAACAATTCGTCGTGACTCCTCAGCAAAGCTGAGATAACCTTTCATCCGAAATATATCAACACCCTTTTCAGCAAGAAGCTTCCCAAGCCAAGTGTTCAACTTTGCTGGATCAACATTTCCAAAACATTCAATAGCAATCGAACCTACTTCATCATCATGTTCGTGTTGCGCCACCCAAACACGCTCTTTTTCCGGAGAAATTGCACAGTCATTATCCTTATCAACACCACCAGCAATACAACCCAACTCAATTACTTGGATATTAAACTCCTCAGCGGTGTGCTGAGTGAACAGTCCTAGATTTGTAGGTCTATCAACTTCGATAAAAAATGACTTATGCCCCTCGGACTGAAGTTGAAGACTTACATGCTTGCCAAATTGAATGTTACTACCTGGCAATAGACATTCAGCAGGTTCAGCATACAATCGAACACAGGCCTCTGCACCTTCTATAAGACCTTCTTCGTCAAAACCTTGATCAGTCATTGCAACCATTGACATGAAAGGGTCTGGCCCCTCTTGAAGTGTCAATTCATAACGACCCTGTTCAAGCTTGTAAACACCCGTCCACTCAAATGGATACTCAGGTTCTAAAAAGGTAGGCCTGCGTTGCAGTACTTGGTCTAGATCAAAAGCGCTAAGATTAAGGACAGTATCAACAGAGACATCTGCTTGCCTACAGCGTAAGACACGTGCCATACGGTTCATATCCCGCAATCGAGCTTCAAGCATATCTAGTTTATCGCTGGGAACCAGGTCAACCTTGTTTAAAATAAGAACATCTGCAAATGCTATCTGCTCGGAGCTCTCATCACTACGACCAAGTTGCTGATCAATATGTGCAGCATCAACAAGCGTAACAATACCATCAAGCGAGAACTCATCACGTATTTCATCATCCATAAAAAATGTCTGCGCAACAGGACCGGGATCTGCAAGCCCCGTCGTCTCAACTAATACATAGTCGAACTTATCGCGCCGCTTCATAAGGTTGCCAAGCACACGAATAAGATCTCCGCGAACTGTGCAGCAAATACAACCATTAGACATTTCAAAGACCTCTTCATCTGCATTAATGACTAGTCCCTGATCAATGCCTACCTCGCCATATTCATTCTCTATAACAGCAATACGCTTACCATGCTCATCACTAAGAATTCGATTAAGCAAGGTTGTTTTCCCAGATCCAAGAAAACCAGTAAGGATGGTAACTGGTATTTTCGTTTTTCCAGCCATTACCTAACTGCTTACAATAGAAATGATAATCATTTTTATTGTATCATTAACCATTTAACTGTGCCATGAATATAAAGCCAATCAAAAAATGCTTAGGCTGACTAGTTTACAAAGTTTTTCTCAACACACTTTTGCTAAATCCTATTGATTGATCTGATTCCCTAAATTCCGAAAAGCATTCTTATGACAAGTCAGAGAACTTTTAATTAAAGACAATCTTTTATCTAACTTTACGCTAACGGATATTTACTTGCTTCATAGGCAAGAATTCTTAGGGTAAGCACACTGCTCTGAATATCTTCAAAAGTGAATTATCAAATGCTATTAGAGTGCCATGCTGCTGGCACAGCAATAACAAAGCAAGAGGCTGAAGTGCTAGATATAGAGCTTGAATCACAAATAGCAAGCATAAAAGTTTCCAGTACCCAAGGCTGTACCACAAAAGCTCCTGCTCATATATGTGAGGCTGCATCTGTATGCACAGGTAGTCTTTGGATTACTTGTTTTGCAGCTATACTTGATCAGATAAATCCAGTACCGATTGGAGCAAAAGCCAGAGGCGCAATAGTCTTTGACGAACTAACTGACAACGGTTATAGACTCAATTAAAATGAACCAAATTTATCTGTGGAAATTCAACAAGTTGCATAAAGCATTAATCCATTTCTAACCTTCTACTCATTTTCTATTCTTTAATTCTTCAACTATCGACTCCCATTCTTCACCAGCTTTTTTTTGTTCAGCCTGTTTCCCTTTGTCAATCAAAGTTTGAAGAAATCTATTAAAACTGTTTAGTAGGCGTCTCATGAATAATAGCTATCAGCTACTCCTTGAAGCATATTCCGAATATGTTCATCTTCTGCATTAGTTTCTTCTTTGAGCTTCTCGCAAGCGCATTTAATTTGCATCCAGACAGCTTCCATAACTTCCGTTTCCTCTCCAGTAGGGGTCCAATCAGATGTTTCCATATAAGACTAATAGAGGGTAAAGGAGCTTCCCTTAGAGGGTTCTTTAAAAACTCTCATCAAACCGCAGAATATCGCTGAAAACCCAAGGTGTCAAAAACGAATAAATTACCAAAGCATCCTCATCACTACCAAAAGTTGAATAAGAATAACTAAGAGAACTATTAATCACTCTGAAATGGATTGTCAGGCATTCGGATGTTGCATTGTTTACTCAGTTCATCTAATACATCTTTTTCTTTTCTATTAAGCTTCCATTGAGTTGCTTTGCCAGCATCTGTTGCATGTTTTGGATTACGGAGACCAGCAATTGGGATTGCATCATGAGCTCTACACCAATTCAATGCAACTTGTGCTTGGGAAGCCTCATGATCAAGAGCAATTTTATTTAATTCCTTTCTTATTTCCATACTTGCAGGCAAAAGTCTACGAAAAATATTGCCCCTCAAAAAAGTTTTGCCTATGACTTTGTCCTTATCAGGAGGTATTGCTAGTAGACCAAGTGCCAAAGGGCTATAGGCCAAAAGTTCAATATCAAGCTCTTTACATACTTCTTTAACTCGCAAATGCTTATTTGGATTAGGAGACAATAAAGAAAATTGTATTTGAAGACTTTTTAATGGAATTCCTCGCATTTTGAGACGATTATAAAACCATCGCAAACGATTAGGGCCCATATTTGAGATGCCTATCTGAGGCAATGCCCCACTTTCATAAAGATCAGCAAGTCCATCAATCAATTGGACCTCCTGCCATGGCGCATACCTAGAAGTGCTCCAATGCAATTGTGCCCGGTCAAGTTTCCCTTGAAGCCTCTCTTTACTTGCATGAAAGGCAGCCTTAAAAGCTTGCCTTCCTAAACGCCAAGGGTATGGAGCTAGTTTTGTAGCAATTATAAGATTCTTACACTTAGAGCTTGGGAGTTTTCTTAAAAATTTTCCAAGTAATTTCTCACTACATCCATTCAAGCTACCTGTCCCATACGAATCTGCTGTATCAATAAAATTCAAACCTTGATCAATTGCTTCATTGAATGTATTCCGCAAAAGATAATCTTTTTCGTCTGGTAGATATCCCCAAAGAATTTTGTTCCCCCAAGCCCAAGTTCCAAATCCAATTGAAGTCAATTTCTTAACCTTTGAAAGATCACTTGATCCTGTCACAACCTTCACAAAGCAAAAAATTAATTTAGTAAAATGTCAATTAGTTTTTTAGTTTCATTAAGGTAGTGTTTTCGATCAATCATTATATATCTATACGCTGATAAGAAGAGAAAAACGTATTCTTTGCTACATCAAATGAGCAATTCATGCAAATAATTACTGGAGATGAATACTATTATTTAAATGAGTAATACAAGGTTGCTAAAGAAATATGCAGATAAAATGCTCTTAGTTGTTACATCTTCTGATCAAACAGAAGTCAAGAAGCTACTTGAAGAAGCAGAGCAAATTTTAAATAGGATTTATAAATTAGATACAGAGAATTTGAAAGGCAGATAAAAGGTTAACGAAGGAATGTTATGCACTGTTCGAAACTATATCTTTTAAACAACTTAAACTTCGTACCCTTCATAAATTTCCCAAAAACTCATGAATTACTTTCAGAGTGTCTGAACTGTTTAACTCTGATATGTTTTTGTTCACATTCGAAAGACTTTCTGCTGCAACTCTTCTAATCCTTCCATTATCCAAAATCCACAAAACAGGATCGGCTGCTTTTGCTCGACGTAAATCGACTCTATCACGCAAACTAACAGGTATAAATTCCTGATTTGGATCAAAATTATTATCCCGTACTGATTGATTTAATACCATGCTTCCCTCTCTCCCAGAGACAGATCGATGATAAGTACCTATAGGGATTTGCAGAGCACCCATCTTTTGATTGAGGAAGATAATATGATGAGGTTCATCCCATTCAGGGTTGAGCAAAGTGAAAGTACGACTTCCACTTAATACTAAGTTGTTATCAGTTTGATGATAATGAACATAATATTGCTCAAAGTCATCGTCATTAGGGGGAGATAGTGCATCCCCATGATGAATAACTACATCAGATCCATTAGACCCTTTTACTCCTGGGTCAAAAAATGTGACTTGAGGCGTTTCGCGAAAAACATTAGTAGGTACAAAAGTTAAAAGTGTCTTCTTCTTCTTCGCTTGAAACCACTTAATCTTAATCTTGATTGAATCATTTAAATTTCTCAAAACAGGGCAATCCTTTGTTGCCTTTTGAAGAGTCTTTAATTGATCCACTTTTAAATCAGCTGGCATCTCAATTAGCAGTGATAAAGACTCAATCATGCGAGGTCCTACAGTTGTCATTTTCTTCTCAATTTCAATTTTTATCTCATCTAATTCCCAGCCATTTTCTTCTGCAGTAATCCCCATAACCGTAAGGAAACAACTCCCTAAGGCTGTGGCCAGCAAGTCAGTAGGAGCAAAGTTTTCTCCTTTACCTGCATGATCAAGAGGTGCGTCTGTTCTAAGCTTTTGCCCAGAACGCTCATGCTGAGCTTCAGTATGCAAATCTCCTAAATAACGACAAATAATTCTGTCTACACTTCGTAGATCTTACAATGAGATTTTGTAGGGTGAAGTTGACATTCCTTATCCCAAAAATCAAATTTCCTTTGATCAGGTAGTTGATAAGAAAAGTCATGAATATAATCGAAATCTTTGAGAGGATTTGCAATGATAGTAAAAGGAGTTCTTAGTTTCATAACCCTCCTGTTCAGTTAACCTATTTATAACATGTTTCCTTAAATTAAATATAGGGCTTTCACTCAGGTATTTAGTCTTACCGGTTTTTACTAAATAAAGTCTTTAAACAAAAGCATGTAGAATATAAGGTAGGCTATCAAGCTCTCGCTATATCCGTATTTGACTTATCCGAATTCAAGTAAAAATAGTTGTCTTAGATCATACCAGTACTTCACAATCTCTTTGCTGAGCCTTTCATGATTAAAAATTAGTTCCAATCTGTAGTTCCTAATGATCTTTGTCTTTGCATCAAAGATGTTTCCCAAACCAAATCTATTTTCTTAAAAATCATTGAATAAATTGATAAGTATTAATAATGAGATGCCTTTCTAGATTAAAATTTATAGCGCAATCCTTCAGACCAGTGAAACATCTACAAACCTACTTAACTAACTAAACATAAGAAATTAAACATGAAGCTTATTCAAGTCTTTGCAATCGAAGAGCTGTCAAAAGGAGTTGATCCAGCCTCTCCACTAGGCATTTCAATTATCAGTTTTGGGCTTGTCTTTACTTTAGGTCTGCCTCTATTACTAATCCTCCAAGGAAGAAAAGACTAAAAACAATCTTATAATGAAATTATTCTGCGATTCAATAGGATCACAAAAAGTACATCTAATATTGATATTATATTCTCAAGGATTAGATCAATTTTTAACTAGTCATGACATATCGCATAACCAGACAGGACGGGAGAGAAGACGAGATCACCTCAAAAGTATTCGACAACTTTGATGATGCCTATGACCTGGTAGAGGATATATACAGAGATATCTGCTGTTCTGATGCTGACTATGAAGACCGACCTTATTATGAAATTGTAGACAATAAAGTCTAAGTTAAGGCAACTACACAAAAGCTTATAAAGAATCTATTGAGATAGCATTTGATAATTTCGCATCTGAAAAAGAATAATCTAAGTTACAAGCCAAATCACATTTACTAAGTTCAGGATTGGTAAGCCTATCTAGAATTCTTGCCATATCAACAGAAGAGAGTTCTCCATCATCAGTCCACTTAAGAGTTGTTTTGCGATGAGCAGGTTCCTTGGCAACATTTTGCGGTGCCAAGAAAAGATTGCATTCCAGTCGCTTTAAATGTTTTTTTGCAGATCTTAAATTTCTTGAGTACGTGCATACTCTTAAATTACAAGATTGAAAAATCCTCTTGTTCTTATTAGAAAAACAAGTAATTGAGCCACCATTAGGGCTGATATAGATAGGTGTGATTTTTATCATGCTTCCACCACCTTTTGATAGTAAGTAGCAACACATTCTGCGAAACAATCAAGATCTTCATTGTTTAAGGAACATGCAGTAACACATTCATAATAAACATCACTTGGCTTAATCAAATAAGACTCAGAATCCTTCCTTTTATCTTTCATAGTAAACATGATTTGCACCTCCTCAGAAGGGAAATATTTATACCATATGAATTACTAAATTATCTTCTAATATAAAGTACCTAAGAATATTTACTTATAAAAAACAATAATTCCTCCTTTTAGCTTAGAACTATCTTGAACTTGGTCTAATAGACTGCTATGAAAGGCTTTAGAGAGTTAATTAAAATCTTGATAATTTTATTCCTATATGAAATTAGTTATATGGTAGAGGTAATCCAAAAAAACTTAATCTTTTAATTTGATTTAAGTTGCAATATTGCTTCTTTGGATAGCTCAAATCTAATAAACATAATTAGAAATCAACCATAGATTATCAAAGGTATTTTTCCGGTTTTTTCAATACAAGAACTATCTGCAAATTGAGATGTCTCTATTAAGATAAAAACTCTGAGGGGTCTTACTGCATTTCACCCAAAATTTGCAATGCGATTGTGACATGCTTAGTGCTATTGAGAAGGTCATTGAAAACATGACAAATTACTCCTTTGGAATCAACTAAATAAGTTACTCTTCCATCTAAAAGGCCTAGAACTTTTGGGACGCCAAACTTACTTCTCAGTAAATTATTTTCATCACTTAGGAGCGGAAAGGGGAGTTTGTTTTTTTTAGCAAATTTTTGATGACTTAATTGATTATCATTACTCACTCCCCAAACCACAGCTCCAAACAACTTAAATAAATCATATTTATCCCTAAAACCACAAGCCTCAGCAGTACAACCAGGTGTATCATCTTTGGGGTAGAAGAATAAAACAAGCTTTTTCCCTTTGCAATGTTTATTGGTTCTAGTTTTTCCATCTTGATCAAACAAGGAAAAATCAGGTAATTTATCACCGATTTTTAAAGACATTTTTAGAAAGCGAAAGAAAAAATTGTTTTGTATTTTGCAGGAAACTGATCAGTTGAATGATCTTCCTCTAGATAAGTCTCTCCAAAGCAGACTCCCAAGGTAAAACAAGCCTGCCCATGAAACTATAAACATTAAGGAAGAAAAGTTCATAATATCCCCAGCAATCCGCCACTAAACCCGATAACACAAAAAAAGATAAATTCAACTAAGTCACGAAAAGGTGAATTCATTGCATTGAGAAATTTTTGAGGCATTTTCAAATTTTAGAATAAATTAATAAGGTGAGTTTTCGTACATTGGAGTAGAAAACTCATTAAAGTCTTTTAAATATCCTTATCTGCAAAACCACTAGCGCAGCTACAGTACAAACAGTTCTTAGAAAAAATTACAAGTTTTTCGCAATTACTATTTCTGCGATTCACTAAACATCTTTAGTTGATTAGTAAATACCATGGACAACCCATTAAAAAGAGATGTAGTTGATGATTTAATCAAACAAACCAATCATTTTAAGCTGATTATTAGTCCTTTCGGCTATCCTCTTGTAGTTATTCTTTATTAAAAGACACCCAGTTGCAACTAAAACATTTAGTTTTCCTGCTTTAAGGTGTCATAACATACAAAGATGAAGCAATAAATTGCAATTAACTAATGTATCAGAGCCTACAGCCTAGAGATAATTCACCGGTATCAAGTAAATGACCTAATCTTAGAGCTGTGGCTTGTTCACATCTAGAAAAAGTTAATTGATTCCTAGCTATCCATCGGAGTTCATCTAACGTGACCACCCCAGATGAAATAGATAATAGAAACAACTGGCCTATGTACATCGAAAAATCTCCAAAACTAATGAAAAAAGATTTTTTTATAAGCAGTTTCAAAAAATTGCTGCAAAGGCCTGAAAGGGTTAAGTTCCATGTTTTAGACAATTCCTGGGATGATTTGACCTGTTGTTAAATAAGCGCCTACAGCTGCCCAAAAGCCCATCATTGCAGCCCATCCATTGATGCGTTCTGCTATGAGCTTTTCTGGCTCAACTTGTGGCTTTTGCGATACTTTTTTCATCTGATTAAATAAGATTTAGTGGAAGCAGAGCCGGCTAGGCTCAACTTGTTAAGAATAATAACAAGAAATATCACGGATTGTAAAGGTTCGGTTTCCCTCTGAAGTTAAGTTTAAACTAATTAACTTCTAACTCTGCTGATATTAAAAGGAAATATCCGATTCTGAAAAAGAAGATGTGCATAATTTTTGATTCCAAAATTAATTTAATAATCAAAAAATTATTACTAATAACTTATTTTTCTCCTGTAAATACCTGTTTTAAAAACCTTTTACTCAAATATTAAAATAAAAAGCAATCATTATTTATTGCACAAATCCCACATTTTTAAAAATGCATGACTATAGTAAAAAATCTTTTTTTTCAAAATGAGCGAACTCCAATTTTCATTAGATAGCTTTTCAGCATGGCAAGCTATTCTCTGGTGTTTATACCCAATGACTGTGCTTGTAGGGCTTGAACTTCTAGCAAGAAGTATTGATGATGATGATGATCAAGATGGTGGGAAGATGATTCCTGCATTACAGAACTACTCAGTATAAAGAGACATATATAATTAATATGCCTACTTTGTCCTAATTTAGCGTTAAGCAATGTTGGTTAACATGCAAATCCCTATAACTTATATCCCCCTATCAGAGAGAGTAAAATAGTACTATCTATTAGTTCCTAGCAAGAAAATCTTAAAAACAAGTCATTGCAAAAAATTATCAGATTGATCATGAAATTAGCTTGCAAACACAAGGAGCAAATAAATTTAAGCTCTCCTCAAACAAGTCTACAAACCTTTTAAAACGCCATTAATTGTGCATTATGTATCCGCTTAGCCTTCTCTTTTCTTGAAGCAGAATTTGCATTTAACACTGTCTGGTCGTGATATCTACTGCCATGGGAAGTTGCAACCAACTGGGCCTTATGGATCCGATCGGCTCTTTTAATGTGAGACCGAATTAGTGGGAGAGTGTTCATGACGTTCCTCCGAAATGACAGCCCCGTTCCCTGCTGCCAAAACATGCATCCCAATCTAGGGACGAACGTACTAAAACTGTAGCAACTGATACCAATTTTTGGCTTTAGT
This sequence comes from Prochlorococcus sp. AG-363-M21, assembly GCA_003278305.1. Lineage (GTDB taxonomy): Bacteria > Cyanobacteriota > Cyanobacteriia > PCC-6307 > Cyanobiaceae > AG-363-N16. Next base: position 11,918 of record QCFU01000017.1, read on the forward strand.
GATAATTGCCTAATTCTAATTATTTGAGGTTTTCCAAGAAACATTGTCCTAAACTAAGATTCTTTATTAATGAAAGGAATACTTAGTCTCAGTATAATTTTTTTGGTTGCTTGAATTAATTTGAAATTTCATTCTTTTTCTAAGATTTCTATCGCAATTTTCGGGGCATTTAGTCTTATTGGCTTCTCACTTCAAGAAGACGCAATTAGTAAGACAAAGGTCCTCTTTAATACGAAGGCAGAGGCAAAAGCCGCAGCTAAAGAGCTTGGATGTAAAGGTGCTCATAGAATGGGGGCAAAGTGGATGCCATGCTCTATGCACAATAATTACAAAGAAAAAACGCCTGACTTTGAGTAGAGGTTAATAAAAATTGAATTAGAAGTGAAAGAATGTTTCTACAACATAACCTGTCGAATCAGCATTGCTTCCAGAGCCTTCTTCAAAAAATACACCTCCCTGAATAGCTACTCCATCTGATATTGAATGGTTATAGTAAGCTTCATAATTCGAAGTTACAGTGCCGGCATTGTCATAACTTTCATAAGCAATACTAGCCATACCAGGACCTATTGGATAATCCAAGCCAAGCATAAATGAAGAAGAATCGGAACCTGATCCTTCAGGGTCTTTGGTGTCATACATCAGGCTGATAGTAGGCAACCCGTCTGGCCTAAAATAGACTCCTCCTCCAAAAGTTGTTTCTCCATTACTATCACCATTATCATCCGCAGATTTAAAAATCAATCCTCCTCCAAAAGTGTTAAAATCATACCCAATAGAAGCAGTAGCTATATCATCTCCTTCTTCAGAAAAAATTCCTTTAGTAGCAGCCTGCCCATCATCAGAAACCAAACTAATAGAACTATTAAAACCGTAGTCATTGATATATTCAACAGCAACTCCAGGACCAGTTTCATTCATTGCACCTGAAAGCCCATAACGCATTCCATTTAACCTAAAGGCATCTGAGTAAGCAGATGTAGTAGCAGAAACTACATCATCTTGATCAACTAAAGGCCCTGCAGTTATCTGAAAATCTCCTAAAGGAAATTGATAATACATAGAGCTGACAGTTAGGTTGGACATTACCATGTCCATAGCACTGTCCATTTTCAGAGGGTCAGCATTATTCCCTTGATCAGCACTTATAAATAAATGGTCTTCTCCTGTAAAACTTGTATGCGACATAAGCATAAAATTATATTGCATAGCTAAAGCTTCATTACCATCTCCTCCATCAACAGCACCTGTAGTGATCACAGCGTGGCCCATCAAACTTGTTGTAGGGATAAACTGGCCAGCTTGAAATTCATTAACGTTGGTCTCCGTACCATCAACACGACCTTTCAGAATGGCCATTTCTGAGCCAAATTCTTCTGTTAGGCGAGCAGCATCATTACTTAATGCAGAGGCATCAGCTTGAAGACCATTATCAAGACATGCATTGATCAATGCAGCAGCCTCATAACGAGTCAAAGCTTGGCCATTGTTAAGGCTTTGAGTGTAGGCGTTATCTACACAGCCATAGCTCTCACTAAGATTTTGTAGAGCTGAATAAGCCC
>QCFU01000018.1 GCA_003278305.1 Prochlorococcus sp. AG-363-M21
ACCCCTATTTCTTTATTCTATTTCAACCAGGTTTCTATTACTAATAGCTAACAGATCTGAACTGATAGAAAAATATTTTCAGTTAGCACTCTAATTCTTTTAAGTACTCTCCATTCGAAAACCGGAACCACATACGCTTGTTTCTGCTCCTTTTGGAGTGCTAATCAAAAAGCCTCCACCACTTAAATCTCCGAAATAGTCTAGTGTCAAGTCTCTCAATAAACTAATTTGCTCTGATGGAGCAAATAGGGTTATTCCATCAGTCCTGGTTAGCGGAATACCTGTAAGTTTTCCTGGTCTTAAACGAATATATAACCAGCCTTCACCAAAACTATCGGGTAATAAATCAATATGCATTTCTCCAGGAGTCCCTCCAAAAGCAGACTGTCTAATTAATTCAGTAGTAGCAGTTTTGGAAATAGTGAAGTTGATGGGAATCATTTGGCTCTTCTTATAGATCAATTTTTCAACGGAGGTTCTTGCCTTCAAGATTCTGCTTAGAGAAAGGTAGCTAAAAGCTAATTATACATAGCAAGATAACGATAATCGTTTTCACTTATAATTATTAGCATGGTTGTGAGCAAAGGATTTAGTTGATGGAATTGCAATTCACTTGGTATGTGTCTAACCAACTTCAAGACTGGATTGTAAGCAAGAAACCTAATTACCCAGATCTTGAAGAATGTATTGCCTGGGTAGAAGAAAAATTGAAGAGAGAAGGATCAAGCTATGAGTTAACAACAGAAGATCTTGAAGACATTGAAATCGCTCATGAATTTCAAACTAGTGATATCAATTGATTAAGACAAATATTGAAGGATTACTTTCTGGTAAAAAAATTCTATTCCTAATAAATGCCTAGAGTTTCGTCAATCTCAATTGGTTTAGATCCATTGATATAACAGAAGGCTAACTTTTCATTATCCAGTAGTTATGTTCCTGTGATGCCATTGGTTTTCAGCGATATTGCGATGTGTGGATGGTGTGTGGATGGATTAACATTCTCACCCTCATTTCTTTATTCTATTTCAATCAAGTTTTGATTATCATCCATTATTTAACGAGATGTCTGCTCATTTGATTGACTTTTAAGGAAGGCTTATAAGACTGCTTTTGAAAAGTAATCCCGGATGGTTGGCATTTTTTAAATTCTTTAATAATTACTTTTCTTATTAGATCCTGTTGTCTCAAACTTTTGGTTTCCATAGTAATAGCTTGGATTGAAATTAAGCTACAGCACTATTGTTTTATAGAAGTATTTAATTTGACAAAAAGTTTTTTTGATAGCATTTATTTTTAAACGCTAATTTGATTAGCTTGAATAAGGTAATTCTATCGTCATTATGTATTGAGGGATACTAAATATTATAGAAATTTCACTTTGAATTGATGTTTCCCGAGAAAAGCATAAATAGATACATACACTTTCTTTCTCTTATTAGTAAATTATTCATCAATAAATACTTTTGATTTCTGACTTATGTCTTTCTCTAATCTTAAGAAAGCTGAAATCCTTAATGGCAGACTAGCTATGCTTGGAGTCATTGTAATGACACTGACTTCATTTATATAGTCTTTGCTTTGTAAAATTGCTCTTAAAACTATCAGTCAAAATTAATGCTATATGAATCAGGAACTAGGGAATGCCACATTTTAGTGGAATCAAAGAATCGAATTGAAAGGATTCTTTTTGACTTAAAAGGTATGGAAAATATTGATCATATTAGTTCTCAATTGCTTGCTATTTATAATCAGTTAGAGGGTATACATGAATTGTATAGGAGCAAGCGTATTTCAAATAAAGAGGTGCCTGTTGGTAACAGAGAGCCATTTCAAGATGCAACTATTAGTTTTCAATCGCAGGTTCCATTGCCTCTTAAGAAAGCAATGAATACATTTATTGAACACTATCCAAATTGGGATCAATACCGATTAATGCAAGCTGCTCTAGCTGGCTTTCTTGTTCAAAATGGTGTTAGATCAAGAGAAATTACTCGTTTATATGTAGGTAATATGTTTGATTCAAGTTCTTTATTAGAAGACAATAGGAATTAATGCAAGGGTGCTTTTATGCAAAACCCTTCCCTTTGCTATTGGATTGACCACCAGCGGTCAGAAAGTGTGTTTTATCACTACCAACGTCATAGATGGTATAACTTGCGCCAGCTCCTATTCCAATAATGCTTTGTTTAGACACTTTTTGCTGATGTTGATGTTGGCCGTTGAGATCCTTTACTTGCGAATCAATCCCTCCACCAGTTAGCTCAAGATGAAATTGCTTAGTGCTGTGTGCTGTGAATAACCTGTTTATAGCTAGACGTGTTAGGCGGTCAAGAAGAATTAGCGGAGACGTTTCTGATGTCAGATTATCTCCTACATCTGCTGAGCTTCCATGAATTAGCCCGCAGTCTAATTCAATGAAGCCAAACTGAAGTGATGCTAACCATTTTAGATGAGAAGGATCAACAGCATTTAATAAGGCGCTGACGACTTCTTCTCCTTGATTGAGCCGCAGAGTATCTGCCTTTTGTTCGCCGCGGAACCCCTGTTCCGTAAGGAGCTGCTCTTCCCACCAGCCATATATGCATTGAGGTTCTAACTCCTTACGTCGGGGGTTCTGTAGTCGATTTAATAATGCATCACAGTTGCGTTCTGGCCCGATCATATCTCCCAGGACAAATAAGGCCGTAACTCCGCGAGCCTTCTTTAATTCACTTTGAATCAGCTCGTAGGTTTCTAGGTCACCTTTTAGACCACTCACTAGTGCCCAGCGTTCAATCATCGTTCGCAAACATGACTAGCATCTTCGGCTTGCTCAGCAAATTCAAAGCCATGGCTCAGCCTCCATGCGAATATTCGTGGCAGTCCGGCATCAATAATGGCTTGGCATGTTAGTCCGATGTCATAGGCCACCTCTTTGATCTCAACTTCTCCAGTAACATCATCATGGATTACATAGGTGGCATTAGTACTGCCATGACGAGGCTCACCGACTGATCCTGCATTGACTATTTTTCGCATCGGTAAGTTTATTTCTTTGTCTTCTGCATTGTGATTAGACGTGTTTTGTAGCCGCACTCGAATTGATCCATTTTTTAGTTCACGAACATATGGTTGATGAGTATGTCCGCAAAACAAAGTATCAGCTCCGGCTTTCTCAACTCTTTCAAGTGCTGCAAATGCATTCATGTCAGGTAGAAGATACTCATGTTGGCTATTGGGACTGCCATGAACAAACAAGATGCGATCTCTACGTATTGATGTTGGCAAACTTGCTAAAAAATCTTTGTTGATATCTGTTAATTGTTCTGCTGTCCACTCATGAGCCAGATGTCCACGCTTTTCCGCTAGTTGAGATGGGTAACTGCATTCGCATGCATTAAGACCCTCAATAATATCTTCATCCCAGCAACCTTGACAGCTAGTAATAGCACGTTCTCGTACTAGATCTACTACTTCATTCGGTTGTGGTCCATAGCCCACTAGATCACCAAGACAGGTGATATCGCTAATTCCATTTTGATCAATGTCATTTAGTACTGCTTTTAAAGCAGCTAGGTTGGCATGTAGGCAGGAGATCACTGCATGTTTCATGATGATTAGCTTGCGTGAAGGACTTCTGGTTGTCGATCTCGAAGAGGCATTTGATGCATTTCGAGTAATGCATCATTTAGCAGGCAGAGGTTGATCGTTGACTGAATGGTTATGCAATCAAGTCCTTTCCCTTGTATAACAATCCCTGATGGTCGTTCAGGCCTGCCATTAGGGGGAGAAACTGTTTTTAGTGGAAGAAACTGTGACCCTTTTTGACTCACAATCCAGTTGAAGAAAATAGACTGTCCATCGGGCAAGTTCATAAGAGCCTTGGCTCTATAGACATCTCCATAGGCTCCATTCACGAGCTCAAACCAAAAGGTATTTAGGCTCTGTGGATCCCAGACGCTACTAGCAAGGTTGAGTCTCCAAGATTCAAGTTTATTGAAAACCAATGTGTCATTATTTGGCAATTCCGAGTCTCTACCAAAGTGGAGGTGTCTATCAGGTTGCAGTTTTAAAGACTCAAGTCGATTCTTTGCATAAGAATCGATCCCTATTGTCCCTAAGCTTTCAGGTGATTGGGATTGTGAAAGCTCAATTAATGTTAAGAAGTCTTTGTGTTGTGAGATCGAAGTCTCACGACAGTCGGAAAAGTCTTCTAGATGAGGGATCTGATCTTTTAAAAATGTGTAATCAATTTGAGAGACAGCTAACTGCTCGTGATCGCTTTCGGCCTGCTCGGCAAGGCGTAAATATCCGCAAGCACCTTGATGGTTTTTGATCGTGTTAAGTATCCAGGTGGTCTTCCCGCACCCTGGCGAGCCTGAAATTAACCATGTTGACCCCATCCTCTGGCAATAGCAAACTTATGTCGAGCCTATCAAAGAGATAAAATGATAATCGTTTTCATTTTATAATCAAGATAATAAGCGGTCTGATTTATAGGATGACTCTGGTTGAATGAATTGAAGTAATGCCTGTTCTGGTAATTGGGTGGGAGATTTACGATCAACTCCCAGAGGAAGAACAAAAAGAGTTTGCGTTAGTAGAGCGATATAGAACTGATTATTTTTATGAGTGTTATGAGTATGAGTATTCGAAAGGGAATAAAAGTTATGAGTGGAGCGATCAATGTTTTCATAATCAGGAGGAATTATTAGAGTTCTTTGGATATGAAATGATAGAAGATTTAAATGCTGATGCTGTCTATGCCAGAAGAATACAGAGCTTTACTGATGAGGATACAAAAAAGTTTATTGACTTAAGTAAGAATGGATATCAAATCAAAGTGATTGGGATTTGATTTTGTATAAACCCAAGGTTCACTCTTCATGATCCAGTAGTTGGGTTCCTGTGATGCCATGGGTTCTCAGCGATATTGCGATGTGTGGATGGCTTCATATTCTCACCTCTATTTCTTTACGCTATGTCAATCAAGTTTCTATTACTCGTAAAGGAAGTCACTCCTGATTTGTGTAAGAGTTTTGCCATATATATTGGCCATTATTTTTCTCTGCCTTTACAGCAATGCAATGACAAGCGATATTCCAGAGAGCCTTATGGATTGGAACTGGGCTGTAAAGATAGATCTTAGGGAAAGATTTTTTAATAGCAATAGTTGCCTCTCTTGCGTGGTAATGAGGAATTGTCGGAAAAATGTGGTGAATTACATGACTTGAGCCAATCTCATGATGTAAGAAATTAAGAACTTTGCCATAAGGTCGATCAATTGAAAGGAAAGCACCTCTGATAAAAGAGAAGTCTGAGTTGGAGAGGTGAGGAACATCTGTATCCGTATGGTGAAGCCAGGTGTATACAACTAGCCAGCAATTGACTACTAATAATGGACCTATATACATTGCAATTACAGGAGTTATGCCATACTTGAGTCCTGATATAAAAATTCCTATTAATACCAAAGCTATCCCAAGATCTGAGATCCAAACCTTCTTTATCCAATTGGAAGCCCACAGCTTCTTAGAGAAGGGTTCCCTTGGCCAAAAGTGGTTCGAAGTTCCGTATTTAGGCCCCCCTGTGCTGCCAGTCAATAAATATGCAGGCCAACCAAAGCCAAGGTGCAATATGAGTTGCATTAAGCCGTAATTAGTTTTGCCTAGAGCAGTTGAGAGAGCCAATTCATTCTCTCCTCCGACTTTTTCGCTAATTCCATTGCCACCGATCACTATTGGCACGTGAGTTTCTCCATCAGTTATGTGATTAGTAAAACGATGGTGAATGGAATGTGACCGTTGCCAAGAAAAGTATGGAACTAGCAAGAACGAGTGCAGCAGATAACCAATAATTGTTTGTAAAGTCTTGTTATCAGAGAAGGCTCCATGCCCACATTCGTGGGCGATAACCCAGAAGCCCATTGCGGTAGTTCCTGAAACAAACGCATAGAGAATCCACACCGGAATCATTGCTTGCGTAAAAGGAATGGTTAGTCCTAGAGCGATAATTACTGCCTGTATTGCGAGTGATTGCACAAGGTAGGCCAAGGAAGTTGATGTTTTACGTGCGAAACAGTGCCTAGGGACAACTTCCGTAATGGCTTTCATACTTGGGATATCACTCATCTTTATGGCAAGAGCCTTTCCATTGAGACCAGAAAATTGAATATTTTTAATTCTTTTTTGGCTGGAGATAGATGAATTTGTGTTTTCCAAGTTGATCAAATGTTTTGTTACCCAAAAGGATCTGTTCTCATAGGAAGTCAAGAACCTTTTACTTATAAATAAAATTATTAGTATATCGGTCTTTGCCTGCCATTTGTTTTGAGAGCAGGATCGATAGGTCTGAGTAATGACAACATATATATTTGATTCGTTCTTTATTGGCTAGTGGTTAGATTCTTGTGATGCCATGGATCCTGTGCGATATTGCGATGTGTGGATGGACTAATATTCTCACCCCCATTTTTCTTATTCTATTTTATCTAAAGTGTCGAGAAAGTCGATAATTTTCTCTTTTGGAATCTCAAAGAGTAATTCATCATTGATTTGGTAAGCTTTAACTTTTAATATTTCCAACCCTGCTAATCGAATTGCCTGAGACTCTTCAGATGAGCTGTTTTTGAATAGTTGAATTGAAAACTCAGAGCCCGAAGCCGAGGGTTATTGTTCTTGTCGCGAAAAAATGTCTTTACGTCATCCCCTTTTTCATAGAACTATCTTGGCTCTTCTATTAGATGTTCAAGAATCAGGGTATGAACCACCTACTCTTGAGAATAGAGAGGTATTTAAGAACGAGCTGTTACAAGAGTTAGAGGAAGGCATATCTCCTATTATTGAGAGATGTTGTTATCAGAATCCTTTAGTGCAAAGGAACGAAGAGGAATCAAATCTTCCTAAGTGTTGAATGGATCCAGCTCAGGTAGGTATCTTATTCCCTCTATTATCTCTTATATGAAATTCATTAAACCTAACTTCCTTAAGCAGAAGTAATGAAAAGCTTTTTTCTATTATTCCTTATCTTCCTTTTCATTTTTCCAAGTTCTATATCTGCTAACTCCTTAATTCAAGATCATTCTTATGCATTGCTTGAAAGACGACTCAATGACTGGCCAGAATGGAGATTGCCTGGCCCTTTTGAGAAAAGAGCTTTGCAAAAAGATATTGTTTATCCATCTTGGTTTAATGGTTCATGGATAGTTCAAAGTTCAGACCTTAATAACCTTGCTAACAACTCCTTGATGTATGAAGCAAAATTTCAATTAAATAGTTTCAATGAGATAGTAGGCGATCGTTCATTTAATGCTTTTTCAGTTGGAAAGGCTGTTTTAGGAGATAAGCTTTTGCGTATTCAAGATGATCCAAAGTCTCCAAATCGGCAGATAGCTACTTTTGATGAGCAGATATTTTTAGAAACGACTGTGATTGGCAGAAATCAAGCTTTGGGGAATGGACCAGTTTTTTTTATAGATGAGTTGGCATTACAGATTTTCCATAATTTAGATGTTTCAAGAATAAAAAGAGTGGAGACATTATCTGAGTTTCACTTGTGTAAGCAATCAACCTTTGATGATTTATTGGAAAAGACAATTTGTGGTGAGCAATGGCAGGCTGTCTATCCTGGACCTGGAGAAAGCTTGGAATCAAAGCCAATAAATACCAGTCATTATCAATTAATATTTAGGCGAAATCACTGAAGCCCAGTTTTCATTCTAAAGGAGAAAATTAAAGATCCTTGGCTAGGGATAATAGCCATATGTTAGAGAAAGTTTGACTAGAGCTTGAGTCAATCCAGTCTCTTTCTCGCCATTGCTTTTCCTCTTCTTTTATGAAATTAATCAGCAAATATTCCATCTACGGAAAGGTCTCTTCTTATCTCTGCTGATGGATATTGCTTGTAATATAAGATCATTCCCCCAGACAGAGCTATTGTCATTAGTATCCAAGCAATTAAAGACTTCTTTCTGCTGCGAGGATTGACTTTCATTGTCATTGACTTTGCTTGCATCTTAGCGAAACAGCTAGTCAGTTGAATTAGATCTAGGGCTTCATCTCGGTTGGATGAATTTGGTTTTCACGTTTTTAACTTGACTAACAATCCGTCCCGAGGAGATGGACTGGGAAGCTGTCGTAGTGAGAAGTCTTGCTCTGGGAGGGCTTCAAGGCGCAATTTTCTGAATAATCCAACCACCATAAGTCGTATCTCAAGTTCAGCTAACGCTTTGCCAAGGCATACACGCTCACCTCCGCCGAAAGGGATCAGATTTAAAGAGCAGTCATTTTCGAGGTGCCGTTGTGGTCGGAAGATATCTAGATCACCAATTCCATTGCGGTTAGAAGCAATCAAAGCTACTTGCACTACACGATTATTAGGCACCAGGATGCCATCTAACACTAAGGATTGCTTGGTGCGGCGAAAAAAACCACCTACTGGTGGAGTGAATCGCATTACTTCCTTGACGAGAGCATCGAGTCTTGGGGCTTTGCTAGGGTCGTAGATCATAGTTGCCTGCTTAGGAGTTGGAGGCCAATCGAGAGTATCCAGTTCTTCTCGTAACCATGTTTCTATTTGTGGATTGAGAAGTAATTCTCGCATTAGGCAGGTTAACGAAGAGGCTGTGGTTTCATATCCAGCAAATAACAGTAGGAGTAGTTGCTCTCCTAAATCTTCATCTGCAAAAGGAATGCCTGCTTCGTCAAGACCTCCTGCTAGCAAATCCAAACCACCTTTGCCATTGACAGGTTGATTAAGTATTTTTTGAAGTTTTTCAAGTAAACGTTTTCTTGCCTTTAGAGCTTTAGCAAAAGGGCTGCCTGGCAGAGAGATAGGAATCGAGAAGAGAGCCTTGGTCCAGACCTCGAAATCAGAAAATAATTTCTCACGATCATTCCCCTCCAATCCAAGAACAGTTGTAGTGATTACGGAAAAAGCAAAGCGGCGCATTCGTTCGGCTAAAGAGACTGGGGATTGTGCAGCCTTTAGTTCTTGGGCAAGCTCATCAATTAAGTTGATAATGCCAGGGACATAGCGTTGAAGTGCTAAAGACGTGAATAATTGTGCGACTACTCTTCTCCTTGCTTTGTGAGCTGCTCCATTGAGGTTTGCAAGGGAATGGCTACCTAGAAGTTGCCGAACACTTTCTGGCCACCAACCTTCAACTGCTTCTGGTTGAGATAATAAGTCAGCAATTGCTTGGTCCCCCTGTATGAAAACCATTGACTGCCCAAGCATTGATGTCTCAAAGACATTCCCAAGACGCTCAAATCTCCTTCTAGCAAAGCTAGGATCGCTAAAGAAGGATAGAGTTTCAAAAATTCCAGTTAGGGCACCAGTAGTTGGTAAAGGACGTGATTTAGCCATGGCTCCCAAACGTGTTTAGTCTATAAAGCTTTGCTTTGATGATTGTCAGCATTATTTGATTTATTATTTTTTGCAGGCTACTCTATTTGCAAGCTAACTGCTTGTCCTTCTCTTCTTGGGTCGGCTGCACCGTGCCAACTTCCCTTATGCCATTGGATAATAGCCAGCCCACTACTGAAAGAACTATATTTAATTTGATGCCCACGTTTTACAAGTTCTTGATGGATATTGGCATTAGGGCTAGACCAGTTACCATTTTCTTCAAGCACCGTGTAATCAGGTTGAACTGAAAGTAACTTTTGTCTCACTAATTCTTTTGGCGAAAGGTTGAAATCTAGTGCTCCTATTAAGGTATTTGTTATGTAATGTGGAATAAGCCAACCACCAGGCGACCCAACTGCTAATACTGGAAGATCATCACGAAACACTATAACTGGAGCCATAGAACTCATTGGTCTTTTCTTTGCTTTAACGCGATTAGCAATTGGTTTCCCTGAGACATTGGATAAAAACGAGAAATCAGTTAATTGATTATTTAAAACCATTCCCCCAGATATATATCTACTTCCGAAAACGGTTTCAATAGAGCTTGTGTAAGAGGCGATATTTCCCTGTAAATCTACTACTACTAGGTGAGTTGTACCTCCGCTAGAAGTGCGAGGTTGGCTTGCTAAATCTAGAGATTTACTTCCTTTTGGCATTCCTGGCGCAGGGTGAAATTTTGTAGCATTGCTTTTAATAGCGGTTGCTTTTTTCTTAAGATACTCGTCTTCTAATAAGCCTTCGAGCGGTATCCTCCAATCAATTGGGTCTCCTATCCAGTGAGAGCGATCAGCATCTGCAAACCTTAAGGACTCCGCTAAAAGATGCCAATGCATTGCTTCCTCCCCCGACGAATTTTTGTTTGATAGAAGTTCATATGTTCCAAGAGCTTGCAAGATAGCAACACCACCGCCACTTGGAGGAGGGAATGAACAAACTTTCCAAGCTCTATATTTACGACAGATAGGCTTGCGTTTCTGGACTTTGTAATTTGCTAAATCTTTTTTAGTAATTGTTGTTATAGTGTTTTTGCTATTTTGATAAACTTGGATGTCATTGATAAGTTTATTAGCTACTTTCCCATGATAAAATTCATTAACTCCTCCTTTGGCAAGGCGGGTTAATGTGGATGCTAATTGTCGATTGCGAAATGGAATCTTTTCTTTTGGAAGTGAGTTATTAGGTAGGTAAAGGTTTTTGAAAGATTGACTATGATCAACACCTAATCTCTTTGCTAATGAGATTGATCTAAGGAACCGAGGACTCGGAAGGAATCCTTCTTTAGCAAGATCAATACTTCTTTTGAAATTAGCTTCCCAAGTTAAATTCCCAAATTGTTGGTGTCCTTCCCAAAGTAAAGCCAATGTGCCTGGAACTCCTATAGCTGAGGTGCTGGTAGTTGCTTGCCGCCATGGAACTTTTTCTCCATTAGAGTTTATCCACATATTCTCGTTCGCTTGAGCTGAGGCAGTTTCGCGGCCGTCAAATGCGAATAAAGATTTTTTTGTTTGATCCCAATACAAAAGGAAAGAGCCACCTCCCAGCCCTGAACTTTGTGGTTCAACAACGGCCAGAACGGTTTGTGCTGAAACAACAGCATCCATAGCGCTACCACCGTCTTCCAAGGTTCTAAGAGCTGCAGCACTTGCTAATGGATTGGCAGTTACAACGACAGCCTTTCCGCTAGCAGTTGACACGCTATTTTTTTTTGCATCAATACTTTCTGGTGCTTTCCAGTTGACTTGTGCTATCAGCGGGAGAGAAACTGTAAATAGACAAAGCAGTCCGAGTGATTTGTAGGTCTTCAATTTATTCTGAATTAAACTTGAACAGATTTGTAGACTTCGTTCAGCCTATTTCTATTATAGAAACCTACTTTTTGTGAGCTAGTAGTTAATTGAACCGATAAGCCTTAATTTTTGCGAGACTGAATGGTTGGCATGGAGGTTGAATAAAACCTTGCCCTTCCATTTTACTTCTTGGTTCTACCTATTAGAATTGCTAACTAATATACAGTTTGCAAGTAATTTCAAAACAATTTTGGATGTAGCCTATTTACTCATTAATCCTTTCTTGATATTCGAATATTTTTTATTTCTCTAACATATTTCATTTTGTTTTGGATCTTTTGGTAAGAGGCTATTTCTTCTGGGTTTTCTGAGCCGAGTCCATATCCCATAGTTGCATCTAAATAGATTTTGTATTGTCTAGGTGTACTCAAAGTCATTCATTATGACTCCAGTATCTCAAGATAGCTATAACAGTTATCGTAACAATTCCTTATGTCCACATAGTTCCACTCTGTTCAGAAAGTCGTTTCATGAAGAATGTCAGACCTTGTTTTCTATTATATATAGAAGTAGATGAGTCCAAAAATTAATAGAGGAAGTAAGTAGACCTAAAACAGGATTCATTAAAAGGTTGCTTTATTAAAGAAATGATAGATAAGGATAATCCCAGGGTTTTTGTAATTATTTAACCCACTAGAGCAACCCAGGAAAACGCTGAGCCTATCCCTATTAAAACCCCAGAAGTTATAAGTCGACTATTACCCCCTAGCCAATTAATGCTTTTTTGAGACATTACAGTTACTAGTATCAGCAAGGTTGCCTGAGAAACAAGAAGGCCTGAAAAATATCCTATTAGAGGAGTAGGTTCAGCACCAACTATTGTGTTGCCAAGTAAGTATCCATGCAAGGCAAACATTGGAAAGAGCCATTTTGGGTTAACACGATTGAGAATAATGAAACCTTCTATTACTAAAGATAATGAGACCAATCCTTCTGCCCAGATAGTTAATACATCCGGCAACGGTAGTAACTGTACTAAGGCTGTACCTGTTAACCCAATAGTCAAAAGAGGAATAACCCAATTCTTTGTTTTCTTAATTCCTGCAAACGCTATGCCTAGCATGAAAATTAGATGATCAGGCCCAAGTAATGGATGCCCTATACCACTGATTAAAGCTTGCCAAAATGAGAGATCAGCACTCACGCCCATTTTAAAGGGGTGATGAGCAAAAGCTGTATCAGGTAAAAAAAGTGAGAAAACAAATAATGTCACTACAATTACAAGAGAATTCTTGTAATTCAAGAAAGCAACTTTCATTGGTCGATCCTCGTCGAAGTGTGCAAAAGGCGGGCATTCTGACTGATATCGATAGATGTCGATACTTCACAGTTGCGGGACAGTAGCGGATTTTCACCACTTTTCCCCATTACTTCCAATGGCTGGTCTCCATTGGAGCCTCCTAATCAATGTATTTGCCAATTTGATAAATATGATGTTTTGTTCGCAGACTTATAACTTTGAAGTGGATTGCTTTAGCGCAAAGAAGGCTTAGAACTTGTTGTAAGATATTACACCTAGCATAGTATCAATTTATAGATAGAATTATATTAAATTTTACTTTAACTAAAGAAATGCAAATAAGGAAAAGATTGTTCACT
>QCFU01000019.1 GCA_003278305.1 Prochlorococcus sp. AG-363-M21
ATCAACTACTGGCTTCATTAAAGGAGCACTGAAAATAAAACTAAATGAAGGGAAAAAAAGAGCTTATATTGATCGTTATTTAGCAAAAATCATCGTCGATGTTGACATCAAAGAGTCACTACGTTTTGAGCTAGATACATTCAATGAAAAGGGGTTGGAAATCTCTCTTGAGAGTCTTGAGCTTCATAGCCTTCGCAGACAAATTCCAACCTTTATTTCCTGTTTTTCTAAAGGAGGGTTTAAAAAGAATCAACCCAAAAATGACAGTAGTTATTCAAAAACCAATCAAGAGGTTAAAAAAAGAGATAAGCCAATTAAGTCTCCGAGCAGAGAAAACATTCCGAACATCAAGCCAGACATTATTACGACTGATAGAGAGCTGAACTCACTTATGAATACCCTTTTAGGCTGTAATAATCTAGAGGAGCCAGTAGCTATAGACACTGAAACCACGTCTTTAAATACTTTTCAAGCAGAACTTGTAGGGATTGGTTTTTGCTGGGGAGAAGGTATAAATGAAGTAGCCTATATACCTATAGGGCACCAGAAAGAAGGATTGTTAAATAATACGGACAAGCAACAATTACCACTAACAGCCGTAATAACAGCCCTTACCCCATGGCTAAAAAGCAAGCAACATCCAAAGGTTTTGCAAAACGCAAAGTTTGATCGTCTGGTTTTTTTAAACCATGGTATACCTCTTAAGGGAGTAATAATGGATACTCTTCTGGCAGATTATATCCAAGACTCGTCTCAGAAGCATAGCCTAGAAGAAATGGCAAAAAGGGAATTCGGCTTTACCCCTACTAGTTATACAGACATTGTTGCTAAAGAGGAAGATTTTACGAATGTAGACATAGTGACAGCAGGCCTTTATTGCGGAATGGACGTTTATTTAACACGAAAACTCTTCTTTATAAAGAAAAAGGCTTTAACTATCATGGGTAAGGAAGTAGTTGATCTTTTAGACAAAGTAGAGCAACCACTTGAAGAAGTACTTGCCAATATGGAAGCCAGGGGAATTTGTATTGACATAAATTATCTAAAAACACTTTCAAGAGAACTAAACACTGCTCTTAATGAACTTGAATCAAAGGCGTATGAATATGCTGGAGATGAGTTTAATCTTAACTCCCCAAAGCAACTTGGTGAAATATTATTCGACAAATTAAATCTTGACAAAAAGAAATCTCGTAAAAATAAAACAGGTTGGAGTACTGATGCAAATGTTCTAGAGAGATTGGAAAAAGATCATCAAATAGTTCCTGTTGTTATAGAGCACCGTACTCTTAGCAAGTTATTAAGTACATATGTTGATGCATTGCCTCTATTAATAGAAAAAGGAACTGGCAGAGTGCACACTGATTTCAATCAGGCTGTAACTGCAACAGGACGTTTAAGCAGTAGTAATCCTAACCTCCAAAATATTCCTATAAGAACAGATTTCAGCAGAAGAATTAGAAAGGCATTCCTACCTCAAGATAATTGGAAGTTATTAAGTGCTGATTACTCTCAAATAGAGTTAAGAATTCTTGCTCACCTATCAGAAGAGGAAGTACTACTAGAAGCCTATAAAAAAGGAGAAGATGTTCATTCTCTTACAGCAAAGATTCTATTTGAAAAAGATAGTATATCTAATGACGAACGTCGTATAGGGAAAACCATTAATTTTGGAGTTATCTATGGCATGGGAGCTCAACGTTTCGCACGTTCAACTGGACTTAGTCAAACAGACGCTAAAGTTTTTTTAACTCGTTACAAAGAGCGCTATCCCAAAGTTTTTGAATTTCTACAACTTCAAGAGAGATATGCCTTAAGTAGAGGATATGTAGTGACATTACTAGGTAGACGTAGGTACTTTCATTTTGATAAAAATGGATTAGGGCGGTTAAAAGGACAAGATCCAAAAACAATCGACCTTACTCTTGCAAGGAAAGCAGGCATGGAAGCACAACAATTAAGAGCTGCTGCCAATGCTCCTATTCAAGGTTCAAGTGCTGATATAATCAAAATCGCGATGGTCCAACTTGACAAAAAGCTTAGAGAAGAGCATTTCTCTACAAACCTTCTATTACAAGTTCACGATGAATTGGTACTTGAAGTAGATCCAGAGCAATTGACCCAAGTGAAAAAATTAGTCGTCAACACAATGGAGAATGCAGTGCAATTAAAAGTTCCTTTAATTGTTGAAGCAGCCACAGGCTACAACTGGATGGACGCAAAATAAAAGACTAATTATGTCTACTTTACCAACAACTCTATTTTAACAAGTGTCTTTACGGCTAACAAACACTCTGACTGGGCGGATTGAAAATTTTACGCCATTAAGCCCAAATGAGGTTACTATTTATTGTTGTGGCGTTACTGTCTATGACTTGTGTCATTTAGGTCATGCTCGTAGTTATATCTCTTGGGATGTTCTACATAGGTACTTGATATGGCAAGGTAATAAAGTCACTTTTATTCAGAATTTTACAGATATAGACGACAAAATCTTAAATCGAGCATACAAAGAAAATTGTGCCATGTCAGAA
The DNA here is from genome assembly GCA_003278305.1 of Prochlorococcus sp. AG-363-M21. GTDB lineage: Bacteria > Cyanobacteriota > Cyanobacteriia > PCC-6307 > Cyanobiaceae > AG-363-N16. The sequence continues at coordinate 2,535 of QCFU01000019.1, forward strand.
GTTAGCGAAAGAAATATTGCTGAATTTCATTCAGATATGAATGCCTTAGGAATTCTTCCTCCTACTCGCATGCCAAGGGCAACTAAATGTCTTCATGAAATTGTTTCAATGATTAGTGAATTAGAAAAGAAAGGAGCTGCTTATTCTATTGAAGGAGACGTTTATTTTTCTGTAATGAAACATCGTAATTATGGAAAATTAAGTGGTCGTAAGCTTTCCGAGCAACAACATAATGTAGAAGGGCGAGTTACAAAGAAAGAAGAAGCTCGCAAACAAAACCCTTTTGACTTTGCATTGTGGAAAGGAGCCAAAGATGGAGAACCAAGCTTTAACTCTCCTTGGGGCCATGGAAGGCCTGGTTGGCATATTGAATGTTCAGCAATGGTGCTTAAAGAGTTAGGCGAAACAATTGATATTCACTTAGGAGGCTCAGACCTAATTTTCCCACACCATGAAAATGAGATTGCACAATCAGAAGTAGCTACTGGAAAAAAGCTAGCTCAGTTCTGGTTACATAATGGAATGGTGAATGTCGAAGGACAAAAGATGAGTAAATCACTAGGGAATTTCACAACAATACGAGCATTACTAGAAAAAGGAGTGTCCGCAATGGCTCTTCGCCTCTTTGTTTTACAAGCTCACTATAGAAAACCACTTGATTTTACTGAAGAATCTCTTGGTGCAGCCTCTTCTGGATGGAAGAGACTGAACACAGCTCTCAACTTAGGGTTTGTTTATTCTAAGACTTTAGACTGGCCTAATTTAAACTCATCTACCCAAAATGTATTAAATCAAAAGGAATCCACTACTGGTGATAGTTTTAGTGAAATACGTCAAAGATTTATTGATGTATTAAATGACGATTTAAACACTTCTGCTGCACTTGCTATTTTATTTGAAATAGCACGTCCGCTGAAGTCCTTGACTAATAAGCTTGAGCAAGGAGAATTTAAGCCAATCCAAGGAATAGAAAATACAAATATGCATAAACGATGGGAGACCCTAGTTGAGTTGGCTAGTGTTCTTGGTTTAAAAGCTGAAAAAGATGCAAAGGAATTAATTAGAAGCACTAATGATATAGATCAAACTCTAATTTCGGAGGCCATTGAAAAACGAAGGCAAGCAAAAATGACAAAAGATTTTACTAAAGCTGATCAAATAAGGCAGGAGCTTAAAAAGCAAGGCATAGAACTGATTGACAAGCCAGGAGGAGTAACTGATTGGATAAAAAGTTAACTTTTTTTGTATTTACTTTCTAAATCAGTAACCTTTTGTTCTTAACGAAGGGATAAGATGAGATAATAAACAAAGCTGTTTAGACATTGTGAAAGCCATCAGCGTGCTGGGCTCCACTGGTTCTATTGGCACCCAAACTCTTCAAATAGCAGAAGAATTTCCAGAACAATTCAAAGTAGTTGCTCTGACTGCCGGGCAGAACTTAAATCTTCTGGTTGAACAAATCAAAACCCATCAACCCGAAGTTGTTGCACTTGCTCAAGAAAAGCATCTAAATCCACTCAAAGAACGAATAAATAATCTAGATCCCGAAAAGAGGCCAAAAGTTCTACCACAATTTGTTAGTGGAGTTGAAGGTCTTTGCATTGCAGCATCTTGGGATCATGCTGATTTAGTCGTTACTGGTATTGTTGGTTGTGCAGGACTGCTCCCTACACTTGCAGCAATAAAATCAGGTAAAGATATTGCATTAGCTAATAAAGAAACCCTTATAGCAGCAGGCCCTGTTGTATTGCCAGAATTAAAACGTAGTGGCAGTCGCTTATTACCTGCTGATTCAGAGCACTCTGCCATCTTTCAATGTCTTCAGGGGACTCCTTGGGCAGAAAATGCAAGGCTCTCTACAGGTGTACCAACTCCTGGGCTAAGAAATATTCAACTAACAGCTTCAGGAGGTGCTTTTCGTGATTGGTCAACAGAGGATTTAAAAAATGCAACTGTTAAAGATGCAACTAGTCATCCTAATTGGAGCATGGGGCGAAAAATTACTGTTGATTCAGCGACCTTAATGAATAAAGGCCTTGAAGTGATTGAAGCTCACTACCTATTTGGACTTGATTATGATCATATTGAAATAGTCATACATCCACAAAGCATTATTCATTCAATGATTGAATTAGCAGATTCTTCTGTCTTAGCTCAAATGGGCTGGCCAGATATGAAGCTACCAATTCTTTATGCAATGAGTTGGCCAAATAGGATTGAAACTTCTTGGGAAAGGCTCAATCTGCCCAAATTGCAACAACTTACTTTTAAGGAACCTGACAAAACAAAATATCCATGCATGGAATTGGCCTATGAAGCAGGCAAAACTGGTGGCACAATGCCTGCCGTCCTTAATGCTGCTAATGAACAAGCAGTATCATTATTTCTTGAAGAAAAAATTTCATTTCTAAGCATCCCTAAATTAATTGAAGCAGCCTGTGAAAAACACAAGAATGAGCTAAGAAGCCAACCTCTTCTAAATGACGTGATAGAAGTAGACAAGTGGTCTCGGAAATACGTCATAGAAATTGCGGAAAATCATAGACATTTACCTAAATAATCTCATCTTTATGAGCATTAAGATCAATTACCATCTACTCTTATGCGCAACACCATCTAAAGGATCATGTTGCGACTATAAAGATGGGCAGAGTAGTTGGAACCAGTTGAAAAAAATAATCAGTGAATTAAATTTAGATGATCCAACAAGGCCAGAAGGAGTTGTTTTAAGAAGCAAGGTGGATTGTTTAAGAGTTTGTAAAAACGGACCTATTCTCCTAACTTGGCCAGATGGGATTTGGTATCAGAAAGTTTCTCCTAAATTAATTGAACTGATCATCAAACAGCACATAGTTGGTGGTCAACCCATAGCTGACTTTATCTACCAAAGGACTCCTCTTAAGGCATTAGATAATATGTCTTAAGAAACAATCTTATTAATTAACTTAATTACCAAGGCATCACCCCAGCATCCATTTACTCCATGAAAACCATTATGGCCTCCCTTAGGAGTCAATATCACCCGTAAATTAGAAAAAGAATTCCTCTCATTTAACTTTCTATGTAATTCTTTTGCAGAGCCTGACGGCACCCAAGGATCATCATCTGCTTGAATAATAAAGGTCTGTGGCATACCTTTAGGGTCCTGCATCAAGGGCTCTAACGGAGAAGCCTTTTGATAATAGTTGTCGACACCACTAAAACACCATCTTGGAGAAGTGATAACAGCATCAAAATCTCTTATAGAATTAATTTTTGGAAGATTAAAATTATTCCTATCACTTAAAGCATTCTTTTCATAATCACTTATCCCAAATGGATCAGCAACTGTTTGTTTAAGCAATCGATTTAAAAGCCAATATTGATAAAAACTATTTCTAGGGCGTTCTATAGACGTACTACACGCACCTAAATCAAGAGGACTACTAATACAAATCAGTCCATCTAAAGCAGGCTGATTATCCGATGTCTTATTTATTTGTCCTAAGCAAGCATTTAACAAAATTGTTCCACCTAGGGAAATCCCTACTCCAAGTAGTGGTACCTGAGGCCTAGTGCTAATTCCTTTAAAGGAATTAAATGATTTAGTAATTTCTCTAGCTTTCTTAAGAACCGGAAAGATATCAGTATTACATTCAGCCGCATATGTTCCACCAGCAAGATCTCTACTTGGACTTGCTCCACGCAAGTTTAATCTCAAAACTGCAAATCCTGAGTCAATCAAAGAAAAAGCCATACGCCTAAGGCCCCTCCTCTTGCTTGAGCCACCAAGCCCATGAAGCATCACTACTAAACCTTTGGTAGGTTTGTTGTTTGATGGTCTATCAAGCAATGCTAGTAATTTCCCTTCACCTATTAATCCACTACCATTAGAAGGAACATCAATATAAATGTGTTCTCCATTCTCGACAGGCAAAGCGTCTTCAACAAAAGTATCTCTAAGAGTTTGTAGATCTCCTCCTAACCAAGGGAAACGCTCCTTAAAAGGATCTAAATCAAGTTGTTTCAAAAATATTAAATTATCCTTTGAGGTCAACACCTAACTCCTTTAGCTCTACAAGAAGATCTCCAAGGACTTTCTTAGCATCTCCAAAAACCATTGATGTGTTATCTAATTCAAATAAGTCGTTTTTAATCCCTGAATATCCTGCATTCATACCTCGCTTAACTACGAATACTGTTCTTGCTTCTTGAACATCTAATACAGGCATTCCATACAACGGAGACGTCTTATCATTTTTTGCTTGAGGGTTTACAACATCATTTGCACCCAAAACAAGTACGACATCTGTTGCGGGGAACTCCGGATTGATAGAATCCATTTCCTTAAGTTGTTCATAAGGAACATCTGCCTCAGCAAGAAGAACATTCATATGTCCAGGCATACGTCCTGCAACCGGATGAATTGCATAATTAACTTCAATACCTTTAGCTTCCAAGACCTTTGTAACTTCTCTAAGAGTGTGTTGAGCTTGAGCAACTGCAAGACCATAACCAGGGACAATCACAACTCTTTCAGCCGCCTCTAGAGTCAAAGCGCATTCTTCTGCACTACAACTTGTGATATTCACATATTCACCTGAACCACTTGATGTAGACGATGCACTCATTCCAAATGCACCTCCAAAAAGCACTGCAACCAATGATCTATTCATTCCCTTACACATGACCTGAGTCAAAATCAACCCTGCAGCTCCAACCATTGCACCAGCTACTATTAGCAGCTGACTACCAACAACAAAACCTGCTGCTGCTGCTGCTACTCCTGAATAACTATTCAACAATGAGATAACTACTGGCATGTCAGCACCACCAATAGAAAGTGTGACACCTATACCAAGAATTGATGCGCTGGAGACAAGAAGCCAAAGACCACTTGCACTTCCATCACTAGTTAAAAATTCAATAGTCCCTATCAATGAGGAAACTGCTAAAGCAATATTTATGAAATGCCGAAATTTATTTTGTAACCATTTAGGAGTAGAAAGCCACCCTTGTAGCTTTGCCATAGCTATTACAGATCCTGTAAATGTAATTGCTCCAACAAAGACAGAGATCACAATTGAACCTGCTCTCACCACTTGATTGATATTTTCATCGCCTGCACTAGATATCTGATCAGGAAAGAGCGCATATGCTAAAGCCACTAATAGTGAGGACATTCCTCCACAACCATTAAACAAAGCAACTGTCTCTGGCATTGCAGTCATGGGGACTGTTTTTGCAATAGCTATTCCTAATGCACCTCCAACTACTGACCCAACAACCATCCAAAGCCATGCATCTTGAAATATTGATATTCCGCTTGTTCCATATGAATTAATTAAAAGACCAACTACTGCAAGTGCCATCGCGACTGCAGCCAATCTATTCGCCTCTCTAGCAGAACGCACTTTTGAAAGACCTTTAATACCTAAGGCCAAAAGGAGTACAGCTATTAGATCAATTAAATATTTGAGGGTGGTAATAGTCATGCAAAAATGCTCCTATTTGCGAGTGGTTTTACGACTAAACATTGCAAGCATTCTGTCTGTAACCAAGAAACCTCCAACAACATTAAATAAGGCAAAGCCTAAAGAGATTGAACCAAATATCAAAACAGGAAGGGTCTTAGCATTAAGGATAAGAGCAAGCGCAGCTAAAATTGTTATTCCTGAAATTGCATTAGCGCCACTCATAAGAGGAGTGTGCAAAGTAGGTGGGACCTTCCCAATTAATTCCAATCCCAATAGACTTCCTAAAAGAAGAATCCAAAGAAGTTCATTCATGACTCTATTACTCCAGAGTTGAGTATTTCATTCTTGCGAATTTCACCATTCTTGCTTATCAAAGCTCCTTCAATCAATTGATCATCAGTGTCCAGAAAAATTTCTCCATCTCTAATTAATGGCTGAATCAAAGAAAGTAGGTTTCTAGAATATAAAGCACTTGCATGATTGCTAACTGAAGAAGGCAAATCGGATTCACCTAAAAGCTTGACCCCGCGTCTAACAACAGTTTCTCCAACTTTTGTACAAGCACAATTTCCACCTTGAGAAACTGCAAGATCTATCACTACAGCCCCCGGTCTCATCTGATCAAGCATTTCTTCTGTAATCAATAAAGGAGCTTTTTTCCCTGGCACTTGGGCTGTACAAATAGCAACATCAGATTCGGCTAATTGCGCTTGCAGTAGCTTCCGTTGTGCTGCTAAAAAATCTTCTGAAGCCTGTCCAGCATATCCACCAGTCTCTGAAGGTTTATCTTGAGATGGAGGCAACTCTATGAATCTTGCTCCTAAAGATTCAACTTGTTCTTTAACAGCTGGGCGGATATCGCTTACA
>QCFU01000020.1 GCA_003278305.1 Prochlorococcus sp. AG-363-M21
TAAGAAAACTATTAAGGAAATATCGATGATATTTGAAGGTCGAACCGACGCATTAAATAAATATTTAAATATAAAGATGGCGCATTTATCAGATCAAATGGACTATGAAAAGGCTGCTATTGTGAGAGATCAAATTAAGTCATTAGATAAATTAGTAGAGTCACAGAAGGTTTCATTACCTGATTCTTCAATTACAAGAGATATTATTGGATTGTCAGAAGATAATGGTATAAGTAGTGTTCAAATATTTCAAATGAGATCTGGAAGGTTAGTAGGTAGGCTTGGTTATATCTATCACACATCCAATATAGATAAGGATACCTTACTTCAAAAAGTAATAGAAGAACACTATAGTTTATTAGACCCGGTTGAAATGCCTCCAGAGATTTTAATACCTTTTGAAATCTCAAAATTAACCTTTATATCAAAATGGCTTAGTAATTTATCATCAAAAAGAATAAAACTTAAGTATCCAAAGATAAGTTCTAAAGCAGAACTTCTTTCATTAGTTGAAAGTAATGCTCACTTAGAGCTTAAACGAGCTCAAGATGCTAGACACAGAACATTAATGCAAATTGAAGATCTAACACAAATTATTGAATTAAATGAACCCCCAAGGAGAATTGAATGTTATGACATTAGTCATATCCAAGGAAGTGATGCTGTAGCTTCTCAGGTAGTATTTATTGATGGTGTCCCTTCTAAGCAGAATTATAGAAAATATAAAATCAAGAATTCAGATATTAAAATTGGATATAGTGATGATTATATATCCCTAGCTGAGGTGATAAAAAGACGTTTTAAAAGATGGTCCGAAATAAAGTCTTCTGGTGTAGACTTATCTAATTTCAGAAATAGAAATATAAGTAAGTTAGCTAATCAAGGCTACTCTGATTGGCCAGACCTAATTGTTATCGATGGAGGTAAAGGACAATTAAATGCTGTAATGAAAGCATTGAAGGAACTATCTCTTGATGATCACTTAAATGTATGTTCGTTAGCTAAAAGAAATGAAGAAGTTTATGTTCCTTGCAAGAGTCAACCTTTAGATACAGAAGAAAATCAACCAGGACTTATTCTTTTAAGAAAATTAAGAGATGAGGCTCATCGTTTTGCGCTAAGTTATCATAGAAAGAAGAGAGATATTTCTATGAAAAGATCTCATTTAGTTGAAATACCTGGTGTTGGTCCTAAAAGAATAAAGTCACTTTTGGCACATTTTAAATCTATTCAAGCTATTCAACTTGCTACTATAGATGAAATATCACGAGTTAATTTAATAGGAATAGAATCAGCTACTGAGATTTGGAAATACTTTCATCCAGATTATGATTAGATTTCTCACACCATAATTATAAGTAGTTAACTGTAATTAATTAGTGACATTGAATTGTATCTTATGTATAATTGGTATTATGACTTTTTCACCCGAAGCTTATCTGTGGTTTAAGGCGCTTCATATTATTGGGGTAGTTGTATGGTTTGCTGGGCTTTTTTATCTTGTAAGACTCTTTATATATCATAGAGAAGCCACTGAGTTTGAGAATGATGTTAAAACAGCCTTTTTAAATCAATATACATTAATGGAAAAGAGATTAGCAAATATTATAACTACTCCAGGAATGATTTTAGCAGTTTCAATGGCTATCTTGCTTTTGATATCAGAATCATCATGGCTTACGCAATTGTGGTTACAGGTCAAACTATTATTTGTTTTACTGTTGCTTATTTATCATTTCTTTTGTTACAGGTTAATGTCTAGATTTCATCAAGGTATTTTTGAATGGACAGGTAAGCAACTACGCATTTTAAATGAGTTACCTACTATCTTGCTTGTTATTATTGTAATGCTGGCCGTATTTAAAAATAGTTTTCCTACCAGTGCTGTCACTTGGTTTATCTTTGCCTTAGTTATATTTATGGCAGCATCTATTCAATATTATGCAAGATATCGACGACTCCGTTCAGAAGCTAGTAATATCGGTGAATAATAATATTGATAAACTTAAAAGAGTTATTAGATCTATAGATAAGTACAGCTGTCCAAAGAATATAAACTTACATTGTCATACTATATTTAGTGATGGTAGTCTATCTCCTGAAGAATTAATAATACAAGCAAAAGAACTAGGCATTAAGCATTTAGCAATTACAGATCATCATTCCATTAAGGCTTATTCCTACGCCCTAAAGTCAATTGGTCGTTCTAATAATATAAACTTATGGTCAGGCATTGAAATTAGTTGCATACTCAAGAATTGTCTTGTTCATATTATAGGTTTAGGCATTGATATTAATTCACCTTATTTACTCCCTTATATTAATAATGAAGCCACTATAGGAAATGACTTACAGGCTCAAACAGTTATCTTAAGTATACGAAAATCTGGTGGTCTATCTATTCTTGCACATCCAGCTCGTTATAGAATAGATTTTAAGGATCTAATAGATGAGTCTTATAAATTAGGTATTGATGGTATAGAGGTTTGGTATGACTATCAAATGACATCTATTTGGAAACCATCAGATTATATTTGCAACTGTATCGATAATTATATACAACAATATGATCTACTAGCTACATGTGGAACAGATACTCACGGAGAATCCTTATTATCCAGGTGAATCTTGAGTCTCACTTTGCTTTGCATTAAATGTCTCAATTTTGTTCTCTGTTTGAAGAATAAGTTGTCTTAGACTTGATCTATCTTCTTGTGAGATATCTGTCCAAATATCTCTATTGGCTGCTTCAAGCAATCTCTCAGCTATATCTCTTAAGGCCCAAGGGTTGTTTTTATTTAAAAATGTTCTAACAGTATTATTATTTATCCATTTATCTTGTATTTCTTTATAGCACCAATTTGGAACAATATTTGTTGTAGCATCATATGAATATAGATAGTCAAGGCTTGCAGACATTTCAAAAGCACCTTTATATCCATGACCCATAATTCCTTCTATCCACTTAGGATTCAAAAGTCTTGATCTAACTACTTTATCTATTTCTTTTTCTAGTTTATGTACTTTTGGGTTTTTGAAATTTGAATTATCGCTAAAATAAATATTGGGTTTCTTATCATTTATCATTTCTACGGCATTTGAAAGTCCCCCATGAAATTGATAGTAATCATCAGAATCGAGAATATCATGTTCTCTATTATCTTGATTATGTATAACAACTTCAACGCCTTTAAGTAATTCGATTACCTCTGAACTATTTGAGCTATGGCTCATATTACTCCCATAAATACAATTAGACCATTGTAAGAATTTGTCACCCAGATCGCTTCTTTTTTCCCAATTACCAAAGTCGATAAGTTCTTGTAAACCTGTCCCATATGTTTCTGGTTCAGATCCAAAGACTCTTTCTGTTGAATATCCCTTTTTTCTTTTGTTAGCAAGAGGGTTCATATAATAATCTTCTTCTAAGTTAGCTATTAGTATGGATGATTTGTTTAACATTTCTATTACTTGGGGGAACGCATCTCTGAATAAACCTGAAATCCTTATAGAGACATCAACTCTCGGTCTTCCAAGGACAGATAAAGGAATAATCTCCAAATCTATAACTCTTCTATTTTGTGAATCCCATATAGGTGTGATACCCATCAAATAAAGTATTTGAGCTATATCTTCTCCACCATTTCTCATTGTGGCTGTCCCCCACACAGAAATAGCCATTTTCCTTAAATGATTACCTTCTTCTAATAAGAATAAGTCCAGAACCTTTTGTGCACTTCTTCTGCCTAGACTCCATGCTGCTTCTGTTGGTATGGATCTTAAGTCGACACTAAAGAAATTTCTGCCAGTAGGTAGAACTTCAATCTTACCTCTGGTTGGTGCTCCCGAAGGCCCACTAGAGACTCTTAAACCATTGATTGCTTTTAATAATGATCTCTTTTCATTATAAATACTTTCCTTAAGCTTATCAATAATTTTATATTTTATATCATTTAATAATAATTTATTGTTTGGGTCTTTTAAAAACTTGCCAACTGTCACTTCTATTTTCTTGTTGTTAAATAAGCCTCTAATATCATGTAAGTCATCTGTAAGGACTAATATAATATTTTTGCTAATACTATTTATTAGATCGTAAAGTTCAGATTTTGAATGTATGTTTAAATCATATAAATTATTTATTCGCTTAATTTCTTTAATTATTTCTGAATTAGTTGAATTCTCTATATCTATTAATTTGACTAACTTTAAATATTGAGATAATGTATCTGATAAGCTTTGACGTTTAAATGTATAGGAATCTGCTATCAGTGTAGCTAAATTTAAAAGGTTATCTTTTTTTAGATTATCTCCAAATATATGTAAACCTGTCCTTATCTGAGACTCTTTTAATTCGCAAAGGTATGTTTCTAATGAATCTAAATTTTCATCAAAGATATTGGAGCCTTTATTCTTTGTAGCTTTGTAAATATCCTCCTCTATATTATTCGATGTCAAAAGCTCTTCGATATTTGTTTTTAATATTTCTGTTCTTTCTGAATCAAATGAGATAGATTCATTATATTCTGTAATTAAAGAGTCTAGTTTGATTAAATCCCCGTAAAGACCGGCCTTGTCTAGAGGTGGCGTTAGATGATCGATAATAACTGCATTCGTTCTTCTTTTGGCTTGTGAGCCTTCTCCTGGATCATTGACTATAAAAGGATATATATTTGGAATAGGTGGAAGGCAGATATTTGGGAAACAATTATTACTTAGCCCAATACTCTTTCCGGGAAGCCATTCTAATGTGCCATGTTTACCCATGTGTATTATGCAGTTACATTTAAACTTTGTATTTAACCAATGATATTGAGCTAAATATCTATGTGGCGGTGGTAAGTACGGAGAATGTAAATCGTCAATATTATTTTCATTATAACCTCTTGAAGGTTGAATTAGTATTGCTATTTTTCCAAAGGATATTCCATTGATTGAAAAACCATTTAACTCTATTTCTTTAGAATCTTTTGGCATTCCCCATTTATTAATTACTTTATTCTTTGACGAAATATTCATTTTCTTCCAACATTTTAAATAATCATTTAAATTTAAATAATCTAATGGTTTCTTAGTCACTGTCTCATTGGAATTTGTTCTCGAGTTCAAAATTAGATTTATTAGTTGATTGCTATCTTTAGGTAAACCCTTATCTCCTAAATCAAATCCCTCTTCTTTTAACCAACTTAGTATATTTACAATACTTTGAATAGTATCTAATCCAACTCCATTTGCTAGTCTTCCATCTTTATTTGGATAGTTAGCGATTATTATTGCTATCTTTTTGTCTTTATTTTTAATAGATTGCAGCTTGATCCACGACTTAGTGTATTTTGCTAACCAATTTAAAGAACTAGTATAAGGCTTTACCTTTTGAATATTTATAGACAAATGTTTATTCTTCTCTATATTTTCTTTATGACCACAAATTCTAGTTGTTATTCTTCCATCTAATTCTGGTAGTACTACTTGTAATGAAAAATCAATTGGATTTAAGCCTCTTGAACTTTTAGACCACATACTTCGACTATTATTTGATACTAATATTTGAAACACTGGAACATTTAATTCATCCCATATTAAATCTCCTATAAAGCATTCTTCAAACTTAACTGTTGAAAAGGATGTTGCTGATATGACAGCTCTTACTTTTTGATCTTGAAAGATCTTGATAACATCTGATTGAACCTTACTTACCTTCATACTGCTTACCCATAAGCAGAGTGGATTAATATTATGTTTCCTCAGTGTTTTATTTAAAGATTCGGCAAGCTGGGTATCAAAACATTGATAAGATGATCTGTAAAATATTATTCCTACAGTTGGTCTATTTGCCACCTCCTGCCAATCCCAAATATATGGATCTTTAATTTGTTCTATACTTATTTTGCTAATGTCATTCTTACCAGATAATATGTTTTCAAGTACCAAAAAGAATGATTTTATATTATTTATACCCCCAACCCTTAACAACTTTCCAAGCAATCTCGTGATCTCATAATCAATATTACTTATAGTATTTAATTCTTCTGTATTTTCGTCAATTCCAGCCAGAATTATAATTTTCCTATTTTTGTCTTGTGATTTCCATTTAGTAAGTTCTTGTAGGCCATATGACCAATGTCCTTTGCCTCCAAGAAGTCTAACGATAATTACTTTAGTAGCTTTCGCTGTCTTATTTAAATAATGGTCAATTTGTGAAGGATGAGAAAGTGTCTCAAGAGGAAGAGCCTTGATTTGATCCCTCCATTTCTCTGCGCTCTTTGTTTTGAGAAACTCTGATAATGTAGATATATCTGTATTTGCACTACTTAAAAATAGAACAGGTGCGTTTGGCTGCTCTATAATCGTTAGATTCTTTGGAGTGCCTTCATCTCCTGGGAAACTGACTATTCGATGCATGGATTCATTATCCAGTATCAACTTCTCACAAAAACAGACGAAAGTGAAAAAATCTAATAATAAAAACAATTCAACAAAACACAACTTTCTACCTTTTGCTTGGTTTAAAGGTCAATGCATTCCTTTTGCCGAAGCCAATGTCTCTATTGCTACTCATGCTTTGCACTATGGAACTGCAGCGTTTGGTGGAATGAGAGCTATACCAGATCCTTCTGATGATTCTACGTTTTTGTTATTCAGAGCTGATAAACATGCTAAAAGGTTAAGTCAAAGCGCAAAATTATTACTTAACGAACTTGGCGAAGATTATATTTTAGAGTCTTTAGAAACATTTTTAAAGACAAATAGACCTGTTAAACCAATTTATATAAGACCTTTTGTATATACAAGTGATCTTGGTATAGCACCAAGGCTTCATAGTATAGAAACTGATTTCTTTATTTATGGTTTGGAATTGGGTGATTATCTATCTCCTGATGGTGTTAGTTGTCGGATGAGCAGTTGGATTAGGCAACAAGATTCATCTTTGCCACTCAGAGGTAAAATTAGTGGGGCCTATATAACAAGTTCTCTGGCTAAGACTGAAGCTGTTTTATCAGGTTTCGATGAGGCTCTTTTGCTTAATTCACAAGGAAAGGTTAGTGAAGCCAGTGGCATGAATCTATTTATTGTTAGAGATGAAAAGTTGATTACCCCAGGTGTAGATCAAGACATATTAGAAGGCATTACTCGAGCTAGTGTAATTGAGCTGGCAAGAGATATGGATATAGAAGTTATCGAAAGAGCTGTCGATAAAACTGAGTTGTTAATAGCAGATGAAGTATTCCTGACTGGCACAGCAGCTAAAGTAACACCTGTTAAGCAAATAGAATCAAATGTTTTAAATACCTATCGTCCAATCATGAATAAAATAAGGACAAGACTAATTGATATCACCGAAGGTAAGAATGATAAATTTTCTCATTGGATACATCGTATTTCTTTAACTTAAGAGACTTGGATTAATAACTTATGGATTTTATAGATTTTTTAAATAAAAAAAATAAATCAGCAATTTTGTTTGATGGAGCTATGGGTACTTCGCTTCAACAGATGGACTTGTCAGAGAATGATTTTGGAGGAAAGGATTTAGAGGGATGTAATGAAAACTTAAGTAGAACATTGCCAAAAGCAATTGAAGATGTTCATCGACAATTCTTAAATGCCGGTTGTGATGTTGTAGAAACTAATACCTTTGGTGCAAGCTCTATTGTTTTGGCGGAGTATGGTTTAGAGGAATATGTTCATGAAATTAATATAAAATCTGCACAGATAGCAAAAAAAGTAACTAAAGAATACTGTAATAACAGAACATTTAAATATGTAGCAGGTTCTATAGGACCCACAACCAAATTGCCGACCCTAGGACATGTTGAATACGATATATTGAATTCTAGTTATCAAGAACAAGTTGAGGCTTTATTAGAAGGTGAGGTTGATTTGATACTTCTAGAAACCTGTCAGGACATTCTTCAAATTAAATGTGCACTAAACGCTATAAATAATGCATTTACTTCTACTAACAAAACAAAACCAATTATGGTTTCTATTACAATGGAGACAACAGGTACTATGCTAATTGGATCTGATATTGCTTCAGTAGTAACAACTTTAGCGCCCTTTGAAATAGATATTTTAGGTTTAAATTGTGCTACTGGACCTGAGCAAATGAAAGAACATATAAAGTATTTACACAAACATTCTCCTTTTCTAACAAGTTGCATACCTAATGCAGGGTTACCAGAAAATGTTGGTGGCAAAGCTCATTATAGATTAACTCCCATCGAGTTAAAGATGCAATTAATGCACTTCGTAAAAGACCTAGATGTAAGAGTTATAGGTGGTTGTTGTGGTACAACACCAGAGCATATAAAGATGCTATCAACTTTGTTAGAAGAGATTGCTCCAGTTAGTAAAGAAGTTAAGAAAGTAAAGAAATTGGAACCATCAGCCTCATCAATATATGACTCTGTTACTTATAAACAGGATAATTCATTTCTAATCATTGGGGAGAGGCTAAATGCTAGCGGCTCTAAAAAGGTTAGGGAACTGTTAAATGTAGAAGATTGGGATGGGATGATTTCAATAGCAAAAGAACAGCAAAAAGAAAATGCTCATATTTTAGATGTAAATGTTGATTATGTAGGCAGAGATGGAGTAAAGGATATGGACAATATTGTCTCAAGATTAGTTACTAATATTAATTTACCATTAATGCTTGATTCAACAGATCCTGAAAAAATGGAAAGTGGTTTAAAAAGAGCAGGAGGTAAATGTATATTAAACTCAACAAATTTTGAGGACGGACCTGAACGATTTTTTAAGATACTAGAATTAGCTAAAATTTATGGATCATCAATTGTTATAGGAACAATAGATGAAAATGG
>QCFU01000021.1 GCA_003278305.1 Prochlorococcus sp. AG-363-M21
ATATTAGAGACCATTTAAATCCGTTACTAAAACAACAACAAGATCATTACAAAAATATTCTAAAAAAGAAGTTAAGTAATAAGAATATTTTCATTCAGGAGTATAAAGACCTAACTCTTCTTCAACAGAAATGGGTCAATAACTATTTCAAGTCATCAATTTTTCCAGTACTTACTCCTCTTGCAGTTGATCCATCACACCCATTTCCATTTGTAAGCAATCTCAGTCTTAATTTAGCGGTTATGATTTGCGATCCTGAGACAAATAAGAAACAATTTGCAAGAGTCAAAGTTCCACAAAAAACATTAGGTCGATTTATAGAAATTCCAAGTAATATTGACAAGGCCAAAAAAAATATTACCTATACAGGAATTCCAATTGAAGAGATAGTTGCTAATAACTTGGATATGTTATTTCCAGGAATGAAAGTAGAAGAATATTCTTGCTTTAGAGTAACCAGAGATGCTGACCTTGAATTAAGAGATATTGAAGCCGATGATTTAATGATTGCAATTGAAGAAGGATTAAGAAAACGTCGGATGGGTGGAGAAATAGTAAGATTAGAAGTATCAAAAGATATACCCAAAAATCTTCTAAACTTACTATTGCAAGGAATGTCGATAGAAAAAAATGATTTATATTATATTAATGGGATTTTAGCATTAGATGAACTAATTACACTTTTAAAAATCAATGCACCTGAACTAAAAGATGATCCTTTCACAGGTCAAACTCATCATTTACTAAAAAATAGTCAAGAAAGCTTACTAGAAGATGGTTCAATTAATAAGGAAGAGTTTAAAAGTATTTTCTCAATAATTAGAAATCAGGATATTCTGTTACACCATCCATATAATTTATTTTCTACATCCATCGAAGAATTTATCAATCAAGCAGCTAATGATAAAGATGTCATGGGAATAAAAATGACGCTTTATCGAGTCTCAAAAGATTCGCAAATTATCAAATCATTAATCAATGCTGCAGAGAATGGAAAGCAAGTTATGGCTTTAGTCGAATTAAAAGCACGTTTTGATGAGGATAACAATATTCAATGGGCTAAGCAACTTGAGAAATCAGGCGTTCATGTTGTTTATGGAATTATTGGCCTAAAGACACATACTAAAATCGCATTAGTTATTAGAAAAGAAACCAGCAAATTGCGTAGTTATTTTCATATTGGGACAGGTAATTATAATGCAAAAACAGCAAAAAATTATACAGACTTAGGTTTACTCTCATGCAAACCAGAGTTAGGTCAAGACTTAGTTGAGCTTTTCAACTACCTAACGGGATTCTCTAAGCAGCAGGATTTTAGAAAATTATTAGTAGCACCAGTAAGTCTAAGAAAAGGAATGATTAATCTGATTAAACGTGAAATTCAAAACGTCAAAAATGGCAATCAAGGCAAGATAATTGCAAAAATGAATTCCTTAGTTGATCCAGAAATTATTAGTTTATTGTATGAAGCTTCCGAAGCAGGCGTGATAATAGATTTAATAGTTAGAGGGATGTGTTGTCTTTACCCAAATAGAAAACATATTAGCGAAAATATCAGAGTAATTAGCATTTTGGGCCAGTTCCTAGAACATTCACGTATATTTTGGTTCTTAAATAATCAAAACCCAGAAGTTTATATAGGTAGTGCAGATTGGATGCGTCGTAATTTAGACAGAAGAGTAGAAGCCATTACTCCAATTGAAAGCCCAGAACTTAAACATCAATTAGAGAATATCTTATCCATATACTTAAATAACACGAATAATTCATGGGAAATGCAAAGTACAGGGGAATTCAAGAAACATAAATCTCATTCCAAAGAAAATTGTGCCCAATCACAATTAATGTTTTCTAAATATAGAAAAACTTAAGTCTTAATACCTACTTGCAAAAGTAAATTAAATAACACTCTGACCACTAACAAGAAAAACTTTTGTTTAATTCTCTCTAATTGGCTTTAAAAGTGCTAACTTCATTTTAAATCTAATTTCAGGAGGCCAGGGTGATGGGGATCCCTCTGGAATCTACAAATAGTGATTCAGCATCACTATCAAAAAATCTTGTTGTAGCAAGTAATTCCAAGCATCAAAAGAGCAAGTCCTCTACAAATGCTTCAATCTCACGTGGGCGACCAGGAGGGAAAGTAGCTACTGACTCAATTGGTTTCTATTTAAGTAGTATTGGCAGAGTTCCTTTATTAACAGCAGCAGAAGAAATTGAGCTTGCACATCATGTGCAAAAAATGAAATTACTCTTAGATACTCCAAAAGAAGAACAGTCAGCCAGGCAAAGACATCAAATACGCATGGGCAAACGGGCTAGAGACCGCATGATGGCTGCAAATTTACGCTTAGTAGTCAGTGTTGCAAAAAAATACCAAAATCAAGGGTTAGAGCTGTTAGATCTTGTTCAGGAAGGAGCTATTGGGCTTGAGAGAGCGGTTGATAAATTTGATCCAGCAATGGGATATAAATTTTCAACATATGCATATTGGTGGATTCGCCAAGGCATGACAAGAGCAATTGATAACAGTGCAAGAACAATTCGCCTGCCAATACACATCAGTGAAAAGTTATCTAAAATGAGGCGTATAACAAGAGAACTTTCGCATCGTTTAGGAAGACAACCCAATAGATTAGAACTTGCTAATGCAATGGGCATTGAATCAAAAGACTTAGAAGATCTCATGGCCCAAAGCGCCCCTTGCGCTTCATTAGACTCTCATGCCCGAGGGGAAGATGATAGAAGTACTCTTGGTGAGTTGATACCAGACCCTAACTATGATGAGCCTATGGAAGGAATGGATAGAAATATGCAAAAAGAGCATTTAGGAGGATGGTTATCTCAATTAAACGAGCGAGAGCAAAAAATTATGCGCCTAAGATTTGGATTGGATGGAGAAGAGCCATTAACCCTAGCGGAAATAGGTAGGCAAATTAATGTCTCTAGAGAGAGAGTGAGGCAATTGGAAGCAAAAGCCATCCTAAAATTAAGAGGCATGACTACTCATCAAAAAGCTGCTTAAATTAGTCGATTGCAAAATATCACCTCACTGATATTAGTTGGTTCTTGGATAATACTCATATTAATCAGTGCTCTGGTATCAAAAAAAATCTTTCCTAAAACAAAAGAAATAAGTCGTAAAATCGTTCATATTGGCGTTGGTCCAGTCATCCCTTTGGCCTGGTTACTAAATATTCCAAGTCACTTAGCAATCGCTTTTGGAAGTATAATAAGTGTCCTTTTACTAGCAAATTATCGCTTTAAATACATACAAAATTTTGAAGATATAGAAAGAAAATCTTATGGAACTGTTCTGTACGGAATTTCAATTACTTTATTACTAATTCTTTTTTGGGAAGATCATCCTGATGCAGTTTGCGCAGGAGTTCTTGCAATGGCTTTTGGAGATGGGTTAGCAGGGCTTATTGGAAAACAAATCAAGTCGCCATCTTGGACTATTTTCAACCACAAAAAATCCATATTGGGAACATTCATAATGGGATTAATAACGCTCATTGTACTTTCAATAACTAACTTTTATGGGGGGTCTTCATTAGATGGACTACAAATAATAGTTATTGGCTCAATAACAGTTGCTCTAGAACAAATTAGTCCTTTGGGAATTGACAATCTAACAGTACCTCTGGCAGTTGGAATTGGATGGAGACTGCTGCCATTGCTTTCTTCTTAGCGTAATGCAGTTGCCAATTGATCAAGAAGAGATTCTGTCGTATCCATATCAATACATGCATCAGTAATACTTTGGCCATATACAAGAGAAGTAAGGTCTTTTGTTATCTTCTGATTACCTTCTACGAGATGACTTTCAAGCATAACACCCATCACATTAGATGAATCCTCTTTAAGTTGCCTTGCAATCTCCCTTAAAACATCAGCTTGTCTACGGTAATCTTTTTTAGAATTACCATGACTACAATCAACCATGACTTTCGTTGGCAAACCAACTTTAGATAATTGTTCAGAAACATTTAAAACTGATTTATAATCATAATTAGTTCCTTGATTACCCCCTCTTAAAACAAGATGACCATCAGGATTACCTGTAGTACTAACAATAGATGCAAAACCTTCTTGATTTATTCCTAAAAAATGATGAGGTCTTGATGCTGCCTGCATTGCATTAATAGCAATATCAATCGTTCCATCAGTTCCATTTTTATATCCAATTGGCATAGACAAGCCTGATGCCATTTCTCTATGTGTCTGGCTTTCTGTTGTTCGCGCACCAATTGCAGTCCAACTAATTAAATCAGCAATATATTGAGGAACGACTGGATCTAATAATTCTGTTGCAGATGGAATACCAGACCTAGCTAACTCCAAAAGCAATGATCTGGCTTGTCGCAAACCAGTATTAATATCATAAGAACCATCTAAATGCGGATCATTAATTAGTCCTTTCCATCCAACGGTGGTGCGTGGTTTCTCAAAATATACTCTCATCACTATTTCTAATTTCTCAGCATAACGATGCCTTAAAGGTTTCAGCTTATTTGCATATTCTTTAGCCGCTTTAATATCATGAACAGAGCAAGGTCCGACTATTACTAATACTCTTTGATCATTATTGGAAAGAATTGACCTAATACGTTTTCTTGTCTGGATCACAAGATCAGCTGACTCTGCATCTAAAGGCAAATCATGATGTAGCGACTCTGGAGAAAGCAAGGGCCTGGTGTCCACTACATGAAGATCTGATGTTTTATCAACCATGAAATGTTCTGGAGAAATAACCATTAGTCTTTTTTCATCACTAAAAGCTGAAAGAAGCTACAAATTCAATACATTACTAACTTGTATTTTCACATGTATCTACATTCAAAATTAGATTGTAAGGAAACAAAATAACTTAAAATCTACATTCCCTTAGAACTGAAATGAACAGAATGCTAAAAACTTATTTCAAACTAGCAAAAGAAAGAAATTCTCAAGGAATTCCACCATTGCCTTTGAATGCGGAACAAACCCATGAACTCACATCACTTTTAACAAAACCTCCAAAAAATACAGATAAGGCATTGTTATTGGATCTACTTAGTAACCGGATTCCTCCAGGTGTTGACAAAGCATCATATATAAAAGCTACTTGGTTAAATGCAATTGCACAAAAAACAATTAATAGTCCTCTCGTAAGCGCTGCAGAAGCAACAAAGCTTTTAGGAACAATGGTTGGTGGCTATAACGTGTCTGCTCTCATAGAACTCATCCAAGGCAAAGATTTTTTCATTGCAGATATTGCTGCCGAGGGATTATCTAACACCCTTTTGGTATATGACGCCATGAATGAAGTAATGGACATAGCAGAAACGAACCCTTTTGCAAAAAAAGTTATTGCCAGTTGGGCTAATGCTGAATGGTTTATTAAAAAACCAAAACTCGCAAAAGAAATTACTGTCATTGTTTACAAAGTTGATGGAGAAACAAATACAGATGATCTCTCTCCTGCGGTGCATGCAACAACAAGACCTGATATTCCTCTACATGCCTTGGCAATGCTTGAAGCGAAAGACCCTAGTGGAATTCAAACAATTGAGAATCTAAAACAAAAAGGCTATCCAGTAGCATACGTAGGGGATGTTGTAGGTACAGGCAGTTCTCGCAAATCAGCTATTAATTCTGTTCTATGGCATATAGGCAACGATATTCCTTTTATACCTAATAAAAAATCAGGTGGAATCATTCTAGGAAATAAAATAGCTCCTATATTTTTCAATACTGCCGAAGACTCTGGTGCATTACCAATTGAATGTGATGTAAGTAATTTAAAAACAGGTGATGTAATATGTATATATCCTTATGAAGGCAAAATTAGAAAGAAAATAGACACAGGAGAGCCAGGCGAATTAATAACAACTTTTCAATTAAAGCCAACAACAATTCTTGATGAGATCCAAGCAGGGGGAAGAATTCCTTTACTGATTGGTAGAGCTCTAACAGACAAAGTTAGACAAAAACTTAATTTAGAACCTAGTAAAATTTTCATTAGACCTGGAAAACAAAAGCTACTTGCTGATGGGTTCTCACAGGCACAAAAAATAGTTGGCAAAGCATGTGGATTGCCTGGTATTCAACCAGGTACAAGTTGCGAACCTGTAATAACGACAGTGGGCAGTCAAGATACCACTGGTCCTATGACAAGAGATGAAATGAAAGAACTTGCTTGTTTAGGATTCTCTGCAGATTTGGTAATGCAAAGTTTTTGTCATACTGCAGCGTATCCAAAACCAATAGATATAAAAACACATCAAGAATTACCGGATTTCTTTTCAGAAAGAGGAGGCGTTGCTCTGAGACCAGGAGACGGCATTATCCATAGTTGGCTTAATCGAATGTTGTTGCCTGACACTGTTGGTACAGGAGGTGATAGTCATACGAGATTCCCTCTAGGAATTTCATTTCCTGGAGGTTCTGGTGTTGTTGCCTTTGCTGCAGCAATTGGTGTCATGCCACTAGACATGCCAGAATCAGTTTTGGTTAACTTTACAGGGTCTCTTCAACCTGGGATCACATTAAGAGACGTTGTAAATGCTATTCCTCTAAGGGCAATTGAGAAAGGTCTACTAACACTTGCAAAGGAAAATAAAAAGAATATTTTTAATGGAAAAATAATGGAAATCCAAGGACTACCCGAACTCAAATTAGAGCAAGCATTTGAACTGACTGATGCAAGTGCTGAAAGATCTTGTGCTGGATGCACAATTCAATTATCGATAGAGACTGTCAAAGAATATCTTCTCAGTAATGTCTCATTATTAAAAAACATGATTAATCGTGGCTATAAAGATTCCCGTACTTTAAGTAGACGTATAGAGAGCATGGAAGATTGGCTGAATGAACCAGAGTTAATAGAAGCAGATTCAAATGCAATCTATGCAGAAACTATCAACATCAACCTTAATGAATTAAAAGAACCTGTATTGGCATGTCCTAATGACCCTGACAATGTAAAAGTTCTCAGTGAAGTAGAAGGAACCCCTATACAAGAAGTTTTTATAGGGTCCTGTATGACTAATATTGGTCATTATCGTGCTGCTGCAAAAATTTTAGAAGGTTCAGGAACTAATAAAGCAAGATTATGGGTTTGTCCACCAACTCGGATGGATGAAGAAATGCTCAAACAAGAAGGTTATTACAAAATTTTTGAAGATGCAGGTAGTCGCATGGAAATGCCAGGCTGCTCTCTATGTATGGGCAACCAAGCAAGGGTTCAAGATAATACAACTGTCTTCTCGACAAGCACTAGAAATTTTAACAATCGACTCGGTAAAGGTGCACAAGTATTCCTGGGCAGTGCTGAATTAGCTGCTGTATGTGCATTATTAGGGCGGATTCCAACATTTTCCGAATATCAAGAAATAGCCTCTAAAAAAATTGATCCACTTTCTCAAAAACTATATCGATATTTAAATTTTAATGAAATCGAAGGATTTGAAAAAAGCGGAGATATGATTCACTCAGAAATCGAAAAACAATCAATCACTACATAAATTAGTAATGGAAGAAAATCAGTATTCTTTTCAACAACTGAATCCTAAAAAAGCTAGTAAAAGCATAAGAAAGCTATTAAGACAAAAGTGGTTAGTGGTTGTTTTTGCTCTGATACTAACTGGCCTAGGAGCAGCTTTAACTGGTGTTTTATTCAAATCTGGCATCCATGAAATGGAAGTCTATAGAAAAGAATTATTAGCTAATTTCCCAGTATGGATAGTCTTACCAACTTTAGGTAGTGCTGGAGGTTTAATCTCAGGAATAATTATTAACAAAGGTTCGCCTGCAGCTGGAGGTTCAGGAGTTACCCATATCATGGCTTTTCTTCGACATAGAAAAGTTCCAATGGGTTTAAGGGTTGGAATAGTCAAACTAATAGCTGGAATTATTGCTATAGGATCTGGTTTTCCACTGGGTCCTGAAGGACCAGCTGTACAAATGGGTGGTTCAGTTGCTTGGAAAATGGCTCAATGGCTAAAAGCTCCAATAGCTTTTAGACGTGTCATCGTAGCAGCTGGCGGTGGTGCAGGCATTGCAGCAATATTTAGCGCACCTATTGGTGGTTTTATTTATGCAATCGAAGAACTACTTAATTCAGCAAGACCAGTCGTACTTTTATTAGTAGTAGTAACAACTTTTTCAGCAGATAGTTGGGCAAATATTATACAAGGAAATGGTTTTCAAGATATTCCTAAATACCCTCAATTAGAATCATTCAAGTTTATACCTATAGATATTGGATACCTAATTATTTTAGGAGTAGTGATAGGGGTTTTAGCAGAATTATATTGCAAATATGTTTTAACAATGCAGCGAAAAGGAAATGATTGGTTCAAAAATAAATTAGTTCTTAGGCTGACAATTAGTGGTTTAGTACTTGGAATATTTTATTCCTTTCTCCCAGAAACATTTCACCACGTAGGAGATCTAAAAGATCTACTTGTCACAGGGAATGCTAATAGCACTTTGGCATTAGGAACTTTTCTTATATTATTTTTTAGTACAGGGCTTGCTGCAGCATCAGGTGCACCAGGAGGATTATTTTTCCCAATGTTAATCCTTGGTGGCTGTATAGGTTCAGCATTAGGAACCTTCTTAGAAATATTAACTGGACACATACCTAGCAGTTATATTTTTGCCGGCATGGGTGCTTTTGTGGCTGCATGTTCACGAACACCAATTACAGCAATGTTTCTTGCATTTGCCATGACTAAAGAACTTATAATACTTAAGCCACTATTAATCACTTGCATAACTAGTTTCTTAATAGCGCGTATTTTTAGTCAACATTCAATATATGAACGGCA
>QCFU01000022.1 GCA_003278305.1 Prochlorococcus sp. AG-363-M21
CTGTGGAGACTAATGGAAGATCTCCATATTTAATAATTCCTTTCATTGATTGTTCAGAAGCCTTTTTCAAAACAGCATTAACTTCTTCTGCTGTTGTTGATCTGCCTGCCTCAAAAACCAAATCAACGGCAGAAACATTAGGAGTTGGAACACGCATTGCTATACCAGTTAATTTCCCTTTCATTTTTGGATAAACCAATGCAACTGCCTTTGCTGCTCCAGTTGAAGTAGGAACTATATTCATCGCCGCAGCTCTAGCCCTTCGTAAGTCTCTATGACTATTATCTAAAATCCTCTGATCACCTGTATAGCTGTGAATAGTGGTCATCAATCCTTTATTGATTCCAAAAGTCTGATCAAGGACTTTAACTATTGGTGCTAGACAATTAGTGGTGCAACTTGCATTACTTAAAACATCAAAATCTTCGTGACGGTATTGATCTGCATTTACTCCGACCACAAAAGTCCCAACACCATCTCCTTTCCCAGGTGCAGTAAGAATAACCTTTTTTGCTCCAACCTGAAGATGCTTACTTGCTCCTACATCTGTATTAAAAACACCAGTAGATTCAATAACCAGATCAATTCCCCAATCCTTCCAAGGCAAATTCAAAGGATTTCTATCTGAATAACATTTGATGGTTTTGCCATTAATAACAAAACTATCTTCAGTAGAACTAATTTCTGCATCTTTGATTTGACCAAGAATTGAATCATATTTCAAAAGATGAGCACAGGTCTTGGGATCAGACGTGACATTGATTCCAACAACCTCAATATTCGTGTTATTGCCTCTACTGAGCCAACAGCGCATGAAGTTGCGACCAATTCGGCCGAATCCATTAATCGCAACTCTTAACGTCATGTTTGAAAGCGGGGTAAACCGAAAGTAAATGGCCAATGATCATACAGAAATACGGTGCATTGCAAATGCTTTGTAAGAGGTTTCTTAAAAAAGCATTGAAAAAACCAATAAATTCGTAAGATTTTTCCCAAAAAATTACTAATTTAGCCTTGACCTGAAGACAGAGGTATTCTTCAAGCGTAATAAATAAAGAGCTTTGAAAAATCTGGACAAGCTAGAAAACCACTTCCATTTCATTGGCATAGGCGGAATTGGCATGTCAGCAATTGCATTGGTTTTAGCAAAAAGAGGCTTTTCTATTTCTGGTTCAGACAAAAATCAAAACAATGCAATTCAAAATCTATCTCGGAATAATGTAAGAATATTTGCCGAACAAAGAAAAAGAAATATTGATTTCTTATATAAAGAAGTTAATAAAAAGCTAATTATTATTATTAGTTCTGCCATTCCAAATGACAATGAAGAACTTACAGAAGCAAAAGCAAAAAATTTAAAAATTATTCATCGCTCTGACATATTAAATTACCTTACACAAAAACAACCCTCTATTTTGATAGCTGGCAGCCATGGAAAAACGACAACAAGTACAATAATCACAACTCTATTAGATTTGTGCAAGCAAGATCCAACTGCAATAATTGGAGGTGAAGTTCCTCTTTATCAAAGCAATGGGCACGCAGGACAAGGAAAATATCTCGTTGCAGAAGCTGATGAATCTGATGGAACAATTATAAAATTTAAAGCTGACATAGGAGTTATAACAAATCTTGAGCTAGATCACACAGATTTCTATAAAGATATTAAATCTATTCAAACTACAATGAAAATATTTAGCAAAAGATCAAGAATCCTTATAGCTAATTACGATAGCAATGAATTAAAAAACTTTTTAACTCCACAAACTATATGGTACTCAATTAAAACTAAAAGTAATGTGAAATATGCAGCATTACCAAAAGAAGTAAATGGTAACCACACAATAGCAAGATATTACGAAAATGAAAAATTTAGACAAACACTAAAAATACCTTTGCCAGGCTTACATAACTTAAGTAATGTTTTAAGCGCAATTTCTGTACTAAGAGAAATAGGGATCTCAATATCAGAATTATCCAAATATATAGAATTTGTGAGTGCACCTAGACGCAGGTTTGACTTTAAAGGAACCTGGGAAGGAAAACAAATCGTTGATGATTATGCTCACCATCCTACAGAAATAAAAGCAACAATAAATATGGCTCGTTTAATGATTAATAATACTAAAAGCATTCTGCCTAAAAAGGCAAAAAGATTAGTAGTCATTTTTCAACCACATCGTTACAGCAGAACTAAAGCTATGATTCAAGAATTTGCTGAATCATTAATAAATGCTGATTTAGTTATTCTTTTACCAATTTATAGTGCTGGAGAAGAACCTATAGATGGAGTAAATAGTAAAGTCTTAGCGTCACTAATTAAAGAAAAGTACCCTAATAAAATTACTAAAGTTGTGAATAATTTTACTTATTTGAAAGACAAGCTAAGAGAACTAAATCATCCAGATGATCTTATTTTATTTTTAGGGGCTGGAAATATAAGTAATTTTGCAAATAAACTAATAATTGAAAATCAAAATATTATTTCACCTTCAGAATAATATTTCTATGAAAATTCAAGAATATGTTTCTCTTGCAAATTTCACAACGTGGAAAGTTGGTGGACCAGCAGAATGGTTTGCAGAGCCAACCACAATACATGAAATTAAATATCTTATTAACTGGGCAAAATCTCAGCAAATCAATTGCCAAATAATTGGTGCTGGATCAAATTTATTAATCAATGACGCTATTCTTCCAGGATTAACTATCTGCCTAAAGAAATTTCAAGGAAGTGCTATTAATAGCAATACTGGGATTGTAGAAGCTAATAGCGGAGAACCTCTTCCCACTTTGAGCAGAAGAGTAGCGAAAGCTGGCTTGCATGGCCTTGAATGGGCAGTTGGAATCCCAGGAACAGTTGGCGGTGCAGCATTTATGAATGCTGGGGCTCAAGGAAATTGCACTTCAGATATACTTCAATCAATTCAAGCCATTTCATTAAAAGGAGGAGATGAATTTAAGCTCAGCCAAAAAGAATTAAATTATTCATATAGAAAAAGTCGTCTCCAACAAGAAGAGTTTCTGGTTTTATCAGTGAGATTCAAACTTGAAGCAGGTCATGATAAACATTCCTTAAATAAAGTAACTACTCAAAACCTGCAACAACGTTTAAATAGTCAACCATATGATCTTCCAAGCTGTGGCAGTGTTTTTCGTAATCCAAAAGATAACAAAGCAGGTCAACTTATTGAAAGTCTTGGTCTCAAAGGATTTCGAATAGGAGGTGCAGAAATATCCAAAGTACATGCAAACTTTATTGTCAATTCAAATGATGCAACTGCAAATGATATTTCTCAACTTATCTTGGTTATACAAGAGAAGGTAAAACAAAGCTATGGAATCCTACTTCTTCCAGAAGTAAAGAAACTAGGCTTTTAGTAAATACCCTTATCTACTCAATCATCAATTATTCTCATGGCAGGATTCGGTCTCCCCAATTTTGGTCAAATTACAGAAGCGTTTAAAAAAGCTCAACAAATACAACAAGATGCGCAAAAAATCCAAGAAGAACTTGATTCGATGGAATTAGAAGGGGCAGATTCTGAAAAGCTTATATCAATATGGCTATCAGGCAACCAGTTGCCTCTTAAGGTCAAAATAGACCCAAAATTAGTCGAGATTGATAAAGAATCTATAGAATTAAAAATCTTAGAGGCTTTGCAAAATGCTCATGAGCAATCAACCTCTACTATGAAATCTAAAATGCAAGAGCTTACAGGAGATTTAAACTTAAACTTGCCAGGCTTAAATCCTAAAGATTAATCATCTCTAATATAAATTTTTGATAAAAAGAATATCTTTCCCAATTTTTACTTATTACACAGCCTGGTTCGTTTAAATGCAGGCAATTACGAAACTTACATTGCTTTTGATCAACTAATTGTGCTCTAATTTCTGGAAATAGAAAAGTAAATTGTTTAGGATCAGATGGTAGGTCCGGCTTATTAAAACCAGGAGTATCAGCTATTAAAGCATTTTCAGAACAATAAAATAATTCAACATGTCTAGTTTTATGTTTGCCTCGATTTAGCTTCTTAGAGAGATCTCCTATAGGTATACACTCATGAGGAAGCAAAGCGTTAATTATGCTGCTTTTACCTACACCAGATGGACCACAAAAAACACCTAATTTTATTTTTTTAATTTGTTCCAGCAATAAAGAAATTCCATTCTCATATTTTATAGAAGTAAAAATAGGAGAATAGCCCCATTCTTTTAATCTTAATAAATACTCTTGAGATCTTTGATGACTAATTAAATCATGCTTAGTCAATACAAGGTTTACTTTCTGACCAGTATTTTCAGCCGCAATAAGAAATCTAGTTATTTGATCAGGATCAAAATTAGGCTCAACAAATGAAGCTATAACAAAAACATCTGAAAGATTGGCTACTGAAGGTCTTGAAATAAAACTTTTTCTAGGGTGAATAGCCGAAATAACTGCTGTGTGATTCTTAAAATCAATCTGTTCTAAGTCAACAGAATCACCTACACAAATAGAAGATCCAAAATATTTTAATCTTGCTCTACAAGTACATAAAAGCCTAGAGTTTTGAAAACTTTTATCTTTAATGTCAACAAAAAAATAATTAGCCTTCAGCGCAATTACAATTCCTTTATTGTTATTATTTATGAGCACAACAAACAACCAAAAGCCTGACCCAATCGACTTCATCTAAGATCACTTTAATATGATGACCTGCTTGCTTTAACCCATTAAAAACCATTTCTTTTGGTTCACCCTTATCAAGATCGATCTCTAAAATATCATGGTGGTTTAATTCTTCTATTTCTAAACAACATCTAACATAATTAACTGGGCAGGGTGTACCTCTAAGATCAATATAATGATTCAAAGATTTTGGTTTAGACATTATTAAACAATCTTCCAAATAATCCACTTTTATGATGATGATGTTGCAATCCTTTTGCAGAGTGATGGGTTGCTAGTTCTTCTAATAAAGTCTTCTCTTCATCAGACAATCTTGTAGGTAGGCTAACATTTAGCAATATGCAATGATTACCCCTAGCTACTGGGTTTCCTAATTTAGGTATTCCTTTATTATCTAAAGTAAGAACCGAGTTGGGTTGGGTTCCTTTTGGGATATTGAGCTTAGTAGGCCCATCAACTGTTTCTATTTCAACAGTATCTCCAAGTATTGCTTGTAAATAACTAACATTAATTTCAGAATTAATATTTAATCCATCTCTTTTAAGTTTTGGATGATTCTTAACTTTAATAAAAACATATAAATCTCCTGAAGGACCTCCTCTTAATCCAGCATTTCCTTCACCAGATACTCGTAATCTTGTGCCTGTATCAACACCAGCCGGAATATTAATCCTTAATTTTTTTCGTACTTGTTTAACTCCTTGACCTCCACAACTTAGACATGGGTCAGAAATCAATTGCCCAGAACCATTGCACGCAGGACATTCCGAAACTTGAGTGAAACTTCCAAATGGTGTTCTTGTTGCGCGACGCACTTGACCTGCACCATTGCATGTATTGCAAGTAGTTGGACCACTACCTGGCTTGGAACCACTGCCCTTACACGTATCACAAGTCTCTAAATGGGGGACTTTAATCTCACTTTCTTGACCAAAAACTGCCTGCTTAAAATCAATTGTCAAATCATAACGAAGATCATCGCCTTGCTGAGGACTCCTTCGTTGGGCTCTATTGCCAGAAGCAGATGGTCCACCAAATCCACTAAAGAAAGTTTCAAACAAATCTGCAAAACCTCCCATATCGCCCATATCAGGGATTCCACCACTACCTCCCAAACCAGCCTCGCCAAATCGATCATATTGAGCTCGTTTTTGAGGGTCTCCCAATACCTCATATGCTCTACCTATTTCCTTAAAACGTTCTTCGGCTCCAGGTTCTTTATTAATATCTGGGTGATATTGACGAGCCAATCTTCGATATGCCTTTTTTAAGGTATCAGAATCAGCATCCCTACTAACCCCCAATAAATCGTAAAAATCTGCCATTAGAAAAGAAATAATTTATTTAAAGAAATCAAAAACATTTTGAAAAACTAATTTTCTGGAGAATCTAGAGTCTGGGTACTTTCCCCTTCATCAACTTCAATATTATTTTGGTCATCGTCCTTTGGTCCTGGTCCCATTGAAACTTTAACCAAAGCATGTCTTAAAACACGGCCATTCAAATGGTATCCACGTTGTAATTCATCTATCACAATATCTTCTTTAACTTCATCACTTGGTTCTCTAAGAACAGCTTCATGCAAGCTAGGGTCGAAAGTTTGTCCAACAACTCGCATAGGGGCAACCCCAAGTTGTTTTAAAACATCAACAAGCTGTTTATACAACCCCTGATAACTTCTATGCAATGCTTGAGCCTCTTCCCCTTCTGGAGTTAATTGTTGTCTAGCTCTCTCAAAATTATCTACTACAGGCAAAATTTCACTGAGAGTATTGCATTGTAGCTGTACCTTCAAATCATCTTGATCTCGAGTTTGTCTTTTTCGAAAATTATCAAAGTCAGCAGCTATTCTCATATATTGACTATTTAAGGATTCATATTCTCGTTCCAATTGTTGAAGTCTTGCCTCATTATCAAGAGGTGCAGGCGATTCAATCGACGAGCCGTCTTCTTCTTCTTTATTTACAGAATTATCATTTGCATTAATATTATTTTCACTTTCTCCCAAATCTGAGACAAGCTCATTCTGTTGTTCTAATTCAACAGCTTGAGAAACCTCATTTAAATCCTTTTGGTCTTGATCTGAGATTTCTTGAGTCATATGATTAAAAATTTATTACTAATCTTGGATCGTAATAGGGACATATAACAAGCTGCGGAAGCCCGCACCAACAAATCAAGATCTAAAAAATCAATCAACCCCTAATTAACGCGAAAAGTCAGTGCAACCCCATTGTTGCAATATCTCTTTCCTGTTGGCTTGGGCCCATCATCAAAGACATGGCCTTGATGACCTCCACATCCCTGACAATGATATTCAGTACGAGGAACAATTAATTTAAAATCAGTTTTTGTTTGAATTGCATTTGGTAGTGGCTCCCAAAAGCTAGGCCATCCTGTTCCACTATCAAATTTGGCAGTCGAACTAAACAAAGGCAAATCGCATCCTGCACAATGAAAAGTACCTTGTCGTTTCTCATCATTCAAAAGACTAGAGAAAGGTCTTTCCGTCCCTTCTTCACGAAGGACTTTATAAGCTGCAGGGTTAAGTCTTTTTCTCCATTCTTCCTTAGTCAACTTCCAATCATCCTTGGACGCATCAGAAGCAGCAAAGACTTTTTTAGAAGAAAATAAAGTTAACCCTAGAAAACCTGAAAAAATTCCCATTAAAAATAACCTCCGTGAAAAGTTAAAAAATTTCTTATTCATAAGATCTAAACAGTTTAATAAAGACCATTAAAAGATCTTACCTTTACATATAGAGAAAAAATGGTTATTGATTCTACCTA
Source organism: Prochlorococcus sp. AG-363-M21 (assembly GCA_003278305.1). Classification (GTDB taxonomy): domain Bacteria; phylum Cyanobacteriota; class Cyanobacteriia; order PCC-6307; family Cyanobiaceae; genus AG-363-N16. The sequence goes on from QCFU01000022.1 coordinate 7,465, forward strand.
CAAAACCAAAGAAGCTTATAGATTTAGCATTGCACCAATGCTTGACTATACAGATCGACATTTCAGAGTCTTAATTAGACAAATTAGTCGAAGATCACTTGTATATTCAGAAATGATCGTAGCAAAAGCACTACAATATGAACAAGGAAGAAAGCTCCTAGATTTCAATGAAATTGAGCATCCTATAGCATTACAAGTAGGTGGAGATGATCCAAAAGTTTTAGAAGAAGCAGCTTCTTTAGCAGAAATATGGGGATACGACGAAATTAATCTCAACGTTGGTTGCCCAAGCGCAAGAGTTCAATCAGGCAATTTTGGTGCGTGCCTAATGAGCAATCCTAGTCAAGTCGCAAAATGCATTGAAGCAATGAAAAGAAAAACAAAAATACCAATAACTATAAAACATAGAACAGGAATTGATAACTTTGATAGCTATCAATTTCTTATAGATTTTATTGATCAAATATCAGAAGCTGGCGCAGAAAGATTTATCATCCATGCAAGAAAAGCATGGCTTAAGGGCTTAAACCCAAGAGAGAATCGTACCATTCCACCACTAGAATATGACAAGGTTGCAAAATTAAAAAAAGATCGTCCTGGAATAAAAATTGAACTAAATGGAGGTTTAAAAACACCTGAAGAATGTTTAAAAGCGCTAAAAACTTTTAATGGTGCAATGGTAGGTAGAGCAGCTTATGAGAATCCTTTGCTATGGAAAAAAATGGATCAA
>QCFU01000023.1 GCA_003278305.1 Prochlorococcus sp. AG-363-M21
GCAGAAAGAGTAATTGCAGGGATGCCAAGGAGAAAGCAAAACCTTGCAGCAGAGTCTCTTTCCCAGCCTTGAAGTAATGCAGCAGTAATTGTTATCCCTGATCTCGAAACACCTGGGAAAATTGCTAGCGCTTGAGCCAATCCAATTTGAAACCCATCCGAAATTTTGATATTGGCTTCTGTTTTTGTCCTGGAACCAAACTTTTCAGCAATAGCTAGGAAAAAGGCCATAACAATTGACACAAATGCTATTGAGGGAAGAGATCGCAAAGGAGAAGTTTCATATCCAGACCAGAAAAGTTTTACCAAAACTCCAACAAAAATAATTGGCATAGTTCCCACTACAATTGACATTGAAAGCTGCTTCTTTGAATCCCTAAACTTCCTTTGTATAACGATTTTTGAAATACCAGCTAAAACATCAAGCAAATCTCCCCAAAAGTAGGTAATAACAGCAATAACACTCCCTATTTGTATAAAAGCACTCACAGCCACTCCAGGATCACCCCAACCTAAAATTACAGATATCACTTTTATATGTGCCGTGCTACTAATAGGCAAAAATTCAGTAATTCCCTGAATAATGCCCAAAAGTAAAAGTCTCCAACATTCGTCAAAATTTACAAGTGCCAAAACAAAGCCTTTCATAAATGCAAAACTCATTTATTAATATCGCTCCTTGGTAAATAAGCCAGATTTAACTGTATCCTCAAAGTTAGTTCATTTTTTAGGAAGTTTTTTATACATGGAAAACAAAACGTATAAGTTTCTTATGATGCTAGGGCTTTCCTTAACAGGAATATTTTTCATAGAGAGTCCTGTTAAGGCTAATTATTGGCTAGTTATAGGGACGTATAGACAGGCACCTGGCTCTCGGCCCGAAGTAAGTGGCATTACTAGTCCTTCGTTACAAGCCATACCTATGAAATCATTAGAACTTTGCAATAATGCAGGAGCAAAGATTTCAGAAGAAATATATAAGCCCGTATGGCAATTTGATAATAAATGGACTTGTATTTACAGTGGAATGAAAAACTGACCCATAAGGCAACTGATATATATTCAATAGGAATTAACGCTTAACATCATGAGCACACCCATCTCCAGTATATTTTTCAGTATTGTAATATCCATTTTTAGTTCCAAAATAAGCTGTTAGAAAAACAAATGGTACAGATGCCCAAAGCAATACATCAGAAAGACTCATAAAAAGAGATTGATCAATGGCCAGATTCGGCCTTTTTTCAATTGTAGAGAGATTGCAAATAGATGCAAATCTCATAAGCTCAATCTGTTAAAGATTGGCTCAATACCAAAAATTACAATCGCAAAGGTTAATCCAAACCAAAACAATAAAAATGTCAAGACAGAGACTAGTCCTTTAAAAATTGGCTCAAAGTAATCACTTCTTCCTGAATCCTTAAGAATCGACTTGCAATCAAGTACTTGTTTTTTGCTTAACCTGAAATAATCCGAACCCGGCAATCTAACCTCAGAATACCTTTTATGTAACTTCTTGCATATCTGATCAGAGTCCTCAATTTGAGTATGCGCCAAAAGCTCGCTAGGGTAAAAGCTTTGCTTTGCTTTATCTAAATTATTTGTTGTTCCAATATTAAATAGATCCTGATTCATAAATAGATATATATAAGACTTCATGTAAATAATATTTAATGTAAATTGATTATATTAGAAGTATTTTAAAATTGCCCTGAAATTTCAAAATACTTAATCAGCTCAACTATTTAGTTCACTAATAAATTAGCGTTCTATAAAATAGATCAAAAGTTTTAGGCTTCTAAGTAATTAAATCTTTTGTATTACCTGCCAAAAGTATTTTTCTTGATTTATCTATTTTAATTAATACATCTGAGTCAATATTTAAAAGTGATTGTTGAGGTATTGATGCTTGAATCATTCTAACAAAAGAAGTTAATGATTTACCTTTTAAAGAACTGCCTTTTTCCCTAAACATCTCATTCTCTTGGTCAATTTTCCACTTACAAGTAGCATCAAAGTCTGATGGCTTTATATGCCAAAGTCGGTCTATTTTATCCCAAATTTTTATATATCGAGTTAACTGATCCTGTACCTTTTTTCTATAAGAAATTTCTTTTTCAGTCAAAAATGGGATGATATTTGTCTCTGGTGAATGATGTGAACTATTTGATTTACTCTCAGGCTTACATCCCAAAAACCAACCTTCTATTACTAATACTTTTGGTTTCACAATTCTCCAGCCTGAACGATCTCCTTTCCCATTCCTTAAAGACTTATCAAAACTAGGTGCATTCAACACTCCACTAACCAACCATTCTCCTAGAGCATCTTCCATTATTTCTACAGAATGACTCCCTGGAAGTGCTCTTGGAACATTCCAAGGGTTTCCTCTCATCGCAAGTTCCAACTGATCTCCAGGCAAATAAAAATCATCCAATGAAATTACATTTACTGGCCACCCAAGTTCATTAGATGCAGACTCTAACCATTTACCAAGAGTAGATTTGCCACATCCAGGCAAACCAGCAATACCAAGCAAAATATATTCTTTATCTAAAGATAAGCACCTTTTTACTTCCGTTAAGAGTGGCAGGCCTAACCCCCATATCCAATCTTTTTTTGTTCTAGATGACCAATGATATGAGGCAATATTATTTCCATTATTCTGAATCCAATAATCCAACCATTCAAAAAATTCATAGCCTAATCTATTTAAAAGGAGTTCAAAGTATTTCTGAGGAAAAACAATGTCTTTACTTATAGAGTCTGGCCATCTAAATGAATCATTTGTACTGATTTTTATATTATTAGATCTCATAAATAATTTTGGTTAGAATGAATTAATTAACTCTCTTACTGCTGAAGACCATCCTTTGGAATGAGGGTAAGGAGCTAAATAGTAATCTCCATTACTAATTCCTTTAGAAAAACAGGGATTAGGTCCGTTAGGCCCAGGCACAACAACTGCCCGATCAGCAACTTTTAATAAAGGAATATCATTCTGTGAATCTCCTAAAGCAATAATCTTTACATTAGATTGTCCTAAGTAATTCTTAAGCTCCATAACAGCCTTCCCTTTGTGACTTCCCTTTCCAAGTAAATGACTCATTCTATTACCTTGATAAATTGTAGTCTCATGTTTCAATGAAATTTCTCTAAGTTTTTCTCTATCTTCCTCTTTTGGATTCAAAAAAGGAACACTCCACTCCCTTTTAATTGCGTTTGAAATAGCATCATTTTTAAGACCAGTTAATTGCTCTATCTGTTCATTAGAGAGATCATTAAGAGCTTTAAGTGGATAGCCAATTTCTTTAGCAATAAGATCTAATTTCGGCCTTAGGTATTGAAAACTCTTACCCAAAACAAGCTTCCATTCCTCAGAGGATTCTTTGCAATCTCCATATATAGCTCCTCCATTTTCTACAATAAAAGGATCCTTTAAACCAATATCTTTCCTTAAACTTCTAACTTCTGTAGCAGTCTTACTAGTACAAGGAATAACTGATATTTTCTTATTTTTTAATAACTCTAAAGTATCAAGAGCAAAAGACAAATCATAATGATGATCCATCAAGGTTCCATCAATATCTGTAACTATCCATATAGGGCTATTTATATTAGTCATTGTTTTAAGTTGTTTTCATTAACCATTTAACTGAATAAGGTTCTAATTCAATACGGTTTATTGAAAAGATATTATCTTCAAGGTAATCTTTCCAAACAAAATCTTGTTCGGTTTTTAAATTCAATTCATCTCTCAGCGAAAAGCACAACTTTGAACTCGTCATATTATGAATTGCCCATAAACTGTCATCACCTTTTCCACGATGAATAATAACAATATCACTTCTACCATTGCTCAAACAATCCATTAATTGATCAGGATGGAAAGCTTTTAATTTTCTTCGTATTAGCATTGCCTTCTTAAGTACTTTCAAGATTCTACTTGCATCAGATTTTTCATCTTGTAACCGAAGGTTTAATGTATTTGCATCAAATTTTTCTCTGTTAATATCTCTCCTTTGGCCAGATTTAGCAAAAGTCCTATGATCATTCTCTGACGCTAAAAGTGACTGTAAGTAGAAGGCTGGAATACCTTTTAACGACATTACAAGAAGTTGGCTTAATAAAAAACGTTCTAGCTGATATTGGGACGAGTTTCTTCCTTCTCCAGACATTGCACTCCACCAACTGATATTCAACTCATATGGTTTTTCACTGCCATCTGGCATTCGCCTATGACTTACTAATCCTCCTCTCTTTTCGCAAGATACCAATAATCCTAAAATTCTTTCATAGCTCATCAACCCTTCCAATGCTCTCAAACCTACTCCATCATGAGAAGAAGTAAAGTTTAAAAATCCTGTTCTAAAAGGCAAGTTTGGCCAGTTACATAACCATCGATTTAGTAAATCTGCATTATTAGAAATAATTGCCTCAAGTAAAAGAGGTGGCAAAGCAAAGTTATATGCAAGGTGAGCCTCATCTCCATCTTTTAGATATGAAATATTTTCTTTTTCAGGTACATTCGTCTCTGTTATTAAGACTCCTGATTTATTTAACTTGTAAAAAAGAATTCGAAATACTTTTACTAAGTTATGAACCTCCTCTAAATGCAAACAAGTAGTCTTACTCTCTTTCCAAATAAAACCAACAGCATCTAACCTGATCCAAGCTATGCCAGAATTTACATACCTGATCAATAGTTTAAAAAATTCAATGATTACATTAGGTTCTTTCCAATTAATATCTATTTGATCTGGTCCAAAAGTAGTCCAAACATCTCTAGGGCCATCAACAGTTTTAATCTGAGTAAAAAGAGATGTATTTCGAGGTCTAGTGACATTTTCCCATTCCCCTTTTACTTCTGGTACAAAAATATAATTACTCTCAGGCTTTATTGATCTAATAAATCCTTGAACCCAAGGGTGTGATGAAGAAACATGGTTTAGAACCAAATCAGCCATCAAAATATATTTCTTAGAAATATCATTGAGGTTGTCCCATGTTCCAAACCCAGGTTCTAAGCACTCATAACTTGAAACGGCAAATCCACCGTCACTTGTTGATGATAAAAATGGTAAGATATGAATAATTGGGACAAAATCACCAATATAATCGTCAATTAAATTTTTAAGAGTAGTCAAAGTAGGTTCTCCCTTCTTTTTGACTACATCTGCATAAGTTATTAATATTGCACTAGATGAATCCCACGATTCTTGATAAGTTTTACTTTCATATTGACGTTTTTGAATATTTTTATCCAAAATTTGCATCAGTTGTAACCACAGATGATTTATTTCTTCTGCAGACTTATCATTGTAGATTTCTATAAGAAGTTCTTTTAACTTCATTAATTCCGAATCCTCTCCTGGCAATCTCGTTCCTAACATGTTGTTTTCAGGAGTATCTTTCCAAGACTTACTAATTTTGCTGCCTTAATGACCGAATGGACTTTCAACAAGGGCTGATCACAACAATTCATGAATACGGGTTTAGAGGGGACGCTCTAAGTGAATTTAAAAAAGGATTAAAAAGGAGGCCGACTTCTATATTGATACCATGCCTTTTTGAAGAATTCAAAAGGCCTGCGCTAAAACTAATTAGAAATGTCCTGAAAGATATCACTGGTCTAAATCAACTTGTAATAGCACTTGCAGCAAAGTCATTAAGCGAAGTGATTGAAGCAAAAGACTTTTTTGCATCAATGCCTTTCCCTGTTCATGTGCAATGGACCAATAGTCCTTCAGTAATAGATCTTCTTAAGCAACAAGAAAAAAATGGGTTAAATCTAGTAGGTAGTCCTGGGAAAGGTTGGGCTGTTTGGCAAGGTATTGGCGTTGCTATGAGGAACTCTGAAGTAGTAGCTCTTTTTGATGCTGATATAAAAACTTTTAGTTATTCATATCCATACAGAATGCTAACGCCTTTGCTAGACCCTTCGCATGGAATTTCTTATGTCAAAGCTTTTTATAGTCGTCTTTCACTAGAAACAAATGCACTTCAAGGTCGAGCCACAAGACTGTTTGTAGGTCCACTACTAGCGTCCCTTGAACAACTCGTGGGGACAGGTCCATTCCTAGAATATTTACAAGGTTTTAGATACCCTCTTGCGGGCGAATTTGCATTCACTAGAGATCTTGGAATGAATCTCAGGATTCCTTGTGATTGGGGATTAGAAATAGGATTACTTTCTGAAGTATATAGAAACGTAAGAATCTCTAGGATTGCTCAAGTTGATTTAGGCATTTTTGATCACAAGCATAAAGACATAGGCCAAAGTCAAAATGAAGGACTGCAAAAGATGTGCTCAGAAATTCTTACTAGTGTTTTAAGAGGTTTAATGGAGAATCAAGCTCAAGCTCTTACTGATACACAACTTTCCAATCTAGAAGTCCTCTTCCGAAGAGTTGGTCAAGACAGAGTTAAACAATTTGCATTAGACTCAGAAGTCAACCAGATGCCTTATGACAGACATCAAGAAGAACTTTCCGTTCAAAAGTTCACCTCAATTCTAAAACCAGCTGCAATGAATTTCATTGCCTCACCTGTATCACTTCAATTACCTTGTTGGTCAAGAGTACTTACATGCGAAGAAAGCCTTCAAGATAATTTAAGTAAGGCAGGAACTGAAGGGATTTAATGTTGAAGAAACCTTAACCGTTATTACGCATTGCAACGTTCGCCAATAATTAATTTTCAGTCACAAGTCAATCTAGCAGCCTGTTTTTGAAGATTCTAAAATTACTGATCTAACCAAATGTAAATAAAAGGACCCTAAAACAGATGTTTTTGATGTATTAATAGCACTGTTTACTAATAACCATGTTTCCTCTTACATTTGCTTCTTTGCTAGGCACACCAGCTCCTTCTGCGGCTTACATTGGAATAGCAGCAATCGCCCTTTTCGCAATAATGGGTGTTTTAGTTGGCCCAGACTATGATCAACAAAATTTTCCAGCCAAAAAGGACTAATTAAAATCCTTTGCATTAAAAAAAAAGCAAGGCTTAAAAGCCTTGCTTTTTTTGTCACTTCAATTCATTGCTCTACAAATTAAAGTTAGTAAGATTAAGCACTTACAACAAATATATCCTTAAATCCCTAGGCAGCTTTCCGCTTTTTTAGTTCTCGTTGCTGATCCTCTAAAGCCTGAAGAAATGCTCTTGAAAGCCGATCATTACCTTTAGACTTAGAAATTTCCAATGCTTTTTTAATCGATGCCATTTCTTCTTTATCCATAAAATGCAATGATTAAATTTTTAACAAGAACATAGAAATTATATAAAGAGAGAAATTCTAGTTTTCAAGTTCGGTTCGCAACACCCCTTGCATGCAATTGGTTCATATCAAGACAATCAACCTAATCAGCGAACCAAGACAATGTCAAGCCTTTTAAAGGCTAAATATAAAGTACCAAGAAAAAAGGTTTGCGAATGAAACTCTTTTTTAAGCAGGTGTTTTCAAAGCATAAAAGAGTTGGTTATTCGAACCATTAAGGGCCTACTTTTTTTATTAATATCTACTCGTAAACCATGAAAACTAATTAATATCAACTAACATAATTAGTATATAAACCTATTATTTTTAGTTCGTTATGCAATTCTATGTAGTGACATGTGTAGTTCCTTCTGAAACACAAGACGAAGGTTATACGGCATTCATAAAATATATGGAAGATGGGGCGGAGATGGATAAATTTGAAGGTTTTGAATTAGTTGCCAGGCTTCATATGCCTGAATCAGGTGAGCTTTGCATAATTTGCAAAGCTTCTGGCACAGAGGCCCTGTTCAAGCACTTTATGTTTTGGCGTTCAGCTTTTGGTTGTGAATTCCTTTACAGACCCGCTATGACATGCGCTGAAATGGTTAAAATGCAGAAAAAGCATAATGAAGAATTAGAAGCTAAAGGTTTTTAACATTTAAATTAAAAGAATAATTATTTTGCAGTATTTCAATACTTAAACAAGAATCAA
>QCFU01000024.1 GCA_003278305.1 Prochlorococcus sp. AG-363-M21
CTTCCACTACATACTTGTTGATAAGTAGGATTAACTATAGAGCCTCCTGCATATCCTACTGCTGTTGTTTTGACTCCTGGGAGTTTCCAGAAACATTTTTCTGCTCCCCAGAAGCAACCACATCCAAAGAAGATTTCCTCTTCATTGTTTTCTAATGGCTCATTTAATTGAGTGTCAAGTATAAAATGCTTTAAAACTTGATTGGAAGAAGAAACTTTGTTTTTGCCAATCACCTTGTTAAGTAAATTTTCTAACATAAAGTTTTAATATAAGTTTTTGATTAAGTGTTTTGTGGGTCGATTTCAATATTGTTTAGCAAAGTAGTTACAAATGCAAATAATAGAAATGGAAGGCTTAATACGAGAATTAAACCAACACCTATTAATGCAAAGATAGGCTTAGATGATCCCATTAGCCCAAGGCCACCTGCCAGGCTTATGAAGATCACAGCCATCCAAGCAAGTATTTGAACATAAATATCCCCAAAAGTTAGATTGCATTTGAGAATGTATTTTGTAGAGCTGCTCATCTAAAGGCTTTTTCATTACTATCATTAAATTAAAAGGCTTTAGTCTTTTTTTGTAATCAAGCTTTACCCTTTTATTTGGCAATTTAATCGATCTTATTTTTAGAAAATTACCAAATTCATTTCTATAGCTTATGCAAGACCTTTGGGTCCTCAAACTATAGTCAAGATATCGCTTAAATTATTTATTTCAAAGTTTCTACAGCCTTCTCCCTTTCCCATAATTTCTTATATACACCATCTTGCGTTATTAAGTCTTGATGAATTCCCTCTTGAACTAATCTGCCATCATCTAATACAAGTATTCTGTCACAAGCAGCCGCAGCTGATAGTTGATGGCTAATCATTAGAATAGTTCTATTTGTTTGATTTCTAATTGAGTTCAAGATAGAGGCGGCTGTCTTGTTATCCACGCTTGCTAAAGCATCGTCTAAAACAATAATCCTGGAACTGACTAGCAAAGCTCTTCCAAGAGCTGTTCTTTGTCGTTGGCCGCCACTTAAAGTAATTCCTCTTTCCCCAACTAATGTATTAAATCCATCAGGGAAACCTTTGATATCATCTATTAAACGTGCTTGAGTTGCAGAATTTTCAATTTCCTGATTAGAAGCCATTGGGTCCCCATATTTGATGTTTTCGGCCAGCGTTGCTGTAAATAGATAACCTTCTTGGGGAACCAATGCAATGTTTTTTCTTAGGTCTTCTAAATTCAGTTCTACAATGTCATATTTATCTAGAAAAAGTTGATTTTTGGGAACATTAACCATTCTCCCAATTGCTCTTGCTAAAGTTGTTTTTCCACAACCGACTGGTCCTACTATTGCAACCAACTCACCTGGTTTAATTATAAAATTTATTTTTTTAAGAACTTCTCTTGAGCTATTGTCATACCTGACTGTGAGATTTTTAGCTTCAAGTCGTCCAAGAATTGACTCAGTTATTTTCTTACTATTGGGTTGATTGATTACATTGGGTTTGTTACTTAGTAATTGCTCTACTCTTTCAAGGCTGACCTGACCAATTTGAAAAGTATTTAATGTAAAACCTAAAAGAGCTGTTGGGAATACTAATCTTTCTACATATAATATTAGAGCAATTAACCCCCCTATGGTTATAGAATTGCTTTTTAAAAGACCACTGCCAAGAGCAATTAGTAAAAGCAATGATATAGATGAAATTCCTTGTAAAAGAGGGAATAAAGTACTTGCTGTTCTTGCAAGATTAATTGCAGATTGTTTGTATTGATTATTTAATTCGGAAAAAGCTTTTTGCTCTTTATTTTCTTGGCCATAGATTTTGATTGCACTAATACCTGAAAGATCTTCTTGTATAAGTTCACTCAGACGTGATAAGGCTTCTTGTTGTCTTTTTCTTTGGCGAACCATCCTTCCTCCAAACAATCCTACTGTTCCAAGCATGATTGGATAAAGGGAAATCGATACAAGTGTCAACCAAGGGTCAATAGCAATCATTGCTGGGATGGTTAATGAGTATGCCAGCAATGTATTTGTAAGACTTAGTATCGCAAAGCCTAGAAGCCTTCTTATGTTTTCAACGTCACTAGTAGCTCTGCTGATAACTTCTCCACTGCCAATCTCTTGGACCCATCCAGGATCTTGAATAAGCATATGATCAAATAATTTTTGCCTTAAATCAACTTCTACTTGACGGCCTACTCCAAATACTAATTGCCTCGAAATTAATCGAACGCAGGCCATCAGTGATGCAAGGATAATAATCCACAGAGATTGATTGAGAACGTCATTTAAGGTGAAACCTTCTTGTAGTGAGTCAACTATGCGGCTGACTTCCATTGGTATGGTTACACTCAGTAAATTTACAATTACTAAGCAGATTCCACCTAGAATCAAAGCCTTGTAATGAGGCTTTAGATACTTTTTGATTAGATCAACTTGAAGAGCAGCCATGCCTTGCTTACTATCTATTAGAACTTAGTAGCTGAAGTTTGCAGTTGTGATTATTTTGAGCGATTTGATGCTTAATTAAAGTTTATGCATGAACAAAATCATCCTCTTTATTCAATTGATCGTGAGATAGTCAACCGCTTATTAGCAAGAGATACTCCTACTGACTCAGATTATATTGATTTAGCTCGTTTGTTTATTCGATATGAGGGTTTCCCTGGTGCAAATGATCTTAAGGCTGATATGAAGAAGGTTTTGCGTCTTTGGGAAATTACTAGAGAAGAACTCAATTCTAAAACTATTTCTATATGGGGTAATGGTTTTAGACCTGGCAATAATGTAGATGAAGCTGTTGGATCAGGCTTTGATACCACTGAAAGCGATAACAATTAAAAAAAGAAAATGAAGAGTATCTCGTCAGAAACAACTTTATAAGACATATTGGTAATGCACTCATCTTTTGACCTTGCTTGCAGAGAGCCTGGATTAATACAGATGCTATGTCTAACTATCAATTTTCTTGTTCTGAAATTCTTGAGAAACTTTTAGAAGGAAAAGAACTTAGTCCTTCTGAAGCTTGTTTCCTTATGGATTCATGGCTTAATGAAAAACTCACTGCTGTTCAGACAGGGGCATATTTGGCTGGTCTAAGAGCAAAGGGGGTAACAGGCTTAGAACTTTCCGCAATGGCCAATGTTCTAAGAGATGCTTGCACTTCCCCTTCTCCTGAAATTAAGGCGGTTGACACTTGTGGCACGGGAGGAGATGGTGCAGATACTTTTAATATTTCAACTGCTGTAGCTTTTTTATCTGCTTCTATGGGAGCTACAGTTGCAAAGCATGGCAATCGAAGTGCAAGTGGAAAAGTTGGTTCGGCAGATGTCCTTGAGGGTTTGGGCATTAATCTAAAAGCATCATTAGATTTGGTTTTTCAAGCTTTACATGAAACTAATATCACATTTTTATTTGCCCCTGTATGGCATTCTTCATTAGTTAATTTGGCTCCATTACGAAAAAGTTTGGGAATTAGGACTGTTTTTAATTTGCTTGGACCACTTGTAAATCCATTTCGGCCAAGCTCTCAGGTTTTAGGAGTTGCAAAATCAAATTTGTTAGATCCTATGGCAGAAGCTCTTCATAAGATTGGTTTAGAAAGAGCAGTGGTTGTTTATGGCGCTGGTGGGCTTGATGAAGCATCATTGGAAGGTATTAATCAGGTTCGTCTACTTGAGAATAATCAAATTGTTTCTTCAGAAATTGATATAACTGAACTGGGATTATCAACTACTTCTAACAATGAACTTAAAGGAGGTGATCTTGAAATAAATAAAAATATTCTGATGTCAGTTCTAAAAGGGGATGGAACAAAAGCTCAAAGAGAAGTAGTTGCACTTAATACAGCTTTAGTCTTATGGGCATTTGGTATTGAAAAAGATTTAAAGTTGGGAGTAAAAAAATCTCTTTATGCTTTAGATAAAGCTGATGGCTGGAGGAAATTGC
>QCFU01000025.1 GCA_003278305.1 Prochlorococcus sp. AG-363-M21
ACCTTATTCCACTAATGACTTCAGGAAATTCAAACCCAAACGATTTAATCAATGAAATTGGTCGTCAAGTAGGAGAGTTGGGGAGCAGAGCAGTTACCTTTCCAAAACGCTTAGATGAAAGTTTAGAAAAGCTAGAACAGGGAGACTTACAGCTACAGATAAGGATAGGCGAATCAGATAGACAACTCAGAAGAATGATTAATGCTCAACAATCTATGAGTCAATCAATATTGATTGGTTGTCTGGGAATAGCAGCAGCTCTCCTAGGTTCAACAAACAAGCCATTCTTATCAATTGTGCCTATCGTATTTGCTTTACCAGTATCAATGGGTTGGATTAAATTGCAATTAAAAATGAGAAGCGAGGAAAGACTTGAAAGAATTCAAAAAAAGAAAGGTGATTTCTAAGTTTAGATTAATTTAAAGCATTACCTCGAGGACCTAGCCCTATAGAACCAGCATAAATAGCCTGTGACCCTAATTGATCTTCTATCCGAAGTAATTGATTATATTTAGCGACTCTTTCACTCCTACTTAAAGAGCCAGTTTTAATTTGACCAGCTCTAGTTGCGACTGCGAGATCTGCAATAGTTGTATCTTCAGTTTCGCCACTCCTATGACTAATAACACTTGTATAACCTGATCTTGTTGCAAGATCTATAGCTTGAAGAGTTTCAGTTAGGGAGCCAATCTGATTAACTTTGATCAAAATAGAATTTGCTATGTTTTGTTGAATGCCACGCTCTAATCTAGATGTATTAGTGACAAATAAATCATCTCCAACAAGTTGAACTTTTTCTCCTAGTTCTTTAGTTAATAAAGCCCATCCCTCCCAATCATCTTCAGCAAGTCCATCTTCAATAGAAATAATTGGATAATTATTAACTAAGTTTTTCAAATCCTCTATAAGGTCTGTATTGGAAAGCTCCTTTCCACCATATGAATAAATACCATTTTTATAAAACTCTGTACTAGCCACATCTAAAGCCAAAGCAACTTCATTACCAGGGCTAAAGCCTGCTTTTTCAATCGCTTTGACTAATAAATCACCTGCCAATTGATTATTTTCAAGATTTGGAGCAAATCCTCCCTCATCTCCTACAGCAGTAGACAAACCTTGCCTGGATAAAAGATCCTTAAGGGTATGAAAAACTTCTGCACCCATTCTAAGTGCTTCACTGAAACTCTTTGCTCCATGAGGAACAAGCATAAATTCTTGAAAATCAAGATTATTTGCAGCATGTGCACCACCATTAATAACATTCATTAATGGCACTGGTAATAGAGATGCCATAGGGCCGCCCAAATATTTGTAAAGTGGAATTCCTAAAGCATTTGCAGCAGATCTCGCAGTCGCAATACTCACTGCCAAAATTGCATTAGCTCCTAAGTTTGACTTGTTTTCGCTTCCGTCTAAGTCAATCATTAAGGCATCTACAGCCGCCTGCTCAGCAGCAGAACAACCACATAATGAAGGAGCAATTCGTTCTTCTATATTTTCAACAACCTTTTTTACACCTTTACCCATATATCTCTTACCTCCATCTCTTAACTCATGAGCCTCATAAGCACCAGTACTGGCCCCACTTGGAACTATTGCCCTTCCAACTGCACCTCCTTCCAGAAGAACTTCTGCTTCTACTGTGGGATTACCTCTGGAATCAAGCACTTCTCTGGCCATGACAGTATCAATTACTAGATCTAGAGAATCAATCACTTTTACAAAAGGCTTTTCTTGATCCTATGGGTTTCTGGTGACATTTGTGCCGAGTTTTTTAGCACTTCTGCACTTAACTAAAGTTTAATTGCTCAATTACCATTAAAAATAAAGGGTTCCTCCAAAAATCTTTAGAAAATGAGAATGCTTCATACGATGCTTCGAGTAGGAAATCTTGAAGAATCTCTGGCCTTTTATACAAAAATCCTTGGCATGAAACTACTTCGGAAAAAAGAATATCCCACTGGAAGATTTACTCTTGCGTTTGTTGGTTATGGACCAGAAGAGAGCAACTCAGTATTGGAGCTAACTTACAACTGGGATAAATCTAAATACCAAATAGGCAATGGGTATGGGCATATTGCTATTGGAGTGCAAAATATATATGACACTTGTAAATTAATAAAAAATAATGGAGGGAATATTATTAGAGAACCTGGTCCCATGAAGCATGGCCAAACGTTAATCGCATTTATTAAAGACCCAGATGGATACCAAATTGAATTAATTCAAAAAGATTCATTCCAAAACCTCCACTAAAAATCTTTATGTCTTCTCTGACAAGTCAAAAAGAAGCTATGAAAAGAACTTTAACCAGTAACCCTGAGTCATTTAGCGATGAAGCTTGGAACTTGTTATTAGAAGGAGAAAATGAGGCGCGTAGGTGGAAGCATGAATATCTTGATGTAGAACACCTTATTCAAATTCTTTTCACTGATTATTTATATAAAAAAATAGTTGACCAATTACCTATAAATAATGACGATGTTCTTGATGAATTGGAGAATTTTCTTTCAAGCATTCCAATCAGCAATAATAAGCAATTATTTATAGGAGAAGATCTAGAGAAATTATTAGATTGTGCTGATAACTTTAAGAAGAGATGGGGTTCTAGATTAATAGAGATTTCTCATATTCTTATTGCCATAGGAAGAGATGAGCGTATTGGCAGTCAACTTTTTAAAGATCTAGGTCTTCCAAGTGAATTACTAGAAAGTGAATTGCAGAAATTGCCTAAGTCAATCAATAAAAATACAGTCAAAAAAGGCAATTCTCCTAATAAGCTGAAGTCTGAACCTAAGCAACCTAATAGTTATGAAAAACCTTTTGATAAATCAAAAAGTATAATTTTAAATGAAAATGTAAATAGAAAAAAAGAAACTGGAATTACATTAGAAGAAGAAATTAATCCATTAGAACTATATGGAAAAGATTTAACTTTGGCTGCAAAAAATGATCAGCTTGACCCAGTAATAGGAAGAGATCAAGAAATTAAATCCGCAATCAAAGTACTATCAAGAAGAAGTAAAAATAATCCTGTTTTAATTGGTGCTCCAGGCGTAGGGAAAACAGCTATCGCAGAATTATTAGCGCAAAATATTATAGCCAATAAAGTACCAGAATCATTACAAGGTCTTAGGCTTATTTCTCTTGATACAGGAGCATTAATTGCCGGAACAAAATTTCGAGGGCAATTTGAAGAGCGCCTTAGAGCAGTTTTAAAGGAGGCTAGTGATCCAGAGGCGGGAGTAATACTTTTTATAGATGACTTACATACTGTTCTTAGCACCGATCGCTCCAGCGCAGATGCAG
>QCFU01000026.1 GCA_003278305.1 Prochlorococcus sp. AG-363-M21
TTCCACTGCTTTGGGGAATAGGCTTCTTGACTGCAGGAATGACAGCTTTTTATATGTTCAGGCTGTATTTTTTAACTTTTGAGGGTAGTTTCCGGGGAAATAATAAAGATCTTCAGAATGAATTGTTGATTTCTGCTGGTAAAGATCCAGAAGAATTGGAAGAACATTCAATTGGTGTAATCCATGAGTCTAAATGGCCAATGACAATGCCGTTAATAGTTTTAGCAGTTCCTTCAGTGCTCATAGGATTTTTAGGTATGCCTTGGAATAATGCTTTTGCGAAATTACTTGATCTTCAAGAAGCTCAAGTAATCGGACAACATTTTGCCTGGAGTGAATTTTTGCCATTAGCAATAGCTTCTGTAGGAATATCTCTTTCTGGAATATCTATAGCTGTTCTAGCTTATTATTTGAAACGGATTGATTTAAAGAAAGCAGTAGTAGATAAATTTCCATTGGTAAACTCTTTCTTCTCAAACAAATGGTATTTAGATGATATAAATGAGAAGATATTTGTTAAAGGTAGCCGAAAGCTTGCTAAAGAAGTTTTAGAAGTAGATGCAAAAGTTGTTGATGGAGTGGTAAACCTTACTGGCCTTTTAACTTTAGGCAGTGGAGAAGGTTTGAAATATTTTGAAACTGGTAGGGCTCAATTTTATGCTCTGATTGTTTTTGGTGGTGTAATTGCTTTAGTTGCTCTCTTTGGAGTTTTAGGGACTTAATTCTAGAAAAGAAGATTGAATTGTGTGTCATCCCCTATCGAATGGATGCGAGAACTGTAAGTATTTCTACACTCAAAAAAGTGGATTGAATCTTACGAAGTGCTTGAATACCTGCCAGTGTCAGTTTGGGCAACAATAACTGGGCTTGTTCCAGAGCCTATTGGTGCAGATTTTCCTTGGTTAAGTCTTTCGATTTTCTTTCCTATTTTAGGTTCGCTTCTTGTCCCATTTATCCCTGATGATGGTGAGGGCAAGCAAGTTAGATGGTATGCATTAGGTATAGCTTTAGTTACTTTTTTAATTACTGTTGGCGCATATTTAAAAGGTTATGACCCTTCTGAACAAGGGTTACAGCTTTCGGAGAAAGTTGATTGGTTGCCTGGATTAGGCCTTGTTTGGGCTGTTGGTGCTGATGGAATGTCAATGCCTTTAATACTCCTTACAAGTTTTATTACTGCATTAGCAGTTCTTGCTGCCTGGCCAGTCAGTTTTAAGCCGAAATTGTTTTTCTTTTTGATTTTGGCAATGGATGGAGGGCAAATTGCTGTCTTTGCTGTTCAAGATATGCTTTTATTCTTTTTGGCATGGGAATTAGAACTTTTGCCAGTTTATTTGTTATTAGCTATTTGGGGTGGAAAAAAAAGACAATATGCTGCGACTAAATTTATTATTTATACAGCAGGAAGTTCATTATTTATTCTTTTGGCAGCTCTAGCAATGGGCTTTTTTGGAGGTGGATCACCTAATTTTGAATTTACTCATCTTGCTAACCAAGATTTTGGTTCAGGATTTCAATTGTTATGTTATGCAGGATTATTAATTGCTTTTGGGGTAAAGCTACCCGTTGTTCCATTACATACTTGGTTACCAGATGCGCATGGAGAGGCTACTGCACCTGTTCATATGCTTTTAGCTGGAATTTTGTTGAAAATGGGTGGGTATGCACTCTTGAGATTTAATGCTCAATTGCTCCCTTTGGCTCATGCACAATTTGCTCCTTTATTGATAGTTCTTGGAGTTGTAAATATTATCTATGCGGCACTTACTTCATTTGCTCAGAGGAATCTTAAAAGAAAAATTGCATATAGCTCTATAAGTCATATGGGATTTGTGCTTATTGGGATTGGAAGTTTTAGTTCTCTAGGTACTAGCGGTGCGATGCTTCAAATGATTAGCCATGGATTAATTGGAGCTAGCTTATTTTTCTTGGTAGGTGCCACCTATGACCGAACTCGAACTCTGCAACTTGATGAAATGGGGGGCGTAGGACAAAAGATGAGAATCATGTTTGCATTGTGGACTGTTTGTTCTTTAGCATCACTCGCGCTTCCTGGTATGAGTGGCTTTGTTTCAGAGTTAATGGTATTCACTGGATTTGTAACGGATGAAGTTTATACACTACCTTTTAGAATTGTTATTGCAGGATTGGCAGCAATAGGAGTCATACTCACTCCTATTTATCTTTTGTCAATGCTACGAGAAATCTTTTTTGGTAAGGAAAACGTTGAATTTTTATCAAACAGAGAACTGGTAGATGCTGAACCTAGGGAAATTTACGTTATCAGCAGCCTTCTTGTTCCAATAATTGGCATTGGTTTATATCCAAGATTAATGACTGAAACATATACAGCTTCAATAGATGGATTGGTTCAACGTGATATGGCTGCAATAGAAATAGTTAATCAGACAACAAAAGATTCTTCTTCGGCTAAAAAGTTCTACTTATCTAATAGTTCTGCTCCAGCAATGTAGTTTGAAGCTATGACCTTATGAAAAATACAGATCTCATAACTTAGTAATTTTTTGAACTTGCGTTTATATAACTTTTCCGTATTTTTTGGGAGTAATAATTTTTTACGATGAAACAAGTTAATTTTGCAGTAATGCTTGGTCTTGCTTTGTTGACCGTTTACTTCACCTTGGAGAACACTTCAGCTACTACTGTGAATATTGTTCCAGGAGTATCTACATCTCTTCCATTGCCAGCATTATTGCTTGTAGCTGCTGGTATAGGTGCTTTAGGGGCTTGGTTGTTTGCTGGTTGGAGTGGAATGCTTAGAAAAGCCGATATTTTAGAAATAGAGAATTCTAAAAAACGTATTCAAGAGCTTGAAATCATTAATTCGAATCAAAATAATATTTTGCCTTTTATCAAATTTCCAACAAGCAAATATATAGATAAAGATGTTGCTTAACAAGTTTTTATAGCATTAAAGATCTAAGACAGTTAAGTTCTTATCAGAGCAGGTGTTTGTTTGCTTATTGAAG